>JBKPDF010000099.1:0-20328 GCA_046727735.1 Pseudomonadota bacterium | reverse complement strand
GCGGTTTATAGAACTTCTTTCGGCGCGGGGGAGCACGTTTTTGCATGATTGCCGAGCGCAGCCGTGGGGGGTTGCCGTGTCGGCCGCCGCCTCACTGCTAAGGCCCTGAATCCATGGAGCTATTTGGCCGCGATCTCGCCTGCACCCGGGGCGGAAGGCAGGTCTTCGCCAAGCTGAATTTCGAGCTGCGCGCGAGTGAAGCGCTGCTGCTCACCGGTCCGAACGGCGCGGGCAAATCCTCGCTGCTGCGGATCCTCGCCGGATTGCTGCGCCCCGCGGCCGGTACCATCGAGCTCACGGGCGCGGATCCCGACCTCGGCCTCGCCGAACAGGCGCATTATCTCGGGCATGCCGATCCGCTCAAACCATCGCTGAGCGTTGCCGAGAATTTGCGGTTCTGGACAAAATTTCTCGGCGGCGGTTCGGGCGAGCCGGCCGCGGATGGTCTGGCGGCGGTCGGCCTCGGCAGCGTCGGCGACTTGCCGGCCGGCTACTTGTCGGCAGGCCAGCGCCGGCGCCTGTCGATCGCGCGACTTCTCACGATCGCGCGGCCGATCTGGCTGCTCGACGAGCCGGCGAGCGCGCTCGATTCCGCCGGGCAGGCGCTGCTGCGCGAGCTGATGCTCCGCCACCTCGCGGCGGGCGGCCTGATCCTCGCCGCCACCCATGCGCCGCTCGGCCTCGATGCTGCCCGCGAGCTGCGCTTGGGGGGCGTGCCGTAATGGCCAATACCTCTCGGCTGGCGCGCTTCCCCTCTCCCGCTTGCGGGGGAGGTCGCCTCGCGCTCTTGCGCGAGGCGGGAGGGGGCCTAGTCGGCCAGACGCAGCACACAGCCCCCTCCCCATCCCTCCCCCGCTTGCGGGGGAGGGCGGCGCCTGCGGCACGCCCGCGGTCAAAGCCGCTGACCGGAGCCATCTCCCCATGACCGCGCTCGGCGCTCTCCTCATGCGCGACTTGCGGCTCGCCGTGCGGGTCGGGGGCGGCGCGCTCATGGGCGTGCTGTTCTTTCTGCTCGTCGTCACCATGGTGCCGTTCGGGGTCGGCCCCGACCTGAAGCTGCTCGCGCGCATCGGCCCGGCGATCCTGTGGATCGCCGCGCTGCTCGCGACGCTGCTCGGCCTCGACCGGCTGCTTGCCTCCGACCACGACGATGGTTCGCTCGACCTCATCCGAACGAGTCGCTTGCCGATCGAGCTAGCACTTGCCGTCAAGGCCGCCGCGCATTGGCTATCGACCGGACTGCCGCTCGTCATCGCCGCGCCGCTGCTCGGCCTGTTTCTCAACCTGGACGGCGGAGCGATCGGCGTCGTCGCGCTGACCCTGCTGCTGGGCACGCCGGCGCTGACCTGCATCGGGCTGATCGGCGCGGCGCTCGCCGTGGCGCTCGAACGCGGCGGGCTCTTGCTGCCGGTGCTGGTGCTGCCGCTGACCGTTCCGGTGCTCGTCTTCGGGATTGCGGCCGGGGAGGCCGCGATTCTGCATGCGGCGCCGTTCGGCCCGCCGTTTCTCATCCTGATCGCGCTTACGCTCATGAGCATCGTGGCCGGTCCGTTCGCAGCCGCCGCGGTTTTGCGCCACGGCCTCGACTGAAACCGCGATGACGGCGCTCGGCCGCATTGCGCCGCATGTCGGCGCTCGGATATGAGGCTCCGATGGAGTGGATCGCGCTCGCCAATCCGTCGCGGTTCCTGGCGCTCGCCGAACGGCTGCTGCCCTGGCTTGCCGCCGCGACCGTGCTCGCATTCGCAGCCGGACTCTATGCGGCCTTCGCGGCTCCGGACGATTATCAGCAAGGCGCGACCGTGCGCATCATGTTCATCCACGTTCCGGGCGCCTGGCTCGGCATGCTGGGCTGGACCATCATGAGCATCGCGGCGCTCGGCACCTTGGTGTGGCGGCATCCGCTCGCCGACGTCGCGCTCAAGGCCGCGGCGCCGCTCGGGGCGGCCTTCACGTTCGTGTGCCTCGTCACCGGCGCGCTGTGGGGCCGGCCGATGTGGGGCACCTACTGGGTATGGGACGCGCGGCTGACCTCGGTGCTCGTGCTGTTCCTGATGTATCTCGGCCTCGTCGCGGTGTGGCGCGCGATCGAGGATCCCTCGCGCGCGGCGCGCGCCGCGGCGGTGCTCACGCTCGTCGGCGCCATCAACCTGCCGATCATCAAGTTCTCGGTCGATTGGTGGAACACGCTGCACCAGCCCGCCTCCGTGCTCCGCCTCGGTGCGCCGACCATCCATCCGGCGATTCTCATGCCCCTGCTCGTGATGGCGCTCGCCTTCACGCTGCTGTTCCTGACACTGCACCTCTCGGCCATGCGCAATGAGATCCTGCGCCGGCGCGTGCGCACGCTGCGCCTCATGCAGGCGCAGGCGGCCGGGTCCTGAGATGGAGCTCGGTCCATACGCGGCGTTCATCGTCGCCGCCTACTCGCTGACGCTGGCGGTCGTGGCCGCGCTCGTCGTGTGGGTGCTGCTCGATTACCGCACGCAGCGCAGGATTCTCGCGGATCTCGAAACGCGCGGCCTCACGCGTCGCTCCGAGCCGGCGCGGTGATCGACCGGGCCGTGCCGTTTGCGTTTCTACCCTCTCGCTCTGCGGGAGAGAGTCTGCCCCGGACTTGATCCGGGGGTGGCGCCGAACGAAGTGAAGCGCCGGGTGAGAGGTGGCGGAGCGAATCTTGATCGAACTCGGAGCACCAGGAATTTTCCGATGGTACCGCCGCAAACCCAAACTCCGCGCCGCAACCGGATCGTGCTGCTGTTGCCGCTCGTGTTGTTCCTCGCGCTCGCGGCCCTGTTCCTGATCCGGCTCGGCTCGGGCGATCCGAACCGCATCCCCTCGGCGCTGATCGGAAAGCCGGCACCGATGACTGCCCTGCCGGCGGTCGCCGGCCTCCAGCGCGACGGCAAGCCGATGCCCGGGCTCGATCCCGGCGAATTCCAAGGCCGCGTCAGCCTCGTCAATGTCTGGGCGTCCTGGTGCGTGCCGTGCCACGACGAGATCCCGTTCCTGCAGCAGCTGGCGCAGGATGCCCGCATCCGTCTCGTCGGCATCAACTACAAGGACCAGCCCGACAACGCCCGGCGGTTTCTCAACCGCTACGGCAATCCGTTCGCGGCGTCGGGGGCCGACGAGAACGGCCGTGCCGCGATCGAATGGGGCGTCTACGGCGTGCCGGAGACGTTCGTGGTCGGCCGCGACGGCCGCATCGCCTACAAGCTGGTCGGCCCGATCACCAACGAGAATTTCGAGCGCGTGCTGCTGCCCGAATTGCACAAGGCGCTGGGCGGCGGCTGATCGACGTCAGCGGTCGCGGGCCGGCACGGAAGCTTCGGACCGCGCCTCGTATCGGGTCAGCAGCGGGTATTGCAGCGCTGCGAACAGGAGCGTCAGCGGCATCACGCCGAACACCTTGAATGCCACCCAGAAATCGGTCGACTGCGTGCGCCAGACGACCTCGTTCAGAACCGCGAGCGCGAAGAAGAACAGCGTCCACCGCCACGTCAGCTTGCGCCAGCCCTCCTCGGTTAGATGGAACATCTGGTCGAACACGACGGCGAGCAGCGGCTTGCCGGCCGCAAGCCCGCCCATGAGAATCGCGCCGAACAGCGTATAGATGATCGTCGGCTTGAGCTTGATGAACAAAGCATCCTGCAGGAGGAGCGTGAGGCCGCCGAACACGATGACCACGATCATCGAGACGAGCGCGATCAACGGCAAGCGCCGGGTGAGCGAATAGGACACCGCGAACGCAACGAGCGCGGCCGCCATGAATGTCGCGGTCGCGGCGAAAATGCCCCAGCGCGCATTGGCGAGGAAAAACAGGATCAGCGGACCGAGCTCGAGCGCGATCTTGAGCAGCGGGTGAATCGCCGGCCTCACCGTTGTCTGCACGGAAGGTTGTTCCATCGATCGTTCTCAACCGCCCCGCTGTTTTGCCAAATTCTCATTGGATGCCGGGGCTTGCTGCAGATAGTGGAAATTCGCCGCTTGCGCGCTTCCCTCTCCCCCTGTGGGAGAGGGTGGTCCGAGCCGAAGAGGACCGGGTGAGGGGTTCGGTTCTCATGGGTTTGCGACCGACCCCTCACCCGGCTCCACCTCGCAAGCTCGGTGCTCGCCACCCTCTCCCACAAGGGGAGAGGGACAGCGCGTATGCCGCTCGCACAAGCCGGAATCTCGTCATTGCTCGACGCCCGCGATGGCGGCGGCGAAATCCCGGGCGACGAACGGCTCGAGATCGTCGAGGCTCTCGCCGACCCCAATGAAATGCACCGGCAGCCGGAATCTTTCCGCGATCGCCACCAGAATGCCGCCGCGCGCGGTGCCGTCGAGCTTGGTCATCGCAAGGCCGGTCACGCCCGCCGTCTTCGCGAATTCCTCGACTTGGGAGAGCGCATTCTGGCCGACGGTCGCGTCGAGCACGAGCAGCACCGCGTGCGGCGCCGTCTCGTCGATCTTCTTCACCACCCGCACGATCTTTTCGAGCTCGCCCATCAGGGCCGCCTTGTTCTGCAGCCGCCCGGCGGTGTCGATCATCAGCACGTCGGCGGAGTCGGCGCGCGCGGCTTCGAGCGCTTCGTAAGCGAGCGCCGCGGAATCCGCGCCGGGCGCGCGGGCGACGACGCGCGCGCGCGTGCGCTCGCCCCAGATTTTGAGCTGATCGATCGCGGCGGCGCGGAACGTGTCTCCGGCCGCGAGCATCACCCGCTTGCCCTCCCGGCGGAATTTTTCCGATAACTTGCCGATCGTCGTGGTCTTGCCGGAGCCGTTGACGCCGACCACGAGCATCACGAAGGGCTTCTTGTCCGGCGCGAGCGCGAGGGGCTTTTCGACCGGCGTCAAGACTTTCTCGACTTCGCCGGCCAGGATGCGTTTGACCTCGTCGGGCGCAACCTTCTGCTCGTAGCGGCCCTGCGCCACCGCCGCGGCGATCCGGCCCGCGACCGCGACGCCGAGATCGGCGCGGATCAGCACATCCTCGAGCTCGTCGATCGTCGCCGCATCGAGCGGACGCTTGGTGACCAGATCGGAGATGGCGCCGCCGAGCGCCGTGGCCGTGCGCTTCAAGCCCGCGCCGAGCCGCGCGAGCCACGGCCTTGGTTTGGGCTCGTTCACGCCGGTGCCCCCCACCCCAAAGTCGGCAGCTCTTCGTTTGTTTGGGCGAGCCAAAAACTCCTCCCTCCCCCATGGTGGGGGAGGGATGGGGAGGGGGGCAGGTGACATCTTGAAATTTGTACCCCCCTCCCGCCGTCGCTCTGCGACGGCGACCTCCCCCACAAGGGGGGAGGTAACTCGAGCGCGTGGCCGGCCAGGAGCAATCCCGAGCGGGAGCTGTCGGTCATGGCGGCGCGGTGATAGCGGTTTCGCCATGACAGGAGAAGGGATCGAGTGTCGCGTGCTCTACCGCGACGCGCTCATGATCGTCCTCGACAAGCCGGCCGGAATGGCGGTGCACCGCGGCCCCAAGGGCGGCGCGAGTCTCGAGGATGGCTTCGACGCGCTGCGGTTCGGGCTGCCGCGGCCGCCCGCACTGGCGCATCGGCTCGACCGCGAAACGTCGGGCTGCCTCGTGCTCGGCCGCCACCGCAAGGCGCTCGCCCATCTCGGCGCGCTCTTTCGGCACGGCCGTGTCGGCAAGACCTATTGGGCCGTCGTCGAAGGCGGCCCGGATGCGGCGGAGGGCGAGATCGATCTCGCGCTCGGCCGGCTCGACGCGACCCGCGGCTGGTGGATGAAGCCGGACAACAAGGGCCTGCCGGCGCGGACGCGTTGGCGCGTGCTGGGCCGGGCCAATCCCTCCCCCGAAGGGGGAGGGTCGCCGCGCAGCGGCGGGGCGGGGGCCCGCGCAAACTCGACCCCACCCGGCGCCTTCGGCGCCACCCTCCCCTTGCAGGGGAGGGAAAAGCGCCTCACCTGGCTGGCGCTCGAACCCTTGACCGGCCGCACCCATCAGCTGCGGGTACATTGCGCCGAGATGGGCTGGCCCATCGTCGGCGATGCGATCTACGGCGCGGCGCCCCGCTACGGCGGCCTGCCGCTCCACCTCCACGCCGTCGAAATCGTCGTTCCGCTCTACCCGAAACGCGCGCCGATCCGGGCAACGGCTCCGGTTCCGGCGCACATGCGTGAGCTCTTGATGCGGTGCGGCTGGAAGGAAGCACCGTAGGGTGGGCAACGCTCGCCGGATGGAAGCTTCAGAGGCGACCTTTCGCCGTACAAACATTTTGACTCGTCATGCGCGGGCTTGACCCGCGCACCTATGCGGCCTCGCCATTTCGCCAGCTGCATGGATTGCCGGCTCAGGCCCGACAATGACGAGGAAAAACGCGAGTCAGTATTTTTGCTACGATACGAAGAGGCGCTGGCCGTCGTGGCCGGCGATTGTGGTCTCGACGATCGCACCCGGCTCGGCCGGGCGCGCGAATTTCACGGCGAAATATTGCTCGGTCCGGCCGCGATCCTCGGATTCCGCCAGCACGCGGCGCTTGGCCCCGACCTCGCGCGCAAGCGCGCGCGCGAGCGCCGAAGCTCCCGCCTCGCGCAGGCGCCGTGCCCGTTCCTTGACGACCGCCGGCTCAACTTGCGGCATGCGCGCCGCCGGCGTGCCGGGCCGCGGCGAGAACGGAAACACGTGGAGATGCACGAGCCCGCATTCCTCGACGAGGTCGAGCGAGTTTTTGAACATCGCCTCGGTCTCGGTCGGGAAGCCGGCGATGATGTCGGCGCCGAACACGATGTCGGGCCGCAGCGAGCGCAATGTTGCACACAACGCGATCGCGTCGGCGCGCGAATGGCGGCGCTTCATGCGCTTCAGGATCAGGTCGTCGCCCGATTGCAGCGACAGATGCAGGTGCGGCATCAATCGCGGCTCGCGCGCGAACGCGTCGATCAGCTCGCCATCCGCCTCGACCGAATCGATCGAGGAGAGCCGCAGCCGTTCGAGTTCGGGGACGTGCGCGAGTACCGCCTTGACGAGCCGGCCGAGTCGCGGCCGGCCCGGCAGATCCTGGCCGTAGCTCGTGACGTCGACCCCGGTCAGCACGACTTCGCGATAGCCGTTGCGGGCGAGCCGGCGCACCTGGCCGACCCCTTCGCCCATCGCGACCGAGCGCGAATCCCCGCGCCCGAACGGAATGATGCAGAACGTGCAGCGGTGGTCGCAGCCGTTCTGCACCTGGACGAAGGCGCGAGTGCGGCCCTCGAAGCCATCGATCAGGTGCAGCGCGGTCTCGCGCACCGAGCGCATGTCGTTGACCGCGAGCTTCTCCTCGGCAGCGAGCGACAGCCCCGCGCGGCCGAGACGGTCGCGGGCCGCGCGCCACGTTTTCGAGTCGAGCTTGTCCGCGTTGCCGATCACACGGTCGACTTCCGTCATCGCGGCGAATGTTTCGGGTTCGGTCTGGGCCGCGCAGCCGGTCACCACGATGCGCGCCTGCGGCCGCTCGCGGCGCAGCCGGCGGATCTTCTGGCGCGCCTGGCGCACCGCCTCGGCGGTCACCGCGCAGGTATTGACGATGATCGTGTCCGTCAGCTCGGCGTCGGCGGCTTGTTTCCGCATCACTTCGGATTCGTAGGCATTGAGGCGGCAGCCGAAAGTCACGACGTCGACGCTCATCGCGGACCTCACAGCGCGCCGGCGGCGGACGCAACGGAATCGAAGCGGCCCTCGAACTCGAACTCGACCGGCCCGGTCATGAGCACGTGGTCGTCGCTCTCGCGCCATTCGATCGACAAATCGCCGCCCGGCAGGCTGATCGTGACCTTGCGGCCGGTGCGGCCGGTGCGCGCGCCGCATACTGCGGCCGCGCAGGCCGCGGAACCGCACGCCCGCGTCAGGCCGGCGCCACGCTCCCAGGTGCGCACGATGAGGTGCTCGCGGGACGCGACTGCCACGAGCGAGATATTGGCGCGCTCGGGAAAAATCGGATGGTTCTCGAGCAGCGGGCCGGCGGCGGCGAGATCGTAGGCGGAGATGTCGGCGACCCAGAAGATCGCATGCGGGTTGCCGACGTTCACCACGCACGGGGAATGCAGCAGCGGGCGATCGATCGGGCCGATCTGCAGCTCGATTGCGCGCGTGTCCGCGAACGGCTCGCTCAAAGGAATCTCGTCCCAGCGAAATCGCGGTTTGTCGAACTCGACCGTGACCAGCTCGCCGGCCATGCGGCAAGCCGAGACCCCTGCGCTGGTTTCGAAGCGGACCACGTCGTTACCGGTTTTTTCCGAAACCAGCGCAGCGATGCAACGCATGCCGTTCCCGCAGGCGCCGGATTCCGAGCCGTCGTTGTTGTAGATGCGCACGAACGCTTCGGTCCCGGACGTGCGGGGCGGGTAGAGCACCATCATTTGGTCGAACCGGATGGTCTTGGCTGCGCCGCGCGCATCGTCCGGGCCGATCGCGGCGGGCGCATCGCGCAGGTCGACGACGACGATCTCGTTGCCGAGGCCGTTCATCTTGGTGAAGACACGGTTCGCGAGCGCGCTCATGTCGCGGCTCTATATGGCGAAAAGCCCGACGATTGGCGAGTCGCTTGCGTCCGAGCGGCGGCCCCTAACGCATTTCTTACATCCCGAGATCATTGCGGCATGCTAGACGGAAGGAACCCTGCACGGCCGGCGACGCGCAGGGCGAACGGGGAGAAAACGATGTTCGAGATTCGCAAGCCGGCCCTCGTCTTGCTTGCGGCAGCCGCCCTGACGCCGGCGGGGCTCGCGCCGTCCTGGGGGCAACCGGCCTCGCCGCCGACGCCGCCCGCGACCGCCGCACCCGCGCCGGCCGCACCGGCCGCCCCGACCCAGCCCGGTGATCCGTTCGGCGAAGAAGTCGAGATGACCGCGAAGCCGATCCTCTACCTGAAAGGCACGGCCACCTGGGACAATGCCTACGAGAGCCTGGTCGACGCCTTCAAGTCGCTCCGCGGCTTCATCGACCGCGAGAAGCTCAAGACTGACGGCCCGCCGATCACGATCTATCTTGCGACCGACGACACCGGGTTCCAGTTCCAGGCCGCCATCCCGATTGCCGAAGAGCCGAAGACCGCCCCGCGCGGCGACCTCGCGGTCGGCAAATCGCCGGAGGGCCGGGCGCTCAAGTTCGTCCACCGCGGCTCCTACGACGGCATGGACACCACCTACGACGCGATCACCAACTACCTCGACCAGAAGGGCCTGGAGGCCAAGGAGCTGTTCATCGAGCAATATCTCACCGATCCGGTCTCCACCCCGGAGGACAAGCTCGTGATCGAGGTATTCGTCCCGGTGAAATGACGGCGCGTGTCAGCGCCGCGTGCGCCAAGGATTCCGGTAGGACCAAGCGACACACTCCTCCCTCCCCCGCAGGCGGGGAGGGATGGGGACGGGGCCCCCTCCCGGCTCGCCGCCATGCGGCTCGCCGACCTCCCCCGCAAGCGGGGGAGGATGGGAGCTGCCGGCCTCAGCCCAGCTCCCAGGCTTCGCCGGGCTTGAGCACGCGAAACCGCTCCGGCGCAATGCCTGCTGCGACGCGGGCCTCGATCAGCGCCCGCTCCGGAGCGTCGATCGCCTCGTCAGTGAGCTGGAATGTGCCGTGATGGTGGGCGAGCGCGGATTCCGCCCCGAGATCGAGAAAGGCCTGGACGCTTTCCCGCGGGTTCATGTGCTGCTCGCGCATGAACCAGCGGGGCTCGTACGCTCCGATCGGCAGGATGGCGAGCCGGAACGGACCGTCCCGGCGCGCCTCGCGGAACCGCCGGCCGTCGCCGTAGCCGGAATCTCCCACGTGATAGACCCGGCCGGCGGGCGTCTCGATCGCGAACGCCGCCCATAGCGCCTTGTTGCGGTCGAACAGGTTCCGCGCCGACCAATGCCGCATCGGCATCAGCGTGACGGCGAGCGCGCCGAGATCGATTCGGTCGCCCCAATCGTAGGCCTCGACCCGGATCGCGGCATCGTGCCGGCGCATGATGGAATCGTTGCCGAGCGGAGTGAGGACGCGCGGGCTATGCGTGGTCGCGAGCCGCGACAGCGTCGCGAGATCGAGGTGGTCGTAATGGCAGTGCGACACCAGCACGACGTCGATCGGCGGCAGCGCCTCGAACGCAATGCCCGGAGCATTGACCCGTTTGGGACCCGCGAAGCTGACCGGGGAGACGCGGTCCGACCACACCGGATCGAACAGCACGTTGAGTCCGCCGGCTTGCAGCAGCAGGCTGGCATGGCCCACGAAAACGACGCGAAGCTGCGAACCGGAAACACGGGGCGGCGGTCGATCCGAATAAGGGCTCGGATGCGCGATCGGCCATTCGGCTTTTCGATTGGAGCTCCACCAGCGCAGGACATCGCGGATGCCTTTGGGCGGCACGCCGTCGGGATCGACGAACCGCACCCCATCGAAATGGTCGGAGATGGGCCCGTCGTAATAGCGTCCCGTCGCGGCCCGCACGCCGTATCCGCCCGTTCCGGCGGCGGCGGCAGCGGCCAGCAATGTGAACAGCCTGCGGCGTGAAAGTTTCATGGTGTGGCGGCGAGGATAATAGCGAAAATCCCGTCATTCTGGTGACACTCGTCACATCGCCGCGCTTGACTCGATCAAGCCGGGTCCATAGCTTCCGCGGGCTCTCCGGAGCTTCGAGAATTCAACCGGCCGACCGGTTCGCAGGAAACCGGAGGTCGACGCCCGACAGCGCGGTGCGCCCTCGGGCGCAAACGCGTTTGGGTTTCTCCCTCTCCTCGCAGGGAGAGGGCCGGCGTGAGGGGTTCCGAACGCAATGAAGGACCCGTTCCCCGCACCCGGCTCGCAGCCAAGCTGCTCGCCGACCTCTCCCCACAGGGGAGAGGCGGAGCGGGTGCCGAGGCTTGCGTGCCTCTAACCGGGACGACTGGATGTTCGACAGCCTTTCGGAGCGACTGAGCCAGATTCTCGACCGGCTGACCGGGCGCGGGGCGCTGAGCCAGGCGGACGTCGACGCGGCGCTGCGCGAGATCCGCCGCGCTTTGCTCGAAGCCGACGTCGCGCTCGACGTCGCGCGCGCCTTCGTCGAGCGCATGCGCGAGCGCGCGGTCGGCGTCGAGGTGGTGAAGTCGGTCACGCCCGGCCAGATGGTGGTGAAGCTCGTCCACGACGAGCTCATCGAGACGCTCGGCGCGCAGAGCGAGGGCATCGATCTGAACGCGCCCGCTCCGGTCGCGGTCATGCTGGTCGGCCTGCAGGGATCGGGCAAGACGACGACCGCCGCGAAACTCGCGAAGCGGCTCGCCGACGCCGCCAGGCGCAAGGTGCTGATGGCCTCGCTCGATACGCGCCGGCCTGCCGCCATGGAGCAGCTCGCCGTGCTCGGCCGCCAGATCGGCGGCGACACGCTGCCGATCCTCGCCGGCCAGACCGCGGTGCAGATCGCGCGCCGCGCACTCGAGGCCGCAAAACTCGGCGGCTACGACGTCGTCCTGCTCGATACCGCCGGCCGCATCACCCTCGACGAGGCGATGATGGCCGAAGCTGCCGAGGTCAAGCATGCCGCCGCTCCCCACGAAGTGCTGCTCGTCGCGGACGCGCTGACCGGCCAGGACGCCGTCAATCTTGCGCGCGCTTTCAACGAACGCGTCGGCCTGACTGGAATCGTGCTCACGCGGGTCGACGGCGACGGCCGCGGCGGCGCGGCGCTCTCGATGCGCGCCGTCACCGGCAAGCCGATCAAGCTGATCGGGACCGGCGAGAAGCTCGACGCGCTCGAAGAATTCCATCCGGCGCGCATCGCCGACCGCATTCTGGGAATGGGCGACATCGTGTCGCTGGTCGAGAAGGCGGCGGCCACGATCGACGCCGAACGTGCGCAGCGCGTCGCGGAAAAGCTGCGCAAGGGCGCGTTCGACCTCTCCGATCTGCGCGATCAGCTCGAGCAGATGAAGAAGATCGGCGGCGTATCGGGCCTGATGGGAATGATCCCCGGCATCGCGCGGATGAAGAAAGAGATCGCGAGCGCCAATCTCGACGATCGCGTCGTCAAGCGTCAGGTGGCAATCATCGACTCGATGACCCCGAAGGAACGCCGCCAGCCCGAGATTCTCAAGGCGAGCCGCAAGAAGCGCATCGCGGCCGGCTCCGGCACCAAGGTCGAGGACATCAATCGGCTGCTGAAGATGCACCGGACCATGGCCGACATGATGAAAGCGATGGGCGGCGGCAAGCGCGGCCCGATGGGGGCGCTCGGCAACCTGTTCGGGTTGGGTGGCGGCATGCCGAAGCCGGAGGAACTCGCCAAGCTCGCGCGGCAGATGCCGGGCGGCGCCCCGGGCGCCGTTCCGGGCATGCCCGGCGCCTTGCCGGGATTGCCCGGGAATTTCCCGGGCGGACGCGCGCCCGGGCTTCCGGGTCTCGGCGGCAAACTGCCGGGCCTTGGCGGAATCCCCGCGCCAGGAAAGAAGAAATGAGCAACACTGGCCTCGTCATCCCGAGGCTCGAGCGAAGCTCGGGAACCCGGGATCCACGCCCACGGTCCGCGCAAGAATGCGCGTGCGGTGTTCATGGGTTCCGGGTTCGCGGTCTTCGCCCGCGCCCCGGAACGACGCGAATAACGAGGAGCTGACATGTCCCTGAAAATCCGGCTGGCCCGCGCCGGCACCAAGAAGCGGCCGTACTATCACGTCGTGATCGCGGATTCCCGCGCGCCGCGCGACGGCCGGTTCATCGAGCGGATCGGGCATTTCAATCCGTTGCTGACCAAGGAAGCCAAGGATCGCCTCAAGCTCGACCTCGACAAGGTCAAGGCTTGGCTTGCCAAGGGCGCGACCCCGACCGACCGCGTGCTGCGGTTCTTGGATGAAGCGGGAGTGATGAAGCGCCCGGCGCGCAACAATCCCAAAAAAGCCCAACCGAAGAAGAAGGCGCAGGAACGCGCAGCGGCCGCGACCGGCGCGTCCGCATCGACCCCGGCCGCACCGGCGGCGCCGGCCGGAGAAGCTGCGGCGAGCTAATGCCGATGCGGCGCGCGCGATCCAGCGGCCTCGAGGCCGCTTCGTTTGCCGGAAGCCGTAGCCCGAACCGGGTAGTGCGAGAAGCCAGCGAGAATACACGCGTGTGCGTGGCGCAGATCGGCGCGCCGCACGGCGTGCGCGGCGAGGTTCGGCTCCGCGCGTTCACCGAAGACCCGATGAGCGTCAATCGGTATGGGCCGCTCGATGTCGAGGACGCAAGCCGCACGCTTGAAATCGAGGCGCTGCGGCCGGCGGGCGATGCGCTCGTCGCCCGCTTCGCCGGTATCGCGGATCGCGATGCCGCGGCGGGATTGCGCAACATCAAGCTCTACGTCCCACGCGCGCGGCTGCCGAATCCCGAGGCGGAGACCTATTATCACGGCGACCTGATCGGGCTCGCCGTCGTGGACGCGGACGGAACGGCAGTCGGGACGGTTCGTGCGGTGCAGAACTTCGGAGCCGGCGATCTTCTCGAAATCGCGCCCCCCGAAGGCGCGGCGACGTTTCTATTGCCCTTCACCAAGACCTTCGTGCCCGCGATCGATGTCGCTGGCGGACGCATCGTGATCGATGCAGCCGGCGTGGAAGCCTATCCCGGCGCTCGGAAACCCTCTCCCCGTGCGGGAGAGGGTGGCGAGCGGACGCAGTCCGCGAGCCGGGTGAGGGGTCAAGGCGCCCAACCCCTCACCCCGTCCTCGCCGCCTACTCGCACCACCCTCTCCCGCAAGGGGAGAGGGTAGGGGCGATTGCGGCTAGGCTCTGCCCATGCCCTGGCGCGCAAGCGTGCTCACGATCTTCCCGGAAATGTTTCCAGGGCCGCTCGGTTTGAGCCTCGCCGGGAAGGCGCTCGAAAACGGCACTTGGTCCCTCGACGCGGTCGATATCCGCGGCTTTGCGACCGACCGCCATCGTTCGGTCGACGACACGCCGGCGGGCGGGGGCCCCGGCATGGTCATGAGACCCGACGTGCTCGCCCGTGCGCTCGATGCGACCGCGGCTGCCGGCCGGCCGCGGCTCCTGATGAGCCCACGCGGCGCTCCGCTGACCCAGGACCGGGTGGAGGCCTGGGCGGACGGTCCGGGGCTCGTGATCGTCTGCGGCCGATTCGAGGGGGTGGACGAGCGCGTGATCGAAGCGCGCGGGCTCGAAGAAATCTCGATCGGCGATTACGTGCTATCGGGCGGCGAGGTCGCGGCGCTGGCCCTGATCGACGCCTGCATTCGGCTCCTGCCGGGTGTGATGGGTAAGGAGGCGTCCGGCGGCGAGGAGAGTTTCGCGGCGGGACTCTTGGAATACCCGCAATATACCCGGCCGCAGGTCTGGGAGGGCCGCTCGATCCCGGACCTGCTGGTCTCGGGCGATCACGCCAAGGTCGCGGCATTCCGCAGGAGCGAAGCCGAGAAGGTGACCCAGGAGCGGCGGCCCGACCTCTGGGCCGCCTATATCGAGCGGCTCCGGCGCGCCCGCGATAGATGACAAACGCGCCGGCCTGTCGTATAGGCGGCGCCGACCCTCGAAAACATTGCAGGACAGCGCGTCGCGGCGCGCCGCCGTCGGAGAATTCGCCATGAACCTGATTGAAGAGATCGAGCAGGAGCAGATCGCCAAGCTCTCCGCCGGCAAGGAAATTCCCGATTTCGGCCCGGGCGACACCGTGCTCGTCAATGTCAAGGTGGTGGAAGGCGACCGCAGCCGCATCCAGGCCTATGAGGGCGTGTGCATCGGCCGCTCCGGGCGCGGCCTGAACGAGAGCTTCACGGTGCGCAAGATTTCCTACGGCGAAGGGGTCGAGCGCGTGTTTCCGCTCTATTCGCCGATGATCGATTCCATCAAGGTGGTCCGCCGCGGAAAGGTGCGCCGCGCCAAGCTCTATTACCTGCGCCAGCGGCGCGGCAAATCGGCACGCATCACCGAGAAGCAGGATCGCCAGGGCGTCGCCGCGGCGGCCGCAACCGCGCCTGCGCAGGCCGAACCCGAAGAGGCGGCGGCCGAGTAAACGCGCGCCATGCGCGCGGAAATGGAAGACGAATGGCGAAGCCGCGCACCCTCTACGACAAGATCTGGGACGACCATCTGGTCGACCAGCAGCCCGACGGCACCTGCCTGATCTATATCGACCGGCACCTCGTTCACGAGGTGACCTCGCCGCAGGCATTCGAGGGGTTGCGCGTCTCCGGCCGCAAGGTCCGCGCCCCGGAAAAGACCCTCGCGGTCGTCGACCACAACGTTCCGACGACCGATCGCCGCAAGGGCATCGACGATCCGGAGAGCAAAACTCAGGTCGATACGCTCGCCGAGAACGCCAGATTGTTCGGCATCGAGTATTACGACGCGCTCGACCGCCGCCAGGGCATCGTCCACATCATCGGTCCCGAGCAGGGCTTCACGCTCCCCGGCACCACGATCGTATGCGGTGACAGCCACACCTCGACCCATGGCGCGTTCGGGGCGCTCGCCTACGGCATCGGCACCTCCGAAGTCGAGCACGTGCTCGCCACCCAGACCCTGATCCAAAAGAAAGCGAAGAACATGCGGGTCACGGTCGACGGCAGGCTTCCGGCCGGCGTCACCGCCAAGGACATCATCTTGGGCATCATCGGAGAGATCGGCACGGCGGGCGGCACCGGGCACGCCATCGAATATGCCGGCGAGGCGATCCGCACGCTGTCGATGGAAGGCCGGATGACGGTGTGCAACATGTCGATCGAGGCCGGCGCGCGCGCCGGCATGATCGCGCCGGACGAGACCACGTTCGCGTATCTGAAGGACCGGCCCAAGGCCCCCAAGGGCGCAGCCTGGGACGTGGCGCGGCGCTATTGGGAGCGTTTGCCGTCCGATGCTGGCGCGGCGTTCGATCGCGAGGTCAAGCTCGACGCGCAAAAGCTGCCGCCGCTCGTCACCTGGGGCACGAGCCCCGAGCAGGTCGCGGCCGTCACGGGCCGCGTCCCCGTCCCGGCCGAGATCGCGGACGAGGCGAAGCGGCAATCCGCGGAGCGCGCGCTGGCCTATATGGGACTCAAGGGCGGCGAAAAAATCACCGATATCGTGCTCGACCGCATCTTCATCGGCTCGTGCACCAATGCGCGGATCGAGGATCTGCGCGAGGTCGCGCGCATCGTCGAAGGCAAGACGGTCAATCCCAACCTCGATGCGATGATCGTGCCGGGCTCCGGTCTCATCAAGGCGCAGGCCGAGGCCGAGGGGCTCGACCGGATCTTCACCAAAGCCGGATTCGAATGGCGCGAGCCCGGCTGCTCGATGTGCCTCGCTATGAATGCCGACAAGCTCGCGCCGGAAGAACGCTGCGCCTCGACCTCGAACCGCAATTTCGAAGGGCGGCAGGGTTTCCGCGGCCGCACCCACCTCGTCTCGCCCGCAATGGCGGCGGCGGCGGCGATCGCCGGCCGCTTCGTCGACGTGCGCGAGTGGCGGTGATTGCGGCGTTCCCCGGACGCGGTGCAACGCGCAGCGTTGCGCCGCAGATCCGGAGTCCAGCTAAACGATCCAAGTCATGCGTAACGGAGCAGCGCACCACTTCGTACTGCGCCGCGCCCGGGACAAGCTGGCTATCCTCTCACCCACCGGCAACGCATGTAGGGCGTGACCACGGTCGTGCCCCAATAGGGCCGCCAGACCTCGCGGTATCCATCGACGCATTCGCGGTGAAGCGGCCGGCCCGGATAGACTTCGATCCGCGGCCGCTCCCGTACGACGCGCGGCGGGGATTCGAGCTGCGCAAGCCGCGGCTCGCCCGCGGATGCGCGCGGGAGCTCGGCGGCAAACGCGCGATCTGCGGCCGGAATCGTGATCCAGACGAGCACCAGTGCGCCGACGATGATCATTCTGGGCATGCGGTTCCCCTTGGTCGCGGCCACGCTCCCGTATCGCGCTCGCGGCGTCAATCTCGGGTCAGCCGCGAAGCTCGACGGCGGCGAGTTGTGATAATACCCGGATGGCCGGCATATTCGGGCGGCCGGCGTGCTTCGAGGGCCCGTTTCGGCGGCCGCCTCAGCATGAGGCCGGATAAAGGTATGTGCCAATGTCCCCCCAGCTCTACGCCGCGTATGTGGCCGCCTGCTTCGCGATCGTGATCGTCCCGGGCCCGACCGTGTCGTTGATCATCGCCAACAGCCTGCGCCATGGCGCCCGCGCCGGCCTCTTGAACGTCGCCGGCACGCAGCTCGGGCTCGCGCTGATGATCGCGATCCTGTGCGTCGGATTGACCCCGATCATCGCCACGATGGGGGTGTGGTTCGATTGGGTACGGCTTGCGGGTGCGGCATACCTGGTGTGGCTGGGATGGAAGCTGCTGCGCGGCACCGCTGCGCTCGAGCGGTCGCAATCCGCGCCGGCGCCGCCGCGCTCCGGTTTTTTCGTACAGGGGTTGCTCGTGATCCTGAGCAACCCCAAAGCGCTGCTGTTCTTCGGCGCGTTCATCCCGCAGTTCATCGATCCGAGCGGCCATGCCGCCTCGCAGATCGTGGTGCTCGGCGCGACCTTCATGGCGGTCGCGACGCTATGCGACGGCGCCTACGCTGTCCTGATCGGGAAGCTCGGCCTCGCGTTGTCCGGCCGCGGCATTCGCCGGCTGTCCTGGGTGAGCGGCGGAATCATGATGGGCGGCGGGATTTGGCTCGCGCTGGCGCGCGCGCGGTGACGGGCTCGGCCGATGAACGACCGTCCGGTTTCCGATCCGGCGGCCGCCTGGCGCCTCGCCAAGGCTCCGTCGCTCGAGGAGATCGAAACGCTCGCCGCCGCGGCGTTCCGCCGCCTGCCGCAGCGCTTCAAGCAGCTGTGCGGCAACCTCGTGATCCGGGTCGAGGACTTTCCGGCCGACGAGGTGATCGACGAGATGGGGCTCGAAAGCGAGTTCGACCTGCTCGGCCTGTTTCAGGGTGTCGGCGTGCCGTTCCAATCGGAGAGCGCGCCGATGCAGATGCCCAACCTGATCTGGCTCTATCGGCGGCCGATCCTCGATTACTGGGCGGAGCACGACGAGACGCTCGGAAAGATCGTGACCCATGTGCTGCTGCACGAGATCGGCCACCATTTCGGCCTCTCCGACGAGGATATTGCAGCGATCGAGGCGGATGCGGCGTAACCGCGGCAGAGCTGCGCGCGTCGCTTCGTGGGCGCCCGCAGCCCCACGCCGCAGCGACAACGCCCTTCCGCTGCGGAGGGCTTCGCGCTAAACGCATTCGCGCCAAAACCCAGGACTCGCCATGGAAAAATTCACCGTGCTCGAAGGCGTCGCGGCGCCCTTGAAGATGATCAACGTCGACACCGACCGCATCATCCCCAAGCAATATCTCAAGACCATCAAGCGCACCGGGCTCGGCAAGGGCCTGTGCGCCGAGATGCGCTACAACGCCGACGGCAGCGACAATCCGGATTTTGTGCTCAACAAGCCGGCCTACCGGAAGGCCACGATCCTCGTGGCCGGCGACAATTTCGGCTGCGGCTCCTCGCGCGAGCACGCGCCGTGGGCGCTGCTCGATTTCGGCATTCGGTGCGTGATCTCCACCTCGTTCGCGGACATTTTCTACAACAACTGCTTCAAGAACGGCATCCTGCCCATCAACGTATCGCCGCGGGATCTGGAAAAGCTGTTCGACGACGCCGAGCGCGGTGCCAATGCCACGCTCACGATCGACCTCGAGAAACAAGAGATCCGCGGCCCCGACGGGGGGGTGGTCAAGTTCGACATCGATGCGTTCCGCAAGCACTGCCTGCTCAACGGGCTCGACGACATCGGGCTCACCATGGTGAAGGCCGACAAGATCACGGGCTACGAGCAGAAGGCGAAGGCCGAGCGCCCGTGGCTGTGAGGGCTATGGCGGCGGCGCTGCTGTTCGGGCTGCTGCTGCCCGGCTCGCCAGCGATTGCGCAACGAACGACCTCCGACGGCCTCCTCGGCTGCGAGCGCTACGCGGCGGTCGAATTCAAGCGCCGCAATCCCGCATTCCGCCGCTTCGTGATCGATCGCGCGAGCGTCGCGGTCGACCGCTTCGCCGACCGGGTCGGCAGCCAATTCGTCTCTACGGTCTATCACGGGCGCGCCAGCTACGATCCGGGAAGCGGCGCGCGTACCGTGCGTTTCGTGTGCCTGCATGGCGGCGTCGAGCGTGGCCCGCTGTTCGTTTACGCACTGGATTGATCGAGGGGCAAACGCCTTTACTTCCCCTTGAAAAAGGGGAGGCTTGCCCTCGGGCCTGACCCGAGGGTCGACCGGCCCGGATCAAGTCCGGGCCAGGCTCCGCGGTCGGGTGGGGATCACGACCCCCTTCCGGCTCGCGTCTTATGACGCTCGCCGACCTCCCCCTTTCGGGGCTGGAAAAACCCTTGTAAACAGGGCGCTTCTTCGCTCTCCATACTGGAATGATCCAGAGAGGGAAAGCCTAATGGAACTTCTGGAGGGCTCCGAAAGGGGGGCATTCAGTCCGCCGCGCGGTAGCTTGGCCATTCAATGAAGGTTCGTCGACCGAGTTTGCGAGCGATGATTCTTCGAGCCGTGGTTGCGCAGTCCCGGACTCGATCGCAGGTCCGGTGTATCCCTAATTGTCGCCGTGATTGTGCATTGCCGCGAATGCCTGGGTAGTGCCAGGACCGGAAACGGACTACTGGCGCCACCAAGCGGGCTTGCGCTTTCCAAAAAACGCCTCGATGCCTTCGCGCCCTTCGGGCGACGCGCGCGCTTGGGCGATGCTGCGACCCGTCAGAGCTTCAACATCATCATCAACCGGCCGGTCAGCCACCTCGGCGATGAGCCGCTTCGCAAGTGATTGTGAGTGGGGACCCCCGGCCAGCAAAGCCGAGACCACATTTTCGATTGCTTCGTCGAGACCGGTCTGCGGAACGACTTTGTGAACGAGGCCCAATCGATATGCCTCTGCCGCAGGCATCGGTTGGCCGGTCAAGAAATAATGGCGAGCTGCTTTGGCGCCGATGGCCCGGACAACATAAGGGGTGACGGTCGAAGGGACGAGGCCGACCCGCACCTCTGAGATTGAAAACGCCGCTTCTTCTGCGGCGATGGCGGTATCACAGGCGGCGACCAGCCCGACAGCCGCAGCGTACGCCGCTCCATTGACGCGCGCTATCGTCGGCTTTGGAAGCTCATCGAGGATGCGTATCATCGCGCTGATCGTTTTTGCACTTGTGAAATTCTCCGCTTCGCTGCACGCAGCCATGCGCCTCATCCAGTCCAGATCGGCGCCAGCCGAAAACGCTACGCCGCTGCCTGTGAGAACGACAATCCTTGCGTCGGCATCCGCGCCAAGCGCCTTAAATGCAGTGGTCAGCAAATCGATGACGTTATCGTCAATGGCATTGCGGGCCTTCGGTCGGTTGATAGTGACGGTTGCAACGCCGCGAGCGTCC
>JBKPDF010000098.1:0-31412 GCA_046727735.1 Pseudomonadota bacterium | reverse complement strand
CCAGGGAATCGCCTGAGGCGCGTATCGCAAGCCGCCGAGGATCGAGAGGATGAGCGCGAAGGTGGCTATCGCCTCGGCGAGCCATTGCGCAGGCCCGCTGCGAACGGTTGTTCCGATCGCGAGCGGCGTCAGATCGAACATGAGGTGCGCGAGGGCCGTGCCCGCAACGCCGCCGATACACTGGATGACGACGTACGGAAGAACCTCACGCCAGGGCGTTTCGCCCCGCGTTGCGAAGACCAAGGTGACGGCCGGATTGAAATGCGCACCCGAAACCGGGCCGAAGATCGTGATGATGACGACGAGGATCGCGCCCGTCGGGATGGTGTTGCCGAGCAAAGCGATCGCCTGATTCCCGCCGGCGAGCCGCTCGGCCATGATGCCAGACCCGACCACGGTCGCGACCAGAATGGCGGTTCCCAATGCTTCGGCGAGGAGGCGCCGCGACAGGGAAGGAGTCTCGTACATTAGGCCGCGGACGCAGGGTCCTCTGCGTCCTTCATTTTGCCGATGGCACGGAGCTGGTTTTGCAGCGAAAGCTCGTCGAGCGAGCGCAGTGGCAGGCTGAGGAACACGTTGATGCGATTGGAGAGCATCCGCAGCGCGTCGGCGAACGCGAAGCGAATTTCCGCTTCGTTCCCGACGGCGGCGGCCGGATCCGGGATGCCCCAATGCGCGGTCATAGGCTGGCCCGGCCAGACCGGGCAGGCCTCGCCTGCCGCGTTGTCGCAGACCGTGAACACGAAATCGAGCGCCGGCGCTTCGGGTCCGGTGAATTCGTGCCAGCTTTTCGACCGCAGGCGGCTCACGTCGAACTGCAGCTTGCGCAGCAGATCGAGCGTGTAGGGGTGGATTCGCCCTTTCGGCTGGCTTCCCGCCGAAAACGCTCGGAAATTTCCCCGGCCGTTTCGGTTGAGCAGGGCCTCGGCCATGATCGAGCGAGCCGAGTTTCCGGTGCAGAGAAACAGCACGTTGAAAGGATGATTTCTACGAGCGTACTGCATCGGCTCACTTCCTGCGCTTGCCGCGTTGCTTGTGGTTGCGGGGTTTCTTGGAGACGGCGCCACAGCCGCAGCCCCGCGCGGGGGCAGCGCCCATGAATCCGCAAAGTTCCGGATGTCCATCGCAACAATCGGTCACGAGAAAATCGACGAGTGCCCGCATGCTGGCAACGTCCGCCCGATAAACGATGGAGCGGCCCTCGCGGGCTGCCCGAACGAGTCCGGTCCGGGCCAAGATGCTCAGATGCGAGGACAGCGTGTTGTGGGCGCATCCGATCGCCTCAGCGATCGCGCCTGCGGCAAGGCCCTTGGGTTCCCGGCGCATCAAGATGCGGAAAATCTCCAGCCTGGTCGGCTGACCGAGCGCGGCCAAAGCGGCGAGCGCATGGGGAGCCGACATGGTGCCGTCGTTCGAGATCGGCCCGATATGGCCCACAACTGCCAATGCGCTGCTTCGCATGATTACGTCGGGGCGGTGTTCTAGTGTGGCGCCCCGCCAAACGCCAGATGACAGAACCTGGAAATCCGGGTATCGTTCATTTCGAGATCTCTCGACATATTGCTTTCACATAGCTCGATGACGTTCCGGTGACAACGGGACCCCGGAGCCGGTCGGCTCCGCTCAATAACGACAGGGAGGCTGCCCATGAAGAGGTGCGAAAGGCTCGTCGACGTCGGCCGTAGGCAGTTCCTCAGCGGCGCGGGTATTGCGGCCGCAGGGGCGGCAGCCGCAAGCCTGGTGCCCCAAGGGGCCAAGGCCGCGCTGAGTCAGGCCCGAGTCGATTATCCTTCGAGCCGACTGGGCAACATCCGCGACCTCAAGGTGGACCAGCCGGTGGTTGTCTCGTATCCCGACAGTGATGCTCCAGGCGTGCTGCTGAAGCTCGGGAAGAGGGTACCGGACGGCGTCGGCCCTGATGGCGATGTCGTCGGATTCACGACGATCTGCCCCCACAAAGGTTTTCCGCTCAGTTACAACGCCGCCGATAAGACCCTCAATTGTCCCGGTCATTACTCCCGATTCGATTGCGAGGCCGGCGGCCAGCAGATTTGGGGCCAGGCAACGCAGAACCTCCCCCAGTACATGCTGC
The DNA here is from genome assembly GCA_046727735.1 of Pseudomonadota bacterium. Taxonomy (GTDB): domain Bacteria; phylum Pseudomonadota; class Alphaproteobacteria; order Rhizobiales; family Xanthobacteraceae; genus AP-16. The sequence continues at coordinate 29,320 of JBKPDF010000098.1, read as the reverse complement.
GCGTCGATGCCAATGGCGACATCTACGCCGAGGGTATCGACGAGCTCCTCTACGGCCGGCTGTCCAACGTGCTCTAAGGGAGGAAACGATGGCTTACAAACGTCAGATCGACCGCCTCCCGATCGTCCCGAAAGACGCCGAGGAGTTCAACGTCACCTGCCATTACTGCATCGTCGGCTGCGGCTACAAAGCCTACACCTGGCCCATGAACAAGCAGGGCGGCACCGCGCCTGACCAGAACAAATTCGGCGTCGACCTCGGCAAGCAGCAGGAGGCGCAAACCGCGGCCTGGTACTCGCCCGCGATGTACAACATCGTCCGTCAGAACGGTGAGGACGTGCACATCGTCATCAAGCCGGACAAGGATTGCGTGGTGAACTCCGGGCTCGGCTCCGTCCGCGGGGCGCGAATGGCGGAGATGAGCTACTCGCGCGCTCGCAATACCCAGCTCCAGCGGCTCACCGACCCAATGGTGTGGCGCTACGGCCAGATGCAGCCTACGAGCTGGGACGATGCGCTGGACCTCGTCGCGCGCGTCACCGTCGCGGTCATCAACGACATGGGCGAGGACGGGCTGTTCGTCTCCGCCTTCGATCACGGCGGCGCCGGCGGCGGTTACGAGAACACCTGGGGCACCGGCAAGCTGTATTTTGGTGCCATGAAGGTCAAGAACATCCGGATCCACAATCGGCCGGCTTACAATTCCGAGGTCCATGCCACCCGCGACATGGGCGTGGGGGAGCTCAACAACTGCTACGAGGACGCGGAGCTCGCGGACACGATCGTCGCCGTCGGCACCAACGCGTTGGAAACCCAGACCAACTACTTCCTCAACCATTGGGTGCCGAATTTGCGCGGCATCTCGATCGACAAGAAAAAGGCCGAGTTCGGAACCGAGGCGTTCGAACCCTGCCGCGTCATCATCGTGGACCCGAGGCGCACCGTCACCGTCAACGCCTGCGAAGTCGAGGCCGGCAAAGACAGGGTGATGCATCTCGCCATCAACTCAGGGACGGATCTCGCGCTGTTCAATGCTTGGCTCACACACATCGCCGACCAAGGCTGGGTCGATAAAACATTCATCGCGGCTTCGACCAAAGATTTCGACAAGGCAGTCGCGGCGAACAAAACGAGCCTTGCGGATGCCGCGCGGATCACCGGACTTACGGTCGATCAGATCCGTCAGTCGGCGGAATGGATTGCGCAACCAAAGCAGGGCGGCGCGCGGCGTCGCACCATGTTCGCCTACGAGAAAGGCCTGATCTGGGGCAACGACAACTACCGCACCAATGGGGCGGTCGTGAACGTCGCGCTGGCGACCGGCAACATCGGGCGCCCGGGCGGCGGCTGCGTGCGCATGGGGGGACATCAGGAAGGCTACTCGCGTCCATCCGATGCCCACGTCGGCCGTCCTGCCGCGTATGTCGACAAGCTGCTCATCGAGGGCAAGGGCGGCGTCCATCACATCTGGGGCTGCGACCACTACAAGACGACGCTCAACGCCCTGAAATTCAAACAAACCTATAAGAAACGCACCGACCTGGTGAAGGACGCGATGTCGGCCGTACCATATGGGGACCGTACTGCGACGGTGAACGCCATCATGGAAGCGATCAAGAAAGGCGGCCTGTTCGCGGTGGACGTCGACATCGTACCGACCAAGATCGGCCAGGCCTGTCACGTGTGGCTGCCGGCTGCGACCTCGGGCGAGGCGAACCTCACCTCTATGAACGGGGAGCGGCGGATGCGGCTCACCGAGCGCTACATGGACCCGCCAGGGCAAGCCATGGCCGACTGCCTCATCGCTGCGCGGATCGCCAATCACATGGAGCGCATCCTCCGCGAGCAGGGCAAGGCCAAGTATGCCGACCAGTTCAAGGGCTTCGACTGGAAGACCGAGGAAGACGCCTTCATGGACGGCTATCACAATCATGAAAAAGGCGGGCAGTTCGTGACCTACGAGCGGCTTCGCGTCATGGGCACCAACGGTTTCCAGGAACCGGCCGTCGATTACCGGGACGGGCAGATCATTGGAACCAAGCGCTTGTTCGCCGATGGCAAATTCGACAGCAAGGATGGCAAGGCCACGTTCATGGAGACCAAGTGGCGCGGCCTCCAAGCCTCCGGCAAGGAAGCCGAAAGCAACAAATGGCCGTTCCTCATCAACAACGGCCGCGCCAATATCACCTGGCAAAGCTCCTATCTCGACCAGGACAACGAGTTCGTGATGGATCGCTTCCCATATCCGTTCGTGCAGATGAACCCGCAGGATATGGCGGAGCTGAACCTGAAGCAGGGAGATCTCGTCGAGATCTACAACGATAACGGTTCGACCCAGGCGATGGTCTATCCGACGCCGACCGCGGGCCGCAAGCAAACCTTCATGCTGTTCGCCAACCCCAATGGCGTGCAGGGCAACGTGGTCTCGCCCGGCGTAAACGAGTTCATCATACCGAACTACAAGCAGACCTGGGCGGGCATCCGCAAACTCGCCGATGCTCCCGAAGGCGTGCGGCACCTGACCTTCAAATCGCAGGAATACACGGCGAGCTAGCTCCGAACCACATTCCAGCGCACGCTCCGTCGCTCATTCTTCCGCAGGACGAGGAGCACTGGGAGCCCGCGCGTAAAGATTTGTCGCGACGGGGCGACGGAACGGGGCGCTTCGGCGCCCCTTTTTCGCGCGCTGGGCCGTGCTTGGAAATGGTCACCTGCTTTGCCGCCGAAAGCCCAACTTGCCGGGATGCTTCTCGCCGTCGTCCTTGCCCGTTGGCTATTCCGGGCTTGACAGCGGCCTATATTTCAGTATTAGTTGAATTATGGAAAAGACGGATGCTGTAGCTGCCCTTGCGGCGCTTGCCCAGGACAACCGGCTCGACGTGTTCAGGTTGCTTGTTCAGGCCGGGCGTCAGGGGATGGCGGCGGGCGACATTGCGGAAGCCCTCGACCTAGCCCCCAACACGCTGACCTTCCACTTCGACCGCCTCCGCATGGCTGGGCTTGTCACCGTCCGCCGCGAAGGTCGCTCCATGATCTATATGGCGGCTTATGACCGAATGAATGCGTTGCTGACCTACCTCACGGAGCATTGCTGCCGAGGCGCGACATGCAAGCCTTCGGGCAAGACGAGCCGCACAACATCTCGCAAACGGGAGCGGGCGTCGGTGTCATGAGACTTTACATGTTTGAACACTGTTCGCTCTGCTTCCGTGTTCGGATGATGGCTGCCCTCAAGCACATACACCTTCAAGAAACGGTCGTGCTCGACGATGACACCGACACGATGGTTGCCCTCGTGGGCAAGCGCCGGATCCCCATCCTGGTCAAGAACGACGGCAAGCCGATGCTCGAAAGCATGGACATGGTGAAGCACATCGAGGGGATCGGAGATCCGGTGCTGACTGGTCCGGAGCGGTTAGAAGTTGCCGACTGGGCGGAGGGCGTGGCGGCAAAGACCGCACCGCTAACGTGGCCGCGGTACCCGCTCCTGGGTCTACCCGAGTTCGCGACCGTCGCCGCGCTCGACCACTACACGGTGCGCAAGCGCACGGTCTTCGGAGACTTGGTCGAGGTCCGAGCGAAGACTCGGGAATACATCAAACAGCTCATGCCCTACCTCGACACCCTGGACCGGCTGATTGAGGCCCCGGCTGCCGTGAACGGGACGGTGTCGATGGACGACATCCGGGTGCTGCCGCTGCTGCGGTCGGCAGCCGTCGTGCGGGGGCTCCGGTTCCCAGAGAAGGTGCGCTCTTACTTCGAAACGATGATGGCAAGGCTTGGCTACCAGCCGCTACCTGCGGTCTGAAGGGAGAACGTAAATGAAGCGCCTACATGTCCACGTCTCCGTTGACGACCTTCCAAAGGCCGTGAAGTTCTACTCGACTCTGTTCGCGACGGAACCGACCGTCACAAAGCCGGACTACGCGAAGTGGATGCTTGACGACCCGCGGGTGAACTTCGCCATCTCGAATCATGGCGCTCGACCGGGACTGAACCACCTGGGAATCCAAGTCGAGAGCCCGGACGAACTGCACGAGGTCTATGACCGGCTGCGGGCTGCGGATGCACCGATGCTGGAGCAGGGACAGACCCTGCTGCTATCACCGTTCTGAGAAGGCGTGGATCGACGATCCGGCAGGACTCTCATGGGAGGCGTTTTTCACGACTGGCGAGAGCACGGTCTACGGCGACGGTACCGGGGCGCGCAGCGGACAAGCCCGTAACGCTCCGGGGAAGGTAGGACCGGCATCTGCTTCAGCCTGTTGCGCGGTGGGAGTGGCGGACTAGAGGTCATGACGTGCCGAACACCGTCGGCGGCCGATCCGCTCTGTGGCAATCCCGCTAATGGGCTAATGTCCGGAAAGGGTCAAAACCGGCTGTCAGGTGCTAATCAGGACATTTCCGCTTAACCCTCGAGAGCGGAACTCGAGGAGCGGCCCGGCTACTTCTCAGGTCCGGGGAAGCGGTGATTGCCGCCCAGCGACTCCCGTAGGCGCTCTGCTGGGTCAATCGCAGGCCCGCGCTGCGTCCGCGCCAAACGCGCCAAGATCCACCCCAACCCCGCCCGCATCTCGCCATGGCCTCGTTTACGACGTTTTTCCGCGTAAAGTTCCGAGACTCCAAACACCACGACTTTTGGGAGAGGTTGTACCGTGCAGGTCGATTGGTCATTTTTAGATGCCGTAAATTGGGCCGAAGTTGCTTGGCTTTCCGGCATGGTGCTCATCACAACGCTGATTGGCGAGATCCTGAAAAACCGGTTCTGGGCAGCGGTTCTGGCAGGCGTACTATTCGCCGCCGGTTACATATTCTTGGTGTATTACCCTCACGGACTGGCGATTCCGGGCCTCAACCCTGCGGCTTCCCCACAATGAAATCGCCGCATTCCTGGCTGCCGAAGCCGCACGCCGCATGGCCGTAACTGCGGGTGGAATGCCCCCGCTCGTGGCCGGCGCGGTTCTTGGTGGACGCTCCGCGATGGCGCAGTCGCACTGCATGGGACTCGCGCCACGGGTATTGGCTGAAGCGGGCCACTTGTGACGCCCAATCAAGCCACTTATCTGATGCCACTCCAAATCGGGGCAAGGGAAAGGAGGTCTGCGATGAAGCTTCGTTTCAAGCTTTTCATGATCTCGGCCGAAAAACCCAGAGGGTAAACCATAGGTCACCGGGTCCTGGACAGGCGGAACAATCGGCCAGCGACAATATGGGGTAACCGTACAGGCGCAGCATTGGGCGGTACGGATGGGATCCGTAGCGAAATTGCGAGGTGTCCCCTGATCGGCCCTCGTACCCTTAGTCCAAGACTTACTACCCTCACGGAATCGCCATCGCCCGATCTAGCGCGGTCGTCACTGGCGCAATCGGAGGCGGCCCTGAGGGGACTGCTGCTCGGTGGTGTGCGGCGATAGTCACACCTGGGAAATTCTGGTGTGTATGAAGGCTTGGGGTGATCTCGATACCGGGAGCTCGGGTCCCGACGCCCGGGGTGGGGCATTACAGCGTCCGTTGTCACCGAATTTGCTACCAAACTTGGGACAGCCGGCAGCGAACTGCATGAAGAGACGTTCGGGCATTCGCCCCCAACGAATTTGCATCTGCGGGGTCCGCAATGGGTCCGCTACATAATCGCCGGCCGGGACACCCCAAGCTGAAGGGCTGCAATCCGCTGATTTTACTGAATTATTTGGTGGGCGCACAAGGACTCGAACCTTGGACCCGCTGATTAAGAGTCAGCTGCTCTACCAACTGAGCTATGCGCCCATACCGGAAAATTCCCCGGCAGCCGCGGACGAGCGTCGTGTAGCAAAGGCCTGCCGGGCTGTCCAGGGAACCGGGATTACGTAGTTCGCCGCGCCGGGATTGCGAGGGCGAGTTCCCGCAAACCGCAGGTGATTTCGCGCGAGACCCTCCGGAGGGCGCCGGCGAGTTCAGGTCGCCGGGCTCCTCGATCGGCAGCGCGCGCCTACAAGCCGCGCTGCACCGAGCCGGTTCAGTCGCGCTCGAAGCCGCGGTGCTCGCGTCCGTGCATCGCCATGCGATGGCCGCGCATCGAACGGACGAGCAAGAACAGGCGGTGCTTCTGGTCCTCATCGAGGCTCTGGTAAAGCGGACTGGACGCATCGGCGAGGCGCTTGAGATCCGCGGCGGACTTGGTCATGGCGTCGGCGCGCGCGCGCAGACGCTCGATCGGATCCGCCGGACGCGGCTGATTGCGCCGCTCGGTCCGGCGCTGGTAGCGGTCCTTGGCGAGATCGCGGATCGCCTGCTCGACCGCCGGCCAGTTCTTCTCCTGGTCGGGCGTGAGCTTGAGCCCGGTCTTGATCGCCGCGATGCGCGCGTCCGTGAGCGCGTTGAAATCGGCCTCGCTCGGCCGCCAATGCGATCGGGCCTCGGAGCCGACTTGCGGCTGCTGCGGCTCCTGCGGCGCGGGCGCCTGCGCGAACACCAGCGAAGTTCCCGCGATCGCCACCGCGGTCGTTCCAGCGAGAACAGCTTTCCACATGGATGCCTCCTGGGAACGTTTCGGGTGCGGTAGTAGAAGCGCCCGGCAAGGCTCGGACAAGTTAAAGTTTGGACAGAGATTACGGGCCTGTAATGTTGATGTGGCGCGTTCAGGGGATGCTCGCCGGCGTTTCGCGGCGCCGCGAGAGCGCGAACCCCGACCGATCATCCGGCGTATTGTGTCCCTCCCCAAGTTCGGTAATCCGCAAGATTTTTGTTGACTAACCGGAGCAAACCGGGCATTTGGGAAAGCTACGATGCAGAGTTGCGCCCCCGCCGAGCCGCGGGGGCTTTTGTTTGCCTGCCGCTCTGAGCTTCCTCTCCGCACAGCCTCGCATACCTGAGTCTGCCGCCTCTGCGGCCGGTGGAGCACGCGAGCGCTTCCTCTCTCTGCATCGTCCGGGCGCCGCCGCGCGATCGAGCCGCGGCGTCGTCTCGTCCAACCCCAACGGATCGCCGCCCCAACCGCATCGCCGATGTCCCTCTGCGAACTGCGGGCAATCGCGCGCGCGGCGGCACCAGCCTCAAAAAAGAAGAACAAACATGGCTCATCACTACGATCCCACTCAGCCCCGAGTTCCCTCCGGCCATCATGATGGCGGTCAATGGACCCGCGACAACCCGGTAGAAGCCGACCCGGTAGAAGCCGATCCGGTAGAAGCCGACTCGAGGCCGACGCGTGTGGCCCGTGCGTTGTTACTCCCGGAGCCACTTAAGAACGCAGCCCGCAAGGCAGGCGAAGAGGCCATCCGGAGGGCTTTGAAACTCGCCTGGGAACCGGCGTACGAGGCGATACGAAGCGCCATCGAAGCTGGCTCTCCAGCAATCGACGACGTCTTGGCGCTCTACGAGTGGCTCTCGACTGCAAACGGACCCAACAAACGCGCCATTCTCAATATTGAGGTCAAGGCGCGTCAGTACCCCGTTGAGGACGGGGTGCTCATCGAGAGCGAAGCCAAGCCCATCAAATCAGGACGAAGTCGACAGGGCCTGCCCTGGGCTCGAACACGTGCAACGACTGACGAACGAAGCAGCAATCGAGGTAGAAATGTCCGATCCCGGTTTGCCGGCCGGCCCGTATGGAACTGCCGTGCACTATTGCGTGAAAGAAAAAATTCTGAAGGGAGGCTACAAGAACCTGACGCCGGAAGCCTCGTTTTTCAAGATGCTGGACGAAGGCGTTTACGGCAAGAAGGACTCGATCCGGATCGATGTTTATGAACCGACCAAAAATCGTACCGTGTGCATCTATGACATCAAGACCGGTAAGCGCGGACTCAGCTCAAACCGCATGTCGGAAATGTCAGCTAGGGTTGTAACGAAATACCCGAACACAGAGCGGATCATTGTCACCGAAGTGCGGCCTCAGCAGCACGTCATCAATTCGGAGTACAAGAAGTATTATCGGTGCCCGCCAAGAGGTTCGCGGTAACCCTCGAATCACGTGATTTCGCCGAAGCCGGACTCCCGGAGCACGGCTAGTATCCGCCGAACGAGCTCGTCGAATTCTCCGAATTCGTGCCTCCGGTACTCCATAAAATCGACGTCCGTCTTTGATAACGGCCTCGCTTCGAAACCGCGGCCGTTTTCTCTAAAGTCGTGAACGAATCTCTTGTTGCGGTCGAGAGCGACATGCCAGGACCAGGGCTGCTCCCCTGAAGCACGGTCTCCAGCGTACAGCCCGTAGGAATCTCCTGTCACCCAAGTCGAGGAGCCGTGAATTTCATACCCGCCGCCGTCTACGACCAAAAAACCGTTGTCCATGCGAGCCGCCATTACGTAACGTTGATTGTTTCGGTGCCTCTCTTCGGCTTGCTCACGAGTAAGCGGAATGAGCAAAAAGACCTGACCGTTGCGGTGAAAACTTTTCTTGGCAAACCGCATTTCGCCGGGACGCGCCGGAGCTTCCTCCAGGAGCCACGGCGGCCGGGGGATCCATGGTTCAGGGATGAAGAGAGGATCGGCTGTCCGGGTCCCCCGCTCGCTGTCCGGCAGCTCGACATCGAACGGCGCCGGTTCCCACATGTCTCCGAGCTTCAACGCCTTGGCCGTTTCCGCTTCCTTGGCATGGAATTCGGCACAGATATCGCCGATGTCCCGTCCGAGCAGCGCACGCTCCTTGTCCCAGGCGTTTACACGCCTTTCCCACTCGTCGAGATATTCAGCAGCACTTTCCTTCTGCCCAGAGAGTACCAGGGCGGTGACGCACTGAGTGATGAACCCTTTGCTTGTCCTCAACTCCTCGGCCCGCAATTCCTCGGCCAGCGCCGCGAGTGTCGTCATTTTGCCGACCGATTTGAACATTTCCTCCGCGAGGCAATCGAACAGAAAAGGCCTGAAGTAGCATCCGGTCGTGTTCCACGCCCAGCCGTGAATGAAGTCTCCATACCCGGTCCCGCGCGGATTGCCGTACAGCGGCTTGAAAAACCGGTAGATCCTGAAAGTGTCTCGATCGCTGGTTCGATCAAAAAACGCCCCACGCAACAGATGCCGGACGGGACGAATGATGAGCATCCTGTCGATCAGGACGAGGTCGGGGCGCAACTCGAGTAGCGGCTTGAGATAGCGCTTGATGTCGGCCGGACGCGTGCCGCCAGGCCGCTTCGTCTGCTTCTGGGCGACGGCGTCCAAGTGCTGCTTCGCCATCGTGACGGCCTGATCGGTCGAAAGCATCTGGTCGCCCGCTTCGTCGAACACGATGCCGTTCGTCAACTTTGCGAGTGCCGCCGCCCCGCACATCGCGGCCAGCATTTCATCCTCGTCCCCGCCCCACCGAAAACTCCCAATCCGGTCCAAGCTCGGGTCGACGTCCTCGAACCCGGCCTCGTCAATGACTGACCGGCGTTCGAAAATGGCGAATTCGACCCCGGTCTCTTCGCGGTTGAGGCGCATCGGCATATAGCCGCTGTGCCCCTCGAGTGAGCCGGTTGCGGGCTTTACGGAGAGCGGGAACCCCAGCTCCTTCATGGTTCTTCCGAGCGCCGCCTTCGTTGGCAGCTTGCCGTGGAAGAACACGTGGATTTCCATCGCCATGGTGCGGTGGGCTCCGGTCCGGAGCCGATTTGGTACACGCGTCCGAGGTTGCACGGAAGATCGGATTCAGGGCAACCCCTGTGCTCCCGGCAAACCACCGCGGGAGAAACCAGTGCGAGAGAACAACGAATCACATGATGCCGTTGCGAAACGCGGGACGGCGCGAGCCCGGAACCTACGACACAACATTGCCTCCCGCCGCAGTGTGGGCGTCCGCAAGATTTTTTCCTTGACTAACGGCGGCCAAATCAAGCAATTTGGGAAATATACGAGGCAGAGTTGCGCCCCACGCCAGACGGCGACGGGCGCTTTTTGTTGCGCATTTCCCGCTTTCGCTCCGCACGGCTTCGCCTGGCTGAGCCTGCCGCATTGAGCGGCCGGCAGAGCGAGCGAGCGATTCCCTTCTCTGCATCGTCCGGGGGCCGCCGCGCGATCGAAGCCGCGACGTCATCTCGTTCAACCCCAACTGATCGCCGCCAGAACCGCATCGCCGAGGCTCTCGGCGCAATGCGGGCGATCGCGCGCACGGCGACGCCAGCCTCGAAAAAAGAAGAACAAACATGGCTCATCACTACGATCCCAAACAGCCCCGCGTTCCCGCCGGCCATTGTGGCGGCGGTCGATGGACCTGCGATGGCTCTGGACCAACTCATCCGAGGTCGACGCGTCTGGCCCTCATCCTAGCGCCGTGAGCGGCGCCAGGTTTGCGAGCGATTCCTGCTCCGCATCATCACCGCGCGGCGAGGTCGAAGTCGCCGCGATCGATCCCGCTCCCCCAAATCTGACAGCCGGCCCGATCCGTACCGCCGACGTCTTCGGCGAGACGCGATCGATTCGCCGCACGGCAAGGGCGCCCAACAAAAGGCCTCTTGGGCGAGGTATCCTGGTCCATATCCACGCAAGTAAACCTTTCCATCGGTCCAGCGGTAGTGACGCCTGCTGATCCAGTCGAGGCCGTCAGCGGGGTGAATCGTCGGCGCCGGATATTCTAAAGAACCGACATGCCCTATCACTACGACCCCAATCAACCACGCATTCTGAAAGGTCATCACGGCGGCGGAGAATGGACCCGCGGCGAAACAACAGAAATTACCGAAGCCAGGCTGAAGTTACCTGGTCCACCACAGGTCATCCTCCTTCTCGAAGCCATCGAGGGCGCGCTCGCCCTTTTCAATTGGCTTTCGGCACAAGACAGCCGATACAAACACGCAATTGTCGAATTCAGAGCGCGGGAGTATCGCGCCACGGGGCAACGCATACTCGATGTGGAGCACCCTCGTTCACTCAGTCCCGAAGAGGTAAATGACATGTGTCCCAAGTTCGACGATGTTCAGAAAATAACGAACTGGGCGGCCAAGGGGATTCAGGACGATCGCCCGAATCTATCGCCGAGCCAATATGGCAATGCCGTGCACACTCGGATCGCCACGAAAATCGATGGGCCACACCCTGACAGACCGGAGTATCCCAATTTGCAAAATCCCAAAGTTTCCTCCGCCTCTTCCGGAGTCAGCGGCGCCAGGAGGAAGAGGCGGCCCCCGCGGTTAAGCGTGCTCTTCGCGAACCGTACCTCGCCTGGAAGCTCGGGGGGTCACCGAACAACCCGGGCGGCCGCTGAATCCAAGGCGTCGGCCGGAACAGGGGGTCGGGCAATTGACCGGCTCGTTCGCTTTCGGGCAATTCCACGGGGAACGGAGTCGGCTGCCAGACATCCCGGAGCTTCAATGCCTTGGCGGCCTTCTCCTCTCTGGCGTGGAATTCGTTGCAAATCGCCTCGGTATTCCGTCCGAGGAACTCCCGCTGTTCCTTGGCCCACTCTGGCCAATGCGAGTTCTCCGGATACGAGCGCTCTGTTTGGTCAACGAACTCGCGGGCTCGCTCTTCCTCCCCCGCAAGCACGAGCGCCCGGACGCGGGCGGTGAAGAACTGATCTGAACCGGATCTCGCGGGGTGCACCTGCCCCATCTGGTTGGCAAAATCTTCGAGCGTGAGAATCTTCCCCACCGACTCGAGAATGTCCTCGGCCAAGCAATCGATTAGCAAGGGTCTGAAAAACGGCTGCCACGCTGGCCAGAACCAGCCGTAAATGCTGTCGACCAACCCACGACGCGCCGGCCCGCCGTAGAGTGGCTCGAGAAAACGCCAGATCTCGAATGTATGTTTATCGCTTGTGCGATTGAAAAACGCGCCACGCAACAGATGCCGAACGGGGCGGATGATCAGCATTCTATCGATCAGGACGAGATCCGGACGCAGCTGCAGCAGCGGCTTGAGATAGCGTCTGATGTCGGCGGGCCGGGTGCCAAATTGTTTCGTTTCCTTCGCCGCAACGGCGTTCAACTCCTGCTTCGCCATCTCGACGGCCTCATCAGGCGACAGCAGCCGGCCACCGGCGTCGTCGAATGCGATGCCGTTCGTCAGCTTGGCGAGGGCGGCCATGCCGCACAGCGCCGCCAGCATCTCGTCTTCGTCCCCGCCCCAACGAAAATTGCCGACCCGATCGAGGCTTTCGTCGATATCCTTCAGGTCGAACTCGTCGATTGCGGCGCGACCTTCGAAAACATCGAATTCGGCGCCGGTCTCATTGCGCCGGATCCGCATCGGCAGATAGCCCTTGTGGCCTTCGAGCGAGCCGGTTGCCGGCCTTACGGAGAGAGGGAACCCCAACTCCTTCATCATTCTTCCGAACGCCGCAATGCTCGGCAACTTGCCTCGAAAAAACACGTGAACTTCCATCGACATCGCCCGCATCCTCCGCCGCAGAACCGATTTGGTACACGCGACCGACGTTTCACGGAAGAGTCGATTTCCAGACACCCCCTGTGCGTGCGGTAAACCGCTGGGATCGGAAATCACCTTCGAACAGGAAACGAGACCTTGGAAGCGATTGATTAGAGGATCAGCGCAACCGAAACCGGAAGTCTAGCGGACAACCTTCCGCTAGCGCTCTATCATTGTCATCAGCCGTGCAGCTACGAGCCGTCGGGGTCCCCCCGGCGGCTCGCGATCGATTCTGTATTTGCTCGGTTTTCGGCGGGCGCGGCTTTACGGCCCCCGCTCGACGCGCCGGATGTCCTCGCCAATGTCCGCGATCATCGGCTGCGGTTTCGTGCGCAGCCGCTTGACCATTAGCCGGTTGAGCGCGCTCAGGTACGCCTTCGCCGAGGCCACGAGCGTGTCGGGATCGGCGCCCTTCGCGGTCACGGTCTTGCCGTTCTCCGAGAGCCGAACCGAGACTTCGGCCTGCGCGTCGGTACCCTCGGTCACCGCGTGCACCTGGAAGAGCTCGAGCACCGCCTCGTGCGGCACCAGCGCCTTGATGGCGTTGAACGTGGCGTCGACCGGCCCGTTGCCTTCCGCCTCCTCGGTCACGAACCGACCCTCGATGTCGAGCCGCATCGTGGCACGCTGCGGCCCGCGCGTACCGGCGATCACCGAGAGCGAAACGAGCTTGATGCGGTCCTGCGCGGTCGCGATCTCCTCGTCGACCAGCGCCTCGATGTCCTCGTCGTAGACGTGCTTCTTGCGGTCCGCGAGCGCCTTGAACCGTGCGAAGGCATCCTCGAGCTGATTGTCGGAGAGCTTGTAGCCGAGCTCCTCGAGCTTGTGCACGAAGGCGTGGCGACCGGAATGCTTGCCCATCACCAGCGAGGTCTCCTTCACGCCGACGTCCTCGGGCTGCATGATCTCGTAGGTCTGGGTGTGTTTGAGCATGCCGTCCTGATGGATGCCGGATTCGTGCGCGAACGCGTTGCGGCCGACGATCGCCTTGTTGTACTGCACCGGGAACGAGGTCACGGCGGAGACCAGCTTCGAGGCTCGCATCAGCATCGAACTATCGATGCCGGTATGGAACGGCAGCGCGTCGTTGCGCACCTTCATGGCCATCACGACTTCCTCGAGCGAAGCATTGCCGGCGCGTTCGCCGATGCCGTTCACCGCGCATTCGATCTGCCGGGCGCCGGCGCGGATGCCGGCGAGCGAGTTTGCGACCGCCATGCCGAGATCGTTGTGGCAGTGCACCGAGAAGCGCGCCTTGTCGGAGTTCGGCACGCGCTCCCGCACCATCCGGAACAGCGCATAATATTCCTCCGGCACCGTGTAGCCGACCGTATCCGGAATGTTGATCGTGGTCGCGCCGGCGTTGATCGCAGCTTCGACGCAGCGGCACAGGAAATCGTGCTCGGTCCGCGTGCCGTCCTCGCACGACCATTCGACGTCGTCGGTGTAGTTGCGTGCCCGCGTCACCGAGGCGACCACCATCTCGAACACTTTTTCGGGCTCGAGCTGGAGCTTCCATTTCATGTGCACCGGCGAGGTCGAGATGAAGGTGTGAATGCGCCCGCGCCTAGCGGGCTTGATCGCCTCCGCGGCGCGGTCGATGTCGGCCTGCCCGGCTCGGGCGAGGCCGCATACCACCGCCTTGCCGGTCCGCTTGGCGATCTCGTGCACGGCTTCGAAATCGCCCGGGGAAGCAATCGGAAAACCGGCCTCGATGATGTCGACGCCCATTTCGTCGAGCAGCTCGGCGACTTCGAGCTTTTCTTCGTGCGTCATGGTGGCGCCGGGCGACTGCTCGCCGTCCCGCAAGGTGGTATCGAAGATATAGACGCGGTCCTTCTCGGAACTCTGCGTGCTCATGGGGAACATTCCTTCTGATCGCATGCGCCGTCTCGGCGCTCTCGGGGTCCGTTGCGAGGCCCCTGAGTGCCCAGGCGCGCGCGCCCAGCCGGCCCTCAGGGGCGAATAAGCAGAAGGAGGCCGAGAATAAGGGCAGCCGCAGGCGCGGCCGTGACGGCCGCCGTCCCTGTGATCGCGCGATGCTCGAAACGCACCGTCGTGGCTCCCTCGCTACCAGGATCGCGGACACGCCGCGTTGGTCCTGGGGCCGCCCTTGTAGCGGAAGAGGGGCTCCGGAAGCAAGCGCGCTGCTTCGGTTCACCTCCCCCGCTTGCGGGGGAGGTCGACCGCGCCGGGAGGGGCAGATCTGGCGGCGGATCCGTTTTCCCCCTCCCCATCCCTCCCCCAAGCGGGGGAGGGAGGAGATTTCTGCTCTCGCCATAGTGCGCCGGGGAAAAGCTTGCCGGCTACTCAGTCCTTCTCCGCCTCGAGCGCCGCGCGGACGCGCTGCATTTCCTTGAGTTCGGCCCGGCCCACCTTTGGGAAACGCAGGTCGAGCTGCTCCAGCGTATGCACCATTGCGGCCGCGACAACGAGGCGCGCGAACCATTTGTGGTCGCCCGGCACGACGTACCAGGGCGCTTCCGGCGTGCTGGTGTTCCGGATCATGTCCTCATAGGCGTCCATATAGCGGTCCCACAGCCTGCGGTCCTCGACGTCGTCCATCGAGAATTTCCAGCGCTTCGAAGGGGTGTCGAGCCGCTCCAGAAATCGGCGCTTCTGCTCGTCCTTGGAAATGCGCAGGTGAAATTTGACGATCGCCGTGCCGTTGCGCACGAGGTGACGCTCGAAAGCCGCGATGTCTTCGAAGCGCTGCTTCCAAATTCTTTGCGAACCCGGCTCGACCGGTAGTTTTTCGCGTTCCAGCAGCCCGGGACGCTCCCGCACCACCAGCACTTCCTCGTAATAAGATCGGTTGAAGATGCCGATCCGCCCATGCGGCGGCAGCCGTGCGGCGGCGCGCCATAGAAAATCATGCTCGAGCTCTTCTGCGCTCGGCGCTCGGAACGCGTGGACTTCGCAGCCCTGTGGATTGACGCCGCTCATGACATGCTTGATCGCGCTGTCTTTGCCTCCGGCATCCATCGCCTGGAAGATCGCGAGCACCGCCCAGCGCTGCCCCGCATGGAGCATCTCCTGCAGTTCCGCGAGCCGCGCGATGTCGCGCGTGAGCATCGATTTTGCTTCCTGCTTGTCGATCGTGAGCCCGCGCGTATCGCCGGGATCGTGATCGGCGAGGCGGAAATGTTTGGGCCGGTCGATCCGAAACGGCTTGATCAGCTTGCCGGGGTTCATGAATCCTCGCTGCCGGATTGCGTTGCGCTGCCGCTGCGCCACGCGTAACGGAGAAATTCCGGCACGAAGGGCGGCATTCTCGGATCGAGATCGGCAGGAACGCGCACGATGTGGACGCCCGCGAGTTCCGGCTTGGGCTCGCTGGACAAGAAACCCAGGATGTCGTCGCGCAACGTGGAAGCGGGCCCGGCGGCGCGCAGCACCTTGACCATGGCGATGCGGCCGGCATCGAACACCGCGCACCACCCGGGCTCGGGCCGCACTTGATCGGACGCAAGCCCGGTCTCTTCGGCAAGCTCGCGCAACACGCTGCCCTCGAGATCGACGCGCTCCCCGACCACGTCGAGGGGATCGGGCGTGCCCCCGATGAAATATATCTTTCCGGCATTGGCGGTGTGACTGGCCATGATCCCGAGCACGAACGCCCCGTCGGCGGCGCGCAACGCCCCCATGGCGAAGCAGTTGCGGACGCTCTTGTCCGGGAAGGCCCAATCGCGCCAGGCGAGGAAGCTTGCGAAATCCGTCTCCAGATAGGAGCCACGGAACACACCGTCGGCAATCGCGAACTGGTGCAGCAAGAGCACCCGACCGTTCCACAGATCAGGCTTGGTTCGGCGCATTTGCGCGAAATAGCGATCGATCTCGTCGCGACGTTCGGCTGCGAACGCCCACGGCTTGGGCGCGAACCGCAGTTCCAGGCGTTGGATCGGCACTAGCTCCGCGTCGGCCATCCTGGGAGTGAAAGCGGTTTGCTTGGGGGAATTCAAGCTTCGATCGTGCCTTCGGCGATCCGCACGGCCTCGCCGGCGATATCGGCGGCAACGAGCATACCTCGGGCAATGGACGTCGAGAACTCCGTTGGGCTCGGCCGACCCATTTCACAGCCTTGCTCGATCGCGAACCATGCGTTCCGTCGCTGAGCTTTTCGTGGAGCGACCACGCCCGCAGCGAAGGCAGCTCTCCTGCCGACGATCACTTGCTGCCCTGTTTCGTGTTCGCTTGCTCGACGTATTTGTTGGTGTAGGTCTTGGCGAGATCGATATGCGCGTTGGCGATCTCCGGTACCGACTGGCTGAACACGTCGAGCACGGCCTGCGCGCCCTTGGGATCCATGCGGCCGGTTTCCGAATACATCGGCATCGTGTTTTTCAGCGCCGCGAGATAGAGCTCCTTGTCGGGTCCGACGAGCTCAGCGGGCATTTGCGCAATGATCTCCTCGGGCGTGTGGGAATGGATCCACTTGAGCGTGGCGAGGATGGCATTGGTCAGCGCCTGGACCTCGCCCGCGTGCGCCGCGATCCACGCTGCCCGCGTGTAGAGCGCGCCGCCGGGATATTCGCCGCCGAACACCGCAAGGGTGTCCTTCTGCGTGCGCGTGTCACTGAGGATCTGCACATTCTTGTACTTGCCCTGCAACAAGGTGACGGCGGGATCGAGCATCACCGCGGCATCGACGAGCCCCTGCTCCTGCGCGGCGATCGCGGTTGCCTCGAGCCCGATGCCGACGACCGCCACGGCGTTGGGGTCGACGCTGTTCTTGTGCAGCAGATATTTGAGGAAGAAATCGGTCGAGGAGCCGGGCGCGCTCACGCCGACCTTCTTGCCGGCGAGATCCTTGATGGAATGCACTTCATCGCCATGCTTGGGAGAGACCACCATCACCAGCCCCGGATAGCGGTCGTAAACCACGAACGCCTGCATCGGCTGGTTCTTGGCGGCGAGATTGACGCAATGGTCATAATAACCGGAGACGACATCGGCGCTGCCGCCGAGCACCGCGGTGAGCGCCTGCGAGCCGCCCTTGAAATTGATGAGCTCGACCTCGAGGCCCGCCTTCTCGTATTCGCTGATCTGATGCGCCAGCATGGTCGGCAGGTAGCACAGGCAGCCGGCGCCCCCGACCGCGATGCTGACGTGCTTGAGGTTGTCCTTTGCCGCAGCCGGGCCGCAAAGCACCGCGAACAATCCGAGGGCCGGCAGCCATGCTCGCAGCAACCTCGTTGTCCATGCTTCGGTTGCAGACATGAAATCCTCCCTTGCAGCTCTCCGTTTCGTTTCCGCGCTTCACCTGCGCCTCGACGAAACGCGGGCGGAGCGCGCGAGTTCACCCGGCCGGAAGATGCGGGCGAGCGATCCAGGCCTACATGCCGGCCGCAGCCTTGCGCACGAAGCGGTCGTCGAAAGTCTTGGCAAGATCGACCTTGGCGCCCTTGAGCTCCGGATCGAATTGCGCAAGCAACTGATAGGCGTTCTGCATGCCCTTTTCGGTGATGATGCCGGTCTTCGAATACATTTCGAGCGAAGCCCGGACCGCGCGTTCATACACCGCCTTGTCGCCGAGATAATATTCCTCCGGCATGGTCTTTACGATATCGTCCACGTTCGCGGTCTTGAGCCACAGCAGCCCTTTGTACAGTGCATTGACGAGATGTTGCGTCGTGTTGGGATATTTTTCGGCGAAATCCGCTTTCAGGTACAGCACGGCCGCCGGATTGGTGCCGCCGAACAGCTTCATGTTGCCTTCCTCGGTGCGGGTATCGGCCAGCAATACGATATCCCCGTCCTGCTCGAGCTTCGACATCGCGGGATCGACGTTGGAGATCGCGTCGATCTCGCCGCGTTTGATGGCCGCGACCGCAGTCGGGCCGGCCCCGACGCTGATGATCGACACGTCTTCGGGCTTGAGACCTTCTTTGCCGATCAGCGCATTGACGAAGAAATGCGTGGCGGAGCCCGGCGCCGAAACGCCGATTTTGAAGCCTTTGAGGTCCTTGAAGGATTTCACGCTCGCGGCTTGCTGCTTGCGCACGCCGAGCACGAATCCCGGAAAGCGGCCGAGCTCGAGCACGGCCTTGACGTCCTGGCCCCGCGCCTGCATGCGGATGGTGTGCTCGTAGGCGCCGGTCACGACGTCGACGGAGCCGCCGAGCAGCGCCTGCAGCGATTTGGCGCCGCCCGCAAAATCGTTGATCGTCACGTTGAGCCCCTGCTGCTTGAAATAGCCGAGGCGCTCCGTGATGGTCAGCGGCAGATAATAGAGGCCGCTCTTTCCTCCGACCGCAAGCGTGATGTCCGGCTTCTCGACCGCCTGGGCCAACGCCGGCGATGCCGCAACGAGGGCGAGCAGGAGTGCCCCGAGCGTAGATCCGAGATTTCGCATGATTTCTTTCCTCCCGCACTTTGGGACGATCAGCGCGTTGCGCCGAACATGGCCGCCGCAGCTTGCCGGCGCAAGCCCGTCACGCGCGCGTCTCCGCGGCAAGCGGCCGCCACACCAGCAGCCGCCGCTCGATCACGCTGACGAGGCCGTCGATCGCGACGACGAACACCGCGAGCACGAACATTCCGGCGAACACGCCGGCGACATCGAACACGCCTTCGGCTTGCTGGATCAGGTAGCCGAGGCCGGCGGCGGAACCGAGATATTCGCCGACCACGGCACCTACCACCGCAAATCCCACCGAGGTGTGCAGCGAGGAGAACATCCACGACAGCGCCGACGGCCAATAGACGTGGCGCATCAGCTGGCGCTCGCTCATGCCGAGCATACGCGCGTTGGCGAGCACGGTATGGCTGACCTCTTTCACACCCTGATAGACGTTGAAGAACACCACGAAGAACACCAAGGTGACGCCGAGCGCGACCTTCGACCAGATGCCGAGCCCGAGCCAGAGCGCGAAAATCGGCGCCAGCACCACGCGCGGCAGCGCGTTGATCATCTTGACATAAGGATCAAGCACGGCGGCCAGGAACGGCTTGCGCGCGAACCAAAAGCCGACGAGCGCGCCCGCGACCGATCCCAGCACGAAAGCGAGCACGGATTCGACGAGCGTGATCCAGAGGTGACGCCAAATGGTCCCGTCCGCGAACCACTTGACCACCCGCGAGAACACGTCCGCAGGCGTCGAGAAGAAGAACGGCGGCAAGATGTTCGTTGCCGTCAGCACGTGCCACATCCCGATCGCGACGATCGCGACCAGGACCTGCAGCACGATCAAATTGGTGCGGACGCGGCTCAGATCACCCTCCCCCGGTCTGCGCGTAACCTTTGAGCACTTCGGTTTTCAAGACGTGCCAGATCTCGCGATGTAGTTCGTGGAAGGCCGGCTCGAGCTTGACCTCGGCGATGTCGCGCGGGCGCGGCAGCGTGACGCGCCATTCGCCGAGAATCCGCGCGGCGGGGCCGGCCGACATGATGACGACCCGGTCGGAGAGCGCGATCGCCTCCTCGAGATCGTGGGTGACGAACAGCACCGCCTTGCGGTCGGCGTTCCACAGGTCGAGCAGCAAGTTGCCCATGATCTGCCGGGTCTGCGCGTCGAGCGGCCCGAACGGCTCGTCCATCAGCAGGATCTTCGGATCGCGGATCAGCACCTGGGCGAGCCCGACGCGCTTGCGCTGCCCACCGGAGAGCATGTGCGGATAGCGGGAAGCGAAACCCTGCAGGCCGACCCTGTTGAGCCAGTCTTGCGCGCGGGCGCGCGCTTCGCGCACCCTGATCCCGGCGATCTCCAGGCCGATCGCGACGTTTTCGAGCGCAGTCTTCCACGGGAACAGCGCCTCGGCTTGAAACAGATAGCCGGCGCGCTCGTTGAGCGACTGAAGCGGCGCGCCGAAGATCGTCGTGCGTCCGGCCGAAGGCGTCAGCAGCCCTGCCGCGACGTTGAGCAAGGTCGTCTTGCCGCAGCCGGTCGGCCCGACGATCGAGACGAACTCGCCGTCCGCGACCGTGAGGCTCGTCTGCTCGACCGCCGTATACGCACTACGGTCTGCGAACCGGAAGCTGATGGTCACGCCGTCGAGCGCGACGGCGGAACCGTTCGGGTTCTGCTCCGGATTTGCTGTCGCGCCGGACGGCTGGACCATGCCGGACAGGTTAGCCGTCCGCTTTGCGGCTGGCAAAGCGCGGCCGATGCGCTTGCGCGCGGCGTCGGTCAGTTCAATTCCGAGTCTTGTCGACCAGCGCCTTGGCTTTGATCCAGGGCATCATCGCGCGCAGCTTCTCGCCGATCTGCTCGATCGGATGCTGGGCGAGCTTGGCGCGCATGGCCTTGAACGATGTCTGATTGACCTTGTTCTCCAGCATCCAGTTGCGGGTGAACCGGCCCGACTGGATGTCGTCGAGGATGCGCTTCATCTCCGCGCGGGTCGCTGCGTTGATGACCCGCGGGCCGCTGACATATTCGCCATATTCCGCCGTGTTGGAGATCGAGTAGTTCATGGTGGCGATGCCGCCCTCGTAGATCAGATCGACGATCAGCTTCACCTCGTGGAGGCACTCGAAATACGCCATTTCCGGCGCATAGCCGGCTTCGACCAGGGTCTCATAGCCGGCTTTGATCAGCTCGACCAAGCCCCCGCACAGCACCACCTGCTCGCCGAACAGATCGGTCTCGCATTCCTCGCGGAACGTCGTTTCGATGATTCCGGCGCGGCCGCCGCCGATCGCCGCTCCGTAAGACAGCCCGAGATCGTGGGCGTTGCCGGAAACGTCGCGCTCGATCGCCATCAGGCACGGCACGCCGCCGCCGCGCTGATATTCCGAGCGCACGGTGTGGCCGGGGCCTTTCGGCGCGATCATCAGCACGTCGAGGTCCGGCCGCGGCTCGATCAGGTTGAAATGGATGTTCAGGCCGTGGGCGAACATCAGCGCGGCGCCGTCCTTCATGTTTTTGGCGAGATGGTCACGATAGATGTCGGCTTGCAGCTCGTCGGGCGTGAGCATCATCATCACGTCGGCCCATTTGGCGGCCTCGGCGACTTCCTTGACGGGCAGCTGCACGTCTTCGGCTTTTTTGGCCGAAGGCGAGCCCTTGCGCAGCGCCACCGCCACCTCCTTGACGCCGGAATCGCGCAGGTTGAGCGCGTGGGCGTGGCCTTGGCTGCCGTAGCCGATGATGGCGATTTTCTTGCCCTTGATCAGGTTCAGGTCGGCATCGCGGTCGTAATAAACACGCATGGTTCCCTTCCCTCGTTGCGCGGAGATCGGACACGCCTATGCCGGGCAGCCGGCAGGCAGGCGATCGCGTCACATCGCTTCCGGCCCGCGGGTGATGGCGACGATGCCGGTGCGGGAGACCTCGACAAGGCCGAGCGGCAGCATCAGCCCGACAAACTGGTCGATCTTGTCGGACTTGCCGGTCAGCTCGAACACGAAGCTCTCGGTCGTGGCGTCGATCACCCGCGCTCGGAACGCGTCGGAGAGGCGCAGCGCCTCGACCCGGCGCTCGCCAGTGCCCTTGACCTTGACCATCGCGAGCTCGCGCTCGATCGCCTTGCCGCCGACCGTCACGTCGACGACGCGATGCACCGGAACCAGGCGTTCCAGCTGATTCTTGATCTGCTCGATCACCATCGGCGTGCCGGTCGTCACGATGGTGATGCGCGAGAGATGCTTCTCGTGCTCGGTCTCCGACACCGTGAGCGAATCGATGTTGTAGCCCCGCCCGGAGAACAGGCCGATGACGCGGGCGAGCACTCCGGGCTCGTTGTCGACCAGGACGGAGAGGGTATGGCGTTCGGTAGCGGGATTTTTCATCAGCATGGTGGCGGGCCCGATTTAATGGTCGCTCCCAGAGCCGCCCACTCCACTTGCGCGGGCGCGGCCGGTTTCGGCGAGCATGTCCAGCGGCCGACTCCCTCTTCCCGGCGCGGAGAGGGATGGGGTGAGGGGGATCGGGAGCTGATGGAAGTTTGACATCGTGCTCCCCTCAGCCGGCGGCCGTCGGCCGCCGACCTCTCCCCACCGGGGAGAGGCAAAGAGCGATTGCCGCGCTAGAATCCATCAATTCTCTCACACCATCACCTTGCCTTCCTCGGTGATCGCAGCCTCGAGATCTGCGGCGGCGTCGCCCAGCAGCATTTCATTGTGCGCGCGGCCGGCCGGGATCATCGGAAAGCAGTTCTCGGCGGGGTCGACGACGCAGTCGAAGATGACCGGACGATCGACCTCGATCATCTGCTGGATGGCTCCGTCGAGCTCGCCCGGTTTCGCACAGCGGATGCCGACGCAATGATAGGCCTCGGCGAGCTTGACGAAATCCGGCAATGCCTCGGTGTAGCTGTGCGAATAGCGGCCGCCGTGCAGCAGCTCCTGCCATTGCCGCACCATGCCCATGTACTGGTTGTTGATAATGAAGATCTTGATGGGCAGCCGATACTGCACCGCGGTCGACATTTCCTGCATGGTCATCAGCACTGACGCCTCGCCCGCGATGTCGACGACGAGCGAATCCGGGTGTGCGAGCTGCACGCCGACGGCGGCCGGCAGCCCGTAGCCCATGGTGCCGAGCCCGCCCGAAGTCATCCAGCGGTGCGGCTCCTCGAACTTGAAAAACTGCGCCGCCCACATCTGATGCTGCCCGACTTCGGTGGTGATGTAGACATCGCGCCCGCGGGTGAGCGCATAGAGCCGCTCGATCGCGTATTGCGGCTTGATGACCTCACTCGAGTTGCGGTAGGCGAGGCTCTTGCGTCCGCGCCATTTCTCGATCTGCCGCCACCATTCGCCTAGCGCGGCCTTGTCGGGTTCGACCGAGGACGAACGCCACAGCCGGATCAGGTCTTCCAGCACGTGGCCGCAATCGCCGACGATTCCGATGTCCACCTTGACGTTCTTGTTGATCGAGGAGGCATCGATATCGATATGGATGCGCTTGGAGCTGGGCGAGAACGCATCCACCCGGCCGGTGATGCGGTCGTCGAACCGCGCGCCGATGCACACCATCACGTCGCAATCGTGCATCGCCATATTGGCCTCGTAGGTGCCGTGCATGCCGAGCATGCCGAGCCATTGCGGATTCGAAGCCGGAAACGCCCCGAGCCCCATCAACGTGGAGGTGATCGGAAACCCGGTGAGCTTCACTAGTTCCCGGAGCAGGTGGCTCGCTTCGGTGCCGGAGTTGACGACGCCGCCGCCCGAATAGATCACTGGTCGCTTGGCGCCCGCCATCAGCGCGACCGCGGCTTTGATCTTTTCGAGATCGCCCTTCAGCTTCGGCCGGTAGGTCTTGTGCTGCACGTTGCGCGGCCCGGAATAGAAGCCCTTCGCGAACTGCACGTCTTTGGGGATGTCGACCACCACCGGCCCAGGCCGGCCGTTCGCTGCCACGTAGAACGCCTCGTGCAGCACGCGCGCAAGATCCTCGACGTTCTTGACCAGATAATTGTGCTTCGTGCACGGCCGCGTGATGCCGACCGTATCGCATTCCTGGAACGCATCGTTGCCGATGAGGTGCGTCGGCACCTGGCCGGTGATGCACACGAGGGGCGTCGAATCCATCAGCGCGTCGGTCAGGCCGGTCACCGCGTTGGTCGCGCCTGGCCCCGAAGTCACGAGCACGCAACCGACCTTGCCGGTCGAGCGGGCATAACCTTCCGCGGCGTGGACTGCCCCCTGCTCGTGCCGCACGAGCACATGGCGAAGCTTATCCTGATGGAACAGCTCGTCGTAGATCGGCAGCACCGCTCCGCCCGGATAACCGAAAACGTGCTCGACCCCCTGATCGAGAAGCGCCTGGATCACCATCTGGGCGCCCGTCATTTGCTCCGCCGCCATCGTTCGCTCCACTCGGTTCGCGTTCGCTCGGCCAATAAAAAAGGGGCCCCAGAGCCCCTCTTGCGCACCGCCACGTCTCGCGGATGGTCATCCATCCACGGCGGTGCGCCTGCCGATTACGAGAACAAAATTGTGCACGGTCGTGCCTCTCCGACTGTTTGTTGCGGGGCCTTATAGGCGGGCGGTCCGGGAAGGTCAAGCGCCAACCGGGTCGAGCGCCGACAAGATGCGCTCCCGCGCCCGTTCGGGCGAAATCCAGGAAAAACCCGGAAGCTGGTGCCGAAACCAGGTGAACTGCCGTTTGGCGTAGCGGCGGGTGTCATTCTTGGCTTCGGCCGCGGCGGCGGCGAGCGTGAGCTTCCCGGCCAGGACCTGCCGGAGCCAGGGCACGCCGTGGGCCTTCATGATGGGATGCAGCTCCTCGAGCCCGCGGGCTTCCAGTGCCCGCGCCTCTTCGATCGCGCCGGCCGCGATCATGAGATCGAACCTCGCATCGATGCGACGACGGAGTTCGGCGCGTTCGATGTCTAAGAAAACGTTAACCGTCGCAGTCGGCTCCAGCAGCGGCGGCATGCCGGCGCGGTGCCAGTCGGAAAGCGTGCGACCGGTCGCCTCGAACACCTCCAGCGCGCGTGCAATCCGCACGCCATCCTGCACCCGGATCCTTGTCGCACTTTCGGGATCGCATCGACGAAGTTCCGCGTGCAGGGCGGCTGCCCCCTTCATTGCGAGCCGCGCCCGCAGGCCGGCGCGGAGCAACGCGGGGACCGGGGGAACCGCCGCAAGTCCGCGGGTCAGGGCCTGAAAATACAGCCCGGTCCCGCCGACCAGGATCGGCAGCCGGCCCGCCCGCTCCGCTTCGGCGAGCACCGGATCGAGATCACGCAGCCAGCGGCCCACGGAATAAGTCTCCGCCGCGTCGATGTGGCCATAGAGCCGATGCGGGACACGCGCCGTCTCTTCGGCGCTCGGCCGGGCGGTGAGGATCCGCAAATCGCGATAGACCTGCATGGAATCCGCGTTGATGACGACGCCGCCGAGCTCTTCGGCCAAGTCCAATGCCAGCGTCGACTTGCCGCTCGCGGTCGGCCCTGCGATAAGCACGGCCCGTTTTGCACCGCGCCGCTTCTCTTGCGCATGACTCATGTGGCGACCTTGGTCTCGAACCCAGCTGCGCCGGCGCTCGACGACGCCGTGGTCGCTCGCACGTGCAGCATGTTGCGGGAGACAGCACCGCGCTGGCTCGCGCCGGCCATCGCCGCGGACGTGTACTTCACACCCGATCGGCTGGTCGGCGAACAAACATTGGGCGAGCAGCTTCGATCCGAGTTCGCGCCAGAACGGATCGATGTCGTGGTGCAGCGCACGGCGCACCGGCGCAAGCGGCTCTTGGTGGCCGATATGGATTCCACCATGATCGGCCAGGAATGCCTCGACGAGCTCGCCGACAAGATAGGCCTGAAGTCGCGCATCGCCGCGATTACCGAGCGCGCCATGAGCGGCGCCATCGCGTTCGAGCCGGCGCTGCGGGAACGCGTCGCGTTGTTGCGCGGATTGCCGCTGGAGATGATCACGGAGGTGCTGAGCGATCGCATTCGTGCCAATCCCGGAGCGCGGATGCTGGTCCATACCATGCGTGCCCACGGTGCTTATACGTGTCTCGTCTCCGGCGGCTTCACGCTGTTCACCGGTCCGGTCGCGGCGATGATCGGGTTCGACGAGAACCGTGCCAACCGCCTCATCGTGAGCGCCGGCCGCATCGAGGGGGTGGAAGAGCCGATCCTCGGACGAGATGCCAAGCTCGCCGTCTTATGCGAGCTCGCCGCAAAATTCGGGCTCGCGCCGGAAGAGACGCTCGCGGTCGGCGACGGCGCCAACGATGTCGCCATGCTGCAAGCCGCAGGCCTCGGGGTCGCCTATCGGGCGAAACCCAAAGTCGCGGAGGCAACGCATGCCCGGATCGATTATGCCGACCTTACCGCGCTGCTCTACATGCAGGGATATCGGCGCGAGGAGTTCGTGGAAAAGTAGGATTTGGCGTGACGTTCCGGCCGTCCTCCGATCCAGTCGGGGCAGCCTCCGGTGCGCATCCGCAATCCCTGCGGCTGCTTGCGCAATCACCGCGCCATGCATTCCGGGATTCGGCGCCTTTGCGCTGGACCCCAAAGACGGACCGGATCGGCGTTATTGCAGCGAGAGCGCCACGAAGCGGACCTCGCCCTCGGCATTGGCGATCAGCAGCAGCGCCGATTTGCGGCCATCCTTTTTGAGCTGATCGACCCTTTTCTGCACGTCGGCGGCGCTCGAAACGGCCTCCTGCGCCACCTCGACGATGACCTCGCCCGGCGCAAGACGCTTCTCGGCGGCAGCCGAGCCGTCCTCGACCGCGGTAATGACTACGCCCTTGACGCCGTCCTTGATCTTGTAGCGCTTGCGCAGGTCGCCAGTCAGGTTCGAGAGATCGAGGCCGAGCGTCTTCTTGACGACCGATTTCTCCTCCGGCGTCCCTTCATTCTTGACGAGCGCCGGCTTTTTCTCGCCGTCCTCGAGACGTCCGAGCTTCACGATCTTGGTCTCTTCCTTGCCCTTGCGGACGACCGTGACCTGCACCTCTTTGCCGACCGGCGTATCGGCGACGACCCGCGGCAGATCGCGCATTTCCTTGATCTCGTGGCCGTCGAACTTGACGATCACGTCACCCGGCTCGATTCCGGCCGGCTTCGCCGGGCCCTTCTCGTCGATGCCGGCAACCAGCGCGCCGCGCGACTGCTTCATTCCCAGGCTTTCGGCGATTTCATCCGTTACTTGTTGAATGCGAACGCCGAGCCAGCCGCGCCGCGTCTCGCCGAATTGCCGCAATTGATCGATCACCGGCAGCGCGGTTTTGGAAGGCACCGCAAAGCCGATGCCGATCGAGCCGCCGGACGGCGATATGATTGCGGTGTTCACCCCGATGACCTCGCCTTCGAGGTTGAACAGCGGGCCGCCGGAATTGCCGCGGTTGATGGCGGCATCGGTCTGGATGTAGTTGTCGTAGGGCCCGGAGTTGATGTCGCGGTTGCGTGCCGAGACGATACCGGCCGTCACGCTGCCGCCGAGGCTGAACGGATTGCCGATCGCGATCACCCATTCGCCGAGTCGCAGCTTGTCCGAATCCCCGAATTTCACCGCTTTGAGCGGCTTGTCGGGCTTCACCCGCAGCAGTGCGATATCCGTCTTCTGATCCCGGCCGACGATCTCGGCCTTCAGCTTGCTGCCGTCGTTGAGGATGACGTTGATCTCGTCCGCATCGGAGATGACGTGATTGTTGGTCACCACGATGCCGGATGCATCGATGATGAATCCGGAACCGAGCGAATTGACGCGGCGCGGAGTGTGCTCGCGGTTGGGATTGTCGCCCTGGCCGCGCCGGTTCTTGAAGAACTCGTCGAAGAATTCCTCGAACGGCGAGCCCGGGGGCAGCTGCGGCATGGGCCCGACCTTGGAATCGATGGTCTGCGACGTGGAAATGTTCACCACGGCGTCGATGACGGATTCCGCGATATCGGAGATCCCGTCGGGTCCGCGCGCCAGCGCCGGCACCGAGAAGACCGAGGCCGCGAGCGTCGCCGCGGTCAGAACAGCAAATGCGGGGCGACGAAGGGTAAGGGCGAAGCTGCGAGCATGAGCGGCCATGAGGGATCGTTCTCCGAGAGCGGGATTGGCCGGACACTGACTCCTTCCGCATCGGGACGCAAGGACGGCCACCCGCCGCGCAGCTTTCAACGAGAAAATTTCGGCGGAAAGGCGGCCCGGGCGGCTTTGGGCGGCGTTGGCGGGCAGATCCTCATCCCCGCACCATCCAGATCACCGCAACGCCGAGCGCCGCACAGGCGACTCCGACGATGCGAAGCACATGCTCCGGCGTCTCGAGCACGCTCGTCATCGCCCGTTTGGCAGCGGCCGGAAACGCCGCAAACACCAGTCCCTCGATCACGAACACCAGACCTATCGCGATCAAAAAATCGGACATGCCGAGCCGCCGCGCGGCTATTTGGCCGCGCTACCGGCTCGCGCGTCGCTCTTGCTGGCGTCGCTGGTCTTGCCGCTCGGATCGACGAAATACCGGAAAAAATCCGTATCCGGATTGAGCAGCATGCGGGTATCGTTGTGGCGCAGCCCGTTCTCATAGGCCTGCATCGAGCGGTAGAAGCCGAAGAAGTCCCGATCCTTGCCATAGGCATCCGCGAAGATGCGGTTGCGCTGCGCATCGCCCTCGCCGCGTATCTGCTCCGCCTTGGAAGTAGCCTCGGCGACCAGTACGATCACGTCGCGGTCGGCCCGCGCACGGATCTCCTGGGAGCGTTGGCTGCCCTGCGCGCGGAACTCCGCGGCTTCGCGCTGGCGCTCGGTTTGCATGCGCTGGAAGACCGCCTGGCTGTTCTGCTCGGGCAGATCGGCGCGCCGGATGCGAACATCGACGACGGCGATGCCGAACGCGGCTGCTTCGTGATCGAGCTGCTCGCGCATTTTCTGGGTCAATTGCGGCCGCTCGTCGCGCACCACCTGGATGAACGAGGCTTCGCCGAGCACCCGGCGCAACGCTGAGATCAACAGCGTGGACAGCCGGGAATTTGCCGCCTCGATCGAGCCCACCGTCTGATAGAACTTGAGAGGATCCTGGACGCGGTATCGCGCGAAGGCGTCGACGACGAGTCGTTTCTGGTCGGAAGCGATCACCTCCTGGGACGGAGATTCGAGATCGAGTATCCGCCTGTCGATGGGGATGACGCTGTCGATCAGCGGCCATTTGGCGTAGAGGCCGGGCTCGCTGCGCACCGTCACCGGCTGTCCGAGCCGGACCACCAGCGCCTGCTGGGTCTGATAAACCGTGTACAGCGAGCCATAGGCGGCGATGATGGCGATCGCGGCAAGTACGACGGCGACGCCGCCGGTGAGACTGAATCTCATTTGGCGGCTCCGGTCTGCGATCCCTGCGGTCGATGCTGCAGCTCGTTCAGCGGCAGATACGGCACCACGCCGCTGCCGGAATTTTTCGAGGTGTCCACGATGATCTTGTCGGTGCCGCCGAACAGCCGCTCCATCGTCTCCAGATACATGCGCTGGCGCGTCACCTCCGGGGCGTTCCGGTACTGATCGTAGATCTTCAGGAATCGCGCCGCCTGGCCGGTCGCCTCGGCGACCGTCTGCTCGCGATAGGCTTCGGCCGCCTGGGTGATCTGCGCGACGCGCCCGCGCGCCTCCGGC
>JBKPDF010000097.1:0-15048 GCA_046727735.1 Pseudomonadota bacterium | reverse complement strand
TGAACAACGGGGCCCTGCGCCGGGCGAGCGTGGGTATCGCCCGAGACAGTCGGAGATGCTGTCGCCGGGACACTCATTGCAATCCCTGCAACGATGAGCACGGTAACGGTTAACGATCTCATTGGCGTTCCTTTCAGGTGTTCGAGGTCGGAGCGGATGTCCGGCTATTAGTGTATTTGCAGGAGCCAATAGGGTGAGTCTATCTGTCAAAATTGACAGCGTCCCGCGAGGTGCCGCGGAACTAAGGACTACGAGAGGCTTCAGAGGTGCCCCAATGACCGAGTCTGGCTTTAACTTTGATGAGAAAGGTTGCCCGGGTCCCCGTGGAGGATGGCGCGACTCGACTTACGCAACTTCCACCGTTGCCGCGCACATTTCATCCAGCGGTCGTCGCCCAGGTTGGTTCACAATCGTTTTCAGGTGTGCCCAATCGGCATGGGCCGCGGAGCAGCGGGGGGCTCACCTCACCAGCGAAATAACCAGGAAGGTGAGGAGCTGTTTTGCGGAGCGCGGCTAGCGTTCCGGCGGTCATCTTCCACAAAGCCGAGCGATGGGCGGCGCTCTGGGCCCCAATGCCGGTCAGTCATGGTGAACGGTGGGCCGGATCCATAGCTCGGAGCAACGGCTACTTCGTCTGAATCCGCGGGCCTCGCCCTCCTGCCGGTTTTACTTTGACTATGCGCCGCCTTGCGCGCCTGCCGCACGTCGCCTCGCTTTTTACTAACCCACTTGTCGGCAACTGTCGCAGGGGCCTGCGGCTCTGCGAAAGCATTGGCGGATGAGGATCGAGCGAATTGACCGGCTTGGGCGTCGGTACCCCCACGCTTGGGAACGGGCATCGGTTCCTTCATGGGCAGCGCCGGTTGCTCGCTTGCGGCGCCTGCGGTGGTAGTTGGAGCGGTAACTGAGGCACCGCTCGTCTGCAGCGCTGACGAGGACTTCCATGGGCTAGAGGGAAGCCAAGCGATTAAGCCGGCGCACGCAGCTGCACCCGCAACTACGCCCAGCAGGCCAAACTTGACCCGCGAGCGCGGCAAACCGCCTCCGATCGCCCGATCCAACCTCGAGGAGTCGTCAACGGCTATCCGCAAATTAACCAGACGCTGTTCTCCGAGTCGCGTCAACTCGTACCGGCTACGGCTCTTGTCCCATGCGACGAGGCCTTGCCTCGCGGCCGCATACATGAGTCCCACACGCTGGCTCCGGTCGGCGGGAAATCCGTCGAGGTTTCCACGTGCTTTGATATGCTCCATCGCCGCACCGATCCGCAGCGCCTCGTCATCTAGCGCTGCGGTCGTGGGCATCGCGACTCGACGGAATGCTCTCGAAAGAAGCCCGCTACGCATCAATTCTTCGTGCCCTCGGGGACTGTCAATTTTCAATGGCCGAAGTTTACAGCCCGGGCAGGGCAGCCGCGTATACTTTAACGCCGGATACTTTTAGTGTTGCTATCCTATTGGATTTCGACCGGCATCTCATCTCTCTTTAACATAGCCTCTTCTTCGGCCAGAAGCTGCAGAATTATCCGGCGCTGCGCCTCATCTCTTGGGTTCTCAAGCATCCGACGATATCTCTCGATGTTCTTCGAACTGAAAAACCGTTCCATTTAGAAGCTCCCTCCGCTGCAACCATGCCGGGGATGCATCTGTCCGCGAGCAAAGCTGTATGTCTCAGTCAGCCCACAGCTGGTGCACCTGAAGACATGGTTATCGATCCGATTGCCGTTTATAGCTGGTTCCACCAATTCAAGCGGCATTTGCCCACCGCACAAAACGCAGATAAATCGCGTTGTGAAGGCACTCGGTGATTGTCGAGCAAGCATAGTATCCCCCTTCCCGACATGCTTCAGGTGGCAACCTGGAGCCGTGGCGAGAACAGCGTGTCGCCAAACCCACCATCGCCGTTTTGGCGGCGATACGGGAGGAGCTACATTGCCTGCGTTCAGAATCCCACCTGTGAAATTTTCCAGCAGCGAAGGCAGGTCTCAGTCTGGCCAGATTCCCAATCTGGGTCACTAGCGCAACGCTGCATCGCCAAGATGCGAGCTGTCACAATTGACAGGTAGAAAAACATCGGCTGCTTCAATAACTTTCTCCTCGCCGATCACGGTTTGGGTGAGCAGCAGGCGCCACGAGGGTTCTTTTCATGCCTCGTTATTATTTCCATCTCACCGACGGGAAACACGCCCGCTTTGATCTCGATGGAATGGATCTCCAGGACGATGACGCGGCAACGACAGAGGCCAACCTGGAAGTATCTGACATGCGGAACGATCCCGACGGCCAACGTGTCTGGGCCGAATGGCTTATTCAGGTCTCCGATGAGACGGGGCGAACTGTGATCTCTCTTCCGATCGACACTCGATGGAAGATCAACAAGCTTATGTCTGGCCTAGAGCGGCGCCTGATGGATTTTCTCCGATCTGTTGGACGCGCTTGATCCGAAGAGCCGAGCTGTCCCGCTGCTTCGTCGGGTCCGAACTGTTAATTTTGCCAGATGGGCTCAGGCCGATCCCATTGTGCGGGTGGAAGCGCGAATCCTCGCCGCGCCCCAATGCTTCAACCCCTACCGTATAGCCCTTGATGCGGTCGCCTTGGCCGCAGGGGTCGTCTCGACAATAATCTTAGAATCGCAATAAATTGCGGCGGGTTCCGAGGCATATCGCTCGCAACGATGAGGTCCACCACTGCGCGCGCCCGTCCACAAATCCTGAGCTTTTCGATGAATGTGCATATTGGAGAGAAGAGACCAGCGTCGCGCCCGATACCGAGACCTACCACGCCGTCATGCCGGGTTTGATGACGCTGCCGGGCTCGATGTCCGCGCCGTACAAGAAATCGGGCTTGCTGTGCGACAGATGGCGCCAACACTACGCCCAAGCCGGCGGCGTGCTGTGCATTCGCACCGCTTGGCGCCAGTTAAATCCAACCTTACCCGAGCGCATCATCACTGACGCCCTCGAGCCGGACGTGCTCGAAGACAGACATGGACTCGAAGTTGAAGCCGAACTCGGCAGCCAGCTCGCGCGCCTTGGCGGCAATGCGCGCCTCCCGCACAACACGAGACGGCCGACCGGCGGGAAACGGCGCGCGATAATCGCGCAGGTACCGTCACTTCCAAGCAATATTGGAGGTGCTATACTCGTGCTAGCCTTTGTTGGTCTGTGGGCGACTGTGTTGGGGGTCCAATGCTTAATCGGGCAATTGGGGAACCGACCCCGGATGAGGTTCGCGCGGCCCTGCGCCGGGTCGTTGCGAGCGATATGCTTCGGCATTCGCCGCAACTTGTGGCTTTTCTGCAGTTTATCGTCGAAACGACACTTCGCGGCGAAGGTGACAGCATCAAGGGCTATACGATCGGCATCCAGGTATTGCGGCGTGGGGAAAGTTTCGATCCTCAGGCAGACCCCATCGTGCGGGTTGAAGCAGGGCGGCTACGGCGAGCCTTGAAACACTATTATGCCGGACCGGGTGCAACGGATGACGTGGTCGTAGAACTTCCGCGCGGCCGCTATGTTCCGACCTTCCGTCGCCGCGTCCACCAACCTGCCCCCGTATTCCCTCGCGTTGAACCTCGATTCGTGGTGGCAATCCCACGCGGCTGGCGCGTATCGCTTGCCGCCCTTGCGTTCGCTCTGATCAGCACCACGGCCGTGTTATGGATTGGCCGCTGGTATGCCCAGACATCGACCACGGCGGCGGCTCCGAACGATCAGGAATTGGTGAGTGCGTTTCGGTCCGCCAACGGGTTCCCGGTCGTGTATGTCCCGCCGGTTGAAGCCACTGGGACGCCCGCAGTATCGAGGATTACACTCGAGGCACTGCGCTGGAAGCTGACCGATGCGCTGGCGCGTTTCGACCAGATCACGGTCGCTCAAGCAGCCACAAGCTACGCGAGCGCAAGCGGCCACGCACCCAAGGTGGAAAGCCCTTCAGCCAGCAAGTATCAGCTCGGCGCGACATCCGAATACCGCGATGATGGCACGATAGCTTTAACCTTCAGATTGGTTGACACCAGCGACGGCATTATCGTCTGGGTGCGGACTATCGAGCTCAAATCTGGTGCTGATGAAGATATGATCGTGCAGGAAGTTGCAGTCACCGTCGCGCGATTATTCGGGGTCATCCACTCCCGGGAGCGCGGGAGGGCAGACAACGACCCGCGCTATGCCTGCGTGCTCAAGATGCTGGGTTATTTGCAAGGTCTTGATGCCGGTGAGTACGCGCGGGCTCGCAGTTGTCTTGAGCGCATGACTAGGCTTGATCCGAACTTCGCCATCGGCTTTGCTTGGCTGGCGTGGATTTATATACGGGAATACCAGTATGAAGGCTTTGACCATCCGGGCGATCCACCGGCCCTCGATCGGGCACTGAAGGCAGCGCAACGCGCCGTTTCTTTACAGCCGCAGAGCACCCGGGCGCATGAAGCCTTGTTGGGCGTCTATTTCGCGCGTGGCGACGTTGTGGCTGCATTTACTGCCGGAGAGACGGCTCTGTCATTGAACCCATTGGACCCAGGCATTCGCATCGTCTATGGGATACGGCTGATCGCAGTTGGACAGTACGACAGGGGTATAGCAATGCTGAAGGAGGCCTCCTCCAACAGCGTGCAGAGACCAACTTGGTTGAACTCTTATTTGTTTATCGCCGCATACCTGAAGGGCGATCTTGCCACGGCATCTCGATATATAGATCTGGATCCCAGCGGGAACTATCCGCTGAATTTTTTCGCACGCGCTCTCCTTGCCGCCGGCAATGGAGATCAGACGCAGGCGAAGCAAATGATGGAGCGCCTCTATTTGTTGTACCCGAGATGGCGTGAAAGACCAACAAAGGAATTGGAAAAATTCATTCCGTCGGCGGAGATCGTGAACCGTCTGGTACGCGATCTTGCGGCAGCGGGGATCAGTGTGGCAAATTGAGCTAATTGTGACCCCTTAGAGAGTCGCATTTCTTTGTCCAGTATTGGACTGGCAATCAGTGGCTGACCCACTTGCGCTCTCCCTCCTCGCCCCGTGCCGACGAGGTGATCGAATGATAGGCGCGTCGGCCGACAAGACAACTAATGTGTGGGCACGACTCACACATCGCGCAATTATGCTTAGCCACCGTGAGCGGAAGCCGAAATCGTCGGCGCGCGATGACGGCGAATAGCACCTGAGGGCCGGGTTTGACCCATTGCGGACCTTGAGATAATTCGTTCATTCATAGGTTTCGCTCTCCCGATACACCTGACTAGGTCGGATGTCGGCTCTCGCGTGCGGCACAGATAGAGGCGACGAATCACGGCTGGAGTTTCGATCTCTCGCTGGACACCAAATCTTATTGAACAGGCTTGCGCATCCGGGACAGGAGAGACGGCTGTCAATTTTGACAGCTCGCCAGCCGCCTTTGCATTTAAAAACATGACCGCAGTGCGGAATCCTGCGACCAGAGCTCGGAGCGATTAGAGGCGCGCAGGCTACCGGAGAGGTTCACGAAGCCGAGCAACTAGCCTCCTCAATCCTTCACCCGGGGGACCGAAGATGATGCCGACCAACCAGTCATCCGGCACGGACCGCCGTGCCGTAGTTCCAATTTTGGCATTGCTTCTGCCTTGGTAGGGTACTCTTCTTCCCACCTCTCCTCGGGCGCAGGTGACGACGGACGTTCTGTTGCCTTCGTGGAACGAAGGGACCTGCGAAACAGGCGATGTTGGACTTTGTGCATGTCACCGTCGACCGTTCAAATCCGAACTAAGTCATCCCAGAAGCCCGCATCGCAGTATTCGACCAGGACGGCACGCTCTGGCTGGAACATCCAATGTACACGCAGGTAGTTTACTGCCTGGAGCGGGTCCCGGTGGTCGTGAAAGAAAAGCCGGAGCTCGCGAAGGCCGAGCCATTCAAGACCGTGTTGTCGGGCAATCGGGAGACGATGGCGAGGCTTACGATGGAGGACCTGTTCAAAATCCTCGCTACCACGCTCACGGACATGAGTGTCGATGAGTTCCAGGCCGACGCGAAGCATTGGCTGGACACCGCCAGAGACCCGCGCTGGAAGCGACCCTACACCGAGCTCACCTACTTGCCGATGATGGAATTGCTCAGGTATCTGCGGGTCAGCGGGTACAGGACGTACATTGTCACCGGCGGCGGCCAAGATTTCGTGCGGGTGTTTCCGAGGACGTGTACGGCATTCCGCGCGGGCAGGTGGTCGGTACCGCGGGCGGAACGAAATACGGCTACGAGGACGGCAAGCCGTTTCTCACCAAGGAACCCAAGCTGCTCTTGAATGACAACGACGCGGGAAAGCCGGAAGGCATCCACTTGATGATAGGTCGGCGACCGTACTCGGCGTTTGGCAATTCGACCGGCGACCGGCAAACGATGGAGTACACGAAGGCTGGCGACGGCGCACGGTTCGCCATACTCGTATTGCACGATGATGCGCAGCGCGAATACGCCTATGGTCCTGGGCTGGGGCTGCCCGACACCAAGGTCGGCACCTTCACGCAGGCGCTGTACGACGAAGCGAAACAAAAGGGTTGGATGGTAGTCAGCATGAAGAACGACTGGAAGCGTATCTTTGCCTTCGAATAGAGGGCGCGAATTCACGTATTTGACCCGAATGGGACTTTTGACGTGGTCTATCAGTCCGGCGACTTCACGCGACGACTGCGGCGATATTGGCGCACCGGGCATTCAGACGCTGTAGCCGAATTAGTCGGTCAGCCCACCTCGCAACTGGAGGAATTGGACATGCAGAGCATCCGAAGGATGTGGCTCGGGCTGCTGGCATCGTTTATCGTCGCGGCGGTAGTGAGCACGCAAGCAGTGGCGCAACAGTCGCAGAAGCCCAACGTCGTTTTTATTCTCGCCGATAACGTCGGGTATGGCGACTTGGGCTCCTACGGAGGCGGTGAGCTGCGGGGCGCGCCGACGCCGCGTCTCGACCAGTTGGCCCGCGAGGGATTGCGGCTCACCCAGTTCCTGGTCGAACCAGCCTGCACGCCGTCGCGGGCGGCATTGATGACCGGGCAGTACTCGATCCGCAACGGCCTTTCGCTGATCGCTATCGAAGGCTCCCCCTATACCCTTCCCGCGCGCGCCTTCACCATGGGCGACTTGTTCAAAGGCTCGGGCTACGCCACGGCAATCTTCGGCAAGTGGCACCTGGGGAGCGCACCGCAGAGCCTACCGACCGCCCATGGGTTCGACGAATTCTACGGCATCCCGCCGGACATTTCCTGGGATGCAGCAACGTACGTCGACACAATCGAGCTGACGCACTCCATCCCTGCCGCTTCCGCCGCGCTTCTGGCCCACGGGCCGCAAATCGTCGAGGCAACGGCCGGCGGATCCTTGCGGACGGTGAAGCCATTCACCCCCGGGGTGCGCGCCAACATCGACAATGAACTGGTGGACAAATCGATCGAGTTCATGCGGCGGCAGAAGGCGGCTGGGAAGCCGTTCTTCCTTTACCTGCCGTTCTCGATGGGACACGTGCCGAACCTGCCTTCGGGACAGTTCAAGGGCAGGTCGCGGATTGGCAACTACGGCGACAAAATGATGGAGGGGGACTACCACGTCGGCCAAATCCTCGACGCGCTCAAAGAACTTGGCATCGATGACACTACCATGGTTGTCTTTGCCTCCGACAATGGACCGTATGGCGAGGCCGCGCGGGAATTCGGCAACCAGGGCACGCCCGACATGGGCAATTCCGGTCCCTTTCGCGGCGAGCTGGGCGAAGTGACCGAGGGTGCAATACGGACAGCAGCGATCATCCGCTGGCGCGAGCAGGTCAAGCCGAACACCACTTCATACGCGATGTTCTCCATCATGGACTTCCTGCCGACCTTCGCCCACATTGTCGGCGGCAAGATGCCGACGGACCGGCCAATCGACGGCGTGGACCAGACCGACGTCTTGCTGGGCAACAGCGCGATGGGGCATCGCGAGAGTCTCTTGAGTTTCATCGGTGGCGACCTGGTCGCTGCGAGATGGAAGCAGTGGCGCATCTACTTCACCGATATTCATCCCACCGGCACCGGGCCGCAGCGACAGCCGGGCATTTTCTCGGCCAGTGCTGCGCCGGCCGGTTATCCGAGAGTGTACAATATCGAGATGGACCCTCATGAGGATCTCGTCGTCGCCGGTCTGTTTGGCTGGGTCTCTGGACCCGCGTTTAAGACGGTCGAGGAGTACTTGGAGTCGGTTAAGAAATATCCGAATCCGCCCGCGCCGAACATCACACGATTCGGTAGTGGTGGTGGTTAGTCACCGAACGTGTGCTGTTTGGCCACGTGCTGGCACTACCGCAACACTGTCCGGTGCCGCCTCAAAGATTAGTGAGAGGAATGGCAGGCTCCGGCGTTGGCCGTCTTGGCTTCCAAACGGGTGGCAAGGCAAGCACGGAAGGTCAGTAGTTCGACTTCCCGCCGAAGCAGAGGGGCGCGAGCT
The DNA here is from genome assembly GCA_046727735.1 of Pseudomonadota bacterium. Taxonomy (GTDB): domain Bacteria; phylum Pseudomonadota; class Alphaproteobacteria; order Rhizobiales; family Xanthobacteraceae; genus AP-16. Next base: position 6,605 of record JBKPDF010000097.1, on the reverse strand, counting down.
TCAATCTCGAGGCCCTGAAGCAGGGACCTGATCGGGCGCAACTGTATCAATTTGCGCCGACCCACCCATGGCGGGCAGCAAATGAGTGGGAATCACCGCCGATACGTCAGATGCGTCACTATTCGAACGGATAGTACCGAATCGAGGTCATGATGACCTGCTCGACCGGATTCGGGCCGGGTGCAATGGCTCCATTGACCAGTCCGGGGAAATTATTGCGTTTGATGTATTCATATTGACCGCCGAAGACGAGCCGGCCCAGATCACCTTTGTAGAGGTCCTGCCAGAAACCGACCGTGATCTCGTTCGAGCTGCGGGTATTGGCAGCGCAGGTGCCCTTTGTGATCGGATCATTAGGCTCCGCCGGTCCAGATGTGGGGTTCTCGGTGAAGCAGCCGCTGTTGTCGAAGAGCGGATTGCCGTAGCCAAGAGGGATACCGCCGATGTTCCAGGCCTTTGCGTTTGCTTGTTCTCGGCCGGCATATGCATAGAGCTCGAGGCCCATCCATGGGTGCGCGACTGCGCCGAGGAAAATGTGAGTGACCGGGATCGGCGCGAGCGAGCCGTTGGGCGCGATCGTCACATCGGCCAGGGCCCCGGGACCGTAGCGGCCGATCCCCTGGCCGGCCATGACGATTCCCTGCAGTTCGAGGTATTGCGGGACGACCGGCAGCAGGACCGAAGCGCCGACACCCCATCCGAAGGTCGTTTTGTTTGTCCCGATGGAGGCAGCAAAGACGCGGTCGGTGAACCAGCGCTGAACGCCGAACACCTCGTAGTGGCCCCAGCCAGGATCGAGCGCGACCTTTTCGACCACGTCCGGTATCGTATCATTCGAGCAGGCGGTCTGGCTGTTCAGCTGTCCCGACGCCGAGCACGTATTAAGGTCGTTGATGGCAAGGCCGGGCGGGATCGGCGGCCCACCGACATCGCCGGCTGAGTTCGAATTGGACAAGAAGTTCACCTGCGGGGACTCAACTGATACACCGAACCAGGCGATTTTGTTCCAGTCTCCGACCCATCGGACTTGCCAGCTGCGCGCGCGGTCGAAGCCCACGGCCTCATGCCCGTCGATCGTGAGTGGGGTGTTTTCCTCTCGCGGCGTGATGCCGACCTTGAATTGCGTAATCAGGCTCCAGCTCTGGCCTGCCAGCATGTGGAAATGCCAGTTGTCATTGTCATAGGTCGCATAGGCTTGCCGGAGACGCGGATTGTAGCCATCGGTGCTCCTCGAATTGGCTGTCACGCCGGCACCGAGAAAATCCATTTCGAAATAGGCCGCCAGGTGTTGCATCGGATCGATGTCGCCAGAGGCCAGAAGCGAGAGGCGGCTCTGGCGGGCACTGCCACGGAACTCCTTCTCGTAGTACAGAGGCGAATTGGGCAAGGGAATATTGGTGTTGAAGTCCGAGCCAATATCGGCGACTTCGTTACGGTTACGATAGAGAGCGGCCGCTTCGATGAAGCCTCCAAAGGTAATGTTCACCCCCTTGAGCCAAGGCGCGTTGCCGAGCGGTGCCTTGGTCGGCGATGCCCGGGCGTAGTCGGGGCGCGAGGGCTGAGGGTTCGCTGGATTCTTAGTCTCATTGCCGCCGTGGGGAGCTGCTGGCGGACTTTTTGGGGCTCCTTTGGTCTCGGCCACCTGCCGCTGCAAGGCTTTCAACTCCTGCTGCAACGCATCGATTTGCCGCTGCAGGCGCTCCGTCTTCCGCTGGAGTTGTGCGGTCTCCTCATCGGCAGCGTGACTGGGATAAACGGGCAGCAACACCGCGCTGATGATGGTCGCGTGCACCAACACTTGGCGTCTTCGTTTGAAAGACATTGTTGAATCCTCGTGGCTAGGGGTCGTCAAGTAGAACCCGGATGAGGCGTGAGTGCTGGACAAAGGTTAGGCGGCGCATGCTTGCCCGCGGCGCATGCCACGCGATCGCTCGTCTTCTGGGCGCAAGGCCCATTCTATTCTCTGAGCAGAGCCAGGGCTTTCAACGCAAAACTTCAGGGCCGGAAGAGGGAGTTACTGTAATTCATTCTGTATGTTGTAAATGGGTAACAACTGCTTTGGGACCCATCAGAAGCGACTAAACACCAGATGCTGAGCCCGTGGTGATTCCTAACGGGGATCTGGGTTCTTGATTTGGCGTCGAAGGCTCTCGATGAGGCCAGGCAAGCTGGGGTCTGCGGGCACGACACGGGCCAGTCGCTCGACGTATTCGAGCGCGGTCCCGAAATCCCCGGCATCGCGGCTGAAGCCGATAAGTGCCGACAAGGTGTCCCGATCGTTAGGGCGCCGAACCAGGATTTCCTTGAGAATCGTCATAGCCTCATCGCGGCGGCCGGCCGAATTGAGCCCAACGGCGTAGACATAAGCGTATCTCGCGCGCTCGGGCTCGAGCTCGGTGGCGCTGCGCAGTTCGCGCAAGGCTTCGTCGAGCCGTTTCAGACGGCTTAGCGTTAGGCCAAGCGCATGATGCAATCCTGCATCTCGCGGCGACGTGGTGATCGCGGCGCGCAGCGCGATTTCTCCCTCGCCATCCCGGCCGAGCTGTCGATAGAGATCGGCGAGGTTAATTGCCGCCGGCGCATGGGCCGAGCTTAGCTGCAGCGCCGCTTTGTACTCGGCCTCGGAGTCCGCGGTGAGACCGCGCCGCGCATAGAAATTTCCGAGCGCAGAGCGTGCCTCAGGTCGATCGGCATTGAGACGCTGGGCGGCGATGAACTCGGCGGCGGCGCGTTCGAATGGTTCACGGTCGGCCGCGGGCTGGCTGGCGGTTGGAACCGGCGCGAGCAGCACCGCGGCCCGGATGCGTACGCCGCGATTGGAATCGGACAGCAGCGGCGAAACTAGCGGCCAGCTTTGTGCCGCGGGCACGTTTGCGAGCATGTCGAGAGCTCCGATCCGTACCATTGGATCAGGATCGGATAGGCCAGTTCTGGCCAGATTAATGTGCGATGGCGAGATTCGTGATGCAAGTTCAGTCAGTGCGCTGGCGCGGGCGAATGCCGGACTATTGCCATTCGACGCTACTGCCGAAAGCAGCGCCGCGGCGTCCGCTTGATCCTCCCAGGCCGCATGAAATGCTTCAGCATAGCGCTGAAGCCCTTTGCGATCGGGACCATGCCAGCGTTCAATAGCTGTCACCGCCCATTCCGCAGACTTATCGGCATGGCAATCGTTGCAGGCATTGGGCGTGCCGAATCTCGCCGACAGGTCGGGCCGCGGAATGCGAAAACTGTGATCGTGCCGGGGGTCAATCACCATGTAGGTGCGGACGGGCATGTGACAGGACACGCAGGCGAGGGGCGGATTTGCTCCTTCATGGCGGTGGTGTGTTGCGACCGCATACTTGTCGAACGAGTGGCACTGCAGGCAGATCCCATCGCCAGGAGCGCGAAGCTTCGCACCGTGCGGCTCGTGGCAGTCGCTGCAGGTGACCCCGGCCGCGAACATCTTGCTCTGCTTGAACGAGCCATAGTTATAAACCTCGTCGAGCATTTGTCCGTCCGGGTGATAAAATCCCTGAGTGAGCGGTTGGACAACGTGTGTTTCAGAAAGCCATCGGCCAGGAACCCAATCCTCGGAAAATTCGCTGCGTCTCGCATGGCACAGGCCACAGGTCTCGACCTCCTTCCGAAGCAGAGCGGTAGGGTAATTCCGGGTAGCATTGCCCGTGCGGGGATCAATCGGCCAGACAACATCGTGCCGCTCGTTGAACAAAACGAGCAAACCCTTGGCCGGGTCTTCGTTCTGGCCGAACGGCCACCAGCTTTGTCTTCCGCGCGCCCAGGCAACGTGACGCGAACCCTGTCCGTGGCAGCCCTCGCAGCCCACATTGATCTCGGCCCACTTGGTGGCAAAGCGGTCGTTCGCTGCGTCATAGTTCTTGCGTACGCCGGTCGAATGGCACTCGGCGCACATGAAGTTCCAGTTCTGATTCAGCTTGGTCCAATGCAAGACGTCGTCGTGCTTGATCTCTTCGTTCGGATATAGGTGGAACCAGCGCTGCCCGCCCTGTCCTCTCGGACGGCTGTCCCAGGCGATCGACAGCGCTTGCAATCTACCGTCCGGAAATTCAATTAGATACTGTTGCAGCGGATCGATACCGAACGTGTACTTGATCTCAAACACCGCGAGCTTGCCATCCGGCCCGTCCGTCTCAACGAAGAATCTCCCATCCTGACGGAAGAAGCGCGAAAGCACGCCATGGTAGTCGAAGCGCGCGTCGTTGAAATCGCCGAGCACGGATTGGCTGGTCGCGGGCTGCATAGCCAGCTTGTGCTGCGAGCCACGCCATAGGCCCGCTTCGGCCCTGTGGCAGCCGGCGCAGGTCACGCTGCCGACGAAGGTTGCGACAGAAGAGGCGGGCGCCTCGCTGGATGACCGATCACCTTCCAGCAATTGGAAGCCGACGCCCATGGCGATGGTGGTCGTTAGCGCGAGCGATGCCACGATCCACGTTGTGGGCTTCGACAAAAGGCCAGTGTTCCTGACGAGATCTTGCGGCAGCTTGGTCTGCGTGGCACCAACTGGGTTCTTTCGGGATCCTCTTTTTGCGAGAAGTTTCGGTCGCTTGCGCTTCATGGTCCTCGTCGCTTCGGCAATGGCACTCGCCTGGAAGCATTTGATCGGCCGATCGAGGCAGAACTAGGGACCGATCGCGCGTTGCACGTCTGAAAGCGCTTGCTTACAAGGCCCGCGCCATGGCCGCTTTGAAAGTCTCCAGGGTCTGTGACGATATTTCGCCAATCTTTCTTCAGCGGCTGCGATCGAGCCGTGCGTCGGCCGACGTTGCATAACGGCTCCAGCGCTCTCCCGCGCCATAGGCCCGGCGGCGGCGAGCGCTCCCAGCTTGGTCGAGACGCGGCCCGGGTTCGAGTCGGCTTCCGACGCTCAGAGCGTGTCATCGGCACGCCCTGACAAGGAGGTGAAGAGCTGGGACCGCGCTATGTCCGAAATGGGATGGTCCGGCCGTGCTCCTGCCCCGCCAGCAAGAGAAGCCGGGAAGGGGCGCCAAGACCAGGAGCATGCCATGTCCCAGCAAGTCAGCACGACGATCGTCGTAATGGGCGTCGATATCGGGAAGAACTCGTTCCATGTCGTAGGCCTCGATCAGCGCGGAGCCATTGTCCTACGGCAGAGATGGTCACGTGGCCAGGTGGAATCTTGGTTGGCCAATATGCCTCCCTGCCTGATCGGGATGGAGGCTTGCGTCGGGGCACATCATCTCAGTCGCAAGCTCCAGCGTCTTGGGCATGATGCCCGGCTGATGCCGGCCAAGTATGTTCGCCCGTATTCAAAGGGACAGAAGAACGACTTCCGCGACGCGGAGGCGATCGCTGAGGCGGTGCAACGCCCGACGATGAAGTTCGTGGCGACGAAGACCGCCGATCAGCTCGACCTGCAGGCGCTGCACCGGGTGCGTGAACGATTGGTCAGCCAGCCAACGTGCTCGCCATCGCGCTCACCAACAAGCTGGCGCGCATCGCCTGGAGCGTTCTTGCTCGTGATCGGCACTTCGACGCGAGGAAAATCCCAGCAGCCGCCCAATGAGCAACGCGATGCCCTAACCCGACATTTCTAACCCACCGAGGTCTGCGAGAGGATGAGACGAGATGGAGGATCGGTCTTCCCGGCGCGTGCGAAAACTCGTGACCCAAGTGCTCCATTGAGGCCTGTCCGATAATGAGATCGCACGCGCGCTGATATCCATGATGGCCGGGAGCACGTGCTCCAATCACAGGCCGGATACATTGATGCAAGACCACATCCGCCAGATCGGGGAACCCTCTTGCGACCACGGCCGGACCATACAGTTGGGTCAAAATCGGCGGTGAGCCTGCCTCGCCGAAATGTCGGGTGTGCCCCCTGAAAGCGGACGTGCGCGTCGGATTAAGGCGCGGGCCGCTAGGTGCCGACAGCGGTCATATAGGGCGATCGACCGCCGGGAGCTCTTCGATGGCTCTCAACCCGGGCCGCAGCCGCCATCGGATGTGCGATGGTTTGACTACCAAGGCGAGGTCCGGCCAGCGCTGCCTTCGATGCGAGCCAGCTGATGGCCGAGGATGCCGGTTCCGAACGCGATGTGCGGGTTCGGCCTTTTCTCGAGATCGAGTCTCTCGGGATGCTCGTTCGCCGCGGGGTCCAGATTGGCGGCGCACGTGACGAGGGGAACTTACGTGGTGATTCCAGGAGGAACGCCCTCACGACTTTGTGAATCAAGGATCGGTGCCCGCGGGTTTTATATCTTTCAATTCGCCGGGGTGGATTTGAAGCGAGAATGACGGGTATCGCGCCCGCATTAGCAACCGCAGACCTTCGAATGTAGCAAACCGTCTAGGATAGGGGCAGGGAACGACGGGGATCGGATCGAACGAGGCGAGTCATGACTGGCTGGAGATATTGGGTCGCTCTCGTGCTCATTGGCGGCTTTGTGGGCGGCGCGACCATCCAGTCGCAAGCTGCCCCTGTCTTGACCAATACCGTTGCCATTCGGTCAGCAGTTCCCAGCCTCGCCACTGACGTGCGACACCACCGGCGTTGGGGCTACTGGCGTTCGGGCTGGAGCCGCTCTTCTACCATTTGCTGGGACCGTAACCGTCGAGTTTTG
>JBKPDF010000096.1:0-15135 GCA_046727735.1 Pseudomonadota bacterium | reverse complement strand
GAATTGTCAGCCCCAATTCTCTCGCCGTCTTCAAATTTACGAGAAGTTCGAACTTTGTCGGCTGCTCCACGGGCAGGTCCCCTGGCTTGGCACCTTTAAGGATCTTGTCGATGTAGGTGGCGCTGCGCCGGTTCAAGTCGGCGATGCTCGCTCCGTAAGACATGAGCCCACCGAGTTCCACAAATTCCCGGCCCAGGGCCATCGATGGCAGCCGGTGCTTTGTGGCCAGCTCGACAATGCGCCTGCGTTCAACGAACAGCATAGGGCTCGGAAATACGATAAGGGCATCGGCGTGCTCTCCGTCAATCGTGGAGAATGCACGCTCGAACTCGTCGGCTCCCTGCACAGCAACAAGTCGAAGGTCCACGCCCATGCTCCGCGCCGCAGCCTCCGCCTCATTCATCATGTCGCTCATCGTGCGCTCGCCATAGGCCCTGGGATGCCAGAGGGCTGCCACCCGGGAAACTGTGGGGAGCGCTTGCTTGAGCAGGGTCAGACGCTTGGGGACCAGTTCGGGGCCAAGGAAGGTCAAACCCGTGATGTTTCCGCCCGGTCGCGCGAGGCTGCCGACGAGCCCGTCTCTGACAGGATCGCCCATAACAGGCACGACGATGGGCATCGTGGTGGTCACTTTCTGTGCCGCACGCGCTCCGGGGGTATTCGGCGCGAGGATGACGTCGACCTTGAGACGGACCAGTTCGCCCGCCAGCGCCGGAAATCGCTCGATCTCCCCGTTTGCCGCACGGAACTCAATGACGATGTTCTGTCCCTCCACATAACCCCGCTCCTGCAATCATTGCCGGAAGGCGTCTAGGCCTAGCCGCGCATCCGCAGACTCGAGCGAGCCGGTCGCCAGGTAACCGATCCGCGGAGCTTTCGCCTGCTGCGCGCTCGTCGCGAACGGCCACGCCGCCGCTCCTCCAACAAGCACAATGAACTCCCGACGCCTCATTGCCTCCCCCGAGTCGCAGGACAAATCATCATACTCGCCAAAGACTACCACACTGGTGGAAGGGGCTTAGTTTGAGTTCAGGCACGGGTTGGTTGAGGGGCCGGCCATGTACGAGTTGGGTCATCTGCGTCGATCGCGCGGTCCATGGTTCGTCCGCTCCACCCTCGGTATTCACCGTGAAAGCAGACATTCCGGATGGACGCCTCGGAAGGCGGACTCCGTTCGCGCAAACAGCGTCTTGCTCGATCACCTCGTCGGCGAGCTGTTGGTTATGCAATGTCAAGCCCCAAGGTACCCGGCCGTGCTATCTAGCGGCTGAGAGGTCCTTGTTATAGTCTCCATGCATGCGCCGCCTGACCAGAAGCCCCCAGCATCGAGAGCCGTCCCTTCCCATCTTCGAGACGGGTGCCGCATAACACCAAGTCCCATTGTCGTTGGAAGATATGACCATGACGAACAATATGGTTGAGAAGGGCCGGCGCAATTTTCTCCTCACCATCGCGGGCGCCATCGCAGGGCTGGCGGCCGGATCCTGGGCGGTGCGGGTTCTAGCGCAGCCGGCCGGCGCATCCCCTCTCAGGATCAGCACCATCGGCGCCGGGCGAGAGGGAGGGGCACTTGGCGCGCTCTTCGTCAAAGCAGGGCACCCCGTGATGTTTTCGTCCCGCCATCCCGAAACATTGAAGGGGCTCGTGGACGAGCTCGGCCCGTTGGCCCGCGCCGGAACGGTTGCGGAGGCCGTCGAATTTGGCGACGTCGTGATAGTCGTGGTTCCCTATACGGCGATGGAGCAGATCGGCAAAGACTACGGCAACGCGCTTGCCAAGAAAGTGCTGGTGATCGACGTGACCAACCCGATTGCACGACGTGACGGCGCCGAAATCGTCAAATGGGTCGACGAACACGGGGGAGCGGGCCTGGCGACGGCGAAATTGCTGCCTGGCGCACATATCGTGCGCGCTTTCAATGCAATCAACTATGCCAAGCTGTCGGCAGCCGCGCACCGGCAGGGAGAACTCGTCGGGGTTCCGATCGCCGGCGATGACCCGCACGCTACTGCTATCGCGTCGAGCCTCATCCGAGAGATTGGTTTCGATCCCGTCGTCGTGGGCGGACTGGCGATGGGTAAATTTCTGGTTCCCGGAACGCCGCTCGGCGGCGAGCATACGGCGGCGGAAATTCGACAGGTCGTAACGACCCTCCATTGAGCGGTGTACGACGGAGAGAACCGCCTGCGCACTCCTCGAGTCTGAACGCCTCCGGCCGCCAATCGAGCGCGAACGAGATATTGCCGCACTGGAACGACCAGAAATCAACATGGCTCAGGCGAGGGAGACCGCAACGGCAACGTCGAGCTTCGAGTAATACTTCTTCACCTCGCCGGCACCGTATTTGCCGCGGAATTTCTCGACGATGCCGCGCACCGTGGCAGCATCCGTGAGCGGCGTCGCCTCGACGGTCCGCTTTACGCCCTGCGCAGTCAGGGTGATGCTCGGGTTCTTCAGCGCGTTCTTGTACCAGTCGCTGTCCGATCCCGTCACGGGCAGCAGGTAGAGCGTCGTGCCGTCCCGGACGAACCATACGGGACGCGAGGTTTTGCGACCGGACTTCCGACCCGTGACGGTCAGTTCGATCTCGTCGATGCGTTTCAGGCTTTCCGTGAATTTTTCCTGCGGCATGTCCGGGCTCCATGAATCGAGAGCGATGACGCGGCTAACGGTACAAGACGGCTCCCGCGATCACGGCGGCGAGCCAGCCGATAGGCGATGAGCTGAAGACAACATAGTCTTTACAATACCTCCTCTGTCCCCAGTCTCACGCCGTCGGCACCAGTACTCGGCCGCAACTGCCGTCGGGCGGCACTCGCCCGCATATCCGGGCGCAACTGCTTACTTGCAGCCTTTCTGCTGACATAACTTTCCGCAACCGCCGCCGCCCCTATAAGTGCCCTTGGGCGCTTCGCCGGTCTTGATGCAGTGGTCCACACATCGCACGAAGGAGCAGCGCGGCTGTTTCGCATCGTAGGCGAGGCCGAAGTTGGTGAGCGAGAAGATCGCGACGCTGCACAACAAAGCGGATGTCATGAATATGCGCATGGTGCGGTATCCCGGCGGGCTTGTTCGTAACATGGAATCTGCCGGCCGGCGAAGCCGACCGCGCGTCGCCGATCCATTCACTCCAGCTCTCGAACCTGCGCAGCCATCGATTGGCAATGCCGGTTGCGGCGGCGAACTACGCTTTCTGATCGGCCGCGCTGGACCGTCGCTGACAGCTCATCCATACACCACGGCGCCGGCGATCACCCCCACATCGAGCGTGATCCAGCCGATGCACGGCAGGTAGATGTTCCGGTCGTGCCTCCGCAGCCCGTACCAGAGCCACAGCACGGCCGAGACCAGATACGCGCTCCACGAGAGGATCGAAACGCCGGCCGCCTGATGGCCGACCCAGATGGCCAATACCTGCGGAATGGTCATGACCAAGGTGAAGAAGGACATGCCGCCGAGCAGGCGCCTCAGGCCGCTTTCGCCGCCCACGACGCGGGCCGCTGCATTCGCCGGATCGTGGACCATCCGGTACCTCCGTGGATTAGGGTAGGCACGCGAAGTTTGCAGTTGCCTCGTGCACGATCAGTCGAACAAATCGGAATGGCTTCCCGTACGGATCAATAGGACCTCCGTCTCGGTAATTTCACAGATCAAGAGCCAGTCCGGTTCGATGTGACATTCCCAAACGCCTTTCCATTCGCCGGAAAGCTGGTGAGTAGATAGGCCGCCGGGAGGGCGCCTTCCTCGGCAAGCAACTCGACGTCCGCGATCAACTCATCGATGCTCCTGCCTCGGCGTTTTTGCCGCTCGAGATCGTTTCGGAACCGCTTGCGCTGCGCGATCCGGCGCATCGGCTTGCGTCAGCGCGAGCGGACGGTCTTGGCCCATTGCGATGCGGATTCGAAAGTTTCGAGATTCTTTCGCGCTCGCGCCTCGCGAATCGCGCGTCTCGTCTCCTTGTTGGGCACGCGGACCGGAAACGGGATTCCGTTCGTGAGCCTGATTTGCGTGTAGAACAGCGTGATCGCCTCGCTCGACGAGAGCCCAAGCTTCTTGAGCACGGCTTCGGCACTCCGCTTCAGCCGAGGTTCGATCCGCGCGCGGACGGTTCCGGTCTTGCCCATTGTCGACTCCGGCTGCGTCGCCGCCCAATGTAGCACAAATGGGCTACACAGACAACTCGCTTGGAGAGCGGCGCGCCGGCCGCCGGTCGGGTCGATCCGACGGCCGCCTATTTCGCCGCGACGACCGCGATCTCGACCAGGAGCCGCGGGTCGGCGAGCTTGGCCTCGATGCAGGCGCGGCCCGGCAGGTTATGGCCGCCGGTCCAGGCGTTCCAGGCCTCGTTCATGGTCTCGCGGTGGCGGATGTCGCTCACCCAGATCGTGGCGCTGACCACTTTGGTCTTGTCGGTGCCGCACAGCGCGAGCAGGCGATCGATTTCCTTGAGAATCTGCTGCGCCTGGCCCTTGGCGTCTTGCTTCGGGTCGTCCGCGGTGATGCCGGCGGTGAACACCAGGCCGTTGGCTTCGACCGCTTTCGAATAGAGCTTCGCGGGCTCGTGGCGTTTGATCGTCATGCGCTCCTCCCGTTGCGTTCCTGCGCGCGGCGCGGTGATAGCATGGCAGTAAAGGCCGTGCCATTCGCGAACCGCAGGGGAGAGGCCCATGAAGATCGATGCCGTCGAGCTGACGCTGTTCGCGTGGGACGACATACCGCCGACCAAATATACGCCGGGCACGCAGAACGTGTCGGGCCGCAGCAATCTCGGCCTGCTGCGCATCAAGGCCGACGACGGCGTCGAGGGCCACGCATTTCTCGGCTCCGCCTACAACCCGGCGGAGACCGACGCGGCGGCGCTGATCCGGTTTCTGAAACCGGTGCTGATGGGCAAGGATCCGCTCGCGCGCGAAGAGCTGCATGCGGCGATGCGCGCGCGCCAGCGCAATCTCGGCCTGCGCGCGATCGGTGCGTGCGACACCGCGCTGTGGGACATCGCCGCGAAAGCCGCCGGCATGCCGCTCTACCGGTTTCTCGGCGGAGGGCGCGCGGCAATCGGCGCCTATGCGTCGAGCCAGATGCTCGACAGCCGCGACGCATACGCGGCCGAGGCCGCGCAGTTCAAGGCGGACGGCTGGAAGGCATACAAGATCCATCCGCCGCAGCAGCCGGCAGAGGACATCCGGATCTGCGAAGCGGTGCGCGCTGCAGTCGGCGACGCGTTCACGCTGATGCTGGATTCCACCTGGAGCTATCGCTATCCGGACGCCGTGCGCGTCGGGCGCGCCATCGAGCGCCTCGGCTTTCTCTGGTACGAGGACCCGCTTAACGAGGAGGACATCTATTCGTATCCGCAGCTGCGGCAGAAGCTCGACATCCCGATCATCGCCACGGAATATCCGCAGGGCGACATCGGCACCTACGCGGTGTGGCTCATAGAGCGCGCGACGGACGCGCTGCGCGGCGACATCGCGGTCAAGGGCGGGCTCACAACGATGCTCAAAACGGCGCATCTCGCCGAAGCCTTCCACATGAATTACGAGGTGCACCACGGCGGCAATTCGCTCAACAATCTCGCGCAGCTGCATTTCGCCTGCGCGATCCGCAACACCACCTATTTCGAGGTGCTGCTGCCGCACGGCGCGCACAAATACGGCCTCGCGAACGATATCGAGATCGGCAAGGACGGGCTTGCCTGCTGCCCGGAGAAGCCGGGCATCGGCGCCGAGATCGATTTCGACTTGATCGCGCGCAAGCGCGTCGCGCAGCTGAGCTGACGTGCCGATCCTTCGTAACGCGAAGATGGTTCTTCCCGCTCGCGAACGGCGCCCATTCAGATCCCGGCGAGCACGAAAAGGGGGTGCTCCGAGAGCGGCGAAGCGGCGGGCGCTCGGCTCGCCTGCAGGTTGCGGTCGAGGCTTTCCAAAACCGGCTGACCCTACCGGCCGGCACACGAGCAGATCGTCCGGACCGCAGTCATTGCGCGCGAATTTCAAAATTTCGGTTGGAAATGTGGACCGTGCGCGTGTCCGCGATATTGCCCCTCGGAGCGAAGCCGTGGGGCCAAGCCTCTGTTCCTAAAGACGGATTTCGCGTTGCCATCGCTGCGTGGGCCGACCGGGCGGGCTTCGCATTTTCTCACTGACGTATTGACCGCGGCTCCATTTTCCCCTTTAGGACGGCTTGTCCATGGGCCACCGTGGCAGGACGGGCTCGAATCTCATATGGATTTCGGCCGCGACCAGCGGCATCGGACGCAGTCTCCTCCGGCCGCTTTCAAGCTTCTCGAACAGGAGTCGATCGACAATGGCAGCCAAGAAACCGGGGAAGCCCCAACCGACCGTCACCCTCAAGCACCTCGCGGCGGAGCTTGCCGAGAGCCATGAGGTCGCCAAGAAGCAAGCCGAGGCGATGCTCAACGACATGGTCGGAAGCATCGTCAAGCACCTGAAAAAGGGCAACCGCCTGCGCATCGTCGGACTCGGGATCCTGCAGGTACGCCACCGCGCCGCCCGCATGGGCCGCAATCCCGCGACCGGCGAGCCGATCAAGATCAAGGCGAGCAAGAAGGTCGCGTTCCGGGCTGCCAAGGAGCTCAAGGAAGCGGTCTGAAGCGCTGCCGCGCCTGGACCGGCGCGACACATTCATCATCTGACTTCCAGATCTGCCTGGTTGCTCGTGGCTTTCGCGCCACGCCGCGGGTCGGCCGCAAGGCCACGAGGTTCAGCGGCTCGGGTCGGTAAAATGCATGGGGTGGCGCGCGAGCGCCGCCCCAACGCTCATGGCATCAAGCTCGAGCTTTTATAGTTGCCTCGACCGTCTCCGACGCGATCGGCAGCGACCGCAACGCAAAAAGTTTCAGCTGCCACCCAGCTCCGCCACGATCACCGGCCCGAACAGTTCCCAGTGCGCGCCGGTGAAGCGCCGCATCTGCATCTGCTTGAGCGGCGCGTAATCTTGGGGGCCGGTATTGGCCGTGATGCCCGGCAACAGCATCCCGAATTCGACATTCTTGAGATTGGCCGCCTGCTTCATGACGTTTTCGCGCGTGAGATCGTCGCCGCATTGCCGGAGCACCTGGACCAGTGCCTGCGCATAAAGGAACCCGCTGACGACCGAAGCGTTGGTGCGGTCCGCGTCCGGGTAATACCGGTCGAGGAAGGCGGCCCATTCCCTGTAGCCCGGATCATCCTTCCAGACCGGATCGGTCTGATCCTTGAAATAGGCGGCCGACAGAATTCCGACGGAATTCTCCAGGCCCGCGGGCTTGAGCACTGCGCCGATGTTGGCAGACACGCCGTTGAGGAGGTGAATCGGCTTCCAGCCGATCTCGGCGGTCTTACGGATGGCTTGTGCGGCGAATTTCGGCGTCGCCACGTTGTAGAACACGTCGGCGCCGGACGCTTTCAGGTTGACGATCTGGGAATCCACCGTGGTGTCGGAGACCTCGTAAGGGAACTCGGCCGCGATCTGCATTTGGCCATTGAGACCATCCTTCAGACCTTTCAGATAATCCTTTCCGTAATCGTCGTTCTGATAAAGAATCCCGACGCGGCTGCTGCGATGGTTCTGCAGCAGATATTTCGCGTAAATCTGCCCCTCGTGCTGGTAGCTCGGCTGAAAGCCCATGGTCCAGGGAAAGTGCGCGGGATCGTTCCATTTGGCGGCGCCGGTCGCGATGAACAGCTGCGGCACTTTCTTGGCATTCATGTATTTCTGGATCGCGGTATTGGGCGCCGTGCCGAGGCTGTTGAAGATCAGCAGCACTTCGTCGCTCTCGACGAGCCGGCGTGCCTGTTCCACGGTCTTCGGCGGGCTGTAGCCGTCGTCATAGGAGATGAAGACGATCTTGCGGCCGTTGACGCCGCCCTCGGTGTTGATCTGGTTGAAATATGCGGCTTCGGTCTTGCCGATCACGCCGTACGCGGATGCCGGCCCGCTGTACGGCATGATGTTGCCGATCTTGATCTCGGTGTCGCTGGCGCCCGGATCGTAGCGCTTCTGCGCGTTCGCGGCGCTTGACGCGGCGAGAAGCGCGGCAACGAACAGCCCAAGAATTCCTGCAAACCGCATCGTGTTCCTCCCGGATCTCGGCGATCTCGCGGCCGTGGCCATCTTTTGCGCTATCCTACACCGTTCCGGGCGTTGGAACCACGACGCTGATCCGGCGGCGGCGCTTCCCGAACACCTGAGGGTGAGACGAGCAGCATGGCGAGCACGAGGAAAGCGCCGGCCCGCAGCCGAAGCGTCAGCAGCCGCGCATCAAAGCGTCGAGACGAAAAGATCGCGATCAAGCGCGTCTATGACGAGCCGGGGCCCAACGACGGCATGCGCGTCCTCATCGATCGCTTGTGGCCGAGAGGCATCGCCAAAACGGCGCATAAATGGGATCGGTGGATGCCGGAGCTCGCGCCTTCGACGGGCTTGAGAAAATGGTACGGGCACGATCCGGAGAAATTTGCCGAATTCGAGCGGCGATATGGCGCGGAGCTGGCGGCGCAAGCGGAGCGGCTCGCCTCGCTGCGCATCGAAGCACGCCGGAGCGGCTTGACGCTCCTGACCGCGACCCGCGATCCGGCGCTGAGCCACGCCGCAGTGCTGCGCAAAGTGCTGGGCGGCTCGCGGTCGTAGCCCGGATGGAGCGCAGCGAAATCCGGGATCGGTTTCTCCGGATTTCGCGCCCGCTTCGCAAGCGCTCCATCCGGGCTACGCAGAGACCGTGCTAGCGCCGCAGTCGCTTCGCCACCTCTTCCAGCATGACCTCGGTCGCGCCGCCGCCGATCGAATGCACCCGCGCATCGCGCGCCATGCGCTCGATCGTGCTCTCGCGCATGTAGCCCATCCCGCCGTGAAACTGCACGCAGGCGTACATCACGTCGTTGACGAGCTCGCAGCAATAGGCCTTGACCATCGAAACTTCGCGGGTGCAGTCGATGCCCTGCGCATCCAGCCAGGCGGTGTGGTAGACGAGCTGACGGCCGGCTTCGACCTGTGTCGCCAGCATCGCCAGGCGCTGGCGGACGGCCTGCTTCTCGTAAAGCGTCGAGCCGAAGGCCTTCCGCGTCGTGACATAGTCGAACGTCAGGTCGAGCGCCGCCTCCGCCTCGCCCATTGCCATGGCGCCGAGCACGATGCGCTCGTTCTGGAAATTGTGCATGATGGCATAGAACCCGCCGCCCTCCTGCCCGAGCACGTTGTCGGCCGGCACGCGGCAGTTCTCGAAGGCAAGCTCGGCGGTGTCCGAGGAGCGCCAGCCGGTCTTGTCGAGCGCGCGCGACACTTTGAGGCCGGGCGTGCCCTTCTCGACTAGCAGCATCGAAATCGATTGCGACGCGCGGGCCTCCGGCGCGCTCTTGGCGGCGACGCAATAGAGGTCGGCATACACGCCGTTGCTGATGAACATCTTGGCGCCATCGATCACGAACGCGTCGCCCTCGCGCCGCGCTTTGGTGCGGATGCCCTTCACGTCCGAGCCGGCGTCGGGCTCGGTCACGGCGATCGCGGCGATCTTGCGCCCGGCAACGATGTCCGGCAGGTAGCGGGCCTTTTGCGGGGCAGAGCCGAAATTCGCAATGTGAACCGATGCCATTTCCGAGTGCACCAGCGCCGTGACCGCGACGCCGCCAAAGGTCGAGCGGCCGAGCTCCTCGGCGAACACGACGGACGCCAGCGTATCGAGCTCGCTGCCGCCGTACTCGGCCGGAAAGCGGATGCCGAAGAATCCGAGCTCGCCCATCCGGCGCAACACCTCGCGCGGCACGAAGCCCTGCTCCTCCCAGGCGTTCGCGAACGGCTTGACCTCGGTGTCCACGAAGCGGCGGACCTGCCGGCGCAGCAGCTCGTGTTCCTCGCGGAAATAAGGCGAAGGCAGCGGTTCGGCGGCGCGCGCGGCGGCAAGGGTGCGGTTCATGGGCTCAGCTCAACTTGTGGCGGGCGAGCGCGGCGCCCCGCCCGAGCGCCGCCAACTTGGCGAATGCGACGTCGCGGTGCATCGGCGCCATGCCGCAATTGGTGCAGGGGAAGATTCGATCGGCGGGCACGTAGCGCATCGCCGACTCGATCGTGGTCACGACGTCTTCGGGCGTCTCGATGCGATCCGTCGCGACGTCGATCACGCCCAACAGCACGTCCTTGCCGTCGAGCAGCGCCAGGAGGCTGACCGGCACCTTGGAATTCTTGCATTCGATCGAGACCTGCTGGATGTGGCTGGCGGCGAGCGCCGGAAAAATCGCCTCGTATTGGCGCCATTCGCCGCCGAGCGATGCCTTCCATTCGATGTTCGCCGCAATGCCGTAGCCGTAGCAAATATGCACGGCGGTCACGCAGGGCAGCTCTTCGATGCAGCGGTGCAGGGCCGGAATGCCCCACTCCTGGACCTCGTCCATGAACACGTTGAAGGCCGGCTCGTCGAACTGGATCACGTCGATGCCATCGGCCGCGAGCGCGCGCGCTTCCTGATTGAGCAAGCCAGCAAACGCCATGGCCAGCTCGACCTTGTCGCGGTAATGGTTGTTGGCGATCGTGTCCACGATCGTCATCGGGCCTGGCAGCGTGAATTTCAGGCGATGCCGTGTGTGCGCGCGGGCGAGGCGCGCTTCGGCCTGATGCACGCGGCCCCTGAGCCCGATCGGGCCCACCACGGTCGGCACCATCGCCTTGTAGCGGTCCTTGCGGATTCCCATCTCGACTCGCCGCGAAAAATCGATGCCGTCGACGTGCTCGAGAAAGCCGTGGACGAAATGCTGGCGCGACTGCTCGCCGTCCGTCACGATGTCGATACCCGCATCCTCCTGCTCTTTGAGCACGAGCAGCGTCGCATCGCGCTTCCCCGCCGCAAGCTCCGGACCGGCAAGTCGCCAAGCCGGCCACAGCTTGTCGGGCTCGGCGAGCCACGACGGCTTGGGCAGGCTCCCGGCAATCGTGGCTTCGAACATCGGATCTCCTTGCCCTTCAGTCCGGGCGCCAATCATAGAGCCAGTCGTAGCGCCGGAGCAGCCTTTCGCCGCTCAGCCGTTGCAGCGCGAGATTGCGCGCGAGCGCGGCCGGTCCCCACCAATGATAGGCGTGGCCGTTGCGGCGCGATTCGCGGGCGACCCGCAGCGTGCGTGCCTGGCGGCGACCCGCATAGGCTTCGAACGCGCGCGCGGGCTGCTCGGGCCAGCGCGCGAGGAAATCGGCCAGCACCGCCGCGTCCTCGATCGCCATCGCGGCGCCTTGGGCGAGATAAGGGAGCATCGGATGCGCGGCATCGCCCAGGATGGCGACCGGGCCGGCGCTCCACGTCCGCGCCTGGGCGCGCTCGAACAGCGCCCATTTCGACCAGGAATCCGGAAGTTTCAGCAGCGCACGCGGCTCCGCGGCCCAGCCGGAGAACCGCGCGAGAATGTCGGCGCTTGCTCCGGGCGCGCTCCAGTCGGGGCCCTGCCACGCGTCCTCGATGATGGCCACGATGTTGACGGCGGCGCCGCCCCGCACAGGGTAGTGCACGAGATGCGCCTCGGGGCCGAGCCAGAGCCACGTGATGGGCTCACGGAACTCGGCGGGAACGAGATCGGCCGCGACCGTCGCGCGCCAGGCGGTCCGGCCGCAAAACCGCGCCGGGGAATCGTCTCCGAGCCGACTGCGAAGCTGCGACCACAGGCCGTCGGCGCCGATGAGCGCCATGCCCTGCTCGTGACGCAGGCCGCCGGCCGTCCGGGCCTGAACTGTGATGCCGTGCGCGTGGACGGCGAAATCCTCGACGGTGCGTCCGAGCTGAAGCGCACCTTCGCGGCTTGCGTGCAGAGCGTCGAGCAGGGTGGCCTGCAAATCGCCGCGGTGCACGACCCAATAGGGTGCGCCGTAGCGAAACGCGGCGGCTGTGACGTTGGCGCGGAAGATTTCGCGGGCGTTGCGGCCGCGAAGCACGTGGATTTCCCGCGGTGTTACCACAAGCGGCGCGAGGCGGTCCGCGAGGCCGAGATCGATCAAAATTCGCGTCGCATTCGGCCACAGTTGAATGCCGGCGCCTACCGGCTCGAGTGCCTCCGCTTGTTCGAGCACTAGGGCGCGAAAGCCGCGCCGCATGAGCGCGAGCGCGCAGCTGAGCCCGCCGATCCCGGCACCGGCGATCAATACGGTTCGTGAGCGCGCCACCGCGGGTTCCGTTTCGGTCGCCTGAAGGAGAAGCGGAATGACGGCCGAGGCGGCGATCGTGTCGAACCTCGACCCGTAAGCTAACCCTTTCGATACTAGGGTCAGATCGCGGCGGGTTCGCGCCAGGCGCACTCAGGCGGGCGCGAAGCATAACCATGGAGCGAGGGATCATAACGGTAGAGTGTCGAGCAATACGGACAGATCGCCTCGCTGTCGTCGCCCATATCGAGAAACACGTGCGGGTGATCGAACGGCGGGCTGGCGCCGATGCACATGAATTCCTTGGCGCCGATCTCGATCACCGCCACGCCGGGATCGTTGTGGAAATGCGGGACGATTTTGTCCGCCATGCCTGCGTCCTCGTGTAGCACCGAACTCGCAACCATAGCGTCGGGGCGCCGCAAAGCCTAGATTGGCCGGCTATTTGCGTCGACCGATTCAAGGCTTGGACGGCACGCGCGGATGAATCCTTGCCCGCGAGAAGCATCGCGCGACGGGACGGCCGGATCGATACCGAGATGAATAGATTCGGCTTGCTCTGCTGCGCCCTGGCCGTCGCCGCTTTGGCGTCGGCAGCTTATCCGGTGCTATCCCGCGGCTTCCATGCGGGGCGGTTGCTGGCAGCCCAGGACGACCCGGCGCAGCTCACCGAGCTCGGGCTCGACTCAGGTTTCGACGCGGAACGTGCCGCGCGCGAGATCGATGCAGCGCTTGCCGCGAACGACTCGGAACTCGCCGAGAGCTTCGTCGAGCTCGCGCGCGAGCGCGACGTTGCGGTCGATGCCGAGCATCTTGCCCGGGTCGAAGCGGCCATGGAAGCCGCGGCCTCGCCGGCGAGCGCTGCGCGGCACTTCGCGCGGGGGCTGGTGTTCGGCGAGGCTGACAGCGTCGCCGGGTTCGGCGGCACGGCCTTGGGCGACCTCTTCGTGTTCGGCGATGTGCGTGACGCCACCCGACAGGGAATTCGGTTCGCCCGGGGCGAGCCGGTGGACAAGCCGGTCCTAGGCCTGTCGCTTGCCGGGATCGCGGTCACGGCCGGCACCTACGCGACGCTCGGCGCAGCGGTGCCGGCCCGGATCGGCCTATCGATCATCAAGGCCGGGGCGAAGACCGGCCGGATCGGCGCGCGATTCCTGCGCCTCGCCCGACTCGAGCGGGCGGAGAATCTCGTCCGCGCGGCCGGCGACCTCGGCCGGGTGCAGCGCAAGGCCGGCGGCCGCGCGGCGATCGAGGGCCTGAGGCTCGCGGAAGAGCCGAAGGACCTCGGACGGCTGGCACAGCTCGCTGCCGCGAAGGGCACCAAAACCCGCGCCGTGCTCAAGCTTTTGGGCCGCGGTGCGATCGCGCTCACCACCGGATTGATCGAGCTCGCGATGTGGCTGTTCTGGGCGCTCGCGCATCTCGTCGGCTTCTGCGTGACGCTCAAGCGCGGCGCCGAGCGCCTCACGCTGTGGGCGATCCGGCGCCGCAAACGGCGGCGGGCGCGCCTCTTGGCGAGAACGACGGCGGCCCGCTATGGTCGAAGCCGCGGCCGGCTCGCCGCGACGCTGTGGGGCCACAGGATCACGAGCGTGCGGCGGGGCGCAGTAGTGCCCAACGGTTGAGGCGGCCCGCTCCAAGGGCGGCCGGACCGCAACAATGAAGAAAACAAGCCGCGCGGCCGACACAAGGTCGCCGGCAGGGAGGAGATGACCATGGCAGCGCCCACGCGATCGCGTCGGGATATTCTGAAGGATGGATCGGCGGCTGTCGTCGCAGCCGCGATCGGAGTGGCGTCCCCGCCGCGCCCGGCGGCGTCCGCGGCGGAAATGACGCCGCGCGAAAAAGAACTCTACGAGGCGGCGAAGAAGGAGGGCGAGCTCACCTGGTACACCGCGCATTCCGACGACGTGACCGCGCAGGCGCTCGGCCGCGGTTTCGAAGCGAGCTATCCCGGCATCCGGGTCAGCGTCGTGCGCACGACCGCGCAAGTGGCGTTCCAGCGCGTCTCGCAGGAGCTCAAGGCCGGCGCCATGCAGGTCGACGTGCTCAGCTCGACCGATATCGGCCACTACGTCTATCTCAAGGAAAAGAAGCTGCTCGAGCAATTCGTGCCCGAGAACTCCGCGAAGGTGCTCGACGTCTACAAGAATTACGACCCCGACGGATATTATTTCGTCACTTCGGGCGGCCTCATCGGCATGGTGTACAACACGGCGAAGCTCAAGGAAGCCGACGCGCCGAAGAACTGGACCGACCTCACCGATCCGAAATGGAAGGACAAGATCGCGCTCGGCCATCCCGGCTTCAGCGGTTACGTCGGAACCTGGACCGTCATGATGCGCAAGCTCTACGGCTGGAAGTTCTTCGATGATCTCGTGAAGAACAATCCGCAGGTCGGCCGCTCGATCAACGACACGGTGACCATGCTCAACGCCGGCGAGCGCGTCGTCGCCGGCACCGGACCGATCGCCAATGCGGCCGAGAACGTCAGGAAGGGCAATCCGCTGGCGATGATCTATCCGAGCGACGGCACGGTGCTGATCCTGGCGCCCTCCGGAATCATGAAAGGCGTCAAACACCCGAACGCGGCGCGGCTGTTCATGGAATATCTGATGAGCGTCGACGCCTCGAAAGTCTGGGTCGAGCATTTCGGCGAGCCGATCCGGCCGGAAGTGTCGCCGTCTCCCGGCATCAAATCGGCCAAGGAGCTCAAGACCATCCGCCCGAGCGTCGAGGAAATCTTCAAGGGCATCCCCGAGGTGATCAAGCAATGGCGCGAGACCTTCGGGGTGTGATTGGCGCCGGTAGCGACGTTCGTCGCCAAGCGAGCCGTCTTTCTGCCGACGAGCCACATCCGGCTCCCTCCCCCCTTGAGGGGGAGGGATGGGGAGGGGGGTGGTTGTTGGGTTCTGCGGCCGTACTACCCCCCTCCCGGTTGCCGCGCGCCCCGCGCGCACCCAACCCCGCAAAAATACCCGGCAAGCACAACCCCCACAAGGGGGGGGTTGTGCCAACCCG
>JBKPDF010000095.1:0-7721 GCA_046727735.1 Pseudomonadota bacterium | reverse complement strand
ATGGGAAACGAGAGAGTTACCAGTGACTATGGAGGGATCATGGCGATCCCGACAACGTTTGTTATCGATCGCCAGGGAAATATCGTCGCTGCTTATCAAGGGTTTACCGGCCAGTCGACCTTCGAGTCGGTCATCACGAAGCTGTTAAAGGAGCCTCATGGGTCGTAGCATGGATTCGATCTACGCTGCTCTGCTCTTCCCGAATTAGCGGTCATCATGAACGCGGAGCTGGTCTAATATCGAGACCGGCAATCTCGAGGACTCGTCATCAGCGGTAAATCGAAGCCAGTGCATTGGCAGACGCCCTCAGGGAAGCTTGTGGCGACAAAGCGCTGAACTAACTCTACTTGCGGCGTTCTGGCTGATCGGCGCGATTGCAATGATACCCTGGTATTTTCGCGGCGTAGAAGGCAGAGGCAGGTCTCTGGAAGCGTTGGTGCGCTAGGCGTAGAGGCGATTAAATCGTTTTCCAACTCGATCTCGTCCTCGCCTTCCGGCCGCTTTAGGTGCCTTGATCGAGGACGAACGCGACTAAGCGAAGAATCTTGGAAGGAATGAGCGATTTTCGAGTCGTGCGTTGCTAGCGTGTTGCCACCGAAATGAATGAACGTGTAACAGTGATCCCCGGAGCAGAACGGTTAGTGCTAGGTCAAACCGACGGTCAGGAGACACTCGGCCGTGCTGCCGATCTCTTCAGATACATTGATTCAAACTTCAAGCGGTGGGGATGCGATGTGGCTGGATCCGCAACAGACGAGTGTTCGGTGGCTGTCTACGAGATGGCTCAAGACAGCACGCTTCAGGAAATGTTCAGCGGTTTTGGTATTCCCCTGGATCAGCTTGCATTGACTCAGCCACAGATCAGGCAATTCGTGCTGCGTTATCCCCAATGGCTGAAAAAGGGCGGGAACGGGACTTTTTTTCTATTTAAGGGCGGCAGCGAGTTTTTTATAGCTGCAGTGTATTTCTTTTCGGATGGTCGTTTAGGTGTTCGGGTACGAGACCTGACAATTGCCCGTGTCTTTCGGGCACGGAAACAGCACCGGCTAGTGGCGAAAGCGTAACTTCCCCCAGCAGGACAAGTGCGCTCCTTGGCAGCACAGTGCAAAACTGGGTAACGGATCAGAATATCAGGATTTGATATTGCTGTTCGATCATCAGTTCGTGCGCAGCCATCAGCGCGTTGACTAAACGACCAAGGCTTTCGGGATTATCAGCCGACGCGAGAATGACAAATGCTGTTTTAGACATTGTAATTTTACTTTAGATCAGCAGCCTTCCAATTGGCATATTCCGTTGTGAGCGACGAAACAGTCAGACGATGGCATAATCAACTGGCGCACATCTACGACCGCCGTTGGAGTCGCTATTTAGCCAGGACCCTAGGTTTTCTCAGATCCTGGATTTCGATGCCTCAAGAATCGTCCGTTTTAGACGTGGGATGCGGAACGGGAGAATTTGAGCGAATTATTTTAAGCGAGCATCCCGAACAGCGGATGATTGGCGTCGACGTTTCTGATCAAATGTTGGCGATCGCTCGTCAAAAATGCTCGGCTTACCCAAACGTGCAATTTCTCTCTGGCAGCGCCTCAGTTCTTCCCTTTTCGAATGACAGGTTTGACCTGGTGATCTCTGCAAGCGCCTTACACTATTTCGACAAACCAGACGCGAGCCTCGCCGAGATGAGGCGCGTCGTGAAACCGAGCGGAGCCGTTGTAATCCTGGACTGGTGCAAAGATTATCCGACGTGCCGATTTTTCGATGCCTTCTGTAGAATGACCGAGCCGGCTTATCGACGTTGCTATACGCAGACCGAATTCCACAGGATGCTAGCTTCCGCTGGGTTCGAGATCCGAGAATCACAGAAAGCTCGGCTCGATCCGGTCTGGGGTATCATGGTGGCAACTGTACTCCCGAGCGGTCACCCCGCTATTGCTTCCTCTTAACCGTCCAAATCACATCGGCGTCCCGCAAAAAGAAGAGCGCAACGCAAGCCGCTAACATCGGAATTGCGGCAAAGAAGAGAAGGTTCGGGTGGAGGTCAGACACGACGGATTTTGTTCCCGCGATTAGACTTACGTCCCTTCTTCCGAGCGCCGTGCCTCGCTGGCGTGATTCAGAAACGGTAGTTGAGCGAGGAATCGCTGCGTATGTATCGCCAAGTAGCCCGGCTGTCGCGTACGCCCGAGCCCGGAGAGCTCGGCATGCAGCCGCCGTAGAGCAACCCAGTCATCTACGTCGTACCACTCAGGGAGGATTAGCCGCGGAACGGCCAACTCATCGATTCGAGCCATCGTCTGTTCAAACACACGGTCGGTACTCCAGTCGATATCTTCGAACAGGCGCGGCATAAACGTCTTCAAGCCAATCGTGTAGTAGCCTCCGTCAGCACTGGGCCCCAGAGCCACACCCTTCTCGATGTTGCTTACATATCCGATCATCTGCGCCAGATAAGAACGCGGCAGTGTCGGACTATCGGCTCCAACAAAACAAACAGAGCCGAAGCCGGCCGAGAACAAGGCTTCAGCGGCATTGCGCAAGCGTTCTCCAAGACCTTCTCCGCGCTGCGCCAACAACAGAAAATCATCAGGCAAAAGCGAGCCGAAATCTTTCTCACTTCCGGTGGGCGCGTATACTCCCACGGCAACGACCTTGTCCGTTTCCTGGGCGAGCTTCGATACGTTTTCCGCGGTGTCTTTCAGGAAACAGCGACTCAGCTCGGCGCATTCCTCTGGTTTCAGCGGTGGACAAAGCCGGGATTTTGAAACGCCCTCTTTGGGCACTTTACTAAAGATCCCGACAGCACATAACGCCGCCGTGACCTGGTCGCGGCTCCTCTGATTCAAAAGCACTCGGCTAGTAGATACCACGGGCGCGCTCCTTTGCTGGCAAGATTTCATTGCATGTGGTCCACCAACCCGTGCGAATCGTTTCGATGAACTCGTCCGGCAACCGCTCTAAATACATGTCTCTCGCTAACCGTGCGTGATCGTACACTAATCGAATGAACTCCACATTGAGACACTTCTCGTCCGGAGTGTCGGGACCTCCGATGCTGATGACAGCATAAACGACGGTCGTTTCTCCATCATTCGGAGGGCGACCGATCGCGCCACAATTGATAAAGTGTTTTCCGGGCGACGGCTCCCGGTGCCAATGCAAACCTGTGTGAGTCCCTACGATAATGTCGGCTTCATATTTCTCGAACAACCAATTGAGAAAAGCGTCCGACGTCGTGCTTTCCCAAAGAAACTCATTCGTTTTTCTGGGTGACCCGTGGCAGAGCAAGGCGCGGTAAGGACCGATTTGAATTCGGGCAACCGCCGGCAAACTTTTTAGCCAGGCTTTGTTTTCGTTACTGGTGTGGCGGAAAGTGTAATTATAGGAGAGCCGGGCGAAATAATTGTCCCGCGGATCGGTATAGCCGCACTGGCAATCGGCAAGGCCGTTGCCAACTGAATTATCGTAATTGCCTTGAATGCATGGGATCCCGGCAACGCGCAGCATCTCACAGCTCCGATCGGGAAATGGACCAAATGCACCGAGATCTCCCAAGCAGTAGAGGCTCTGCACACCGCGCTCGTTCAAATCCTCGAGAAGAGCTTCCAAGGCGAGATAGTTGCTGTAGACGCCCCCAAAAAAAGCGATGCGCTTTTGGGCAGTCTTCATTCAGTGCTCTGGGTACTCCGAATTGTGGCGGATCTGGGTCTCAACTTTCCTTGCAGCTCGCCTTTCGTTCATGCCCCCTGTGAGGGCCACAGCGGTTCTGCTTTGGTTTTACGGAACCTATCCTGGCGGTAGTAACGACGATACAATATATCGGCAACTTGTGCCCCTTCTCTTCGCCGGACGAGGTAAATGGCCATCATGGTAAGTACCGTGATGCAGCAACGCAACCATCCGATGTCGCGCCAGCGCCGCCCCGAGCAGACCAGGCCGCCGCCCAAATACGCCGTTGGCCCTAGTTCGCGCAGCCGGAGGCAGAGTTCTAGATCCTCCATGAGTGACAGGCGTGGAAATCCTCCCGCGGCCATGATTGCTTCGCGCTTGAAAAACTGCCCCTGGTCGCCAAACGACAAACCGAAAAGTACCAACTTCACTTCGTTGAGGCACTCGATGAGGCAAATATTGAGTGTATCATCATCGAAACGCTGGCCGATCGCGCCGCCTATAACCTGCGGCCGCGCGCGCATAGCTGAAAACAGACGTTCGGCTGCGTTTGGTGCAATCAGGGAATCAGCGTGAACGACAAGCACAACCTCTGATTTCGCCTGAGCTACGCCGGCGGCAATTTGCGTGCCCCGGCCGGGTTCGCTAATTATGACCGAGGTACCGTGTCGCGCCGCGACATCTCGAGTCTCGTCGGTGGACCCACCATCCACAACAATCACTTCATCTGGGCGCGGCGCCATCCGGGTAACCGAACCGAGGCAGTCCGATAGGAATGGGGCTTCATTAAGGGCTGGGACCACAACGGCGAGCGAGCGGGCGTTCCCTCGTCCATTACATATCGAAGGATCCGGTTTGTCCTTGCCTGAGGCGGCACGTCGCAGTCTGGGTATCAGAATCGGCCGCAGAACGTAGACTCCTTCACGAACTATCAACAACCCAAACGGCAACCAGATTGTGAGCCGGGCCCACACGGGTATGGACCAATCCGGCGTAAGTCCAGTCAGGAAATATAAGCCTATCAGTCCGCTTAACAGTAACCATGATAGCGACGGAAAAAGCGGAACAAATGCAAGCGTCCATGACAGGTACCAGTAATGGACGATCGGTGATAGGGCGATCAGTCCGCCCATCGCAAAGAAAGCTGCGCGCCAACGATCAGTTTCCAGGCTCGGCGCAATAACGCTCCAGCATAGAAGCGCGCCGGCACAGAGTATAGCAGCGATCGTCCGGCCACCGGTTCCGATCGAAAGAAGTGCGTGTACTGGCCCGTTGAAACCGAGGTCCGCCCAAAAATGCCAGACCCCGGACAACCACGTGCCGATGTCCCTTGCATAGGGAAGGAAAGGCAATACGACTATGAGAGCGCAGACCCAGACCGTTCGCCATCCGCCTTTTCGCAAGAAGAGAGGCACAAGCAGGATGGGCACAAGCTTTATCTGTATGGCCAACCCCAAAGCCGCCCAGCTGCTACAGGTACGACCGCGTTCACTAAGCCAAAGCGCCAGCAACACAAAAAAGATGAAGATCGAATCGAAATGCCCCTTTGCGGCAAATCCGATTAGCGGAACCGGATTGAACGCATAAAGACCCGCAAGCCGGAGCGGTTGGGATCTGTACGCGAGCATCGCTAACAAGAGGGCGACCGATCCGAGGTCGAAGACAACGAATGTTATCTTCAACGCTATGGGGTAATACCAGAGCTTTCCGACGCCGGCAAAAAGCCACTCGATAACGGGCGGATAGATTGTCTCCAAATCCTTCTGATTAATCCACTGCCAATAAACGTCGCGAAAACCTGCCCGTGTCGTGCCAGAGGCGACCTCGGTGTACGGATCATGGCCTGTTGCAATGAGGCGCCCTTCCCACAGGAAACGGTTCACATCCGAGTCGGCGGGAAAAGGAAGCAACGCCAAGCGGGCGAGCAGCGCAACGAACAGAATGCTTGTTCCCTGCGAAAAAAGGCTTCCAGTTCGCGGCCAGGTAAATGTAACGGCTAGTGAGATCAGCAACAGTAAGAAAAACGCAACGATCAGCAGCACAGGTTCGTGGTGGGAATGCGGTATTAATCCAATCGCGACGCAAAGGATTAAAAGTGAAGCGATCGGTGGAATAGAAATCCATTTTCGCCAGCTGCTCAATCGATCCACTGTCCTCGGCGCTCTTGTCATTAGCCAGAGGTTAAATCTTTTTTGCCTTCTCGAAGTTTGCTGCGACAGACGACGCATTCGAGCAGAGCGCGCCATACTGGTAGCAGGTCACGCATGCTTGATGCTTTAACACAAATGCGCGCTTGGCATCTGAAAGGCGGCCCGTTCCGACAATAGAATCGGGTTGGTCCACCAGGATCGGACAGACATGAACTCCGCGGGCGCTAACAACGCGGCTGTTGGAGCACATTAATTGGCCAACGTCGTATCCCACCATCATCGATTTTGTGACGTATTCATGTTCAGAGTACCCGCGATCGCGAAGCGCTTCCTGGCCAATTTTCAACGATGGGAGAAGTTTGATTCGCGGATTGCGGTATCCCACTTTGGCAAGTGAGTTCTTAAATCCGGCTAGCTGCGCTTCGTCTTCAGCAATCGGCCAGCTGCGCATCGCCGTGATAACCGGTAGGAATCCGCCATCCAGGAGTAGCCTAACTCCACACATGGCACGTTCAAAGGTTCCGGGTCCCCGGATTGGATCATTGGTTTCTGGTGAGAATCCATCGATGCTTACGCGAAGCTCGAGCGAGTATCGGGATGCATCGCGCAACGCCGCTAATTGCTTTACAAGCTGTGCGCTGAACAAGGTCGCATTGGTCAGAACTGTTGCGGGGCCGATTTGCAACGTCGCCCCAAGAATTCTGGGTAGATCCGGATTAATAAAGGGTTCGCCTCCGGTAAAATAGAACTCTTTTACGCCAAGCTGAACCGCCTCTTCCAGATAGGGAAAAACCTGTTCGAAGCTCATCGGCCCCAGCATATGATTTTCCGGCGAGCAAGAAATGAAGCAATGATTGCACCGCAGATTGCAGAGAGTGCCCGCCACTTGGAACCAAAGAACATCCAGATGATCGAGATAGATTGCTGGATGGTCGCGTCGCATGGGTCTACATCGGCGTTGGCTAACTGAACCGCTCCCTGATTCTAAGATCATCTCTTTTCCTGCCTTATTCCTGCTCGAGACAAAAGTCTCGTTTTCGGTCCCCTTGGCAGGAATAGTCTTCCAAGCCTACTACTGGGGAGCGACAACGTGATGCTGATATTGGCGAGCAAGGGTACGATGTGATATCCATTCACCCGGGTAAGGGTGGCTATTTTGAAGAAGTAAAAGGACTTGTTGAAAGATTCGAGATCTGCGGTTTTCTGTTGACGTTAACATAACAGGAATGGAGCATGGCCTAGTCCTACGGCCCTAATTATCCTCCGTAGGCCGCCCCCTAATTTCCGCACTTACGAAAAGTCAGGAAACACTCTATGAGATACTTCAGCAAAATTGGGCTATCGGCGACTCTTGGGCTTGCGTTAGTCGCATTCGGTCCTGTTCAGGCCGCAGAAAAACACCTGACGATCTTAATGTCTGTCCCCGGTCTGACATTTCCATTCTTCGTACATTGTGTTAACCAAGCCAAAGAAGAAGCAAACAAGCTTGGCGATATCGACCTCATTATTTCCGATGGACAAGTGAGTTCGCCCAAGCAAACCGCAGACATTGAGGCAGCGATCACCAAAAAAGTCGACGGCATCGTCATCTCTCCGAATGATGTCGATGCTCTGGCACCCGCGCTCCAGGAAGCGGTCGATGCAAAGATCCCGGTCGTTACTTTGGACCGCCGTGTCAACAAGGTTCCCGGGATTCTCGGGCACGTCGGAGCGGACAATGTTAAAGGCGGCGAAGCCCAAGGCCAGCTTATCGAGAAGCTGTTCCCGGACGGTGCCACGGTGATGAACCTCCAGGGGCAATCAGGCTCAAGCCCAGCTATTGATCGCAATAAAGGTCTCCACAATGTCCTGGATCAGGCCAAGGATAAATACAAAATCGTCTTCGAAGACACCGCAGCATTC
>JBKPDF010000094.1:0-14104 GCA_046727735.1 Pseudomonadota bacterium | reverse complement strand
GGACCGCGTCCCCCGGCACTAGCGACGCGGTGTGGCCGTCGGGACCAAGTCCCAAATGAACGAGGTCGAGTACTGGTGGTGAACCGGCGATTTCGGCGAGAGCCTGCGCATATTGGACGCAAGCGCTTTCCAAATTGCTGGTTCCTACCGGCATGGCATGGATCTGATCAGGGCGCAAAGGCGCATGCTCAAGCAAACTTTCACGCAGATGAGTCAGATTTCTGTCGGGGTCGCCTTCAGGTGCAACTCTTTCGTCCACCTGGAAGACATGTACGTCTTTCCAGGGAACATCTTGCTGCGCGAGATGACGAAGCATGACCCATGGGGTCTTGCCCCCGCTCACGGCCATGACAAATTTGCCGCGAGTAGCAACCGCATCTCGGGCCTCTTTGGCGATGAGCTTCGCAGCTGCGAGTGCGACGGCGTCGGCATCGGAATGGATTTCAATCAGCATCACGCGGCCTCGCTAGCAACCTTGAATGCTCTCTTCTCACTTGGATTGCTCCAACCCCCAGGTGGCGTGACTCGATCAACTTCGTTCGGGCCCCAGCTTCCTGGCGCATATTGATAAACAGGCGTTCTCTGTTTCAGCACCGGTTCCACGATCCGCCATGCTTCTTCGACGTAGTCCTCACGCGCGAATAAGGTGCTGTCTCCCGCCATCGACGCGCCGAGCACGCGTTCGTACGCATCCATTTCATCCGCGCGCGGAGAATGGCTGGCCACCATTTCGCCAGTTTGAAGCGCCAGCCCTTCCGCGTCAGGAGCTAGGTTCATCATCCCCATTGCGATTGTGACCTCTGGACTCAAACGGAGCCGGAGATGGTTTTCAATCAACTGGCTGTCGGGAATCAGTGTCGGTGGCTTACGAAACTTGGCGACAATCTCGGTGCAAGTTGTGGGCAAGCACTTGCCGGCTCGAATGTAAAATGGCACGCCCTTCCAACGCCAGGAATTGATTTCAATCTTCACTGCGGCGAAGGTCTCGGTTTGCGAATCTTTCGCCACGCCGTTTTCGTCACGGTAGCCGCGGAATTGACCACGCACCAGGTCCTGTTCCTCGATGGCTGGAATCGCTCGCAAGACCTTAACTTTCTCGTCACGAAGCGAATCGCTATCCGAACGGACCGGCGGCTCCATGCCGAGATTCGATAACACCTGAAACAAGTGGTTCTGGACAACGTCGCGGATGGTTCCCGTCTGATCATAGAATCCGCCGCGGCCCTGGACCCCGAAGTCCTCTGCCATCGTGATCTCGACCCTCTCGATAAAATTGCGGTTCCAAAAGGACTCCACAAAAGTGTTGGCAAACCGGAACGCCAAGACATTGTTGACCGCTCGCTTGCCCAGGTAATGATCTATGCGAAAGATGTCGCCTTCGTCGAAGGTGCCAAGCAGAACCTTGTTGAGTTCCTGCGCAGAGGCGAGGTCATGGCCGAAAGGCTTTTCCACGATGACTCGCGCGCCGCGGCCACAGTTCGACGCCGACAGGTGCTCGACGACGGTTTCGAACAGGACCGGCGGAATTGCCAGGTAATGCGCAGGCCGCTGTGCGTCTTTAAGCTCGTTACGGAGTTGGGTGAAGGTCGACGGATCCTGGTAGTCGCCGTCCACGTAGCGTAACAAGCCGATCAATTTTTCGAATGCCACGGGATCGAGGCCGCCATGCTTCTCCAAACTGTCTTTCGCACGCGCGCGAAGCTGATCGAGATTCCATCCAGCTTTGGCCACGCCGACCACAGGAACGTTGAGGTGTCCTCGTTTCACCATTGCCTGCAGGGACGGAAATATCTTTTTGTAGGCGAGATCGCCGGTAGCGCCGAAAAAAACGAGCGCGTCTGAATGCAAACTGGTCATGAATAGCTCTCCCTTAAGCAGCCTCAGATTTTTCTTTAGGTTTTTCCAGGTGCCCACCAAATTCGAAACGCATTGCGGACAGGAGTTTGTCGGCATAGTCTGCTTCACCGCGTGAACTGAAGCGCTCGTAAAGCGAAGCGGTGAGAACCGGGGTTGGCACCGCTTCATCGATTGCCGCTTTGATTGTCCAGCGGCCTTCGCCGGAATCCGACACGCGGCCGGCAAACTTCGAAAGCCCGGGATCTTGAATCAAGGCGGTTGCCGTCAGGTCCAGCAGCCACGAGGCGATCACACTGCCCCGGCGCCACACTTCCGTAACGTCCCGCAGATTGAAATCGTACTGGTAATGTTCAGGGTCGCGTAGCGGGGTTGTTTCCGCGTCCACACCATGTTGTTGCCTGCCAACATTCGCTGAGCGCAGCACCGACAGCCCTTCTGCGTAGGCCGCCATGACTCCGTACTCAATTCCGTTGTGGACCATTTTGACGAAGTGGCCGCCACCGTTGGGGCCGCAGTGCAGGTAGCCCTGCTCAGCGGTGCCATCGAGTTTTTCGCGCCCCGCGGTGCGCGATATATCACCGATTCCCGGAGCGAGCGCCGAGAAGATCGGATCGAGATGCTGAACGATATTCCTTTCGCCACCGATCATCATGCAGTAGCCACGTTCGAGACCCCAGACGCCACCGCTGGTGCCCACATCCACGTAGTGAATCTGTTTGGGAGCGAGGTCTTTTGCGCGCTTAATGTCGTCGATGTAGTAGGAGTTTCCGCCGTCGATGAGGATGTCACCTGCCTCGAGGTGCGGCAACAGATCGGAGATCGTCTGATCGACCGCCGCCGCTGGTACCATGAGCCACAGCGCACGTGGCTTTGTTAGTTTCTTCACCAGATCGACAAGAGAATCAGCTCCGACTGCATTCTCTGTGACTAATTCACTCACGGCCTGTGGAGACCGATCGAACACCACGCAACTGTGTCCTTTTTTAATCAATCGCCGCACCATGTTGGCGCCCATCCGGCCCAGCCCTATCATTCCAAGTTGCATAAGCTCTCCTCTTCTAAAAAATTCGCTTGATTCACTGTGTTAGCTGCATCACTGAGTTACGCAGTGACTCCATCGCCTCCGCTACACTTTTGTCAGTGCCGAAGACTGACGTACCTGCGACAAGAACGTTGGCTCCCGCCGCAACTGCCATTGGAGCCGTCACCGCATCAACGCCTCCGTCGACTTCTAGATCGCAATCGGGGTTGATCTGATCAATCATTTCCGCGACCCGCCGAATCTTGGGCAAAGTTGATCGCAGAAAGTGCTGGTGCCCGAAGCCCGGATTCACCGTCATGACCAATACTTGGTCGAGATCCGGAAGAATGTCTTCCAGAACTGTGGCAGGAGTCGCTGGATTTATTGCCACTCCCGCGCGCTGTTCCAGTGCCTTAATACGCTGCACCGTGCGGTGCAAATTGTTGTTTCCTTCCCAATGAACGAGAAATGACGTCGAACCCGCCTCGGCAAACTCGTCGAGGAAACAATCTGGATTGGAGATCATCAAGTGCGTCTCAAACGGCAGGCGCGTGACTCGCCGGAGCGACTGCACAATCGGCGCACCGATGGCGATGTTGGGAACGAAATGCCCGTCCATCACATCCACGTGAATCCGATCGGCTCCCGCCCGCTCGGCTTCTGCAACTTGCTCCCCCAGGCGAGCAAAGTCGGCCGCAAGAATCGACGGAGCGAGTTTGATCAGATCGTGTTGCATGTTGCTAACTTCTCTCTAGCTCACCACTTACTGAGTTTCGTTCCCCACAGTTCGAAAATGTTCACACATTCCGAGAGAGATGTGCGTCTTGGAGACTGCTCAGGCCACGGTCCCGACCGCGCTAGGCCTGACCGATTCACCGTGGAACAGTCGTAAGCGCGCACTGACCGCCTGCTTCACAGAATCTACGACTGGCCGCAGAATCTTATAGGGCACGACTTCATTGGAGTCTCGCGCCAGGCTTGCTCCCAGTGACTCCCGCCAGGCGACACGCAGTTCGGTATTGATGTGAATGATGTTGATTCCCGAGCCGATTGCCTTGCTAAAATGTTCATCGTCGGTCCCCGACCCACCGTGTAGCGTCAGAAAGACCCCGGCCGCTCGCTTGATTTGCGCAATTCTTTCGAGATCCAGATGCTTCTTCGCTTTCCCCTCCACCATGCTCTTAAGCATGCCGTGCCGGTTGCCAACCGAGGGAGCGAGGATGTCAATTCCGGTTGCCTCGACGAATTGTCGGGCTTCCTCGGGGGTCGTGAGCTTGCTGAAGTCGGCCTGAGCGCTTTCGTGGATTTCGGATCCGGTACCTATATCGCCGATCTCCCCTTCGGCAAGGATTACGGGATTGATCGCCTTGATCGCTTGAACCGTTTCTTTCGTTCGAGCCACATTTTGTTCAAAGGGCAATGCGGAAAAATCAACGCCCACGGAGTCAAAGCCCGCATTTGCCGCTTCCACTGCTTTCGCCATGGAATGTGTATGGTCTGCATTGAGAAAGACCGGTACGTCCAATTCCTGGCGCAGGCTTTTCACTAGAGCGGCCAACTGGTGCGCACCAAAGAACTCCCGCTCTCCTTCGGAGGCGCCGACGAATACCGGAAGTTTTGTCTCAGATGCGGCCGCGATCACCGCTTTCAACAAGACGTGGTCGGCGACATTGAAATGTCCGAGCGCCGCGCCTTCTGTTTGCAAACGCGTCAAAACCTCGCGTAGCGTATCTTTGGTCGTGTTCCTGAGAGTTCCAATTGCCGTCATTGCTGCTCCTTAAATTTGCGGTAACGCCGAATTAAGGTGTTGGTGGAGCTGTCGTGATTCAGCACGGGCTCTGCTGGGTTCTCGAGTTCGGGAATGATGCGTTGCGCGAGAACTTTTCCGAGTTCCACACCCCATTGATCAAACGAATCAATGTTCCAGATAACGCCCTGAGTGAAGACCGAGTGCTCGTAGAGGGCGATGAGCTTGCCCAGGGTTTCGGGGGTGAGCCGGTCCGTGAGAATCGTATTGGATGGGCGATTGCCTTCAAACACGCGATGCGGCACCAGCCACTCCGGAGTGCCCTCTGCTTTCACTTGCTCTGGCGTCTTACCAAATGCCAGCGCCTCCGCTTGAGCGAAAACATTTGCGAGCAGCACGTCATGATGGCGGCCCAGCGGATTGAGCGGCTTCCCAAAGCCAATGAAGTCGCAGGGAATGAGGCGGGTGCCTTGATGGATCAGCTGATAAAAAGAGTGTTGACCGTTGGTCCCGGGTTCACCCCAGTAGATGGGACCTGTGTCGTGACTGATTGCTTTTCCATCGAGCGTGACATGCTTCCCGTTGCTTTCCATCGTTAGTTGCTGCAAATAAGCGGGAAAGCGTTTCAGGTACTGCTCGTAGGGTAATACAGCGACAGTGCCTGCACCGAGGAAGTCGTTGTTCCACACCGCTAGCAGGCCCATGAGCACCGGCAGATTGGCTTCAAATGGAGCTGTACGAAAGTGCTCATCCATTTCGTGGAAGCCGCGCAACATGGCGCGGAAGTTCTCGGGACCGATGGCAATCATTGTTGACAGGCCAATGGCCGAATCCATCGAATAGCGTCCGCCCACCCAATCCCAAAATCCGAACATGTTAGCGGTATCAATACCGAACTTTGAGACCTCCGCTGCGTTCGTCGAAACGGCGACAAAATGTTTTGCGACCGACTCTTCTTCGCCACCCAGTCCGGCCAGCGACCAGGAGCGAGCGGTCTGAGCATTCGTCATGGTTTCGAGAGTGGTGAACGTTTTTGACGAGACAATGAATAGCGTCTCCGCTGGATCGAGATCCTGCACCGCCTCGGCGAAGTCGGTTCCATCGACATTTGAGACAAAGCGAAAGGTCATCGAGCGTTCCGAGTAGTGCTTGAGCGCCTCGTACGCCATGACCGGACCGAGGTCGGAGCCGCCGATTCCTATGTTGATCACATTCCGAATGCGCTTACCGGTATGACCCTTCCATTCGCCACCGCCTACACGGTTCGAGAAATCAGCCATGCGGTCCAGCACCGCATGAACCTCGGGTACTACATCCTTTCCATCCACAAAAATCGATTCATTTCTCGGAGCACGCAGGGCTACATGCAGTACCGCCCGCTTCTCGGTGATGTTGATCTTCTCGCCGCTAAACATGGCGTCGATGCGCGCCCGCAGGCCGGATTCTGTGGCAAGTTGGAGAAGCAGCTTGAGAGTTTCGTCAGTAGCGCGATTCTTGGAATAGTCGAGGTATAGACCGATCGCTTCCACGGCCATGCGCTGCCCGCGCTTTGCGTCGTCTGCGAATAACTGCCGCAAGTGGAGTTTTGAAACTGTTTTGTAGTGAGACGTCAGTGCTTTCCACGCGGATTGTTTGATCGCTTGTTTCTTCACTTGTGGTTGAGGGCTTGCTGCCATTCTGATCTCCTTCTTGTTCTCATGCTTGTTGACACCTCGCCGCGCGAACTAAACAGCCGCGAGGGATGCTTTTTCTTCGTCCCGCTTCTTGACAGTATTCAGGCTCTGCAGTCCGAATGTGGCAGCCCCAAGAAGAGCTGCGCGCGTAGTGATGACGTGAATCGGGATTTGGTCCATTAAATCTTTGAAGCGGCCTTTCCTCGTAAAAGTCTCTACGAACTTTGGTTCTTGCAAGAACTTCACGAGGTGAAGGGCAATGCCGCCAGCTAGGTAAACTCCTCCCGTTGCCAGAACTTTCAATGCGAGATTGCCAGCCTCGCTCGCCAGGATTGAGACGAGCAAATCGACCGTTGCCAGGCACAAGTCGCTTGGATGTTGCGGATCGAGAGCTGCCTCAACAATGGCTTTGGTGTGATCTTTGGCGGATGCAATCGACTGAGCACTCTCCGGTCGTTCGGGGATGTTTTCCTCGTCGCGTAAGAATTCGTAGAGGTTGGGAACGCCGATTCCGGAGCAGACACGCTCTACTCCCACGTGTCCGAAACGCGGAAGCATATATTGCAGCAATCGGATTTGAAGCGCATCCGTTGGAGCAAAATCGGAGTGCCCGCCCTCGGAGCCGTGAGCAATGTACTCGGCGCTGTCCCAGGTCAGAAACGATTCTCCCAAGCCAGTACCCGGTGCAATGATGGCTATGGGGCCATTTGCCACCGGCTCTCCTTTGGTTATTGTGATCATGTCCTCGGCGCGTAAGGCTGGGACCGCACGTGCGACCGCCTCGAGATCGTTCATCAGGTGAGCGGCTTTCAGATTCAATTCGCTTGCCAGCGTGTCCTCATCCAAGACCCAGGGCAAGTTTGTGGTCTTCACGTGACCATTGATTACAGGGCCTGCAACATCGAAAGACGCGACATCCACCGACATGTTCACTTTAACGAGAAATTCCCTGACCATTGCCTGCAAAGTCGGATAGTCAGCGCTATGAACCTGGGTTTGTGCCAAGGGTGTGTGAGGTCCGGACTCCTGCGAGTAGATCGCCAAGTCTGTCTTCGTACCGCCGATGTCGCCTGCAATCAACATTGTTAAACTCCAGTGACCTTTCTAAGCTGTCGCGTATCGCTCGCTGTTCGGTTTCGATCCACTCAGGGCGAAGTACAAGATGTACAGGTAGCAGATCACAGGAATGAAGAACGCGCGATGAATGCCGATGTGGTCAGCAATCGCACCTTGGATCAGGGGGACGATTGCGCCGCCCACGATGGCCATGTTGAGAATGCCGGACGCATTTCCAGTCAAAGGACCGAGCTCAGCCACTCCCAGACTGAAAATTGTTGGAAACATAATGGAATTGAAAAAGCCAACTGCCAGCATGCTCCACATTGCGAAGTTCCCGTGCGTGAGCATCGATAGAGTTACCAGTGATGTAGTACAAATCGTAAACGCCCCCAGCAAGTGGCCGGCTCTAAACTTCCGCAATAGTCCCGCGCCGAGAAAACGCCCGATCATCGCGCCGCCCCAGTAGAATGACACGTAACCCGCGGCACTCTTCGCGGATAACCCGGCAATGTCGGCCTGACCGAAATAATTCACCAGAAAACTTCCAATCGAGACTTCTGCGCCCACATAGGCAAAAATCGCGAGAGCGCCAAACACTAGGTTGGGATGTCTCCAGATCGAATCACCGCCCTTCGCCTCAGGACGGTATTCCGCGTGTTCAATCGTCGGCAATTTGGATATGGCAATCATGGCCGCCAGTAGCAGCAAAGCGATTCCGATCACGGTGTATGGCATCTTTACAGACGCGGCTTCTTGCACTCGGTATAAGTGCAACGCCGTCGGCGAAAGGGCTTTTATTTCCGCAACGCCAAATGGGGCCGCAGCAAGGATCAGCAGCCCCCCGAGTTTAGGGGCGATCGTGGTTCCGAGAGAATTAAATGCCTGCGTCAGGTCCAAGCGGCTCGAAGCGGTTTCTGGTTTTCCGAGCACTACCACGTAGGGATTAGCCGCCACCTGCAAGCCCGTAATGCCAGCTGCAAGTACAATGAACGCCCCCAAGAAAAGCGCGAACGAAGCGGAAGAAGCCGCCGGCAGAAACAAAAACGCGCCCGCCGCCATGCAGAGCAGTCCTGCCACCATGGTCTTCTGATATCCGATTGCGTTCACGACCTTCGACCACGGAATAGAAAACAAGAAATAAGCGGAAAAGAATGCAAACTGAATCAGCATGACGCGCGCATAGCTCAGGTCGAAGATCGACTTCAGATGCGGAACCAGAATGTCGTTTAAACAAGTCAGAAATCCCCACATAAAGAACAATGTGGTCACGATGGCCAGAGGTCGCGCGTAGTTCTCGGCGGGCGCGTTCACCGTAGGAATCGAAATCGACCCTGAGTTTGTTATTTGTCTAGTTGCCATTCGCCGTTCTCCTACCACCATGTTTCTACTTGCACTCCATAAGTGAGCCCATTGGTTCGATTCTGGAATGGAATACCGCCGACAAATCCGCGCAATCCATCTGACCAGTTCGCGTAAGTGAGGAATGCACGCAAAACTGGGCGACTGAAGAACTGACGTCCCGCTCCAATTTGTGGGGCGATCGTGAATTTCCGCAGCCAGCCATCGTATTGCCCACTACCGCTGTGGGTGTGATCAAAAGCTCCCTCGAATGCGAGGGAAAGATACTTTGTAAAAAAGACTTCCGGCCGGGCACCGAACGATGCCCATTGGTCCCATCCGTGTTGCGGGTTGCCATCGCGTGTGCGCTGAAAAATGAAGATCGGCATGATGGCAAACCTATCATTGGGTTGAAATAAAATATTTTCCGTGACAAGGAATCGGGCGGTGCTGTTAATGAATCGACTCGGGTCATCAATCGACGTGCTGAAGTTGCTGGCCGGACCGATGCCATACTGAATGCCAAAAGCGTGATATCCGCCATGCCATTCGAGTCGCTGATGCCGTATTCCAAATGCGTAGCCGTTGCTGGTGGGAATGTCTTTGCCAGCGAGTGTCGTCCCGCCTTTGCCGGTAGCAAAGTCAAACCATCCGGCCAGTGTGCCGCCAGGTGCCTTCACATCGTAGAAACGTAGATCAATATTGTTCTTGACGTAGTTCCCATTGGCCGTTTGGATTTCCGGGCGTGCACCGGCTAAATAGGCGACCGCCAGCTTGCCGCCTCCGAGCTTCAGGTCTTCAAAACCTGCGCCATAACCACTCATGTCGAGCGGATAGAAATCATTGATCTCAATATGCTGGCGACGATAATATCTCTCGCCTGCCCAGAACTTCGCGTTGGGCTGGCTCTCAAAGATGTTGCCCGCCCTCACAAAGACTTCCCGCAAACGAAATTGGTCGTTGCCGATTCCGTTGTTGAAGTTCGAGTAGCTGGCTGAATTGGAGGTATTCGCCTCGAGCATGACCTCAGTTTTGAACCATGCCTTGTCGGAATCGTGGTCGGGGTTCACCCAGTTGTTAACGAAAATGAATTCGCCATACGTTTCAGCTTCGTTTCCCAGTCGGTATTTGGCTCCGGCGCCCGGCGCCTGAAAAGCAACCTGTTGACCGCCCTCGCTGTTCAGTCCATAGCCGGAGCGGAAATATCCATGGAACTCGAATGTGCCCAGTTGCTGTTGTAAGCCGGCGATCTTGGCTTCCGCTTCCTGCAAAAGGTCATAGGTTGGGACTGACGGGATTTGGCCCTGGTACTTGGCACCCACTTTATTTGCGTTTCCGAACAGGACCTTCCTGACAGCATCTTCGGCAGCGAGTTCGGCCGCTGAAACTGTCGCTTCGTCGGAAGCCGTCGCTGTTGCTTTTTCTTGTGCTGCGGCTTCCTTCTGCTTTTGAATTTGCTGTTCGAGAACGGCGATTCGCTGCTGCAAGTCTTTCGTGGTTTGTTCGTATTGTTGTTTGAGTTGCTGAAGTTGCTGCTGCAGATCAACGCCCTGTTGGGCGGAAGCGCATGCGTGCAGAACGACCACCACGGCTACTATTGCAACCCATTCCGAATTGAGAGCGTCACGCATGCGTTGAGCGTTCGGGGTCCCTTCAGCCGCGCGATACTCTCGCGTGGCCTGATAGGTGAATGCAATCACCTTGCCGTTTGTCCGATTGCGTCGGTCAGCTCGTCTTGTGCTTGCGCGTATTCGAGCTGCGATTGGAGCAGGAAAGTCTGTGCCTCGAACTCCTGTGCAGCAGCAGCGTCTGCCTGCGAGCGCAAATAAGTGCCCTCTTTTAATTGTTGTAGGGAAACTCGTCGCGCCTCCTGGCGAGTTGCCAGCAATTGTTGAGAGACGGCAACCATCTGTTGCGTCCGCTCCAGCTTGTTATAGGCGGTTTCCACTCGGACTTCGATTTCATCACTAATTCGAGCCAAATTTTCTTTGGCTTGTGCCAACTGTGCGTCTCGTTCTCGAAGGGTGGCCCGTTTTTTTCCTCCATCGAATAGGTCATACCCAAAGTGAACGCCAAAGGTCCCAAAATTTCGTGCGAGGAACGGCACGTTTTCCTGGTAGCTATAACGGGCGAAGGCCTCGATGTCGGGTATGTACTCGCGCTTGGCTGCACGCACGCCTGCTGACGCTTTCTCCATTTCAGCCCGCGCCTCCGTGATTTCCGGGTGGGAGTCCAATGCGAGTTTTATGCATTGCTCGCGCTCGCAGCTATCGCCGGGTGGAGAAACGTCAGAATCGAGTGCGATTTCAGTCTTGAGCGGGAAACCCACGATGTCATTGAATTTCAGTCGCAGATCCGACAGCTGAAGGTCCGTGGTCAGCAGTTCCTGCTTGGCTTGTAACAACTGTGCCTTACTTTCGATCAGATCCACTTCAAGCGTACTGCCGTACTTAACCTGCTGTACGCGCTCACCTTGCAAATCGTCGACGGCGCGAATCTTTGCTTCGATAGCTTGGCGTCGAGACTGCGTTACCAGAATGCTGTAATAGAGTTGCCGAACTTTCAAGGCCACGTCGTTCTCGACTCCGCGTGCCTTTTCACGACTCGCGTTCAGCTCTGCACGTGCGACGTCATTTCCTGCCTTGATTTTGAAGAGTTCGGTCAGTGGTTGGGTCAGCCCCGTGCCACTGCTGATGAAGTTCTTATCGCCCTGATTGATATTGAACTGCCGCGGCGGAATCCCATTACCTCCTACACTTCCGAATGCACCTGCGGGAATGGCGATGAACTGGGTGTCGGTTGCATGCGCAAATACACTATCGTTTCTAATTGTTGGCAAATAAGCGCTTCGCGCAACTTCCTTGGCATGCTGCTGTTCTTCGACATGAAAGGCGGCAATGCGCACAACGTGATTGTGTTTCAGCGCCAGCTCCACGGCTTCGTGGAGATTGAGGCGAGGTGGGACGTTCGATTCTGGCTGCTGTGCCAGAGCAGACGTTAACAGGCTGAACACTGAGACCAGGCCCGTCGCCCACTGTCGGAACACGCGAATTCGGGTATTTTGATGAGGAATCATGGTTTTGCCTCCTGGGGAGTGTTCAGGTGTTCCTGAATTGCAGTGAGATCGTCATAATTCAGCGGCGACTTGCGCATCAGGACTACTAGTACCAGCGCGACCACGCACGCCCAAGCCACGAGATAAAACCCATCGTTTATGCTCAGAGTGTAAGCCTGAAGACGAAGTCGACCGCTAATGACGCCGACTGCGCGCCCCGTGGCTGCCGCAACTCCCGATGATTGTGAAAACAGTCCTGCGGTCAGCTGGCGGATGTTAGTATCCGTGATCCAGCTCCCGCTCTGTACGTGGAGACCGAGGAGGTTTGAGTGCAACTTCTCCCGTTGCGCGATGAAGTGTCCCATGAAAACGGCACCCAAGTTTCCGCCAAATAGTCGTACGGTGTGAAAGAAGGCGGAGAACGTCAAAATCCACTGTGGCTTCGACAACCCTCCTGAGAAAATCCCTTGCAAAATGATGGTTCCGACCAGACCAATAAACGCGAATGCCTGTCCAACTCCCATAAGTAGTTCGGTTCGGTAATAGTTCGAGGCCGACCAGGCGCTAGTGAGATCTGCATTCAGATAACAGGCGAACGCCATGCAAGCGAAACCTGAGGCCAATAGGAGACGGGAATCCGCTTTATTGGCCAGCAGGAGTCCGGCAATGACGGCGATCAATATCAGCGGGAGAGCGCTCCACATAACCGCAGGGCCAATCTGGTCGGCAGCGAATCCCTGGACTGCCAACGACTGCGGAATCAAGATGATGGTTGCCACAAGGCAGAATCGAAATAAGAACAGTCCGATGCCGAGCAGGATCGTGTTCCACTGCCGGAGATAGGGAACTGCGACCAGAGGGTTAGGAATTCGCAGACGTCTCACGAGGGCGCAGACGATCAGGAACGCACCACCGAAGAACAACGCATTGAAGAGGCCAGAGCGCCACCAGTCAAGCCGTTGGCCTTGATCGATGGCTGCGTACAGCATCGCGAGTCCCGCACTCCAGTAAAGAAAACCGGAAAAGCTCGGAGCCGGACCTGATTTCTTTGCCGCCGCCGCTTTGGGAATTCCGAAGTAGACGCAGATCATCATGAACGCGGTGATCACCGCAGAGTTCCAGAACATCCAGTGCCATGAAAGGTGCTCGCGGTACCAACCGTATAGCGATGGCGCAATATTGACGGCTCCATCCACAAACGTGGCATACAGCGCGACGGTGTACGGAAGAAATCGAAGTGGAATATTGCGTAGCGCAAAAGTCAGTGTCAGGGGATAGAACGTGCCGGAGGCCAGCCCGGCCAGAACCATGGCAACGATCAGCAGGCTATAGCTGTGGATTAACGGAGCTAGAAGACAGATCAATGTGAAGGAAGTCGCGGCAATGAACAGAATCCGCCGCGGACCCAACAAGGCCCCAACATACACGGTAAACGGTCCGATAAACATCAGAGCAATGTTGTAGGAGCTGCTGATCCACGAGCCGTCATCGAAACCAAATCCAAGATTGCCTTTGAGATCGGCGAGACCGAGCGAAATCATGCGCCCGGTGAGTGTGACTACGCCTGCGCCAATGATTACACCCAGAATCCCGAGCAGCGGACTCTTCGAGAGCTCGCTCGGCATTGCCGCAGCGGCGGATTGCGCGACTCGGATCGGGGCATTGCCAGGTACTGCAATGGTCGATGAGGCCATCATTTTTTCCATCAGTGCCTTGTGCGGACAGTGACTACCGCGGAGAG
Organism: Pseudomonadota bacterium; assembly: GCA_046727735.1. GTDB lineage: Bacteria > Pseudomonadota > Alphaproteobacteria > Rhizobiales > Xanthobacteraceae > AP-16. The sequence goes on along the minus strand of JBKPDF010000094.1, from coordinate 613 downwards.
CCCTGGCCGCAACTTCGACGCGAGGCTCGAGTCATCGAGGGCGATCTTGACGGATACGCGCTGCACGACCTTGGTGAAGTTTCCTGTGGCATTGTCTGGAGGGAGCAGCGCAAATTGTGATCCGCTTGCGGGTGAGATCTCGAGCACTCTTCCCTTAAAAACCTGATCCGGATACACATCCACGCGGATCTCTGCGACGTCACCGACTTTAATGTTGGTCAACTGCGTTTCACGAAAGTTTGCCGCTATCCACCGTATGTTTTCGACAAAACTCATGACCTGCGTTCCGGGAGAAACCAGTTGTCCAGGACGGACTTGCCGCTCGCCGACTGTGCCGTCGGCCGGCGCGAGAATTCGTGCGTAACCTAGATTCACGCGTGCGACTTCCAGCGCAGCTTCCTTCGCGTGAAGATCAGCAACGAACTGACTCTCTTGCGACTCAAGAACCGCCTTCCCTCGCCGCTCAGCTTCTGCTGCCAATTCATTGCTTCGCAGCAACGTGTGTGCCTGCGACAAATCGGCTTCGCGGCTGGCATACTGCCCGGTGAAACGCTGTTCATCAGCCACCGCAGCCTCGACCTTCTGCTGCGTCGTTGAATTCGTCCGAACGAGC
>JBKPDF010000093.1:0-18651 GCA_046727735.1 Pseudomonadota bacterium | reverse complement strand
TGTTGGTGAAATCCTGCAGGCGATCGTCGACAAGCCCCTGCCCGGCGATCGGCCCAGGGCTTCGCAAGCCGCCAACCCAGTCGAGCATATGTCGGCTGAAAGCATCGTGCCGGAGAACTACAGTCCGTCCATGGTACCGGCCGAGGAAGACCTCGATGCGGCCCGGCGGTCATCAGGTCGGCCGGAAGATGATGAACGGCGGCGCCTGGCGGCCCTGGCCAAGCGGGCGCCGTGGCTGGCGACGAGATGACGGATCAGGCCCGCATCAGGTAGTTGTTTGCTCCCGGGAGATCAGGCCCGCAGCGACACAACCTTCTTGCCGGCTTCGGTCGCAGTCCGTCCCATGGCGAACGCCCCGAAGGCGGACACCATCGCTCGCCTACGCTCCAGCCAGTCCTCGCTCAACCTGTATGAACGGTGAACGATCCCGCCGACGGCATGGCCAAGCTGCTCGTCAATGAGGTCCCGATCATATCCCGAGAAGGTCGCCCATTCGGTCATGGTCTGGCGGAACCCATGCACATGGAGTCCTTCCCGCACCTTGGCCAGGACCTCTCGCATCGCCTTCTCCCCGACCGGGAACAACCGCTTGCTGTCCCGATCGCACCTGGCCAACACCGCCATGGCATCGTCGGAGATCGGGCAGCGCATGGCGTTTCCCCGTTTCATATCGGCGGCGGGTATTGACCAGATGCGGTTGCCCTCATCAATGGCGGACCAGGTCGACTTCAACACCGTCCCCGTCCTGGCCCCGGTCAGGATCGTCCAGATCAAGGCCGCCGCCTCCACGCCATCTATCTGCTGGAGCGAGGCCATGAGCTGCGGCAGCTCCCGCCAGGGACAGCCCCGCATGTGCACGACCGGGGCCACGTCCCTGCGCTTCGGGAACACGAAACGAAGACTCAACTTCCACGATGCCGGGTTGGCCACCCCGGCCGGTCGCTTGTTGTGCGCCGCCGCCCAGGCCAGCACGGTCTCGATGCGCCCCATCACACGCCTTCCAGTCTCGGGCTTCGTCTTCATCAGGGGACGCAGGGCCTGAATCACCAACTCCTGGTCGACGTCGGCCACATTGAGATGTCCGAACACCTTGCTGACATGCTGCTCCAGGGACGTGCCCCAGATGGCGGCGTGGCGGGCATTCCTCCATTTCTGGTGATTGTCGGCCAGGAAGGCATCCCGGCATTCGTCAAACGTCATCGGCTTCTTTGCCTTGGCCAACGCCCCGGCCATCCTCTCGGCTTGCTTGACGGCCAGCGGATCCCGGATGCCGTCCACCAGTTTGGACCGCCTCAGTTCGGCCGCCTTGGTGCGGGCATCTGCCAATGTCAGATCGGCCGCCGATCCCAATCCCATCCAGCGGCGGCGGCGCTTGCCGGATGCGTTGGTCTCCCCGGTGTCCGAACGATACAGCCACGACCGGTGAATGGTGGTGCCGTCATCGCCCATCCGCACCTGAAGATACAAGTTTCCCCCGTCAGGGAAGAGGGTGTGCTTGTAGCGGACAAGCTGGCCGTCCCGAACAACACTCCGGCCGTCAAGAAAGATGGGGCGATTCTCTCTATCCATCACCGCCATGCGCATGCCTGGATGTTTCCGGGCCATGTCCAGGCTATAGTCGAGGCCGGGGACGTCGACGGCGACTTCCCGGGGGCGGCTGCGGTCAACGAATGCCTGTGTGAGTTTGCGGTGCATGATAATCTCCTGGAATGAACAGCCTACGAATGAACAGCCTACCCTTCAGCCTACCCCACCATGGCACAACCTGGGGGTTGGGACAAGGGCCATCAGAGAGACGGCCAAGGACTGGGATGTGGCTGGAATGCATAGGGAAATACCCGTCAAGAACAGCCCCATCCCGACCGACCGGAACGACGGCGGCGTAGACTATAAGCCGCGGCCCCGCCCATAGTGCATTGCAGCATCGCCGGCGAATCCCTGGCAGATCGATGGCCCACACCAAAGCCGCTCCCGAGGCGAGCGAGGCGCTCGCCCACGCCGCCCACGGCAACGGCGAAGCGCGCCCGGCGAGCTTCTGGGCGCTCACCCTGGGCAGCCTCGGCGTGGTCTACGGCGACATCGGCACGAGCCCGCTCTATGCGCTGCGCGAGGCCGTCGCCGCCGCGGGCGGCGGGCAGGGGGCCGCGACCGAAGCTGCGGTGCTCGGCGTACTGTCGCTGATCCTCTGGGCGTTGCTGCTCATCGTCACCGCCAAATACGTGCTGATTCTCTTGCGCCTCGACAACAACGGGGAGGGCGGAACGCTGGCGCTGATGGCACTGGCGCAGCGCGCGATGGGCCCCGCCGGCGGCATCGTCTTTCTGCTCGGGGTCGCGAGCGCGGCTTTGTTCTACGGCGACGCCGTCATCACCCCGGCGATTTCCGTGCTCTCCGCCATCGAGGGCCTGAAGATCGTCACGCCCGGCTTCGAGCCCTATGTGGTGCCGCTGACCGTTGCGATTCTGGTCGGCCTGTTTCTCGTGCAATCGCGCGGCACGGCGCGCGTTGCGACGTTCTTCGGCCCGGTCATGGCGCTGTGGTTCGTGGTGATCGCGATCGGCGGCCTCTTGCACATTGCGGACAATCCCGGGGTGCTGCGCGCGCTCGATCCGCTCTACGGCCTCAGCTTCCTGGCCGGGCACGGCATCATCGGCCTCGTCGCGCTCGGCGCCGTGTTTCTCGCCGTGACCGGCGCGGAGGCGCTCTACGCCGATCTCGGGCATTTCGGCCGCAAGCCGATCCAGGCTGCATGGACCACGTTCGTGTTGCCCGCGCTCGCGATCAACTATTTCGGGCAGGGCGCGCTCGTGCTCGCCGACGAGAAGACGCTGGAGAACCCGTTCTTCCATCTCTATCCCGACTGGGCGCAATTGCCGATGGTCGTGATCGCGACCGCCGCGACCGTGATCGCGAGCCAGGCGGTGATCACCGGCGCCTATTCGGTCAGCCGTCAGGCGATCGGCCTCGGGCTATTGCCGCGGCTGGAAGTCCGCCACACTTCCGAAGCGCTCGCCGGCCAGATCTTCATGCCGCGCGTCAACGCGCTGCTGCTGATCGCGGTGCTGCTGCTGGTCGCGACGTTCCGCTCCTCGAGCGCGCTCGCCTCCGCCTACGGCATCGCGGTGACCGGCACGATGCTGGTCGATTCGACCATGGGCCTCGTCGTGATCTGGAAGCACCGGCATTGGTCGCCGCTCGCTGCCGCCGGATTGATGCTGCCGTTCCAGGCGATCGAGCTGACGTTCCTGGCCGCCAATCTGCTCAAACTGTTCGAGGGCGGCTGGGCGCCGCTGGCGTTTGCCGGGCTGGTCATGACGGTCATGTATACGTGGCGGCGCGGCACCCGCCTGCTGTTCGAGAAAACCCGCCGCCAGGAGATTCCGCTCGACGAGCTCGTCGCCATGCTGGAGCGCAAGCCGCCGCAAGTCGTGCCGGGAACCGCCGTGTTTCTGACCAGCGATCCAAACAGCGCGCCGACCGCGCTGCTCCACAGCCTCAAGCACTACAAGGTGCTGCACGAAAAAAACGTGATCCTGACGGTCGACACTGCGAACACGCCGCGGGTTCCGGTTGCCGAGCGGGTGCGGATCGAGCCGGTCGGCAAGACGTTCTCGCGGGTGCGGCTGCGCTTCGGCTTCATGGAGACGCCCAACGTGCCGCGCGCGCTCGCGGTCGCGCGCAAGCTCGGATGGCAGTTCGACATCATGTCGACTTCGTTCTTCCTCTCGCGCCGGGCGCTGCGGCCGGCGGCGCATTCCGGCATGCCGCGCTGGCAGGACCGGCTGTTCATCCGGCTTGCGCAAACCGCGAACGACGCCACCGATTTTTTCAAGATCCCGACCGGCCGCGTGGTCGAGGTCGGGACCCAGGTCACGATCTGACGCGCCGGAAATCGCGCGGAGAGGTTGCCTTGACAGCAAAGATAGGACAATCGCCGGCTCCTGCTCACGGCGCCGAAATGCCGGCCGGGGACACCGGCGGGAATGTCGCCGCGGGGAGCGCGCTGCCGGACGTCGCCGCCCTGAACTCGCAACGCGAGTCGACCGATTTCGACGTCATCATCGTCGGTGCCGGCCTGTCCGGCATCGGCGTCGCCTACCACCTGCAGCGCGACTGCCCGCGAAAATCCTTCATTATTCTCGAAGCGCGCAGCGCGATCGGCGGCACCTGGGACCTGTTCCGCTATCCGGGCGTTCGCTCGGATTCCGACATGCACACGCTGGGCTATCGGTTCCGGCCCTGGCGCGGCGAGGAGTCGATCGCCGGCAGCCCGGCGATCCTCGCTTATCTCGAGGACACCGCGCGCGAATACGGCATCGAGCGCAAGATCCGCTTTCGCCACAAAGTGACCCGCGCGTCCTGGTCCTCGGAGGACGCGCGCTGGACGCTCGATGTCATGGGCGCCGACGCCGGGATGCTGACCTATACGTGCAACTTCCTGCAGATGTGCAGCGGCTATTACGATTATGACGCCGGCTACATGCCGGGGTGGCCGGGCATGGAGCGTTTCCAAGGCGAGATCCTGCATCCGCAGCAATGGCCGGAGGATCTCGACTATGCCGGCAAGCGGGTGGTCGTGATCGGCAGCGGCGCGACGGCCGTCACGCTGGTGCCGGCGATGACCGACAAGGCCGCGCACGTCACCATGCTGCAGCGCTCGCCGACCTACATCGTGGCGCGGCCGGCGAAGGACGCGACCGTGAACCGGCTCTATGCGAAGCTGCCGGAGCGGCTCGCCCGCGCGCTGGCGCGCTGGAAGTACATTTTGCTGCAGATGTATTTCTACAACATGGCGCGCAAGAAGCCGGAAGCATTCAAGCAGCGCATCATCGCGCTCGCCCGCGCCCAGCTCGGTCCCGGCGTCGACATGCAGAAGCACTTCACACCACGCTACAATCCGTGGGACCAACGCCTTTGCCTCGTCCCCGACGGCGACCTGTTCAAGGCGATTCGGGCGGGCAAAGCTTCCATCGTCACCGATGAGATCGAGACCTGGACGGAGACGGGCTTGAAGCTGCGCTCGGGCGAAGAGCTTTTAGCCGACATCATCGTCACCGCGACCGGGCTCGTGGTGCGGCTGATGGGTGGAATGGAGCTCGTGGTCGACGGCAAGGCGGTAAATCCCGGGGCGACGCTGAGCTACAAGGGCATGATGTTTTCCGACGTGCCGAACCTCGCGTCGACGTTCGGCTACGTCAACGCGTGAAACCGGGAACTCGGCAATGAACTCGCGGAAAACCAGCTATCGCGATTACCTGCTCGAATACTGCGGCTGCAACACCGAGGTCACCGATTGTTTCCTGGGCCGTACCCTGGATTTCTTCGCGTTGGGGTGCGATGCAGTTCCGGCTTTCGATCTCATGGAAGCAGGCTATCCGGGCTTCGCCGGCCTCGAGCTGCCGCCCCGTGGCCCGAATCCGGAATTCGACGAGCCCTATATCTATCATTTCCCCGACGGCAATGCGTCGATTGCGCGGCTCTTGGTGCGCGCTCTCGTGCCCGGCGTAGCGGCGGGGCACACCATGGACGATGTCATTCTCGCCAGCTTCGATTACGATGCGCTCGACCGGCGCGAGCAGGATGTCCGGATTCGACTCGACAGCACCTGCGTCCAGGTAGGGAACCGCAACGGCCACGTAGACGTGGGTTACGTCCGCGACGGCAAGCTGTCACACGTTACCGGCACGCACGTCGTGCTTGCCTGTTTCAACATGCTGATACCCTACATCATGCCCGAGCTCCCGGAGTCCCAGCGGGAGGCGCTCGCCAGGAAGGTGAAAGCGCCGCTGCTCTACAACAAGGTCGTGATCCGAAACTGGCAATCGTGGGTCCGGCTCGGTGTCCACACCATCACCGCACCGATGTCTTTCCATTCTCGCGTAAAGCTGGATTATCCGGTGAGTCTCGGCGGGTATCGGCATCCGCGCAGCCCGTCGGAGCCGATGTGTCTGCACCTCACGCATGTGGCCGTCGCACCGAACCAAGGCCTCGATGCGCGCGATCAGTTTCGTATCGGCCGGCAGCGTATTTTCGAGATGAGTTTCGACGACATCGAGAGCAAGATTCGCGACGAGCTAGATCGCATGTTGGGCCCGGGCGGTTTCTCGGCCGACCGCGATATCGCAGCCATAACGGTGAATCGCTGGTCACACGGTTATTCCTACACGGCGAATTCGTTGTTCGACGACGATAGTGACGCGATTATTGTCCGCGCTCGTCAGCACGCCGGCCGAGTCACCATAGCCAATTCCGATTCGGAGTGGAGTGCTTATACCCACAGCGCGATCGATGCAGCACACCGCGCGGTGAAAGAACTGCTGAGTTAGCCTCGATCGGGTCCTGCACGTCGCGCGCACGCCCTATCGATCGACGTACCCGGAAGACGAGCTTGCCCCGGAAATGGCGGGACTCGCTCAGCCGATGCGCGTCCGCGGCCTCGGACAGGCGATAGAGCTTGACTTGCGGGGGCCGTATGGCGCCTGCCTCGAGCAGTTCGGCGATGCGCTCGAGCGAGGACCGCGACCGTCCGACCGCCGGCCGCAGCGATGCCACATCGTTGCGATCGGGTTTCGGCGGTTGCGCGCCGGAAGCGATGAAAGCCGCGCGGCCGCCCGATTTCAGCACCGCGAAGGATTTTTGCGCGACGTCGCCGCCGACGGTGTCGAAAACGGCGTCGCAATCCGCGACAACCTTGTTGAAATCCTGCGCATGGTAGTCGATGACCTCGTCGGCACCGAGATCGCGCACGTAGTCGCGATTCGCCGCACTGGTGGTCGTGATCACATGCGCGCCGATATGTTTTGCAAGCTGAATGGCGAAACTCGCGACGCCTCCTGCGCCGCCCTGAATCAAAATGGTCTCGCCCGGCCGCAGCTTCAACGTCGTCTCGATGGCAATCAATGCGGTTAGTCCGGTAAGCGCCACGGCGGCGGCCTCCACGTGCGATAGCCCGTCCGGTTTTTTGGCGACGATTGCCGCCTTGACCGCGATCTTCTCGGCGTAGGCTCCTTCTTGGCCCGCTTCGCACACGCCGAACACCGGATCACCTGGTTTCAAATCTGCGACGCCGTCGCCGATCGTGCCGACCGTTCCGGAAAAGTCTCGCCCCAGGACCAAGGGAAACTTCGATGGCCCATACTGACCGGCGCGCGCTTTCCAGTCGGCGGCATTGACGCTGGCCGCAGCCACGTCGATCACCACCTCGCCGGGCGCAGCCACGGGGTCCGGCAAATCGCCGTATTTCAGGACTTCGGGACCGCCGAAGCGTTCGATGAATGCAGCTTTCATCGACTTACCTTTCCAGGCGCTCGACCCCGGCTCTTAGCGAGTGTACCCGGGAGGCGGAACAAATCCGCCGAACTCTCGCTCGATAAGCTCGGCAAAGGCGATCGTCGTGCGATCCTCGAGGTAAGGGCCGACGATCTGGACGCCGATCGGCAGACCGTTCTCCGAGCGGTCGATCGGCACGGCTGTCGCAGGGAGGCCCGGCGTCGTAGCAATTTCCGGCCAGACCAGCTGATCGGAATACGGATATTCCTTGCCTTCGATCTCGATTCGTCGCGCCGACAGGGGCGAATGGTCGTGGGGAAACGCCGGTGTCGGCATCGGCGGGCACAGTACAACATCCCATACGCGGAAAAGCTCACTCCATCGTTGCCGAAGGGCGGCCCGTGCCGCGTCGGCTGCCATCCAGTCGCGATGGCTCAAGACCGCCCCGCGTGAGCGTTCGGCGGCAAGGCTCTTGTCATCGGGCGTGAGCCGCTCGGCCGCTTCTTGGGCTTGCTTGTATCGATCCGGCGGCAAACCCGCAGAGAAAATCGGCATCAATAGCCGCATGTAAACTCGTGCCGACTCTGCAAGATCGGGTAGAAGCGGGCTCTCGTGCCCGACCTCGACACCCGCCTTCGCGAGCCGCTGCGACAAGCGATCGAGTGCGCTGCGCACCGTTGCCGCCGTCGGCAAAAGCGGGTGTGTGTCGACAACGAGCACGCGGAAGCTCTTGAGCTCCGCATGCCGAGGAGCGGGCAATGCCAGCCGATATGCAATGCCGCCGCGCGCCTCATCCGGACCGGCGATCAAGTCGAGCGCCAATGCGAGATCGGCCGCGCTCCTTGCCATGGGTCCTACGACACCAAGATCGATCTCACGCGGTAATGGCGGGGCACCCGGCGGTGTATGGCCGCGATCGGGCACGAGACCGAATGTCGGCTTGTGAGCGCAGACGCCGCAATAGTGCGCAGGCGCGCGCAGCGAGCCGCCTATGTCCGAACCGAGCGACAGCGATCCGAAACCTGCGGCAAGCGCCGCGGCCGACCCGCCGGAGGACCCACCCGGCGTCCGGCCGAGATCCCAGGGATTATTGGTCGTTCCGTAGATGTCGTTGTAACTCTGCCAGTCACTCAGCACGATGGGCACGTTGGTCTTGCCGAGCACGACAGCACCCGCGACTTTAAGGCGCGCGACCGCGACTGCATCTTCTTTTGGCGTCCAATTCTTGGCCGTGGGTATCCCCCAGGTTGTCGGCAAGCCCGCGATGTTGAACGATTCTTTGATCACCATCGGGATCCCGAGCAGCGGTCGACGCTCACCTCGGAACAGCGCCGCATCGGCGGCCTTGGCAGCGTCGCGAGCACGGTCGAAATCACGCACCACGACCGCGTTGAGCCGCTGATCGAGTGCCTCGATGCGAGCAATCGTGTGCTCCGTGAGTTCGATCGCGGAAATCTTGCGGGCCTGCAGTGCTCCAATGAGTTCTTTGGTCGTAACGTAGTCCCACTCGGATCCGACCACCGGGCCCGGGTTCTGAGCAAAAGCTGGACGAGTCCGTGCATCATTCGCGACGCCGCCGGCGATCGCCACTGCACCGGTCCCGATCAGAAAGTCGCGACGACTTCGATATTTCATGACCGGCCCTCCCACAGTCGATGGTTCCGTTGTATCGCGGTTCGGTACGGCAACCCATCGGGATTTGGCGTGAACCTCAGCATGAGCCACACGGCACAAGCTTGCCTCGTATCACACCTGCAATAGAATGACAGTCGGCAGAGAGGAAAACCCTGTCCACAGTTGCCGGCTGCCCGTTGCTCCACCACGCAGACGTGGCACGCCCCATGTCGAGGGCGGCTCTTTTGCAGGTTACGCCGATTTCGCCGCCAATTGAAACTGCCCACCGACATCGAACTAGGGGCAGTGGGAAACACGTGATGATGGGAATTAAGTCATTGGCGGCTTTTGGCGCGCTGCCGCTCACAACCCGAGATTGGTTAGAGAAGGATGATCATCCGGCCGGCGCCCGAGCGGCCAATGATATTTCCGATCGGCGTCTCTGATCGGCAAATCGTTGATGCTGGCGATCCGGAGCCGCATCAGGCCGTGTTCGTCAAATTCCCAGTTTTCATTGCCATAGCTGCGGAACCAATTGCCGCTGTCATCGTGCCACTCGTACGCGAACCGCACTGCGATCCTGCTTTCTCGGAATGCCCAGACTTCCTTGATGAGGCGATAATCGAGCTCGCGATTCCATTTGCGAATTAGGAATGCTTCGATTTCAGCCCGGCCGTTCAGGAATTCGGCACGATTTCGCCAACGGCTGTCCGTCGTGTAGGCAAGCACAACGCGGGCAGGATCTCGTGTGTTCCAGGCGTCCTCCGCCATACGTACTTTCTGGGCGGCGGTTTCAACGTTGAAAGGTGGAAGCGGAGGTCGGTCCATCAAAGTCACTCCCCACTGGCTTGGAGCCTAGTGTTGCGTGGCGCGTGCATGCTTCCTCGTATCAGGCCGGTCAAGCGGCACTATTCCACACCTGGCAACGGCAAGGGTGGATGGAGCTTGCCGCCGCCGTTCCAGCTGTCGGGCTCGCCTGCGGGTGCCATCCCGGGCACAGAATGACCGCTCATAGCACATATGAGAACAGCGGATCGGGGCTGAGAAGCTCCGCTCAGCGGGTTCGACCAGGCGGGGCTCGGTTCAGGCGGCGCTCCACGCCGCCTTCCTGCTCTGGAATCAAACGGCGTTTCGTGCTAGGCGCCTGCAGCCCGCCGCAGCCCCCGGGTAGACCCGAGCACAAGCGACGGGCCGGCACGCCAAAACGGAAAAACCGACCGCTTTGCCGCCGCGATTCATCCAAACAGCCACCCTTGTGCCATCTTTGGACTATGTTTACTGGGCCAAGCTAACCGCGAAAGACATCGCTGACCGAGGCGGTTCAGGTTGAAGCTCTTTGGCATTGAGCTCGAAAACCCGCGCAGAACGCGCGGCCAGCAGGGCTCGCGAGCTCGAGAAGATTATCTTTCGTTCATCCTGGATAGAGTGCCGGCCGGAATCATGCAAACCGGCTTGGATGGTCGGTATGTCTACGTAAATTCTTATTTTTGCGAACTCGTCGGCAGATCGCGCGAAGAGCTCGTCGGCCTGCATTTCGAGCGGATCACGCATCCCGATGAGATTGCCGAAAATGCTCGACTGTTTGCGCAGGCCGTTGCAACCGGCGCACCCTATACGTTTCGCAAGCGTTATGTGCGGCCGGATCGAACCGCAGTGTGGACCGAAGTCAGCGTAACGGCCCTCTCCGAGCGTCATGAAGGCTTGCTGTCCGTGGTCGTAGACTTGACGAGCAGGATGCGCGCCGAGGCCCAGAAAAATCTGCTCATCGAGGAGCTCAATCATCGTGTGAAGAACACTCTTTCGGCCGTCCAGTCGCTTGCCGCCATGACGATCAAGCACTCCGCTTCCTCGAAGACGTTCTACGACACGTTCCTCGCGCGACTGATGGCGCTATCCGCGACGCACAGTCTTCTGACGCGCGGATCGTGGCAGGAGGCGCCGCTCCACGATCTGATTGCCATCGAGCTAGAACCTTATGCGGGGCGCGAGCAAGCCCGGGTCAGCCTGATGGGTCCGGCAACGGATTTGAGTCCTCGGCAAACCATCAGCCTCGGAATGGTGATTCACGAACTTGCTACAAACGCGGCCAAATATGGCGCCCTGGCGCTGTCTGCGGGACGTATTTCGATCAGCTGGTGCTTCGAGGACAAGCTGGGAAAACCATCCCTTCGGATCGATTGGGACGAGCGCGGAGGACCGCCGGTCGAAGCACCGCTGCAGCGCGGATTCGGGTCTCGTTTGATCGAGCAGAGCATTACTCATGAGCTGGGCGGGAGCTTTGAGCCACGATACGAGAGGGAGGGCTTCCAGTGCACGATCATTGTTCCGATGACATCTGGTGCCGTCGGCCGCCCGCCACGGAAAGGCCATTCCGCTTTCGAGAGGTCTAGCCGGCCATCTCTGGAGGAACAAACGTCTGCGTCGGCACCAAGGCGGAAAGCGGACCAAGATCTCGCGAGCGCGAATGACGGTTCGTGACCCGAGGGTAATAGCGGCGTATCTGCCGGAAGAAGAGGCGACAGCGCTATGGTGGGAACCTACCGGGAAATTGCGAAAGAGGAAATGCTGCGAACCGTCGAAGAAGCGATGAGTCAGGCTTATTGACTGGTGGGGAGAGCTGCCGCCGTCGATGAAAGAAGCGATCGAGCAGTTTCGCACCCAACTTGGGGCGGCAATCGATTCCGTTGAATTTGTCAGAAGGGCACTCGACCGACAAGTTCACGAAAATGGCCGCGGGGAAGGCCCTGTCTGAGGTTTGCTGTGGTGCATGAGCCCGCTATGGCCAGCGCGGACCTCCGGCGATGTCGGTCTTGGCGCCGCCTTCAGGGATACAGTGGACACAAAAACGCGCCAACGTGGCGGGCCCGATTGATGGTGAGGTCACTATTTGACGCGCTGAGCGCCGCCGCAAAAACTTGATCGCGGTGCGTGCGCGGCCCACATTGCGGGTGCGGGATCGAGATGTGGTGTCGCTTCGAGGACCAAGGATTCGGTCGCGAGATATCCGGGTAAGGAGTGAAAGCCATGTTCGGCAAAGGCAAGCCGGTGCGCAATCTCTCGGTCGACGAAGTCGCGCGCGGGATGCAGGAGAATCGCGTCTTGCTCATCGACGTGCGCGAGCCGAGCGAGACTGCGGTCGAGGCCTTCCCGGGTGCGGTGCTCGTGCCGATGTCGAGCTTCGATCCTGCAAAAATTCCCGATCCGCAGGGCAGGGAGGTCGTGTTCGCCTGCCGCTCGGGCAAGCGCTCGGTGACGGCCTCGCAAGCCGCGCAGGCGGCGGGCCTGCCCTATGACGCGCATCTTGCGGGCGGGATCATCGCCTGGAAGGCGGCCGGCCATCCGACCGAGAGCTGAAGCGATGCGCCGATTGCTCGTCCTCGTCTGGATCGCCGCGGCGGCGGCGGCCGGCTGGGCCGAAGCGTGCGCCGCCGCGACCGGCGAGCATCTCGTCAATTTCTACAATTGGTCGGATTACATCGACCCGACGGTGATCGAGCTCTTCACGCGCGAGACGGGAATCGCGGTCAAGTACGATACCTTCGATTCGAACGACATTCTCGAGACCAAGCTGCTCGCCGGGAATTCCGGCTACGACCTCGTGGTGCCGACCGGATATTTCCTCGAGCGCCAGATCAAGGCCGGGATCTTCCGCAAGCTCGACAAGGCGCAGCTCCCGAACCTCGCCCATGTGTGGGACGAGATCGCGCGCCGGCTCGCCGTCTACGATCCGGGCAATCTTTACGCCGTCAATTACATGTGGGGCACGACCGGGGTCGGCTACAACACCGGCGCGGCGCGTGGGGCGTTCGGCGGCGAGGCGAAGATCGACAGCTGGGCGGCGCTGTTCAGGGCGGAAGAGATCGGCAAGTTCAAAGCTTGCGGCGTCCACATGCTCGATTCCTCCGACGACGTGCTTTCGGCGGCGCTGAACTATCTCGGGCTCGATCCGAACAGCAAAGACCCGGGGCAGCTCGAGCAGGCCGCCGGCGTGCTGATGAAGGTGCGGCCGTTCGTGAGAAAGTTCCATTCCTCGGAATATCTCAATGCGCTCGCTTCCGGCGAGATCTGCCTCGTGCTCGGGTTTTCCGGCGACATCAAGCAGGCGCAAAAACGCGCGCGGGAGGCCCGGAACGGCGTCGACATCGCCTACGCGATCCCGAACGAGGGCGCGCAGCTGTGGTTCGACAATCTGGCGATCCCGCGCGACGCGCGGCACCCGGCCGATGCCCACAAGCTGATCGATTTCCTGCTGCGGCCGGAAATCGCGGCGAAGAACACCAATTTCATCGCCTATGCCAACGGCGTCGCCGCGAGCCGCCCGTTCGTCGACAAGGCGATTCTCGAGGACCACGGCATCTATCCCGACGCCGCGATGATGCAACACCTCTACACCATCACGGCGCCCGATCAGAAGACGCAGCGCCTGATCAACCGGCTGTGGACTCGCATCAAGACCGGGATGTGAGATTTCACGGAAGCGAATTGCCCAGCGTTGCGTGCCGCGATCGCGCTCGGGGCTAGTTTGGACACACGACGCGCCCCCCCTGCTCGTCATGCGCGGGCTTGACCCGCGCACCCATGGGGACTCTCAATTTGCGGCTGTCGCACACAGGTACGGGGGTCACGCGTGGACAGGACCTATTGGGTTATATTCTGGCGAGCCGCCCGCGAGGAACGCTGTACGTCGGGATGACCAACAATCTCGTGCGCATATATCTGCATCGAGAGGGACTCGTTCCAGGATTTACGAAGCAGTATGGAGTCAAATTGCTCGTGTATTACGAGCAGCACGCGACCGCACTCGCAGCGATACAACGGGAGAAGAACGTCAACATTGGCCCCGCACATGGAAGATTGATTTGGTACTATCCATGAATCCCGACTGGTATGACCTCTACGACGGAATTGCGAGGTGGGCATAGCCGCAAATCCGATTACGGCGCGCGGACGACACGCAGCATGGGTGCGCGGGTCGAGCCCGCGCATGACGAGTGGGGACGCTCCTCGGTAAGCGGCCGGGTTGTCACCTGACGTGAGGCCGCATGGGTGCGCGGGTCAAGCCCGCGCATGACGAGCCGAGTTTGCATCGAGGGTATACTCGCCCAAGAGGGGGAACTCGCGGGAGAGGCCGGAAGCCCGTTGCAATAGCTCCGGATGCGCCCATACGGCGCGCTCCGGAACGACGGCCTTGGCGTCACCGCCAACGGCGGTGCAGCCACAGCCATTGCTCGGGATATTCCCGCACCCAGCCTTCGACGGCCGCGGTGATCGCCTGCATCGTGCCGGCGATGTCGATGCGGCCCTCATCGTCGCGCGGCGGCTCGATCGCTTCCGTGATCTCGGCGCGGAAGCGCCCGTGCGGCAGGCGGATGGCGCGGATGCCGTGGATCGGGCAGTCGAAATGCCGGGCGAGACGGGCGATCAGCGGGTTCGCCTTGCAGCGCCGGCCGAAAAACATCACGTCGATGCCCTCGCCGAAATGCTGGTCGACCAGCATGCCGACATGCGCGCCGCGCTCGAGGGCGCGCGCGGCGCGGATCGGCGCGGCGCGGTCGCTCGGGATCAGCTCGCCCATTTGGCCGGCGCGCAGCGGAATGATCGCGTCGGCGATCGCGCCGAGATTCGGCCGCCGGTAGACGACCGCGGCCGCCATGTCGTAGGCGCCGGCCGAGAGCGGCGGCAATTCCCAGTTCGCAAGATGCGCGGCGAACACCAGCGCCGGCTTGCCGTCGTCGCGCAGCTTCAGGAACAGTTGCATCGAGCGCGCGCTGAACTCGATGCGGCCGGCATTGGGCCGCTCGAAATCGTATTCCCACAGCCGGTCGAGATGGGCGAATTCCGCGACGACGCGGCCGAGATTGTCCCATACGCCGGCGAGGATTTTTTCGATCTCGGCGTCGGATTTTTCCGGAAACGCCGCGCGCAGGTTCGCCCTTCCGGTGCGGTGCTCGGGCCGCCAGGGGCCGATGGTGCGCATGAAAGGGCCGGCGAAATTCGCCATGCGGTCCGGATCGATGCGGCGCAGCAGCTTGAACAGGCCCACCGCCATAAATCCGACGGGCGCGTCGAGGCCGCGCTTCAAGCTTCGCGCGTAGAATTGCCAGCGGCGGCGGAACGCGCTTCGCATCGGCGGCGCCGATCTTCAGAAATGCACGACGATCTTGCCGAACACCTGGCGGCTTTCCAGGCGCCCAAGCCCCGCCGCGAAATCCGCGAGCTCGAACTCGGTGTCGATCACCGGGGTCAAGCCCGCGGCCATCTTGTCGAGGCTCGCGCGGATGTTGCGCATGCTGGCGCCGAACGAGCCGATGATCCGGTATTGCTGCTGAAAAACTTGCATGAGGTTGATTGTGGTCGTCGGGCCGGAGGTCGAGCCGCAGGTGACGAGCCGGCCGCCGCGCTTGAGGGAAAGCAGCGAGCCGTTGAAGGTCTCGGCGCCCACGTGCTCGAACACCACATCGACGCCTTTTTTGGCCGTCAGCTTGCGCACGGCGTGCTCGAACCGGTCGGTGCGGTAGTTGATGACGTGATCGGCGCCGAGTTCCTTTGCCTTGGCCGCCTTCGCGTCGTCGCCCACCGTGGTGATCACGGTGCAGCCGATAGCCTTCGCCATCTTGATGGCGGCGGTGCCGATGCCCGAGCCGCCGGCGTGCACCAGGATGGTCTCGCCCGGCTCGAGCTTGGCGTTGTCGAACAACATGTGCTCGACGGTCGCGAACGCGATCGGCGCACAGGCGGCATCGCGGAATGCGACGCCATCCGGAACGCGGATCACGAGTCGCGCCGGCAAATCGATGAGGTCGCGCGCAAAGCCGTCGACATGGAAGCCGAGAATGCCGCCGACTTTTTCGCAGAGATTGTCGCGGCCTTCGCGGCAGGCCCGGCATTCGCCGCAGGTGAGCGCGCCATACATCACGACGCGATCGCCTGCACGAAAGCCGGTCACGCTTTCGCCGACCGCGGCGATTTCGCCGGCCGCTTCCGCCCCGACGATGAGCGGCAGCTTGCGCTTGGCGAACGCCATGCCGCGCCAGCCCCACACGTCGATGTGGTTGAGCGCGATGGCGCGGATGCGAACCTGCACCTCGCCGGCGGAGGGCTGAGGCGGCGCGGCGACCTCCTGCAGCTCGAGCTTGCGGTCGGCAACGAGAGTCAGCGCTCGCATCGGGCGAGTTACCGGAAGCTGTGAGAACGCGGATTCCCGGGACCGCCGTCCCCGCGAAGGCCGGGACCCATGATCACGGGACCGAATGGAATCGGGAGATAGGAAATTCGCGTCGTCACGCGGGTTCCCGCGCCATGACCAGCGATACGTTCTGGCCGCCGAAACCGAAGGAATTCGACAGCGCATGGCGAATGCCGACGTCGCGCGCGACGTTCGGCACGACGTCGAGCGGGATCGCCGGATCCGGAACCTTGTAGTTGATCGTCGGCGGAATGCGCTGGTGCTCGAGCGTGAGCAGCGTGAAGATCGCCTCGACCGCGCCGGCGGCCGACAAGGTGTGGCCGATCATCGACTTGTTCGACGAGATCGGCACCTGTTTGGCCCGCTCGCCGAGCACCGCGGACACGCCGACATATTCCATCTTGTCGTTCTCCGGCGTGCCGGTGCCGTGGGCGTTGATGTATTCGATATCGTCGGGCTCGATCCCGGCATCGACGATCGCGTTGCGGATGCTGCCGATGATCGGCTTGCCATCCGGGCTCGACCGGGTGCGATGGAACGCGTCGGCCATCTCCCCACAGCCTTCGATGACGCCGAGGATTTTTGCGCCGCGCGCCCGCGCCGCATCGTAGCTCTCCAGCACCAGCGCGCCGGAGCCCTCCGCCATCACGAAACCGTCCCGGTTCTTGGAGAACGGCTTGGCGGCTTCCTCCGGATGCTCGTTCTGGGTCGAGAGCGCCGAGAGCAGCGAAAAGCGCACGACCGATTCCGGATTGATGGAGCCGTCGCTCGCGACGCAGAGCGCCGCGTCGGCTTCGCCGCGCCGGATCGCCTCGAATCCGAGCTGGATCGCGCTCGCGCCTGACGCGCAGGCCGTCGACAGCGTGATCGGCGAGCCCTGGGTGCCGAATTTCGCCGCGAGATATTCGGCCACCGAGCCGAACAGGAACCGTTCGTGAAAACGGCGGAATTCCCCGCTCGCAGCCATCCGCAGCAGCTGCTCGTAGCTGATGGCCTCCGTTTTCCTCGCCGCGGCGGCGAGTTCCTTGCGCTGCGGCCATTCCATCTCGACCGGCGCGACCGCGAGGAACAACGGCCCGGGAAAATTCCCCGTGCTGCCGATCGCCGCTTCCCCGATCGCCTCCTCGATGACGATCTCGGACAGGCGCTCGGCCAGCGCCGGCGCGCAGAACGGCTCGGCCGGCACGAAATCGATCGTGCCCGCCACCTTGGTCTTCAGCCCGTCGGTCGAGAAGCGCGTGATCGCGCGAATGCCGGATTCGCCTGCCGTCAACCGGCGCCAGTTCTCGGCCTTGCCGGCGCCGAGCGAGGTGATGACACCCATTCCGGTCACCACGACGATCGGCCGCCCCGCGTCGTCCCTCACGGATTGCATCTTCAGGTCCTTTTGCTTTGTGGGACGGCCTCGACCAAGGCCATGCCCTCGCCCCGCCAATGTCCGACCCCCGTCACGATCGCCTGGCTCAATGGCCCCTGCATCGCGCGCTCGACCGGCGAACCGTTGCATGGCGGGAACAATATGCCATGACGGACCGCGAGGGCGGCAAGCGCAATGTTCATCGGGAATTGCGCTTCCAAGCCGTGCCCGATCCGGCTGCCGGTGGCGCGCACCACCGCGTCCGGGTGCTCGGCCCAGAAGCTCTCCTCCTCCGCGGTCGCGGGCTGGGCGCCGCTTGCGCCGGAGACGATCGCATAACGGCCGGGCTCGATGCTGCCCTGCATTGCTTCCCACATCCGGCGCAGCGCGTCCCTCACCGCGCCCGCACCACGGCTGGTCCGGCCGGACAGCACGAGCGATAGCCGGGCGAAGGGCTCCACGCCGCGTGCCTCGGCGTGCTCGTGTTCTTCGAGGACCAGGAACGCACCGAGCGAGCCGAGTGCGATTCCCGGTTTATCACGCCGCGCCCAGACCGGCCGATAACCGTCTTTCAGGACGAAACCGCCGAACTCATAGAGCAGCAGCAGATCCTTGCGCTCCGCATTCTGCGCGCCGCCGACGAGTGCGATCTTGCTTTGCCCGGCCATAATGCGGGAGAGCGCGATGCGAACCGCATCGATCCCGGCCGCTTCCTCGCCCATGAAGGTGCGCGAAGAGCCGGTGACGCCGTGCACGATGGAAATGTTGCCGGCGAGCAGGTTCGAGAGCTGGGCGAGAAACAGGGTGGGGCGCAGATCGTTCATCAAACGTTCGTTGATGAAGGCGTCGGGGTCGGGCTTGTCGCGTAGCGCGCTCATGATGCTCGCGTCGACGTCGGTATCGCGTTCGCCGCCGCCGCCGGCAACGATCATGTCGGTCTCGCCGAGCAGCGCGGCGTTGCCCTTGAGCTTGCCGCTGTCGAGCGCGAGGCCCGCCGCATAGGTTCCGATCCGCTGCCAGGGTTCCATCTGGCGCTGGTCGCCCTTCTTGGGGATCTGCTTGTCGAACTCGACCGCGGCCAGCGGGTGAATGACGTAGGGCGGGAACGCGCTCGTGTCGGCGCTCGGCCGCGGATGCAGGAGTGCCTGCCAATGCGCATCCGGGCCTTCGCCGAGACAGGAAACGATGCCGATGCCGGTGATCCAGGCCTCAGCCGGCATCGCTG
>JBKPDF010000092.1:0-19728 GCA_046727735.1 Pseudomonadota bacterium | reverse complement strand
GTCCACGAACGCCACGATGAGCGCGCTGAGCGGTAGGATGCGGAACGTGCGCACGATCGCGAGCAGCAGACCGAGCAGGATGCCGGTGATCACCACGGCACCGGCGATTTCGATCGTGACCACCATGCCGTCGAGAATGGCGGGCAAATACCGCTTCACCAGCTCCCACTTGAAGAACGTGTCGAGAAACCGCGACCAAGCGTCCATGGGCTAATGCCTGGCCGCAACGTGCTCCCTCCCCCCTTGTGGGGGAGGGATGGGGTGGGGGGTATCTTGCTGAATTTGCCGCCGCACACCCCCCTCCCGTCTCGCGCGCAGAGCGCGCGAGGCGACCTCCCCCACAAGGGGGGAGGTAACCGGAGCGAATGGCGAGCCAGACGGAATCACATCAGCAGCTAGCGGGCGATCTCGGCCAGGAAGGCGCGGGTGCGTGCCTCGGCCGGACGCGAGAAAATCTGCTCGGGGACCCCCTCCTCCACGACGAGACCGTGATCCATGAAAATCACCCGATCCGCGGCGTCGCGCGCAAACCGCATCTCGTGACTTACCACCAGCATGGTCATGCCGCCGGCCTTGAGCTCGCGCATCACCTTGAGCACGCTGCCGACCAGCTCGGGATCGAGCGCCGAGGTCGGCTCGTCGAACAACATGATCTTCGGCCCGAGCGCCAGCGCGCGGGCGATAGCGACGCGCTGCTGCTGCCCGCCCGAGAGCTCCGACGGATAAGCCTTCGCCTTGTCGGCGAGGCCGACGCGCGAGAGCGCGTCGATCGCGCGTTGCTCCGCATCGGGACGCTTGTGGCCGAGCACCTTGCGCAACGCCAAAGCCACGTTGCCGAGCGCGGTCATGTGCGGATAGAGATTGAACGACTGGAACACCATGCCGATGCGCCGGCGCATCGCGTTGATATCGGTCGACCGCGCCATCAGGTCCACGCCGTCGACGTGGATCGACCCGGCAGTGGGCTCCTCGAGGCGGTTGCAGCAGCGCAACAGCGTGCTCTTGCCGGAGCCCGACGGGCCGATGATGAACACGAGCTGCTGCGGCAGCACGGCAAGATCGATGCCGCGCAGCACTTCGAGGTGACCGAAGCTCTTGCGCAAACCGCGAATTTCCAGGATCGGCGGCCGATCGTCGCTCATCCGCGGTTCGCCCGCTTCACGCGAAGGCCATCGTATTCAGCGCAAGGCGATCCGCGCGCCTCACCTCTCCCCAACGGGGAGAGGTCGGTCCTCACCGAAGGTGAGGACCGGGTGAGGGGGTAACGATCTTCACGATGCAACAAAAGCTCGATCCCCTCACCCCATCCCTCTCCCCTCCGGGGAGAGGGAGCCGCGTGCGGCGCGCGCGGAGCCGAAACGGTATGCGCTCAATCGCACTTCGGCGTGTGCTCGGTCGCATCATAGCCCGGCATGTTGGGAACACCGTAGCCCGGGAACACGGTGAGGGCCGCGGAGCCAGGCTGCGGCTCGATTCCGAACCATTTCTTGTGCATCTTGGCGATCGTGCCGTCGAGCTTCATGCATTCGACGGCATTCTCGAGCTGCTTGCGCAGTTCGGTGGAATCCTTGCGCACCGGTGCCGACCACACGAGCCCCGTCGAATGATAGTATGAAAGTTCGAGCTGCGGATTGTTCTTGGCCGCCCAAGCGACCGCGGTGTTGCCGGCGACGTTGGCGTCGGCGCGGCCGGCGAGCACCGCCTGCACCGCATCGGTCTGAGTGCCGAACGACTCCACCTTCCAGCCGATCTTCGCTTCGAGATCGCGCGCCCAGGAATCGTAGGCGGACCCCTTGTTCAGCGCCACGACCTTGCCCTTGAGATCCTCGAGCTTCTCGACCTTCGGCGCTCCCTTCTTGATCAGGAACTGGAAATCGGTGTTGAGATAGCCTTCGGTGAACAGCAGGTTGTCGGCGCGTTCTTTGGTGACCGTCGTAGGGGCCGCGATGAAGTCGTAGGTGCCCGCCTGCAATGCGGGCAACAGACCGGAATATTGTGCGGCGTCGATGGTGATGCGCCGATGCAGCCGTTTGGCGATTTCGTTGGCGAGGTCGATGTTGAAGCCTTCGTAGCCCCCGGACAGGCTCGGCATCGCGTGGGGCGCGAACGTGCCGTCGACCGCGGTGCGCAGCGGCGGTTCCTCTGCCGCGGCCGCGCCCGCGGCGAACAGCAGGAGGGCCGCGGTCCACGCAAGTGCAGATCGTCTCATCAGGGCCCTCCCGGGCGCGGGGGTTCTTGATCGAGGCAATTTCCCAACTTATAGCAACGGTTTGAGAACGCACAAGGCGAAGGCATGCTCGACAGCAGCGCGAACGGCGTCTTTGTGATCGCCGTTACCCCGTTCACGGAAACCGGCGACATCGATGTCGAGAGCATCGACCGGATGGTCGACTTCTACGTCGCGTGCGGCGTCTCCGGCATCACCGTGCTCGGCATGATGGGCGAGGCGCCGAAGCTCACGCACGAAGAATCCGTCACGCTGACGCGGGAAGTGGCCGAGCGTTCCGGGCTGCCGGTCATCGTCGGCGTCTCGGCTCCCGGCTTCGCCTCGATGGCGCAACTGACCAGAGCCGTGATGGACGCCGGGGCCGCCGGCGTGATGATCGCGCCGGCTCCGACGCTCAAGACCGACGATCAGATCGCCGCGTATTATGCCGATGCGGCCGAAGCGATCGGGCGCGAAGTCCCGTTCGTCGTCCAGGATTACCCCTATTCGACCGGGATCGTGATCGCTCCCTCGGTGATCTGCCGCATCGTCGCGGAAAATTCCTCCTGCGTGATGCTCAAGCACGAGGATTGGCCGGGCCTCGACAAGATCACGGCCCTGCGCGGCTTCACGGCGGCGGGCTCGATGCGTCGGATCAGCATCCTGTGCGGCAACGGCGGGCTCTTTCTGCCGCACGAACTCGAGCGCGGCGCCGACGGGGCAATGACCGGCTACGCATTTCCCGAGATGCTGGTAGAGCTGATGCAACTGAGCAACGCCGGCGAGCGCGCACGCGCGCACGATCTGTTCGATCTGCATCTGCCGCTTCTACGCTACGAGCAACAGCCCGCAATCGGACTTGCCGTACGTAAATACGTGCTCAAACGCCGCGGCGTCATTCGTTCCGACGCACAGCGCGCGCCGGCGCGCCGGCTCTCCCGGGAGGCGGTCGCGGAGATCGAATGGCTGCTGAGCCGGCTCGCCGCGAAGACCGGCGGCGAAATCGCAGATATTCGGCGCCGCGAAGGCTGCGCATCCTCCGACGCCGGCTCGCCGCAAGCGGAGACGGTAACATGAGGCATCCGGCCGCGGCATTCGTCAGCATTGTGCTGATGAGCGGTATTGGGCAGGCATGGGCACAAACGACCGAGATGTGGGACCACATCTACGATCTCGGCAGACAGAACGAAAAGCTGCAAGAGCGAGTGCAATCTCTCGAAAATGAGAACAGTTTGCTTCGCGAACGGCTGCGGCAGCTGGAAGGCGGAGAGCCCAAGCGAGTGCCGGCCATCTCGCTGCCGATTCCGGTCGCGCCCCCTCACCCGAGCTTCGGAGAACAGGGCCCGGCACCCCGGATAGCGGCGCCCTCCCCGCCTTCGGCGCAGCCACCTTCCATACCGCCGCCCTCCCCATCGCCGTCATCCCCGCTGGCGCTCACCCCCGTTCCGGCTGCGGCCGCGCACGTCGGCACGATCGATTTCAATTCCGATCCCCCGGGCGCCAAGGTCGCTTCTCTCGGCTCGGGCTGTGAAACTCCATGCGCAATGGAGATTTCCGCCGACGGGCCTTTCACCGTGACCTTCACCCGTTCGGGCTATGCACCCGCTAGCGTCCAGGTCCGGATCGAGCCGGGACAGCCCGGCGTGTCTGATCCCAGATTCGCGCCCAATCCGGTGTTCGTCCAGCTCAAACCTCAGGCGCAGAAGAAGCCGCCGCCTGGGGAGCCGCAAAAGCTGGCCCCGGCTCGCTGAACCGAACTGACCGTCCCTCTCCATTTCGCTGTTGGAGTTCACCGCCGGTAATGCGGGCGCACGCCGCGCGCTTCGAGCGCGGCATCGCCCTCTCTCACGACGAGAACTGCTTGCGAGCGGCCGCGTGTTTGCGGATTGCAAGACACGCATGTCTGCATCTCACGATGCCGGCACGGCGCGAAGCTTGACAGCCGAACGCAGAGTCCTACGCTTACTGTCACTTTCCTGAGGATGCGGTCGGCCCTTGAAGGGAGGAGGCGCAAACCACTTCCGCAGGACCGGGAAACGCTCAGGCTCCGCAAACTAGAACCAAACGCCGCGATTGCGACCCAGGCCGCTGGAATTGCTGCCCGGCCGATGGAAGGCGCGCTCAAAGCGTAATCGCATCGGCGATGGGAACGGACGTCGACCCGGATGATGGACGGAAAAAGCTCAGGCAATCGTCGAAACTGAAGACCATCAGAACTGGAGGGAACCACCATGGCATTCCGTGCAAGGCAGCTTACGACCTGCGCCGCGGTCGCGCTCGCCGCGATGCTTTCGGCGGCATCCGCGGCGGAAATCGATGCCTCACGCCTGCAATCGGCCGAGCAGAATCCGGCCGACTGGCTGACCTACCACGGCGGCTACAAATCCTATCACTACAGCGCGCTCGACCAGATCAACGCCGGCAACGTCAAGAACCTGAAGGTCGCCTGGATTCATCTGCCCGGGCGCTCGACGCGCGGCCTGCAGGCGATGCCGCTCGCCGCGGACGGGGTGCTGTATTACTCCGGCTCGTACAGCCGGGTGTTCGCGCTCGACGGAGCGACCGGTAAGCTCATCTGGTCGTTCTTCCCGGAGCTCAATGAAGACCTCGTCTCGATGCAGACGCACTCGCCGTACAACCGCGGCGTCGCGCTCGGGCACGGCAAGGTATACGTCGGAACCGTGGACGGCCACCTGATCGCGCTCGACATGAAGACTGGCAAAAAGGCCTGGGATACCAAGCTCGTCAATTCGGAAAAGCTCACGGTCGGCTTCACCGGCGCGCCGCTGGTGGTCAAGGATACCATCATCATCGGCAGCCAGGGCGGAGAATGGACCTCGCGCGGTCCGCTGTTCGGCGTCGACGCCAATACCGGCCAGAAGAAATGGGAATTCTTCACCGTGGCGGGGACCGACGAAGCCAAGCAGACCTGGGGCGGCGATTCCTGGCGCACCGGCGGCGGCGGCGCCTGGATGCCCGGCACCTACGACGCCGAGACCAACACGATCTGGTGGGGCACGGCGAACCCGGCGCCGCTCTACGACTGGGCCGGCGGCGATTGGCAGAAGAGCGGCCCGCGCCCGGGCACCAATCTCTACACCAGCTCGGTCATTGCGCTCGATCCGGACACCGGCAAACTCAAGTTCTACCATCAGGAACTGCCGCACGACGCCTGGGACTTCGACTCCGCCGTAGGCGAGTTCGTGCTGATCGATCGCGACGGCAAGAAGCTCGCCGTGCATCCGAACAAGGGAGGCTTCATCTTCGTTTACGACCGCAGCAACGGCAAGGTGGAGAACGTCTGGAGGCTGACGAAGAACATCAACTTCGTCAAAGACATCGATCCGAAGACCGGCGAGCTCATCGGCCGGCGCGACCTCTCCCTCGGCGTGGTCAAGCCCCCGCTCTGCCCCGCGATCGCCGGCGGGATCAGCTGGAACGCGGGCGCCTACAGCCCGAAGACCGGCCTTTATTACAAGATCTCCCAGGAATGGTGCATGGAGATGGAGGTGGTGAAGACGACACCGATCGTCGAGCCGATGGCGCAGCTCAATATCGGGGCGAATTTCAACTTCGTTCCCCCGCCGGACGGACCGGCGGTCGGTCGTCTCGACGCGCGCGATCCGGTGACGGGCGCCAAGAAATGGGAAGTGACATTCCCCGAGCCCCCGCTCGCGAGCGTGCTCGCCACCGGCGGCAATCTGGTGTTCGTTCCTGACGCACGCGGCGCGCTCCACGCCTACAACGCCGAGAACGGACAGGAATTGTGGTCGCAGTACAACGGTGTCGGGCACAACGGCGGGATCATCACCTACAGCGCCGGCGGCAAGCAGTACATTGCGGTGCCGGCCGGCTGGGGCAGCATGGTGGCTGACGCCTATGCCGACCTCTATGGCGAGCCCTACAAGAGCATGCCGAAGGATGCGGGCGCGCTCGTGGTGTTCTCGCTGCCGCAATAAGCAACGAGGGCAGCGTAGCGCGATGTGGAAGTCGGGAGCGGCTGCGCTGTGCATCGGGCTTTGCGCGCTGCCGAACGCCGCACGCCCGCAGCAGGCGCAGGCGCCCGCTGCGGGCACCGCCGGCAAATCCCAGCCGTCCGGCCCGGAGGCGTCGTCGAACGACATCGACGGCCAGCAGATGTTCGCGACACTGTGCGGCTTCTGTCATCAGAATGGCGGCCGCATGGGGGGCAAGGCGCCGAAGCTCGCCGGCAATCCGCACACCGACGAATACCTCATCGAGCGCATCAAGAAGGGCAAGCCGGGCGCCATGCCGGCGTTCGGAAAGGCGTTCTCCGAGGGCCAGATTTACGCGATCCTCGCTTACATTCGCGGCCTCGATGAATAAGGAGCGGACTTTGCCGAGCGCGCGCGTCACTGCCGTATCGATCCTGTGCGTGTCGCGGTTCGGCGTCGCCGTCGCGCTGCTCGCGTCGAGTACCACCGCGGCGCTGCCGCGCTCACTCGAGGCAATCGACCAACGCGGCTCGCTCGCCGTGTGCGCACACCCGAACGCGCTGCCGTACTCGAGCAAGCGCGGCCCGCTCGCGGGATTCCAGATCGAGCTCGCCGAGGTACTCGCCGAACGCCTCGGGGTTTCGCTCACGCGCAACTGGGTCATCAACAGCTTCCAATACCGCCGCGCGGATTGCGACGTCGTGCTCAACGCGATCGCGGATCAGGCCGCGCTCGCGGAAATCGGGCTGCGCGTGTCGCGTCCCTATCATCGCACCGGGGTGACCTTGGCCGTGCGCGAGGATTCCGGGGTGTCGTCCTTGGCTCAACTGCAATCTCCGCGCCGCGTCGGCGTGCAGGTCGGCTCGCTCGTGTCGATGATGTTGTCAAAACGCGGCGTCGAGACCACACCGTTCGTGTTCGAGGACGAGATGATCGACGCGCTCGCGAAGCGCGAAATCGACGCCGCCGCGGTGACGCCGGCTGCCGTCGGCTGGTTCAATATCAATCATCCCGACGCCCGCGTTCGCCGCATCGCAGCGTTCGAGCGGGATGCCGACCTCAACTGGAACGTATCGGTCGGAATGATCAAGCCCGACGCCAAGCTCAGGGAACGGGTCGATGCCGCAATCGAGGCCATGCTGGCCGACGGCACCATCGCACGGATCTATGCGCGCTACGGTCTCGAGCTCCAGCCGCCGGAGTGACGCGGCGTGAATTCGGCTCAGCCAATGCTCATCAGGGAGGAGAACATGCAGCTTCGAAAACTCGCCCCGCTGGCGTTCGCCTGTGCATTCGCCTTCAGCCCCGCCTTCGCCCAGGTCCCGAGCCCCGGGGGCGGTTACATCGGGCAGATGTCGGAGGAGCAGGTTCGGCAGAAGCTCGCGGGCGAAGGATTTTCGGAAGTCCTCGAGCTCCAGAAAATCCCGGTGACCCGATATCGCTGGACCGGCAAGGCCGTGCGCAGCGGCAAGACCGTGGAGATCACGATCGACGAGCGCGGCCAGGTCTCGGCGAAATAGCTCCCTGCGGGACCCGCACGCGCCCGGAGGGTCCAAAGCGCTGCATCAAAAGCTCAGCCGGTGCGGGAAACGATAGCTCGCGCTGGCTGTGTCGAGCGCCGAGCGCGGGTTGTCGTGCTCGACGAGATAGTGGCGGCTTGCCGGCGGCCTTCGCCCGGCGACGGCGCCGCGTCGAGGGGCGATGGACTTGCCCAATCGACCGCGTAGAATTGGCCAGAGCCGTCCGCAGCCGGCGCCGGACGGTGCGGGCGCGTGGTTCCGAGGCGGACGGATATCTCGGGGTCACACCGCACGGATTTCGTGAGGCGCGATGGCATTCTTCGATGCAGGGCATTGGCCGCTGCCAGGCCGGAGCAAACGTCCACAACCCGTTCCGGCGGACGCTGCCATGGCGCGGCGCGGAGCCCCGTCGATTGGAGAGGGGGCTGGCCTGCGCAAACTCGTCGTCAATAATTTCTCGCGGGTGGCAGTTTCGCTGGCGCTGGTTGCCGCGACAAACGCTGCCCTGCTGATCCTCGTGCCGGCACTCAACCTGAACCGGGTCACCATCAGCTATCTGTTTCCGATCCTGATCGCGGCAACCTGGTTCGGCAGGGTCGCGGCGGTGAGTTCCGCGGTTGCGAGCACACTCGCGCTGGCGTTCTTTTTCTATCCGCCGCGTTATGCGCTTTACGTTGCCGACCCCGAGCACGTGGTCGATCTCGTGGTATTCACCTCGGTCGCGCTGCTGACAAGCCATCTCGCCAGCGAGCTCCGCGAGCACGCGGCGACGGCCCGTCAGCGGGAACGGGAGATCAAAGAGCTCTATGCGTTGTCCCGCATGCTCGCCGTGTGTCACAGCGCATCGGATATATACCGGGCGATTCAAGAGCATCTCTCCTCGATCACGCGGCGCAGGATCATCCTGTTCGGAATCAAGGGCGCGCAACCGGGCGAGACGCAGCCGTCCGGGCAAGCAAGCGTACCCGAGTGCGTCCAACAGGCGGCAGTCGCCATGTCGAACCAGGCCTCGGGCGCGCCAGGAACGCAAATCGCCGACGAGGCAACCGGCAACATCTGGATGCTGCGGCCGCTCTCGGCCGACATGCCCGATTTCGGCGTCGTCGCCATCGATCTCGGCAGAGAATCGGCGGACCGAGCCGCTGCCCTCGAACCTCGCATCGAAGCAGCATTGGCCGACGTCGTCGCCACGCTGCGGCGCCTCGACCTCGATCGCGCCATCGGCGAAGCGAGAATCCGCTCCGAAGCCGAGCAGCTGCGCGAGGCGCTGATCGGGTCGGTATCGCACGAATTGCGCGCCCCGCTCGCCTCTATCCTGGGCTCGGCGACCGTGCTGCTGCAATCGCCGCGCATTGCCGACGATGCGCAGATCGGCCCGCTGCTGCGCGTCGTGCGGGACGAGGCCGAGCGCCTCAATGGCGAGATTGAGCAACTGCTCGATGCGGCACGGGTCAGCTCCCGGAACATCCGGCCGCGCCTGCAATCGACCGATCCGATCGACGTGATCAACGCCGCCGTCGAGCGCAAACGATCGCGGCTTGCTGCGCACCGCGTCGAACTCGCGCTCGCCCGCGATCTTCCGTTTCTGCAGATCGATCCCATTCTGATCCAGCAGGCAATCGGCCAGATTCTGGACAATGCGGCAAAATATTCCGAACCCGGCTCGACCATCGAGATCGCGGCATACGCCGAGGCGCAGCATGTAGCGATTTCGGTGCAGGACCACGGCGCCGGATTGACCGAGCAAGAGCGAGAACAACTCTGGCGCCGGTTTTTCCGCGGTCCCCGCCACCTCTCCAGCGTGAGCGGCTCCGGAATCGGACTGTGGATCGCCCAGGCCTTCGTCCAGGCGAACGGCGGCGCGCTGGAGGCGGCAAGTCGCGGCGAGGGACAGGGCACGAAGATGACACTGCGTCTGCCGGCACAGGAGGTCTTGCATGCAGTCGCCGAGTAGGTCGAGATCCAGCGTGCTGGTCGTCGATGATGAGGTCCCGCTGCGCAGCCTGTTGCGGACAGGCTTCGAGCTCGAGGGCTTCGACGTGCGCGATGCGCCCAATGCCGCAGAGGCGATCCGCGCCACGGCGCTGGAGCCGACCGACCTCGTCATTCTCGACCTCGGGTTGCCCGACTTGGACGGTGGCGAAATCCTCCGGCAGTTACGTACGTGGTCGGCGGTGCCGATCATCGTGCTCTCCGCGCGGTCGAGCGAGGAAGAGAAAGTCCGGCTGCTCGAGCTCGGGGCCGACGACTATGTGGTCAAACCGTTCGGGATGGCCGAGCTGCTGGCGCGGGCGCGCGCCGCACTGCGGCGGCGATCGCGCGGCCTGAATGCCGACCCGGTGGTCCGGTCCGGGCCGTTGCAAATCGATCTCGCCACGCGCACGGTATTGCTCGACGGCAAGCGCCTCGCGCTGACTCGCAAGGAATACCAGCTGCTGCAGATCCTGGCCCAGCATGCCGGAAACGTGGTCAGCCATCCGGTTCTGCTCGGTGAAATCTGGGGCCCGAGTCACGTCCAGGACTCCCATTACCTGCGGGTTCTGGTGCGCAGCCTCCGTCAGAAGATCGAGCTCGATCCCATCCAGCCGCGCATCCTCCTCACGGAGCTCGGGGTCGGCTACCGGCTGGCGCAATCCGACGTCGCCGATGCGGAAAACGGATCGGGACCCGATCGGCGCGCGAGCGCGCGGTCCGGCGTCAACCATCCTTTCGGTTGAGCCGCGAAGCCGGTGCTTGCCGACCGAATCCCGATCCGGGATGCGCTCTCGTCGGCGACCCGCCTGGCCATCGACGGTCACAGCGCCCGGCGCGCGTTTCCAGCCGGCGGCGTCGGCCTGCTGTCATAATTTTACGGGATCTTTATTTGACAGCGCCGCGGTCCCGATGGAGCTTTTTCGCTGGCCGCCGCTGTGGTGGTCATTTCATTCCCATCTTCACTGAGAGGGCCGCAGCTCCAGCTCGGTCCTCTTTTTGTTCGCGGTGATTGATTCCGCTCGCCGCGTTGATTGCAGCAAATCCGCCGACGGGGTGAAGGCAAGCACGCCGGATGCTTGCCGGCCGGGAACCCGGATGCGTATCGGCGCCGCGCTTTATCGTGGCAGGTGTTCTGCGATTTGCCTCGTATTGCGGGTCTGGTCCAGCCGCGCTGTTCGCCACGCGGAGTTCCGCTATGCTGCCTCCGGTTCCCAGCCGGACGACCCGCGCATCCCTCCTCGAGGTCTCGATGCCCGTTCACATCGAAATCGGCAGCGTCACCATCCAGCGCATCGTCGAGCAGGAGGGTCCGTTCTTCGAGGCGCTGCAATTCTTTCCGGCCTTGACGAACGAGCTGCTTGTCGAGAACCGCGCATGGCTGCAGCCGAAATTCATGGACGCGCGAGACACGCTGGTGCTCTGCATCCAGAGCTATCTCGTGCAAACGCCCGACCACAATATCCTGGTCGATACCTGCGTCGGCAACCACAAGCCGCGTCCGAATCGCGCGTTCTGGCACATGCTCGATTCCGATCGCTACGAGAAGAATCTGGCCGCGGCCGGGCTCGGAGTCGCCGACGTCGATTTCGTCATGTGCACACATCTGCATCCGGACCATGTGGGCTGGAACACGCGGCTCGAAAACGGACGCTGGGTGCCGACCTTTCCCAACGCGCGCTATATTTTCGCCGATCGCGAGCTCGAATATTGGACCGTGCGAGAAAAGGAAGATTCCGCGGCATCGCCGTGGATCACCGATTCCGTGCTTCCCATCGTGGCCGCGCAACGAGCCGAGATCGTCAAGAGCACGCATCAGTTCGATGAGCGGGTCACGCTCATTTCCACTCCGGGCCACACCATCGACCATTTTTCCCTGCGGGTCGGTGAGGCGGGCGCCGACGCGATCATCACCGGCGACATGATCCATTCGCCGCTGCAGACGCGCTATCCCGAGCTGAGCGCCCGGCCGGACTACGACCCTGAGCAATCGGCGCAGACCCGGCGAAAAATCTTCGCGGAAATCTGCGGCAGCTCGACCCTGCTGTGCACCGCGCATTTCCCCTCACCCTCGGTCGGCCGCCTTGTCGCGTGGGGCGACGCGTTCGACTTCGTGGCCCTGTGAGCCGAGACCGCCGGGCGCGGCTGGACAGCCATCGTGATTTGACGCACATCGACGCGCGATCCTCGCCGGCGGCGCGGCAACGTTTTTCGGAGAAGAGCATGTGGTTCGGGGCGTCCGCCGGCGAGCTTGCCGCGCTCGCGGCCGCAATCGTCATCGCCGGCGTCATCACCGGGATTCTCGCGGGGCTGTTCGGGATCGGCGGCGGCGCGGTGATCGTGCCGGTGCTCTACGAGGTGTTTCGCATCCTCGGCGTGCCGGAGGAACTGCGCATGCAGCTCTGCATCGGCACCTCGCTTGCCATCATCGTGCCGACCACGGTGCGCTCCTATCGCGCGCATCGCGCCAAGGGCGCGGGGATGCCGTACATCGTGCGGCTGTGGGCGGCTCCGGCCATCCTCGGCGTTGCGCTCGGATCGGCGCTCGCCGCATTCGCGCCCGCTGCCCTGTTCAAGCTGGCGTTTGCCGTCATCGCGAGCCTCATCGCCACGAAGCTGCTATTCGGACGCGACAGCTGGCGCATCGCCAACGAATTGCCGGGTCGCCTCGGCATGGCCGGATTCGGTTTCCTGGTCGGGCTGTGCTCGGCGCTGATGGGCGTGAGCGGCGGATCGGTCTCGAA
The DNA here is from genome assembly GCA_046727735.1 of Pseudomonadota bacterium. Lineage (GTDB taxonomy): Bacteria > Pseudomonadota > Alphaproteobacteria > Rhizobiales > Xanthobacteraceae > AP-16. The sequence continues at coordinate 7,331 of JBKPDF010000092.1, read as the reverse complement.
CATCATCCTGACCCTCCACGGCAAATCGCTCCACCAGGCGGTCGCGACGTCGGCAGGGCTCGGGGTGCCCATCACCATCGCGGGGACGATCGGCTACATGCTGGCCGGCCTGCCGCATCAGGCCGGGCTGCCGCCCTTCTCGATCGGATTCGTATCGCTGCTCGGCGTCGCGGTGATGGCGCCGGTCTCGACCTTCACGGCGGCCTATGGCGCGCGGCTTGCCCATGCGCTCTCGAAACGCCGGCTCGAGATCGCGTTCGGGATATTCCTGCTGCTCGCCTCGGTGCGGTTCGTGGCAAGCCTCCTTTGATGACCGGCTGCGCCAGGCCGCGAAGGCGTCTTCACGGCATCAGCACGAAGAACAGCACGAGGATCGTAGCAGCGAGCAGGCCGGAAAACGCATTCCGGACCCATGCTGACGAAATGTGCCGCACCAGAGTTGCAGACTGAACCGACATTTTCGCCTCCCCGTTTGCTGATCGGCGGGGTACATGTTGCGAGTTTAGACGGCGAACACCGGGTCGAGTGTGACAAGGTTCACATTCGCCGAAAAAATCCCATGAACTCAAGGGTGTGAGCTGCGTCACAGGTGCGCGATCGATGCGTGATCGGACGAAAAATCCGCCCGGGGCCTTCGGCCCCGGGCCGTCATGGTTCCACCGCAAACCGCTCAGCTGCGCGCGCGCATGCGGATGATGAAGCTGTCGTAGGAAAGCTCGGCGATCTGCATCCAGATCGAGCTCTCGCCCCGGAACGGCACGACGCTGTCTAGCAGCACGGCCACTTGGGAGGGCGGGCAAAGCTCTTTTTTACTCGGCCGGCCTGCCGAGCCTGCCGATCTTGGAAGCCGGGCGTGGTTGATCGCAACCGCACCCAGGCGAGGGCCGGGACGGAACTGGGCCGAGCTGTCAAAAATTGATGAACCAGGAGGTCTCGATGCAGATGCAGGAGCCCGACCGCGAGCGGCATTTGCGCGAGCTGGCGCAGAAGCTGCTGTTCGAGGTCGACAAGCAGGGTGGCCGGTTCACGCTGTCACGCACGATCAACGTCTCGAAACCCGTTCGGCACGAGAGCCTCACGCTCGAAGAGGTCGAGGAATTGCTCAGCACCTGGAAACTGCGCGGTTTCCACGGCGGCTGACGGGCGCATCTGCGGTCGTTGCCCGCTCTGCGCGCCCGGGGCATTTCATCGTCGGAGCGGATCGTCCGCCGCGCGTTGCCCCATACGCAGTCTGACCGCATACTCGGTGCCGCTCGGTGCCCGCCGGCGCATCCCCATTCACGATCGCCAACCACCGGGGTAGAACATTGCAGGCTTCGGAGCTGAAGCGCTCGATCAAGGTGCTGATCTTCGATCAGTACGGCACGATCGTCGATATGCAGAAGGGGCTCACGGAAGCGGTCACGCCGTTCCTGCAGAAGAAAGGCTGGGCCGGCAAGCCGAACAGCTTCGTGACCTGGTGGCGCCGCACGCATTTCGAGAACTCGATGATCGACGCCCTGTGCGATCGCGGCCACACGCCTTACCGTGAGATCGGGCAGCGCGCGGTGGCCTACGTCATGGACCGCTGCGGCATCAGCTACGCGCAGGAGGAGGTGCGCTGGCTGGTGTCCCGCATCGAAAGGCTCGAGCCGTTTCCCGACGTGGTGCCGGCACTCCATCGGCTGCGCGGCGCCGGCTACGGGCTCGCGATCCTCTCCAACGGCGATCCCGATATGCTCGAGGCAGCCCGCCCTCACATCGGCTTTGATTTCGACCACGTGATCTCGGTCGAGGCCGCGGGCTATTTCAAGCCGCACTGGAAGACTTACGCCAAGGCCGCGTCGCTGATCGGCGAAGATCGCGCGAGCTGTCTGTTCGTCGCCAACCATGCATTCGACTGCATCGGCGCCAAGGCGTACGGCATGCGCACGGTGTTCGTCGACCGCCGCAGGCGTCCGTTCGGCGAAACGCCGCACCAGCCCGACCTCGTCGTCGGAGATTTCGCCGAGCTCGCCGCCTTGCTGGGATAGCGCGCGGGAAACACGCTGGCTTCCGCGCAGGCCCGCCGCTCCGCCTGGCGCTAGGTCGTGCACTCATGAATCGCGATTGTTCGGCAGTCGCGACTGATGTTCGCTATGCGCACGAGAACGGCCAAATCGCAGAGGTCTCAGTAGGTCCGATCGTGCCACAAGCCGACATCCCATGATCCGCGATGACAGTTGGTGTCATCCTAGGATCTCCCAGCGTGAGTCCTCAGTGGGGTGGGGCGCAAGCTCGGGAGCCAAATGCGCCCCTGCCGCTGTTCGGTGTAGAATGGCGGAAGCCAGCGTCAGGCCCCCGGATCGCAGATTGGCGGCTATTCCGGCCGCCGATTCCTATGGCGGCCGGGACGATCAGTAATGGGTGCCGGTCCACGGATGCCAGGGAGAAGCGCGCCATGACCAACCAATCGTTTGATGCTCTCCGAGACGCGGTGACCGGAACGATTCGCGAGCATTGGAAGCTATTTCTCGCGGAAGGCATTATCCTGGTCATACTCGGCTTTCTTGCCGTCGCGGTGCCGCTGATCGCCGGTCTGGCGATCACCATTGTACTGGGCTGGCTTTTCCTGATCAGCGGAATCGTCGGCCTGATAACCACATGGAGAACGCGCCACGGACCTGGATTCTGGTGGTCCTTGCTGTCGGCGGTGCTGGGCATTGTGGTAGGAGTGTCGCTGCTCGCGCTTCCAGGGTTGGGCCTGGTCAGCCTCACCTACGTCCTGATCGCGTTTTTCATCGTCGAAGGCGTCGCTTCAATCATGTATGCGCTCGAGCACAGGCGTCAGCTCACGGGGCGATGGGGCTGGATGCTCACGAGCGGGGTCATCGACCTGTTTCTTGCCTTCGTGATCTTTGCCGGGCTTCCGGGTAGCCTCGCCTGGGCGCTGGGACTGATCGTAGGGGTCAACATGATCTTTGGCGGCGCTTCGATGATCGCGATGGCGTTTGGCGTCCGTTCGCGGCCGCAGTGATGATTCGTGCACCGGAATGTCCGCAGCGGAACTGAGCGAGGCAAACATGACGGCGCGGTTTTCGGCAACGTTGATCGTAATCGCGGCCTTGGCTTCGGGAGTGGTTGCTGCGGCAGCGGGGCCCTGCACCAAACAAATTGCCGCATTCGAGCAAGCCGTCCGGGTGTCGGGCAAGAACCCGAATGCGGGGCCGACTGCGCGGGAAAGCTTGGCGGCAAAGCTCGGCCGCCAGCCTACCCCTGAATCCGTGAGGCGAGCGAAGCAGCGCGCACGCGAAACATTCCAAGATGCTCTCGTTCGCGCCAGGGCGCTCGACGTGCGCGGCAATCGCGCCGAGTGCATGCGAGCTTTGGCTAGGGCCAAGGATCTGTTCGATCTGCAGTGAATCGGCGCGTCCGCTCGGTGCCCTCGAAAGCTACCATCCCTCGACGGAACGGCGGCCTGCCCTCAGGAATTATTCGGCCGCGCGCGGGTGCGACCTAGGGAAGAAGGAAATGCGCAGCCTCGCCGGATCCGCATTCCTCCTCGTCGTGTTACTTCCGGCTCCCCTCGGTGCAAGTCCGCCAAGTGCCGCGACACCCTTCGCCGCCCGCGCGCTCGCGTCCGGGCAGTCACATCTGGACGCGTTGAAAGCCAGGTGCGCGCCGTCGAGCAGCTGCCTTGCGCAGGCGGGCGCGGGTGAAACTGGTGAGATCCGTCCGGTCCAAACTGGTCCATCACAAACCCCGACCTCGTCGAGCATTTCGGCGGACAGCGTCTGCAACGCGCTCGCAGCGGCAGCGGCGGAAAACGATTTGCCGATCGATTTCTTCACCCGGCTGATCTGGCAGGAAAGCCGCTTTGATCCGGCGGCGGTGAGCCGCGCCGGCGCACAAGGCGTGGCACAGTTCATGCCAGCGACCGCGAGGCGGCGTGGTCTCGCCGATCCCTTCGATCCTGTCGAAGCGATCGCCAAGTCCGCGAGGCTCTTGCGCGACCTGCACCACGAGTTCGGAAATCTCGGCCTTGCGGCAGCCGCCTATAATGCCGGGCCTGGGCGGGTGCGCGACTGGCTCGCCGGCCGGCGCGATCTACCTCGCGAGACACGCACCTATGTGAGTCTCGTGACCGGTCAATCCGCCGAGCAATGGATCGGAGCTCAGGGGGGGCCGGCCGGGATGCACGTTGTAAACGCCGTACCCTGTCGGCAGGTCGCTGGCCTTTTCACGCGCCCGCCGATATCCGTGGCCAAATCGGCCGATCCCTGGGCCGTGGAATTGGTCGGAAGCTCATCCGACTCGACGGCGCTCGCCGCTTATCGACAATTGCAGGAGAAGCACGCGTCCATACTGGCGGACCGCGAGCCACGCGTCGTTCATCGTGGGCTCGCGCGCGGCAGCATGGGCTGGGCGCGGGTCCACGTCGGGGCGGAGAGTCGCGCAAGCGCCGAAAAGTTATGCGCGAACCTGCGTGCGGCTGGCGCGAGCTGTTGGGTGCAACGCAATTGAAGCGAGCCCGGTCTGAACAGCAATCGACCCGGTGCGGCAACCCGCCTTGCCGCGCGGCGCTCCGGAAGGCTCTTCCGCGAATTCTGTTCGTGCTACAGTTCCGGCATCTGAACCACAGCCCCAGCTCGAATGCGAGTTGTCGGCGCAGTTCGGAATTCCTGATTATCCTGTTCCAAATTCCTAAGCGTCAGGGAGGTGACCATGAACAGACGGGCATTTTTGACGACCACGGCGGCTGCTGCGACGGCTGCAGCCATGCAAGCGGCGTCTGCGGATACCGTAACGCCGTTCGGCCAAACGGGCGTTCCGCTCAGGGCGACGCCGCCGTTGCCTTTGGGGCCGCTGCCCGGTTCGGTCTATCCGGATCCGCACCTGGAATCCATGGTGAAGCCCACCGAGCCAACGTTCGGGCCTGCCGATTTCCCTGCCTTCGCCGGCACCATGGCCGTTGAACGCATTGCTACTGGGTTCCGCTGGGCCGAAGGCCCGGTGTATTTCCCGGCGGGGCGGTACGTGCTCTTCAGCGACATTCCCAACAATCGCATCATGCGCCTGGACGAGAACGACGACCATTTAAGCGTATTCCGCCAGCCGTCGATGAATTCGAACGGCAATACCATCGACCGCGAAGGACGCCTGATCACTTGTGAGCACAGCGGCCGGCGGGTCACCCGCACGGAGCTCGACGGCTCGATCACGATCATCGCCGACAAGTATAACGGCAAGAAACTGAATTCGCCGAACGACGCCGTGGTCGCCGCCGACGGCTCCATTTGGTTCACCGACCCGGTCTACGGCATCGGCGGTTACTATGAGGGTATCAAGGCCGTTCCCGAGCAGGAAAAGCACAATGTCTATCGGGTCGATCCGAAAACCGGCAACATCAAAGTTGTCGTCGATGACTTCGTCGAGCCGAACGGCATCGCCTTCTCACCCGACGAGAAAAAGCTCTACGTCATCGATACTGGGTTCACCGACGGTCCGAAAAACCCGTCGCACATCCGCGTGTTCGACGCGGATATCGAAAATGGCAGACTGTCGAACGGCAAGGTCTTTGCCGAAATGCCCAAACCGAGCATTACCGATGGACTGCGCGCCGACCGGGATGGCCGCATCTGGTGCTCCGTCGGCTGGGGCGATCTGAACGAAAACGGGGTTCGCTGCTATTCCCCGGCCGGCGATCTGATCGGCAAGATCCACATACCGGAGACCGTGGCCAATTTGTGCTTCGGCGGCCAGCAGCGAAACCGAATGTACATCTGCGGCTCGACATCGCTCTATGCGGTCTACACGAGCGTTCAGGGTGCTTTGAAGCCATGATGCAGCACTAAGACGGCTCAAAACAGAGGCCGGTGGCTCGTTCGCTGCCGGCCTCTATTCAGCAACCCAGTTTGCCCCCCAACCGCACTCTGCACATTCACACATCAATGAGTACACGCCCTAGCATCGAGCGATGAACGTGCTGTTTTGCGCCGTGGCTGCGGCGCTCGTGGCATTCACTGCCGGCGCGAGCGAGTCGTGCCAGGACCAGACTCATGCAGCGCAAGAAAAAATGTGCCCAGCAGGCTACAGCGCCCAGCCGAAGACCCGACGTAGTACCATGCCGCCGTTCGTCTCGAAGCAGCGTCCATGGCTAAGAATGATGCTTTCGGGCTGCCATGAAAGCATCCTGTCGGCCACTGCTCTCGTCTTTCGCTTCTGAAATAGAAGCGGCAATCGCATCCCGAAAAACAACTGACCATTTGGGTAGTACATCCCAGTGAGCCACGTCACGAACCGCCACGGCTGGCCAAGCCTATTGAGCTCAAGATTCAAAATTGTGTCGGCCAGTATGACGGTCTTTGAGAGTTTGTGAAAGAAAACGATCTCTCCGAAAATCCCGCCAGGAACGACCGTTTGCTCGATTTCATCCCGCCATTCGTCCGGTGCCTGCGCCCCCAGGTCTGTCTTGAACTGCACGCCGATGCCTCGCGCCCATGCGCGCGCTCGCACACCCGGAGACGCCCACGTTACAGCATCTGGAAACGCCCGCGACCACTCTCCGATGTGGGCATAGTGAAACTGGTTCGGCGATACGAGGTGCCGTATCCTCCCCATTGATTGCAGTCGCCCGGCGAGGGTGGCCTCGAACGCCATGGGCGAATGGAGGAAGAGGTCACCGTTTTTGAGCCGCACTACGGTCATACGCGTCGAGAAAGGGAGCGGAAGCCTCACTCCCGCCGTCCGTCAAATATTCCAGCGGGCCGTCCACGATGCCGATATCTGGCCCAAAGGGCTTGTACTCATTGAGCGGTTCGTAGACCAGGGACGCAGGGTCGGTCATCTCGACATGCTGGTCTAAGAGGACTATCGGAAGTCAGCCACGGGGTCAAAATGAGAAGAACTCAGCCCGAGCGTATTCTTTCGGGTTTAGCGGACGTCGGACATCAGCTCAGACAAGGGTTTGCCAATCTCAGTCGCAAAGTCGAGGGATTCTTATTTCCATCCGAGCAGCCTAGCGTGTCGGCGGCGGCAGTCACTCCGCTTCGCCGAGCCGCGGGAGGCGACGGGCCACCGGCGACGACTGGATGATCGACGTGTTGGTCTGCGCCAGCGGAATGATCCGATCGATCACACGCTCGAGATCCTGCACCGAGCGCACATGCGCCTTGGCGACGAAGCAGTCCTCGCCGGTGACGCGGTCGCATTCGACGATCTCGGGCAATTCGGCGAGCAGGGCGGCGACCTCGAGCAGTTGGCCGGCCATCGGCCGGATGCGGATCGACGCCGCAAGGCCGAGCCCGAGCGCCGCAGGATCGACCTCGATGGTGTAGTGGCGTATCACGCCGGCCTCCTCCAGGCGCCGCAGC
>JBKPDF010000091.1:0-20799 GCA_046727735.1 Pseudomonadota bacterium | reverse complement strand
GCTCGACGTCGTTGTGCTTGGTCTGGTGGTTGAGCCGCTTGTAGTGATTGTGCACCGCGACCGACAGCACCTTCTTGGCGTGGTCCTGGCCGATGACGTAGTCGTCGAGCACCTTGCGGATTTCCTTCGGGGTCGGGATGCCGTCGCGCGACTTCACCAGCGAGGACTTGTTCTCCTCGCGGATGATGTCCATGCACAGCTCGACGCACTCGTCGCAGATGAAGACGGTGGGGCCGGCAATGAGCTTGCGCACCTCGTGCTGGCTCTTGCCGCAGAACGAGCAATAGAGCGTGTTCTTGGAATCCGAGCCGACCTTGCTCATCCCAGCTCTCCTAGACCGTGCCCGGCCTCGCGTCCCCTTTGACCTCGCCCCCGCTAAGAAACCGTAGCACCGGCCTCGGAATTCCCGCCGCTTCCCGGCCGCGACGCCGCTCCCTGCCGGCGCCCCTCCAGGATAGCGGAACAGGGTAGCGCGTCGTCAATCAAGAATTGCTTAACGATAAACGCCCGGCCGCCACAAGCGTTTCCGCCCCCTCGGGCGGGCGATGCCGGCCCCGGCGGGTCCCGAGCTCACGCCTTCAACGCGTCCGGCTCGAGGGGCCGCTTGTCGATCACCTGGTCGACCAGCCCGAATTCCTTGGCCATTTCCGCGGTCAGAAAGTGGTCCCGCTCCAGCGCTTCTTCCACCTTCTTCAGCGATTGCCCGGTATGCTTCACGTAGATTTCATTGAGGCGCTTCTTCAGGTTCAGGATCTCCTGGGCGTGCAGCATGATGTCGGTCGCCTGGCCCTGGAAGCCGCCGGAGGGCTGGTGGACCATGATTCGCGCATTGGGCAGCGCGAAGCGCAGGTCCTTGGCGCCCGCGGCGAGCAAGAGCGAGCCCATCGAGGCGGCCTGGCCCACGCACAGCGTCGACACCGGCGGGCGCACGAACTGCATGGTGTCGTAGATCGCCAGCCCCGAGGTGACGACCCCGCCGGGTGAGTTGATGTACATGTTGATCTCTTTCTTGGGATTGTCGGCCTCGAGAAAGAGCAGCTGGGCAACGACCAGGGTCGAGACGTTGTCCTCCATCGGGCCCGTGATGAACACGATGCGTTCCTTGAGCAGGCGCGAGTAGATGTCGTAGGCCCGCTCGCCCCGGTTGGTCTGCTCGACCACCATCGGGACGAGGTAGTTCATGTAGGTGTCGACCGGATCTCTCATGGGCATGACCTCCGCGGCGGCAGGGCCGGACCGCCCGGCCGCCGGCGCAAATCGGGATCAACATAGGGGCGCGGGGGCGCGACCGTAACGAATTCCCGCAATCGAGGCATGCGCCCTCACGCTGCGGCCGGCGCGGCCGGCTCTTCGTCCTCGTTGTAGAGCTCTTCGCGCGGGACCGTCTTCTCGCTGACTTTGGCGAGCTCGAGCAGGAAATCGACGACCTTTTCCTCGTAGATCGGGGCCCGCAAGGTCGCGACCGCTCCGGGATTGTTGCGGTAATAGTCCCAGATCTGCTGTTCCTGGCCGGGAAACTGCCGCGCGCGATCGACGATCGCCCTTCTCAGCTCCTCGTCGTTGACCTTGATGTCGTTCCTTTCGCCGATCTCGGCGATGACCAAGCCGAGCCGCACCCGCCGCTCGGCGATCTTGCGGTATTCCTCGCGCGCGGTTTCTTCAGTCGTATTTTCGTCCGCGAAGGTCTTGCCCTGCGCTTCGAGGTCCGCGAGCAGCGTACGCCACACGTTGGCGAACTCCTGTTCGACGAGACTAGGCGGCAGGTCGAACGTGTAGCGCGCGTCGAGCGCATCGAGCAGCGCCCGCTTCAGCCTGCGGCGGGTCACTTCGGCGTGCTCGCGGGCCAATCGCTCCCGGACCGCATCTTTGAGCTTCGCCAACGATTCGATGCCCAGCGATTTGGCAAAGTCGTCGTCCAACGTCACCGTGCCGGGCGCCTCGATGGTTTTCGCGGTCACCTCGAACGAAGCCGCCTTGCCGGCCAGGTTGGCCGAGAGGTAGTTCTGCGGGAAGGCCGCGTTCACGGTCCGGGTCTCGCCCGGCCCGATTCCGACCAATTGATCCTCGAATCCCGGGATGAAGCTCTTGGAGCCGATCACGACCGCGACGTCATCGGCGGTCCCACCCTCGAACGGCTCGCCATCGATCGTGCCGGTGAACGCCACGACGACGCGGTCGCCCTGCTCGGCTTTGGCGCCCTCGCCCTTGTCGGCGTACGGGCGATTCTCCTGCGCGATCTTGCCGACAGCCTCGGCGACCTCCTGATCGCTGACTTCGGCGGAGAGTTTTTGGAGCTGGATGTCCTTGAAATCCCCGAGCTCGATCTTCGGCAGGATTTCCAGCTCCACCGAATATGCGAGATCCGTCTTGCCGGCCATCATCTCGGCGACCTCGCCTTCGGCTTCCGGCATGATCACCTTGGGGTCCTGGGCCAGCTTGAACCCGTGCTCCGCGATGATCGAGGTGTTGGCTTCCCGCACCACCGCTTCGATGGCTTCCGCCAACACCGCACGGCCATACATGCGCCGCAGGTGATCGATCGGCACCTTGCCGGGCCGAAAGCCGTTGATGCGCACGCGATCTTTGAGATCCACCAGGCGCTCGTTGACCTTGGTGTCGAGATCGGCGACCGGGACCACGACCCGGTACCCGCGCTTCAAGCCTTCCGAAAGAGTTTGCGTGACCTGCATGTCGGATCTCTAGTTCGCGTGGACGTTCGGCGGACCAGGGCGCGCAGCCTCGCATCGGGCGCCGGAAGCGGGCGTGGTGCGGGCGGAGGGCCTCGAACCCCCACGACTTTCGTCACGGGAACCTAAATCCCGCGCGTCTACCAATTCCGCCACGCCCGCAAGGGCATCGCACGGCTTCGAACCGGTCCGCGGGCGGCGCACGTCTACCATGCTGGCGCCGCAGCGCGCCACAAAAATAGGGCCGGCGCACGCGCCGTGCCAGCGGTGCGCAGCCCCGCCATTCGGGTGGACGCGAGGGCGGCCACCGGCAGACTTACGATCCTTCCACACCGAGACTCGAAAACAGTGCGCGATAGATTTGCGGCAAAGCCTCGGGCAGATCCTCCGCAATCAGCCCGGGGCCGACCGTGCGGCCGGCTTCGCCGTGCAACCAGACCGCCGCGCAGGCGGCCTCGAAAGCCGGCATGCCCTGCGCCAATAGCCCGGCGATCATGCCGGAAAGCACGTCGCCGCTACCGGCGGTCGCGAGCCACGGTGGCGCGTTTTCCGCGATGGCGGCTCGGCCGTCAGGCTCGGCGACCACGGTATCGGGGCCCTTCAGCACGACGACCGCTTGGCTGCGGCTCGCCGCCAGCCGTGCCGAATCCAACTTCGAAGCCGCATCCCCAATGCCCGGCTCTCCGCCGAACAGCCGCGCGAACTCCCCCTCGTGCGGTGTCAGCACGGTCGCGATCCGGCCGGCAATGGCGCCCCACAATGCTGCAGGAACCTCCGCGAAGCTCGTGAGCGCGTCCGCATCGAGAACCGACGCGCGCTCGCCGGCGAGTGCCGTCGTCACCAGCGCTCGCATCTCCTCACCGACGCCTCCTCCGGGCCCCAGCACCACCGCATTGAGGCGGCGGTCCTGCAGCATCGCCCCGAGCGCGGCCGCCCCATCGACCGGACGGACCATGACGGCGAGATTGGCGGCCCCGTGAACCAGGAGGGCGTCGGATGGCGAGGCGATGGTGACGAGGCCTGCGCCGGCCCGCAGCGCCCCTCGGCCGGCGAGCCGTGCGGCCCCGGTTCGCGTACGCCCGCCCGAGACCACGACGGCATGTCCGCGCGCGTATTTATGGGCGTCGATTTGCGGAACCGGAAAGCTCGATTTCCACAGCTCCGGCGCATTCGCAAAGGTGCGAGGCCGGACCGCCGACAGTACCTCCGACTTGATGCCGATATCGGCGACCCGGACCTTGCCGCAATGGAGGCGGCCGGGCAGCAGCAGGTGACCGGGTTTGCGGCGGAAGAAGGTCACCGTTTCCCGCGCCTTGATCGCGGTCCCCAGACGCGCGCCGGTCGAACCGTTGATGCCGCTCGGGAAATCTACGGCGAGGATCGACGCCGCGGACACGTTCATCGCCTCGATCATCTGCCGCGCCATCCCTTCGACCGGGCGAGCAAGCCCGGCACCGAAGATCGCGTCGATGATCAACCCCGCGTCGGCCAAGCCGGCCGGAGCGGCCTGGTCCACGGCGCCGCGGTACCGCGCCGCCGCCTCGGCGGCATCGCCCTTCAGGCGATCCTTGCCCCCGAGGCTCATGAGCCGCACGCGAAACCCGCGCTCTGCCAGCAGCCGCGCGGCGACATAGCCGTCCCCTCCGTTGTTGCCGGGCCCGGCCACGACCACGATCGAAGTCCCCAGCGGCTGTCGTGTCGCGACCGCGTCGGCGATGGCGCGGCCGGCCTGTTCCATGAGCGCGATGCCGGTGGTGCCGGCCGTGATCGTCAGCCGATCGGCTTGCGCCATCTCTTCATTGCTCAGGAGCTCGATCATCGGCGGGCGACGCTGGAACCCCTCACCCTAGCATGCCGTGGCCGGCGCCATCCTTCGGTCGGTCCTTCCGGGGCGCCGCCTAGAAATTCATCGAATTGCCTATTCTCTGGGCATCGCCTCGCAGGGGAACGCAACAGGCGCGAGCAGAAACTGCTCCAAGCCGCTGGACTCGCGGCGAGTTTCGGCACTTTCGGCCCTTGGCACAGGAACTGCTAACGAATCCGCGCGATCCAAGGCGGCAATGTGCCTCCAGCGATCCAGGGACGAAGCGAATGAAAAAAGTCGAGGCGATCATCAAGCCGTTCAAGCTCGACGAGGTCAAGGAAGCGCTGCAGGAGGTGGGGCTTCAGGGCATCACCGTGACGGAAGCCAAGGGTTTCGGCCGGCAGAAGGGCCACACCGAGCTTTACCGCGGGGCGGAGTACGTCGTGGATTTTCTTCCCAAGGTGAAGATCGAGATTGTGCTCGGCGACGACATGGTCGAAAAGGCCGTCGACGCGATCCGTCGGGCCGCACAGACCGGGCGGATCGGGGATGGGAAGATCTTCGTATCCACCATCGAGGAAGCGATCCGGATCCGCACCGGCGAGTCCGGGCTCGATGCGATCTGATCGGATCGGGCGCATTCGGTTTTTCAACAAGGGAAGCGTGCAATGACGACCGCCAAAGATGTCCTGAAGCTGATCAAGGACAACGACGTGAAATACTGCGATTTCCGTTTCACCGACCCGCGCGGGAAGTGGCAGCACGTCACCGTGGATATTTCCACGGTGGAGGAGGACACGTTCGCCGAAGGCATCATGTTCGACGGCTCCTCGATCGCGGGCTGGAAGGCGATCCACGAATCCGACATGCAATTGATGCCGGACCCGGCTTCGGCCTGCATCGATCCGTTTTACGCCGAGACCACGCTGGTGCTCGTCTGCGATACGCTCGAGCCCCTGACCGGTGAGCCCTACAACCGCGACCCGCGCAGCATCGCTCGCAAGGCCGAAGGCCTCGTCAAATCCATGGGAGTGGGCGACACGGTGTTTTTCGGCCCCGAGGCCGAGTTCTTCGTGTTCGACGACGTGCGCTACAGCGCCGATCCCTACAGATGCGGCTATCGCCTGGATTCGGTCGAGCTGCCGAGCAACACCGATACCGAATACGAAGGCGGCAACCTCGGCCACCACATCGGCACCAAGAAGGGCTATTTCCCGGTGCCGCCGCAGGACACCGCGCAGGACATGCGCTCCGAGATGCTCGGCGCCATGGCGCGGATGGGCTGCAAGGTCGAGAAGCACCATCACGAGGTCGGCTCCGCCCAGCACGAGCTCGGTTTCCAGTTCGCGCCGATGGTGCGAATGGCCGACCAGATGCAGATCTACAAATACTGCGTCCAGCAAGTCGCCAACATCTACGGCAAGACCGCGACCTTCATGCCGAAGCCGGTTTACGGCGACAACGGCTCCGGCATGCACTGCCACCAGTCGATCTGGAAGGCCGGCAAGCCGACCTTCGCGGGCAGCAAGTACGCCGATCTTTCCGACCTCGCGCTCCAGTACATCGCCGGCATCCTCAAGCACGCGCGCACGATCAACGCTTTCACCAATCCGACCACCAACTCCTACAAGCGGCTGGTGCCGGGCTTCGAGGCGCCGGTGCTGCTCGCCTATTCGGTGCGCAACCGCTCGGCCGGCTGCCGCATCCCGCTCGCCAATTCGCCGAAGGGCAAGCGGGTCGAGGTGCGCTATCCCGATCCGCTGGCGAACCCCTATCTCGCGTTCGCTGCGATGCTGATGGCGGGGCTCGACGGCATCCGCAACAAGCTCGATCCCGGTCCGGCGATCGACAAGGACCTCTACGACCTGCCGCCGCGCGAACTGAAAAAGATCCCGACGGTGTGCGGCTCGCTGCGCGAGGCGCTCGGGTATCTCGAAAAAGACCGCGAGTTCCTCAAAGCGGGCGGCGTGTTCGACGACGATTTCCTCGACGCCTACAGCGAGCTCAAGATGCAGGAAATCATCCGCTTCGAGCACACGCCGCATCCGGTCGAGTTCGAGATGTACTACTCGGCCTGATCGACGTATCCTTTCCGCCTGATTCGTTGCGGCGGGGAGGACGGGAACGGGGCGCTTCGGCGCCCCGTTTTTTGTGAAACGCGCTCTGCCTGCTGTGAAGATGAGTTGCGGCGTTCGGAAATTGCCCGCAAACCGATCATGCCGACGCCGGGCGGCGAAGAAGTAGCCAATAAACTGGTCAATCCCTTCTGCCCGCTCCGCGGTCGAAGCGGGATCACTCACTCTGCGCTTTTTCCCTCATTGCGGCCTGGAGCCTCTTGATGTCCTCGGGGGACAATTGCGGGTTTGTTCAGCTTGGCGGTCAGCGGGAACGGTGGCTTGTAGTCGTCATCATTCACGCCCGTCAACGTGTCGGAGCCGATGTCGAAGCTCTCGTCCCACTGCAGGATCATCGGCAGCGTGCGGTCCATTTTCTTCGTAGCGACCACGCTGCCGTCCACCGTGAGCGTTCCAGTGCCGGGACGGCCGATGCCGCTGAAGTTGTTGAACGCCAGCGTTCCGGCGCCGATTCCGTCGTACTTGAAATCGAACTCGACCGTGTGCCGTCCGGGCGGCAAGGCTTCGGCGGCCTCCCACTTCACGCGCTCCAGGTCCACCAGGTTCCAGAGGAAGACCGGTTTGCCTTTTAGAAGATAGAAGCCATAGCCGCCGAAGCGCCCACCGGAGGTCAGGATCATGCCCTCCGCACCGCCTTGGGGCACCTGGATGTCGGCCGTAATTGTATAGGACGCATTGAGCAGCGACGGCGAATCGCCCTGCGGCAAACCGGTCATTGGGCGCGTGTAGACGAATTCGGTGCGCCCCGCGGTGATGTTCGGCCGCGGCGCCACGATCCGCGCCGCCACCGAGGCATCGAGCGGAAAGACCTGGTACTTGTTTGCCTCGGTGACGAACCTCGCCCTCATTTCCTTGACCTTTTCCGGATTCTTGGCCGCGATGTCGTCGGTCTGGCTGAAGTCCTTGTTCAGGTCGTAGAGTTGTAGGACCTGGTTGTTCAGCGGATCGGGATTCGCCGGACCGAACGCTTGCCACGGCGCGCCGTTGACTTTGGTGCTGAGCATCCAGCCGTCGTCGTACAGCGCCCACTGTCCGAACATCTCGAAATACTGCGTCTTATGGCGCGAGGGCGCCTTGGCGTTCGTCGCGTCGAAAGTGTAGAGGAAGCTGGTGCCTTCGATCGGCGCTTGTTTGATGCCGTCCACGTATTCCGGCGCAGAGATGCCCGCGGCCTCTAGGATCGTCGGCACTACGTCGATGACATGCATGAACTGCTCGCGCAAGGCTCCCTTGTCCTTGATGCGTGCCGGCCACGAGACGACCATGTTCTGGTTGGTGCCGCCGAGCCTGGACGCGTTCTGCTTGAACCAGTCGAACGGTGTGTCGAAGGCCCATGCCCAGCCCGCCGACATGTGGTTATACGTCTGCTCTGTGCCCCAGACGTCGTAGAACTTCATCTGCACCGCGACCGGCAGCTCATTGAGCCCGTTGAAGAACGCAACCTCGTTCGGCGTGCCAAGCGGTCCGCCCTCGGCGCTGGTGCCGTTGTCGCCATTGATGTAGATGACCAGCGTGTTGTCGAGCCGGCCAAGATCCTGGAAATGCTGGATCACGCGCCCGATCTCGTGGTCGCTGTAAGCCACGTAGGCCGCGAAGACGTCGACCTGACGGATGAACAGCTTCTTCTCGTCCGCGGTGAGCTGGTCCCAGGGCTTCAGCATTTCTGTGGGCCAGGGCGCGAGCCTCGTGTCCTTCGGGATCACGCCGAGCCGCTTCTGATTCTCGAAGATGCGCTCGCGAACCTTCTCATAGCCGTCGTCGAACAGGTGCATCGCGCTGATCTTGTCCACCCACTCCTTGGTTGGATGGTGCGGCGCGTGCGTCGCGCCGGGCGCGTACTTGATGAAGAGAGGCTTTGACGGGTCGATCTGGTGCATTCGCGTCATATAATCGATTGCGTCGTCCGCCATCGCAGTGACGAGATTCCAGGTTCCGGGCGGCTTGCCTTCGAACGGATAAATCTGCGTCGTGTTGCGGAAGAGATTCGGCTGCCACTGGTTGGCGTCGCCGCCGACGAAGCCGTAGAAGTACTCGAATCCCATCCCGGTAGGCCACTGATCGAAGGGCCCGACTTGGCTGGCGGCAAACGAGGGCGTGTTGTGGTCCTTGCCGAACCATGAGGTCGCGTAGCCGTTCTCCAGCAGGATCCGTCCGATGGTCGCCTTCTCCTTCGGGATGATGCTGTTGTATCCGGGGAAGCCCGTCGACTGCTCCGAGATGACGCCGAAGCCCGCCGAATGGTGGTTGCGCCCGGTGATCAGCGCGGCCCGCGTGGGCGAGCACAAGGCAGTGGAGAAGCACCGGTTGTAGCGTAGGCCGTCCTGGGCGATCCGGTCCATTGTCGGGGTCGGGATTACACCGCCGAAGGTACTTGGCACGCCGAATCCGGCATCGTCGGTGATGATCAGCAGCACGTTCGGCGCGCTCTGCGGTGGCACGATACGCGGTGGCCACCACGGCTTCGACTGCAGGGCATCATCCTTGATCACTCCGCCGAATGTCGGATCGGGTGGCGGAAGCTGGTTGCCGGGGACCGTCGTTGTCGCGCCGGGCGATCCGGGGACACCAGTCGCCTCTTGGGCGGTTGCGACCCCGGCCGCCAGTGTCAACAGCAGCACCGCGGCCGTCGTGCCGGCAAGCAAAGCATTGCGCCGGCTGGGATTGCCGGTAGTTGATGGCATATCACGTCGTTCTTCGGTGGTACTCATGACCTGCTCCCTGTCCGCAGGATGCAACGAAAGCCGAGATGGCTCGTGGATGCGTCCACCGCCTCCGCATGGCGCGCGGCCGGGCGGTAGCGGCGGCAGTAGTTCGGCGCGCATAGATGCGAGCCGCCCTTGATGACCTTGCGAGGAATCTTGATTTGCGGCTGAGCGGGATCGTAGCTCTCCTCCTCATACCCTCCGCGCGGGTTCTGCGGGACGCAGCAGGCCTTTGGCGCGTCGGCCTGATGCTTGGGCGAGTACCAATCGGTGGTCCATTCCCAGACATTGCCGATCATGTCGTAGGCGCCATAGCCATTCGCCGGAAAGGCGGTCACCGGCGATGTGCGCGCGAAGCAGTCGGTGCAGAGGTTCTCGTGCGGGAAAGCGCCCTGCCAGGTATTGGCCATGTGCTTGCCACCGGGCGTGAACTCATTGCCCCAGGCGAACTCCGCGCCATCGAACTCACCGCGCGCGGCAAATTCCCACTCGGCCTCAGTCGGCAAGTCCTTGTCGGCCCATCTGGCGTAGGCAAGCGCGTCGTCAAATGACACGTGCACGACCGGATGATTGTCGAGGCTGTTGATCTCGCTCTTCGGCCCACTGGGATGGCGCCAGTTGGCGCCCTTGAGGAAGACCCACCATTCGGCCCAGTTGCGCAGGTCGACCGGATGCTTGGGCGGGGTGAACACGAGCGAGCCGGCATAGAGCATGTGCGGCAGTGCGCCTGGATAGTCCTTGGGATTGGGCGCGATCTCGGCGAAGGTGACGTGTCCGGTCGCCTTAACGAATTGCTTGAACTGCTGGTTAGTGACCGGCGTGCGATCCATCCAGAAGCCATCGACCGCGACGCGATGAACCGGAGCTTCCTCCGGATAATGTCGATCGGATCCCATGCGGAACGTGCCGCCGGGAATCCAGATCATCTTCCGGGTGGAGGGTGGCTCATGCCGCCAATCATCGCGGCGTGGCAGCGACGCAACATCAAGCCCGCCCATGATCGCCTCAGTCTTTGTCTGCAATGGATTTCCCTAAAACGTTACCCACGGGCGTTGCACGGCAGACCTCTAATTAGCGGCATAGCTAATTTACGCAGCCGGCCACCTTTGAGGGGGGCTCGCCGTCGCGGATCTTTCCGACCTCGCGCTCCAGTACAGCGGGGTGACGGGAAGCGGGGCGCTTCGGCGCCCCGTTTTTTCATCAAACGCAGGATGGGCTGAGCGGTAGCGAAATCCATCAGTCCGCCGATCGAGGTCCCCGCGTTGCGGGGACGCTGGTCTGCGGCCAGCGGTTTCGCTCTGTTCAACGTATCTTAGGAAATCGTAAAATCACTTCACCCGCTGCGCCCAGGGCAGTGACTGCCTCCGCTTACGGCCTATCTTCGATCCAGCGTGCGCGTCGTCTCGAACAGGAACCAAGTGCGCCGCTCGGCTTCATCGATCCAGTTCTCCAGCAGGCTCGCGCTGGCGACATCGCCATGTTCGTCGCACAGGTCGTGCGTCTCGCGCATGTTCGCCGCGAGCTGGCGATTGTCGTCGCGCAGCTCGGCGATCATGTCGAGCGGCGTGACGAAGTCCGCGTCGTTGTCGAGCACGCGCTGCAGCCGCGCCACCTGGCCGATCGAGCGCAGGGTCGTTCCGCCGATCTTGCGTACGCGCTCGGCGATGTCGTCGGTGGTCGCGAAGATCTGCTCGGCCTGCTCGTCCAGCAGCAGGTGATAGTCTCGGAAGTGCGGTCCCGAGATGTGCCAGTGGAAATTCTTGGTCTTGACGTAGAGCGCAAACATGTCCGCGAGCAGGATGGTCAGCGCGCCGGCAATGTCGCGAACCGCATCCGGCTTGAGATCGCTCGGTGTCTCGAGAGGCGCTATGCGCAGCGCTTTCGCGGGCTTGGAACTCATGGGGGGTGTCCTTCTGTGACGAGGATCAGCACTGTACCGCTGCGCCGGCTGCGATGACAGCCCCATGGTACTCGACCGCGGTTCGCGGCGCGCCATGGAGTTTCCGAGATCACCCGCGGATGAAGGCCAGCAGATCCTCGTTGACTTGATCCTTGAGGGTCGTGGCCATCCCGTGCGGTGCGCCTTTGTAGACCTTCAGCTTCGCATTTTTCACGATCTTCGACGACAGCATGGCGGAGGCGGCGATCGGCACGATCTGGTCGTCGTCGCCGTGCAGGATCAGCGTCGGGACGTCGATTTTCTTCAGGTCCTCGGTGGTGTCCGTCTCGGAGAAGGCCTTGATGCACAAATAAGACGCCGGCAGCCCCGCCATCATGCCTTGCAGCCAGAACGAGTTGCGCACACCTTCCGAGACCTTCGCGCCCGGCCGGTTGTAGCCGTAGAACGGCATGCTCAGGTCCTTCCAGAATTGCGAGCGGTCCGCGAGCACGGCGGCTCGCAGCTGATCGAAGGCTTCTTTCGGCGTCCCTGCGGGATTATTCGGCGTCTTCAACATCAGCGGCGGTATCGCCCCCATCAGCACCGCCTTGGCGACGCGCTTGGTTCCATGGCGGCCGAGATAGTGGGCGACCTCGCCGCCGCCGGTGGAATGGCCGACATGGATCGCGCGTTCGAGATTGAGCTTGCCGACCAGTTCGGCAAGGTCGTCGGCATAGGTGTCGAGGTCGTTGCCGTTCCACGGCTGGCTGGACCGCCCGTGGCCGCGGCGATCGTGGGCGATGCAGCGGTATCCTTTCGATACCAAGAAGAACATCTGGTCTTCGAACGCATCGGCAGTGAGCGGCCATCCGTGACTGAAGACGATCGGCTGTCCGGTGCCCCAGTCCTTGAAATAGATCTCGGTCCCGTCTTTGGTCGTGATCGTGCCCATAGCGTGCCTTTCCTCGCTAATCGTTGCAGTCACCTGGGTTTGCTGGTCGCGCCGGCAAGGCGAGGCTGGTGCAGGGCGGCAAGCCTGACCGCCCCAGTGCTCGTTTGCAATTCAAACTCCCGCGAACACCAGCTTGGCGAAGAAGGCGGGATCGATCACGAACTGGCCCCATTTGGCGTCGTGTGCCGCGGTCGGCTTGGCGGCGATGACGTCGTCGAGCGGGCGTCCCTGCCGCTTGAGGCGGGCGACATTTTCCCGGATTTCCACCAGCATGTCGCGATATTCCTGGAGCTGTGCTTTGTTGCTGACCGGCGGCCCGTGGCCCGGAATGATGATGGTCCGGTCGGTCGTCGTCGCGAGATTGGCCTCGGTCGCTCGGATCATGCCGTCGATGCTGCCGCCCGTCGAATAGTCGATGAACGGGTAGATGCCGTTCCAAAACGTGTCGCCGACGTGAAGAACATCGGCGTCGGCGAACCGGACGGAAATGTCGCCGTCGGTGTGCGCCGGTTCGTAATGTTTCAATGACAGTCTCGTGTCGGCGAACGTCAAGTCTCGTTCCCCGGCAAAAACTTCGGTCGGCACTGCGCCGGCGGCCGATGGCGGGAAATCGAACCGCCAGTCCTCGACCCGCTGCGCGGTCGAAAGACGCTTGCGGGTGTTCTCGTGCGCCAGGATGACGGCGCCGTTCGCGTGCAGCCATTCATTGCCGTCGGTGTGATCGAAATGCCAATGCGTGTTGATGAGTCGGATCACCGGCGCGGTGCCGAGGGAAGCGAGAGCCGCGGCGAGCCGCGGTCGCGACACCGCGATGCCCGCGTCCACCAGCAGTTTGCCGTCGGGTCCGGAAAGCACGGCGATATTTCCGCCGGAACCCTCCAGCACGCTGACGTTGCGGCGCAGGTCATGGACCGCGATCTCGGCGGTCGCCGCGGCGGATTGGATGAAAAACACGATGGCGCGCGCCTGAGCGAATGCTTCGGATGGCGTGAGCCAGCCGCCGGTAGCAGCGAAAGCAGTCGTGGCCGCGCAGCAAAAGCAGAAATTACGTCGTGACAGCGAGGATTGGGGCTGCGTTCTCATGCTCGTTCCTCTCGCGTCAGTATTGATAGCGCTGTGCGACGAAAGCGGCGAGCCGATCGGCTGCGCGTTGCGGGCCGCTTCGATCGGGCCGGCGGTCGCCCGCCGAACCATAGAAGCGCAGCTTCCACTTGTCTCTATCAACCGGCGCATAGCTGGCCGCACGGATCAAGTGACGCTGTCGCTGGGGGTATCATGAGGCAGATGTATTCAGGGAGCTTGCGCCGCTCCTCCGGGTTCGTCCGGAACTTCAGCGGCTTTGCCTATTTCGCGGGCAGTGGGTTTCCGAGCACGAGCTTGCTCGTCATCGTGTGCGGTCGACCAAACCCCTTCGGCGTTGATTGCCGACGATCTGATGGGTTTCGGTTTCGCTCAACCCATCCATGAACTATCCCACGAATTCCGGAAAATCACATCACCAGCAGCGCCCAGGCGATCGCCGCGACCAGCAGGGTGAGGGCCGGGATATAAAGCCGCGTACGGCGAGGACGCGCTGACGGCAACAAGCCCTGCTCGCGCCGCGACCGGATAATCTCGGCCTCGAACTCGGCGGAGGAGGCGAACGTGCATCCGAGCGCGTGTCCGGCGCGTTCGGCCGCGCGTTTGAGCGCGATGGCGGCGGCCTCGATTTCGCCTGCGGTCCGATAGCGCACCATGCGCGATTCTAAGCCGCGCCGGGTAAAGGATCGGTTAGGGCGATCTCGGAGATTTTGCGCTCGTCATGCGCGGGCGCGACCCGCGCACCCATGCGGCGTCTCCACGTCGGGCAGCATGGATGGCCGGGTCAAGCCCGGCCATGACGAAGGGCAATGCTGCGCAAGGGCCGCGTCAGCGCTTCGAGAACTGGAACGAGCGGCGGGCCTTGGCGCGGCCGTATTTCTTGCGCTCGACCACCCGCGAATCCCGGGTAAGGAAGCCGTTGGTCTTGAGCACCGGGCGCAGGTCCGGTTCGTAGTGCATCAGCGCCTTGGAGATGCCGTGGCGCACCGCTCCCGCCTGCCCGGAGAGCCCGCCGCCCGAAACCGTGCAGACGATGTCGTACTGGCCCTGGCGGTTCGCCGCGACCAGCGGCTGCTGGATCAGCATGCGCAGCACCGGCCGCGCGAAGAAGGTCTCGACCGGCCGCTCATTGACCGTGATGCGGCCGCCGCCCGGCTTGATCCAGACCCGGGCCACCGCGTTCTTGCGCTTGCCGGTCGCGTAGGCGCGGCCCTGCGGGTCGAGCTTTTGCACATATTTGGGCGCTTCCGGCGCGGCAGGTTTGAGCGCGGAAAGCTGGTCGAGTGACTGCATGGGTTCGGCCATCTTCAGGCGCTCCTGGCGTTCTTGCGGTTCATGGCGGCGACGTCGAGCAGTTCGGGCTGCTGCGCCGCGTGCGGGTGCTCGGGGCCCTTGTAGACGCGAAGATTGCCGAGTTGGCGGCGCCCGAGCGGACCTCGCGGCAGCATGCGCTCGACCGCCTTCTCGACGACGCGCTGCGGGAACCTGCCCTCGAGCACGAATTTCGCCGTGCGTTCCTTGATGCCGCCGATGTGGCCGGTGTGGTGGTGATACACCTTCTGGTCGCGCTTGCG
Source organism: Pseudomonadota bacterium (assembly GCA_046727735.1). GTDB lineage: Bacteria > Pseudomonadota > Alphaproteobacteria > Rhizobiales > Xanthobacteraceae > AP-16. The sequence goes on along the minus strand of JBKPDF010000091.1, from coordinate 5,986 downwards.
CCCGGTCAGCACCACCTTCTCGGCGTTGATGACGATGACGTTGTCCCCGCAGTCGACATGGGGCGTATAGCTCGGCTTGTGCTTGCCGCGCAGCCGCAGCGCCACAATGGACGCAAGCCGGCCCACGACGAGGCCCTTGGCGTCGATCAGTACCCACTTCTTCTCGACCTCGGCGGGCCTGGCCGAATAGGTCTTCATTTTCGTGTTCCCAGTGATCGCGCAAACGCACGCGCCCGGGCGGCTTCTAGCGAAGCCGTGGGTCGCCGTCAACGCACGCGAGCGAACAATAATATTGTAAAAACAATGGTATGCTATTTTGGTGTTATGCTACCACCACCGCCTCGGTTCACCCTCCCGGGTGGAATCGAATAGGTCGACGTCGCATGCGCGGTGAGATCGCCCTCGCCTTGCAGGCGGATCGAGACTTCGCCGACTGCCAAGCGCTTGCCGAGCTTGAGCAATACTCAGATTCGTGGTGACCGCGAGCGGCACCCAGCCGATCGAGGCGAGCACCGCGACATACATCGTAGCGTCGGCGAGAAGCATCATGCTTGCGCCCGAGATCGTGCCGCCGGGGCGCAGCGATTCCGGCCGGAACGCGTGCCGCAACTCGGCGCTACCGTAACCAATGCGCAGGATCGAAAGGCTGCTGTCGGCACCGAACGCCTCCGGGAACTCGGCCGCCAGTCGACGCCTCAGCTCCTCGAGCGCGATGGCCGGCTCTCGCACTGGACCCCTCCCCAGGGCGTTCGGCCTTCGCTTGACTTTCTGCGGCCGCACGCCACCTTCGGATACGATGTTACCACGGTCTCGCATCGATCTCGGGCTGGAAGGATGAATGCGCCGGCTCCGCTGCTGCGCAATGCGCCGGCGCTCCTGCGCGAGGCGCGCGACGGCGTCGCGTGCCTGACGATGAACCGCCCGGAGCAGCGCAATACGCTTTCCGAAGCGATGCTCGCATCGTTCGCGGAGGCTTTGGCCGAAATCGCCGCGGATCCCTCTATCCGCGCGGTCGTGATCGCCGCCAAAGGAGCGGTATTCTGCGCCGGCCACGATCTCAAGGAACTCACGGCACGCCGCGCCGATGCCGACGGCGGCAAGCGGCATTTCCAGCAAATCATGGAAAGCTGCAGCAGCGTCATGCAGGCGATCGTCGGTTTGCCGCAGCCGGTCATTGCTGCAGTCCAAGGGCTCGCGACCGCCGCTGGTTGCCAGCTCGTTGCGACCTGCGATTTGGCGATCGCTTCGCGCAACGCGAAATTCTGCACGCCCGGCGTCAATATCGGCCTGTTCTGCTCGACCCCGATGGTGGCACTCTCTCGCAACGTTGCAGCCAAGCATGCGATGGAAATGCTGCTGACCGGCGACACGGTTTCCGCGGAGGACGCACAACGCCTCGGGCTCGTCAATCGCGTCGTCGAACACGGCAACGAAGCCGAAGCCGCGTTCGCGCTGGCGCGAACGATCGCGGAGAAATCCTCGCTCACGGTGAAGATCGGCAAGGCGGCGTTCTATCGCCAGCGCGAGATGCCGCTCGCCGAGGCCTATCACTATGCCTCGCAGGTCATGACCGAGAACATGATGACGCATGACGCCGAGGAAGGCATTTGCGCCGTGCTCGACAAGCGGACGCCCCATTGGGAGGACCGCTGATGCCTGGGCAGACCCCCTTGCTCCAGTTACCTCCCCCCTTGTGGGGGAGAGCCTGCACCGGACTTGATCCGGGGTCGCTTCGCGCGCTTGGCACGCGAAGCGGGAGGGGGGTATCGGGTCGGCCGAATCAAATAAGCACCCCCCTCCCCATCCCTCCCCCTCAAGGGGGGAGGGAGCCGTTTGCGGCGCGGATTTCGCCCAAATCGCTCGTGACTCGCTGGCGGCCGGGCGCGGGAAAGCGGGCGGTGCTCGCGGGACTCGCCTGGGGCGCGCCGATGGCGGCATTGTTCGTGGCTCTCGACGTTTGGCGCTGCGAGGTGCTGTGCCTGAACGACGCGGCGGCCACGCTCGCCGTGACCAGCATTGCGGGCATGTGCACGATCGGCGCATTTGCTGCGTTCTTCGGGGAGACGGCGCCCGGCCCGACCGGCCGGCGAAACCGCCAGGAAGGCAAATCATGGCTCGCAAGTTTCTCTTGATCTTCGTGCTGATCGGCGCTGCTTCCTCGACGGCGTCGGCGCAATATCGCGGCAGCGAGGCCGAGCAGGCCGCGTGCCGTCGCGACGCGGTGCACTTCTGCCGCGGCATTTCCGAGGACCGCCAGGTGGAACGCTGCCTCATCGCGCACCGGCATCAGGTCAGCGCGCGTTGCCGTCACGTGCTGCAGAGCCACGGCCGCTGAACCGGTGAGGGATCGTCAGAAAACCGGGCGGCGGCGCAAATCTCCGCCGCTCGAGATATTTGCCGCGCGATGAACCACGACAGCTATCCGGACAGCTATATCCGCGGCATCCTCAACACCGTGAAGACGATCGCCATGGTCGGCATCTCTCCGAAAGAGAGCCGGCCGAGCTATTTCGCCTTCAAGTATCTGTTGGAGCGCGGCTACAACATGATCCCGGTCAATCCCGGTCAGGCCGGCAAACAGATCCTCGGCCGCAAGGTCTATGCACGGCTCACCGATATTCCCGAGCCGATCGACATGGTCGACGTGTTTCGCGCCTCGCCCTACGCGATGCCGATCGTCGAGGAAGCGTTGCGGCTCGACCCGCGTCCGCAGGTGATCTGGATGCAGCTCGGCGTGCGCAACGACGAGGCGGCCGCGACGGCCGAGGCGGCCGGCATCAAAGTCGTGATGAACCGCTGCCCGAAGATCGAGTACGGCCGGCTCTCATCCGAGATCGGCTGGATGGGCGTGAATTCCCGCACCCTCACCTCGAAGAAGGCCAAGCTGCTCGCCGGCGGCGTGCAACGCATGTCGCTCGATCGCGCGACCTTTGCGGGCGGCGCGACACGCGCAGCGGAGCGCGCGCAGAAAGACACCGAGGGGCGGGAATAGAACATGGGATTGTCGTCCCGGAAGCCGCGGAGCGGCTATCCGGGACCCATGAACCCGCTTTCGCGGGGAGGACGCCGTGTTTCCCTAGCTGATAAAAGCAATAGCCTGGATCAAGCGGTGCGGAGCGCCGCGCAATCCGGGAAGCTGTCGCGGATCACGGTCTGATTCATCCGAGCACGCGCTGCGCTCTTGTTTGCTCGGAGCGAGCCGCAGACCACTCCCTCTCCCCGGAGCGGAAAGGGATGGGGTGAGGGGGACAGGACCTTTGTCATCAGCTATAGCTCGCGACGCCCTCATCGATCCTCGCCTTCGGCGAGGATCGACCCCGGATCAGGTCCGGGACAGGCTCTCTCCCCAATGGGGAGAGGTAAAATCCCCGTGGCCCTCACAAGAAGAGGGAGCAGACTCCGGCTTCCGACAGCGAGGAATCCCGCCATGACCGACCGCATTCCCGGATTTGCCACGCTTGCGGTCCACGCCGGCGCGCAGCCCGATCCCACGACCGGCGCCCGCGCCACTCCGATTTATCAGACCACCTCGTTCGTGTTCGACGACGTCGACCACGCCGCCTCGCTGTTCGGGCTGCAGACTTTCGGCAACATCTATACTCGGATCGGCAACCCGACGAACGCAGTGCTCGAGGAGCGCGTGGCGGCGCTCGAAGGCGGCACCGCCGGGCTCGCTGTCGCCTCGGGCCACGCCGCGCAGGTCGTGGTGATGCATGCCCTGATGCGGCCCGGGGAGGAATTCGTCGCCTCGAAGAAGCTCTACGGCGGCTCGATCAACCAGTTCAATCACGCCTTTAAGAATTTCGGCTGGAACGTGGTGTGGGCGGACCCCGACGACAATTCGAGCTTCGAGCGCGCGGTGAGCGACAAGACCAAGGCGATCTTCATCGAATCGATCGCCAATCCCGGCGGCGTCATCACCGACATCGAAGCGGTCGCGGCAATCGCCAAGCGCGCCGGCGTGCCGCTGATCGTCGACAACACGCTGGCGACGCCGTATCTGTGCCGTCCGCTCGAGCACGGCGCCGACATCGTCGTGCACTCGCTGACGAAATTCTTGGGCGGCCACGGCAATTCGATCGGCGGACTGATCGTCGACGGCGGCACTTTCAACTGGTCGCGCTCCGGCCGCTATCCGATGTTGTCGGAGCCGCGGCCGGAATATCACGGCATCGTGCTGCACGAGACTTTCGGCAATTTCGCCTTCGCGATCGCTTGCCGCGTGCTCGCGCTGCGCGACATCGGCCCGGCGCTCTCGCCCTTCAACGCATTCCTGATCCTCACCGGGATCGAGACGCTGCCGCTGCGCATGCAGCGGCATTGCGAGAACGCGCAGGCCGCGGCGGAATGGCTCGCCGCGCACCCGAAGATCGTCTGGGTGAGCTATCCGGGCCTGCCGGGCGACCGTTACCACAATCTCGCGAAGAAATACGTGCCGAACGGCGCCGGCGCGGTGCTCACGTTCGGGCTCAAGGGCGAATATGACGCCGGGGTCAAGCTCGTATCGAACGTGAAACTGTTCTCGCATCTCGCCAATATCGGCGACACGCGTTCGCTGATCATCCATCCGGCATCGACGACCCACCGCCAGCTCAGCGACGAGCAGAAAGTTCAGGCCGGGGCCGGCCCGGATGTCGTGCGGCTCTCGATCGGCATCGAGGACAAGGAAGACATCATCGCGGATCTCGAACAGGGCCTGGAGGCAGCGTGATGATCTCGTGTCCCGGGCGCGGCGCAGCACCCTGGGCGTCGTTCCGGCCGAGCGCCCCAGATCAAGTCCGGGCAGGCTCCGCGCGAGACTTGCCCGCGAAAGCGGGGGGCCGGAACCCATGAACACGGATCGAGCGAATTAAGAACCGGCGGTGGTCATGGGTCCCGGGTTCCTCGCTGCGCTCGGCCCCGGGACGACAAGTGCGGTGTTACATTTTCTTGAACGTCTTCGAGACGTAATCGCGGACGCGGCTCCCGGTCTGCGGCGCAAGCCAGACCTCGTCGACCGCCGCATCGAAGCCGCCGGCGTATTTCTGCATGGCGTCGAGCACCGGCTGGCGCGTCTGGCTCTTGCTCAGCGCGAAGGCCGCGGGCGAGAGCGAGGCGAGCGCTTGCGCCGCCTCGACCGCGCGGGCGAGCAGCGCTTCGGGATCGACGATCGCGTCGACGAGCCCGCGGGAGATCGCCGCTTCCGCCGGGTACCTGCCGCCGCCGAAGATCACCTCGCGAAAATGCGCCGGCACGGTGACCGAGCGCATGATCTCCAGCGCGATCGCCGGAAACGGCAGGCCGACGAGGAGCTCGGTCACTCCGATGCGCCCCACGCCGCGCGCCATCAGCCGCTGGTCGGCCGCGCAGGCGAGCACGCAGCCGCCGGCGATGGCGTGGCCGTTGATCGCCGCCACCACCGGCCTCGGATAGAAAAACACCACGTCGAACAGCTTGCGCAGCACCGGCAGGAAGTCCCGCAAGTAGTCTGCGCCGCCGTCGAGCGCGCGCACGAGATCGACGCCAGCCGAAAAGATCCCGCCCTGCCCGATCAGGACCACGGCGCGGGCCGCGGACGTGCCGAGCTCCTCGAATCGCGCGACGAGTTCTCGGCAGAGATCGATGTCGAGCGCGTTGACCTTGCCGTGGCTCATTCTGAGCACGGCGATTTCGGTTTGCTGGCTGACGTCGAGCACGCGCGCGCAGACCCCGTTGAACCGGCATGCATCGTGTCACGGCCCGGATGCCGAGGGAAGCGCAGCGATGCGCATCGCGGCTGGCTCGCGAGCCGGCGTGAGCCGCTCGGCATGGACGACGGCGAGCGCGAGTACCAGGAGCGCCCCCGCTTGGTGCAGCAGCGCGAGCGGCGGCGGCGCTTGATGGAGCAGCGTCAGGACACCGAGGCTCGCCTGCACGGCGATGCCGATCGCAAGCGCAAGCCCGCTTCGTAACGCCGCCCGGAAGCCGGCGCCGCGCCAAAGGTCGGCAAGATGCAGCGCGGCAAAGA
>JBKPDF010000090.1:0-17159 GCA_046727735.1 Pseudomonadota bacterium | reverse complement strand
CGCCTTGTCGATCTGATCGTACGCCGTGAACTGCGCCTTGCCCTGCTCCGCCAATACCTTGGTGATCGCCGCCGTCAGCGTCGTCTTGCCGTGGTCGACATGCCCGATCGTCCCGATGTTGCAATGCGGCTTGGTCCGCGCAAATTTCTCTTTGGCCATGAGCTTGCTCTCTCAATTCAGACAGCGGACGACAAGGGACAGACGACAGAAACAGCAGGCGGTCGGCATCATGTCTTCATGTCTTCCCAGCGTATGTCGTCCGTTCTCGGTCCTTTGTCGTCCGTCCTCGGTCGCCTGGAGCGGGTGAGGGGAATCGAACCCCCGTCGTCAGCTTGGAAGGCTGCTGCTCTACCATTGAGCTACACCCGCAAGCCTCGGGGGTGATGGTGGAGGGGGTTGGATTCGAACCAACGTAGGCTGAGCCAACGGATTTACAGTCCGTCCCCTTTAACCACTCGGGCACCCCTCCGGATCGATCCGCGCGTTTCTGAGGATGATGGCGCACGGAAAGGCCCCGCTGGCGCGCAGGGATTCCCGTGGGCCGTGTTTATGGGGAGCCGTCCCCGCGCTGTCAACCGGAAAAGGCCGCTTTCGCCCGTCCTTGCGTGGCGAGCGGGTTGCATGCCGAATCTGACCGCCCCAGATTGCCAAAGCCTTGGTCGCGTGACAAGAACCCGAATGCCCCGCCAGCGCTGGGACCCGCTCCGGCCGGGATCGCGGTCGCACCGCAGCGGCCGCCGGCAACCGGCCCGCCCGCAGCAGGGACGCGCCGGCGCCCCCCGCTCCTATTCCGCAACGCCGCCCGACCGCGTGCTGCTCTATGGCTGGCATTCCGTGAAAGCCGCCCTCGAGAACCCGGAGCGCCGGGTGCGTAAGCTTCTCGTTACCGAAAACGCCCTGCGACGGCTGAAAGCGAACGCGATCGTCCTGCCGGTCGAACCGCAGGTGGTCTCGCCAGGCGCGTTTCGCGCCCATGTCCCGGCGGACGCGGTTCATCAAGGCATCCTCGCCGAAACCGATCCCCTTCCCGCCCCGAGCATCGAGGACTTGGACCCCGAGGGCATGGTTCTGGTGCTCGATCAAGTCACCGACCCCCATAATGTGGGCGCGATCCTGCGATCCGCCGCGGCATTCGGAGTAACGGCGCTCATCATCACCTCACGGCACAGTCCCGATGCAACAGGCGTGCTTGCCAAATCCGCTTCCGGCGCGCTCGAATATGTGCCGATCGTCGCCATTCCCAATCTGGCGCGCGGGCTTCAGGCCCTGAAGGCGCGCGGTTTCCTGGTGGTGGGTCTCGATAGCGAAGCCGAGCTCGAGCTTTCCGCGGTACCGCTGCGCCAGCCGCTTGCGCTCGTTCTCGGAGCGGAAGGGAAAGGCCTGCGGCAATTGACCCGGACGAGCTGCGATGCGCTCGCCAAGCTCGCGCTCCCGGGCCGCATCAAGAGCCTCAATGTCTCGAACGCGGCCGGCCTTGCGCTCTATATCGCTTGCACGCGACTGCCGCGCGACCTGCCTGGCTGAGATCCTGCCGCAGATAATCGAACCGGACGCGCGGCACCTCGTAGGGCACCACGACGACATTATGGATGGGGCCCTGCTCTACCCGATAGACCGGCTGCGGCGGATAAACCGCGAGGCAGGGCGCCGAGTAGTAGAACGCGGGAGGCTGGTACCAGGGCTGCGGACCGCAAGCGGGCGCGTACCAGCAATTCCAGGCGCCACAACCGGCAGCTGCCGGGGACGGCGGAGCGAGCGTCGCAAGGCCGAGGGCAAACCCGACGAGGACCGATCGGAAGCGGCAAAGCATGTCGTGGCTCGTAGGGTTCGTCGATCGGGGCCCATGTTAGGGGATGAGGCCGCCCAAAGCCTTAAAATCGGCTGCAGAGAATTTCGGTAACGCTAACGGTGCATGCCGCGGCCTGGCGCCGCCCTATGCACCCCGCTTCGAACCCGCACGAGCCTGCCGGCAGGCGTGCTCCAGCCCCAGAAGATCGCAGCCCGAGCGCAGGCATTTTCACCGGAAGAGCCAGCTTCTACGCCGAAAGTCGTATGAGTCGCGCGGGCGACGTGATGTACTCTACGCTGGTGCGGATTCGGACTAGATCGCACAAGGCCGATTCCATCCGGATCGTTTGGTCTTGCGCCTCGGCGTGAGACCGGAAGGGGGAGGGTGAACAATGGCTGCTCGCATTCCGCCGAACTTCCGAAGCGTGATCACCGCTGCGTCGGGGGGAAACGTCATCGAATGGTATGACTTCTATATTTTCGGCAGCTTGGCTACGGTCTTGGCAGTCAAGTTCTTCGAAAAGAGCCACCCGGTCGCGGCGCTGCTCAGCACGGTCGCGCTGTTCACCGCCGGCTTCCTGGTCCGTCCGTTGGGGGCATTCGTGTTCGGCTGGATGGGCGACCGCGTCGGCCGCAAATATACGTTCCTCCTGACGCTCACCGGCATGGCGTTGGGCACCGGGGCGATCGGTTTGATCCCGACCTTCGAGTCGATCGGCCTGGCCGCCGCGTTCATCCTCTTCGCTCTGCGAATGATCCAGGGCCTGTGCCTGGGCGGCTCATACGGTGGCGCCATCACTTACGTCGCCGAGCACGTGCCGGAAGAACGCCGCGGCTACTATACCGGCTGGCTGCAGACCTCGCCGACCCTCGGAATCGTGCTGTCGCTTATCGTGATCATCGCGGTACGCACTTACTTCGGCGAGGAAACGTTCAATGCCTGGGCGTGGCGCATCCCATTCTTGTTCTCCTTCCTGCTGGTGATCATCACCATCTATATCCGGATAAGCTTCGAGGAGTCGCCGATCTACGCGGAGATCAAGGCCAAGGGGCAGACGAGCGAGAACCCATGGAGCGAGGCGTTCCTCAGCGCCAATTTCAAGTTCGTGGTGATCGCGACCATTATCGTATTGGGCGAGGGCGTGGTCTGGTATAGCGGCCAGTTCTGGGCGCTGTACTTCATACAGACGGTTTCCAAGGTGGACGCGTTGACCACCGCCTATATCGTGGGAGCCGGGCTGGTCATTGGGACACCGACCCTTATCATCTACGGCTGGCTGTCCGACCTCATCGGCCGCAAACCGGTGATATTGGGCGGCTTCCTGCTTGCGGCGGTCACGTACTATCCGCTCTACCTGTGGCTCGGATCGGTCACGCAGCCGGGCAATATCAACTATCCGATCGCGATCCTCATCGTCGCGATTCTCGTCAGCTATGTCGGGATGGTCTACGGGCCGATCGGCGCGTTCCTGGCCGAATATTTCCCCGCCAGGATCCGCTACACGGCGGTATCCATGCCCTACATGATCGGCAATGGCTGGGGTGGCGGGTTGGTGCCCTTCATCACCGTGGCGGCGTACCAGGCGACGGGCAGCATCGGCTATGCTCTGATCTACCCGATCGCCGTTCCGGCGGTATGCTTGGTGCTCGGGCTGTTCTTGATGCCCGAGACCCGCCACATGAGAATCTGGGAGCCGGAGGCACAAAAGGCGTAATCGGCGGTCCCGGCGGGATGAGCCGCGTGCGGGGCCTACTGGGCCCCGCACTGCTTTTGGTGGAAACGTAGGCTCCGACAACGGAGCCTACGTCTAGCCCACGAGAATCGCGGCAATGGCTATCGCCAAGCCTTCCCGAGTTGGTCAAATCCCGAAGAACTTCCGGCGCGTGATCGTCGCGGCGTCGGTAGGAAACGTCATCGAATGGTATGACTTCTACATTTTCGGCAGCTTGGCTGCGGTCCTGTCGGTGAAGTTCTTCGATCCGAGCCACCGGGTTGCCGCTCTGCTCAGCACGATTGCGCTGTTCACGGCCGGATTCCTGATCCGTCCGCTGGGCGCATTCCTGTTCGGATGGATGGGCGACCGGATCGGCCGCAAATACACGTTTCTCGTCACGCTCAGCGGCATGGGTCTCGGCACCGGGGCGATCGGGTTGATCCCGAGCTTCGAGTCGATCGGCCTGAGCGCCGCATTCATCCTGTTCGGCCTGCGCATGATCCAGGGCCTGTACCTGGGCGGCGAGTACGGCGGCGCCATCACCTACGTCGCCGAACACGTCTCCGACGAGCGCCGCGGCTACTATACCGGCTGGCTGCAGACCTCTCCGACGCTCGGCATCGTGGTGTCGCTGGCCGTGATCATCGCCACCCGTAGCTATTTCGGCAATCAGGTGTTCGACGCGTGGGCGTGGCGCATTCCGTTCCTGATTTCCTTCCTGCTGGTGGCGATCGCGATCTACATCCGGCTTCAACTCCGGGAGACGCCGATCTTCGAGGAGATCAAGGCCAAAGGCCTGATGACCAAGAATCCCTGGAAGGAGGCCTTCCTCAGCGCGAACATCAAATTCGTGCTGATCGCCAGCATTGTGGTGATCGGAGAGGGCGTGGTCTGGTACAGCGGTCAGTTCTGGGCGCTGTACTTCCTGCAGCAGGTCACCAAGGTCGACCCGCTGACCTCCGCCTATATCGTGGGAGGCGGGCTGCTCATCGGCACCCCGACACTCATCTTGTTCGGCTGGCTGTCCGACCACATCGGCCGCAAGCCGGTGATCCTGGGAGGCTTCCTGCTCGCCGCGGTGACTTATTATCCGCTGTATGCGTGGCTCGGAACGGTCTCGCAACCGAACAACGTCAACTATCCGGTTGCGATCATCATCGTCGCCATTCTGGTGTCCTATGTGGGGATGGTGTACGGGCCGATCGGAGCCTTCCTGGCGGAATATTTCCCCGGCAGGATCCGTTACACCTCGGTTTCCGTGCCGTATCACATCGGCAACGGTTGGGGCGGCGGACTGGTGCCGTTCATCACCTCGGCGGCGTTCGCGGCGACGGGGAGCCTCGGCGCCGCGCTGATCTATCCGATCGCGGTTCCGGCGGTGTGCTTCGTCCTCGCGCTGTTCCTGATGCTCGAGACTCGCAAGATCAGCATCTGGGAGCCGGCAACGGGTAGATCCGCAGCCTAGCCTCATTGGCAGCGCTGCAGACGCGAGCTGCGGGCCCAACGGCCCGCAGCTCTTTTTTGCCCGGCGCGCTCGCCTGCAAAGCAAACGGCGTCAGCTCGAGTGCCGGCCATTTCTCAGGTTCAGCACAACCCGCGTCATGCCCGACCCGATGTCCCCGGCGTGAAAGCCGAGTTCCGCGCACATTTGCAGCATCGTGGTGTTTTCGCTCAACACGTCGCCGTACACGCGGCGTAGTCCCTTATTCTTGGCGTAGTCGATGACGCGCCGCATCAGCTCCCAGCCAAGTCCATGACCCTTCAGGCTGGAGCGTACCAGGATCGCAAACTCCGCGGTCTCCTCGTCGAGCTCGTCTTTGAGGCGCACGAGCCCGAGCATGCGACCCGTATCTTCGTCGAGCGCGACGAAAACCATTTCGTGGCTGTAGTCGAGATGGGTGAGCTTGTCGCGCTCTGCGGCACTGAGCTCGGCAATGTGCGCAAAAAACCGAAGCCTCAGATCATCGGCGCTCACGTCCTTTATGAAGTCCGGGTACAAGGTGACGTCTTCAGCGCGCGCCGGGCGGATGAGCACGCGCTCGCCGCCGCGAATAGTTTCGTGCAACTCTCCCGACCTGAAATCGTCCGGTTCCGGCATAGGACACGACGGAAATCTGTTGCGCCGCCGCTATTGTGACGGGTGATCCGGCAAATACCAGGCCGCGGCGAGGACCGGCGGCACTTCTGCCCAGCTGGATTCGGATGCGCCCTCGCGGTTCGGGCGGCGGCTCCCTGCGTCGCCGTGCCGCTCTCCCGCCCTCGCCTGGGTCACGGGAGGGACGGAGTCACGCCGGCGGCGAAGGCCGTTTCCGGTCGCAGGATCCGGTCATCGCGAGATGTGCAGCTTTTCCAGGACTCCGGCCAGCCGGTCGGGCTCGACCCCCTGCAGCCGATCGCCGAGCTCGTTGCCGGTCGTTCGCTTCGCCGTTGCGGGAACGGCGACCCGCTTGGCCATGCTTTCCTGCGGGATGGTTACCACGAATTCGCGCGGGGTCGGTCGACCAAGCTGACCAACGCGAACATGCCGGCATAGACAAGCGCGATGGGCACTCCAAGGAACGAGAGCAGGCGGGTCAGACTCGGCATTCTTGGGCTTCCAGCGTGGGGTCGAAGAACTCCATTCGGGAGCGGCGGCAGCGGTCGCCGCGACGGAACGCAGCCGGCGGCCTCGTAACGACGGCTGCGCCCAACCGCAGTTCCTCGCCTTGCATCGGTCCGGGTCGGCTGCGACAAATTGCGTCCGCACGAATCCGTGTAGCGAGGATCGAGCCCCGCGAGCGCGCTTGCTCCGCAATGGCGCGTCTGCCTAGATTGCAGGCTCACGAGCCGGCGTCATCGGCGAACGAAATCGCCGGCCGGGGCTGCCGCTGGCGGGCGCCGCCCGAAAATTTCAGGCGGTCCGGGGGCAAATCGAGTCGGCGCCCCTGAAAAACCGCGATCGTTTGCTGGCTTGGGTCGTCCGGAAGAAAGAGGTTGCTGAAATGCGGAAGATCTCCCTAGTCCTCCTCGGCGCGACCGCCGGCGCGGCGCTGACGGTCTTGGCGACGCAGCCGCGACTCATCCCCGTCGGGAGCATGGCCCATGCGGCGGCCGCGGAGGACGTGTATCGCAAGCTCAGCCTGTTCGGCGATGTGTTCGAGCGGGTGCGGGCCGACTACGTCGAAAAGCCCGACGAGACCAAGCTCATCCAGAACGCGATCAACGGCATGCTCAACGGGCTCGATCCGCATTCGAGCTACATGGATCCGAGCGGCTTCCGCGAAATGCAGGTCGACACCAAGGGCGAGTTCGGCGGCCTCGGCATCGAGGTGACGATGGAGGACGGGCTGATCAAGGTCGTCGCCCCGATCGACGACACCCCGGCGGCGCGCGCCGGCATCCTCGCCGGCGACATCATCACCAAGCTCGACAACGACGCGGTCCAGGGCCTCACCCTGAGCCAGGCCGTGACCAAGATGCGCGGCGCCGTGAATTCCCAGATCAAGCTCACGATCGTGCGCAAGGGTCAGGAGAAGCCGATCGAAGTGACGTTGACTCGTGAGACCATCCACGTGCGATCGGTGCGTTTCCATCCGGAGGGCGACGACGTCGGCTATATCCGGATCACGCAGTTCAACGAGAAGACGACCGAGGGCCTCAAGCAGGCGATCGCCGAGCTTGCGAAGCAGATGCCGGCCGAGAAACTCAAGGGTTACATCCTCGATCTGCGCAACAATCCCGGCGGCCTGCTCGATCAGGCGATCGGCGTCTCGAACAGCTTCATCGAGCGCGGCGAGATCGTCTCGACGCGCGGCCGCAATCCCGAAGAGAGCCAGCGGTTCTACGCCAATGCCAGCCGCGGCGACCTCACCAAGGGCAAGCCCGTGATCGTGCTGATCAACGGCGGCTCGGCCTCGGCGTCGGAGATCGTGGCGGGCGCATTGCAGGACCACAAGCGCGCGACGGTCCTCGGCACGCGCTCCTTCGGCAAGGGCTCGGTGCAGACCATCATTCCGCTCGGCCCGAGCAAGGGCGCGCTGCGACTGACGACCGCGCGGTATTTCACGCCGTCCGGGCGCTCGATTCAGGCCAAGGGCATCACGCCCGACATCCAGGTGCTGCAGGACCTGCCGGAGAACCTCAAGGGCCGCGCGGAATCGATCGCGGAATCCACCCTGCGCGGGCATCTCAAGGCGCAGGGCCAGGAGGAGACCGGCTCGCAATCCTACGTGCCGCCCGATCCGAAGGACGACAAGGCGCTGAAAATGGCCGACGACCTCTTGCGCGGCACCACCGTCAACGCGGACTTCCCGGCGAACGCCAAGAAGGGCGTGCCGAACTGAGTACTTAACCTCTCCCCGCCCGGGGAGAGGTCGATCCTCGCCGAAGGCGAGGATCGGGTGAGGGGATTTACGATCTATAGGTACTCCAACGGCTCTCTCCCCTCACCCCACCCCCCTCCCCACCGGGGAGAGGGAGGCGCTTGCCGCTCGCTCCGAACCAATACGATAAGACCCTCGTCCTCTGGTTTTACGCGCGGCGCTGTCGGCGCTGTTCGATCACGGTGAAATCGACCCGTGGACATCATCGTCCAGAGACCGAAAACCCGTATCTCGCTTTCCGAGATCTTGTACGGTTACGGACAATTCTGGATATCGCGCAAAGCTGACCGTACGGTCAGGATGGGTCTCCGCGGACTACAACTTTTATTTCGAGATCCGGTCTCTTTTGGGTTTTCTTTCGGCCTTGGAGGAAATTGATCGCACTCTCACCGGAGTCGCTCGGCTCAAACCCGTGTATGAGGATCAGTTCATTGAGTTTCGGGCCATCGGTTGGGGGCACATACAGATTGCGGGCTGTCTCATCGAGCACGGTGGAATGGAACAGCGATTGCATTTTTCATTCGGTACGGATCAAACCTGCATAGCTCCTCTCATCCGTGAATTCCAACGAGTTGTCTGAGGCAGTTTCAGACCTCATTCGAGTTCAGAGAATCACAGGAGCCCACAGCCGCTCACGACCCCGCCGCGCTCGCCGGCGCGGGCTGACGCGGCGCTTCCGGCGCCAGATATTGGCCTCGCGCGAGTTCCGCGAATTTCCCGCCGCGCGCGACGAGCGCCTCGAACGAGCCGGATTCCACGATCTGCCCGCGCTCGAACACCAGGATGCGGGTGGCCTTGCGGATCGTCGCGAGGCGGTGCGCGATCACGAACGTGGTGCGGCCGCGGATCACCTCGTCGAGCGCGCGCAACAGCTTGGTTTCGGTCGCGGCATCGAGCGCGCTCGTCGCCTCATCGAGGATCAGGATCGGCGGGTCCTTGAGCAGCGCCCGCGCGATCGAGAGCCGCTGGCGCTCGCCGCCGGAGAGCTTTCGCCCCCGCTCGCCGACCCGAGCTTGGAAGCCCCCCTCGCCTTCCAGGATGAAATCCAGCGCCTGCGCCCGCGCGGCAGCGCCCCGCATCTCGTCCTCGGTCGCGTCGGCCTTGCCGATGCGCAGGTTCTCGGCGATCGAGCGGTCGAACAGCAGGCCCTCTTGAAACACCACACCGATGTTGCGGCGGAGCGCCGCGAGCTTGATCGTGCGGATGTCGCGGCCGTCGACCTCGATCCTTCCCGATTGCGGGTCGAAGCTGCGGTGCAAGAGCGCAAGCGCGGTGGATTTCCCGGCGCCGGTCGCACCGACGAGCGCGATCATCTCGCCCGGCGCCGCCGTGAAGCTCAGGCGAAAAACGGCCGGCGTCTTGCCGCCGTAGGAGAACGAGACGTCGTGGAACGCAACGTGCCCCCGCACCCGGCCGGGATCGACCGCGTCCGGCTTATCGCGGATCGCCGGCACGGTGTCGCAGACGTCGAAGAACTGCTGCAGCTTCGGCGCCTCCATGAACACCCGGTTGACGAAGCCGACCGCGTGCTGCAGCCGGTCGATCAGCATGGTCGCGAAGCTCATGAACGTGACGATCTCGCCGATCGAGGCGAGTCGCTGCGCGAACAGCCAGGCGCCGAGCAGGATGATCGACAGGATGGTGATCGTGGTCGCCGCCCGGGTCAGCACGGCGATCACCGCCCACCACGAGAGCACCGGGATCTGCGCCGCGAGCAGCTTGTCGACCACCGCCTTGAGCGCCGAGACTTCCGCCTCGACGCGCGCGAAACTGTGGACCAGCGCCACGTTGCCGAGCGTGTCCGAAGCGCGTTCGGCGAGCTCGGAGTAATGCTGCTCGACCGTGCCCTGCATCGCCTCCGTCTTGCGCAGCACGAAGGCGGTCAGCGCCGCGAACACCACGCAGAGCGCCATCAGCAACAGGCCGAGCCGCCAGTTGAGAAACAGCGACAACGGCAGCAGCACCAGGAAGGACACGAACGCCGCTAGGTGATCGCGGAAGAACGCGATCCACAGCGACCACAGCGAATCCGTGCCCTGGATCATCACCTTCATCAGCCGGCCGGAATGGACGTCGCCGTGGAACGCAAGCGGCAACTCCAGCACGTGCTCGAAATATCCGGTGAGCACCGCGTGCCGCCGCCGGTGGGCGAGGCGGTCGGCATAGAGCGCGACCAGCGTGCCGCACAGGATGTTGAAGATCCCGAACGCGACCCAGATCAGCAGCAGCGAGACGAGCCGCGACCAGACCGGGGGCGCGTCGGCGGCCTGCGCGCGGGCGAGCGTGTCGACCACCCGTCCGAACAGAACCGGCTCGGCGAATTGGCCGGCGGCGAGCGCGAGATTGGCGCAGGCCAGGATCCACGCGAGCGTCCGCTCCGGGCCTAGCAGGCGCAGCACGCGCGCATAGATGTGCAGGAGCTTCATTCCGCGGCGCGCTTTCGCGCCGGCTTCGATCCCCCGCGCAGCGCCCACTGCCAGCGCGGGCGCGAGCGCTCGCGGCGCCGGCTCGCCAGCACGAGGTCGCGCACCAGGCGCGCGCCGCCGGAGCGGCGCTCGAGCACCAGCTTGCGCTCGTGAAACGCCTCGAGCTCGCGGCGGTGGCCGACGCTGACGATCGTGGTGTCCGGCAGCTCATCGCGCAGCATGCGCATCATCCGTTCCTGGCTCGGCGGGTCGAGCGCCGAGGTCGCCTCGTCGAGCACGATGATGTCGGGGCGCGCAATCAGAAGCCGCGCCAGCGCCAAGCGCTGCTTCTCGCCCCCCGACAGGGTGCGATCCCAGGGCGCCTCCTCGTCGATGCGTTCGACGAGATGTTCGAGACCGACGAGCCCGAGCGCCTTGGCCACTTGCTCTTCCGCGATCTCTTCGGGAGCCGCCGGATAGGCCGCGGCGCGGCGCAGCGTTCCGATCGGCACGTAGGGCCGCTGGGGCATCAGGAACAGTCTCGATCCGGCGTCGACCAGCACCTCGCCGTCGCCCCAGGGCCACAAGCCGGCAATGGCGCGCACCAGCGTGCTCTTTCCGGTGCCGGTTTCGCCGACCACCAACACCCTTTCGCCGTGAGCGATCACGACCTCGGCCTCCTGCACCACCACGGTTCCGTCATCGAGGGTGACCGAGAGATCCTTGAGTCGCAACGCCGCGCCTTGCGTTTCGCCGTGCTGGATGCGGCCGAACCCCTCGCCCTCCTCGGCCTCTTCCAAGCTGTCGAGAGAATAGAGCAGCGAAGCGACGCGCTGGGCCGAGGCGGCCCAATCGGCAAGCCGCGGATAATTGTCGACCAGCCAGCTGAACGCCGCCTGGACGAACACGAAGGCGGAGGCCGCCTGCATGACCTCGCCGAGGCTCATGGTGCCGTCGAGGAATTTCGGCGACGACAGAATGACGGGAATGACCGGGGCGATCAGCACGCTTGCCTGCGACACGCCGGTGGTGCGCATGTGCTGGGCGCACAATTGCCGCCAGCGCCGCAGCACCTGGCGCAGCGAGCGGTCGAGCCCGGCACGCTCCTCCTGCTCGCCGCCGAGCAGCGCGATGCTTTCACCGTTCTCGCGCAACCGGGTGAGCGCGTAGCGGTATTCGGCTTCGGCCTGATTCTTGCGCTCCGAGGCGGTGACGAAGCCGCGGCCGATCAGCACCATGAGCCCGCTCGCGGTGAGCGAATAGGTCACCGCCGCAATCACCAGGAAGCCGGGAATGACGATCCAGTCGTCGCCGACGCGGATCGCCAGCGGGCCGCCGATCGTCCACAGCACCGTGATGAAGGTCACGGCCGAGAGCACCGCCTGCAGCACGCCGGCGCAAAAATCGACCGGCGCGTCGGTCGCGATCCGCAGATCCTCGGCGATGCGGCCTTCCGGATTCTGGTGGTCGCCGGGAACGAGATCGAGCTGATAATAGCGGCCGTTGGCGAGCCAGCGGTCGACGAGGTGGCCCGATAGCCACGCGCGCCACCGCCGCTGCGTCGTCATCCGCGCGAACACCGCGCCGACCGCGAGCGCCACGCTCGCGGCGGCGAGCGCCGGAAACAGCAAAGCCTGAAACAGCACCGCGTCGGCATCGCGCGCCTGCAGGGCGTCGAAGATCGAGCGATTCCAAACGTTGATGCGGTACTGGACGAAGATCTGCAGGGCGATGAGGATCAGCAGCGCCAGCGTCAACAGCCAAGCGCCGCGGCGTCCGGCACGGCCCCAAAAACCGCGAGCGCTGGTCCAGAACCTGCGCACCAGCAGGCGGCGGGATTCTCGCTGGACATCTTGTTCCGGCAGTTCCGGGTGTTTGCTCAAAACAGCGCCGCGTCGACGGAGCAGTGTGAAACTGCGACCCAAATCAACGCCGCTGCGCCGGTTTGGTTCCAAAAATCCCGATATGCCAGAGGGTTAGACGAAACTCTGGGGAGGCTACGGCGTGTGCCGCTCAGGCCGCCGAGTCTGCCTTGGGGACTGCGGCGCGCTCGGCATCACGCGTCCCGGATGTCGCAGCATCGATACACAATGCGAGCGTCTCACGTAACGAGAATACGTAGGCGTCGGCCCCGGCGCTCGCGTGCGGCTCGTCCGGCCCGACGCCTCGCCCATGACCCCACAAGCCGGCCAGGATTTTCGCCCCCGATATCTGCCGTCGAACGCGGCGGATCGAGTGCCGCAGGTGGGCGGGGCTGTTGCCGAGCTCGAAATACGAAAGGCACACCATTCTCACCCCGGCGCTGCTCAGGCGCACGATATTGGCCGAGGAGATCGCCGCGTCAGGCTCGAATCGCGCACCGAGCCCGTGCTTCTCCAAGAGCTGGGTCAGCATGGCGGTGGCCACGCCGTCGAAAGGCCCGCGGCCGCTGATGCAGAGCACCGGTTGGCCGGTCCATTCCGGACGCAAGTCTTCGAGCACCGGCAAGTCGGGGGGCGGCGGTTCGCGCTGCGCGGTTTCCTCGCGGCCTCCGCTCTGCTTGTCTCTTCGCAGCAGCGCCGCCGGCGTCGTATCGTCGTGCTCGGAAAGGTCTGCGATCAAGCCGTGCACCGTCTCATTGACTTGCTCGACGTGCTTCGCGTCGAGCACACCGCGGCGGTAATCGACCTGCGCGAGAACCAGGGCCGGAAGCACGATCTCGTCATAGGCGACCGACAAGGATCTGCGTTTGAGGAGCTGCTCGATCTGATCGAGGGCCTCGTCGGCATCACTGGCGAGCAGCCGCTGGTAGAAGCTCTGTGGAGGCGTGAGCGGCGGCTCGTCGCCGATCATCACGTCGATGAACCGCAGCCATTGGATGTGCCTGCCGAGCACGCCGAGGCAGACCGTCAGCGGCGTCGACAGCAACAGCCCGATCGGGCCCCACAACCAAGTCCAGAACGTCGCGGCGATGATCACCGCGACCGGCGTGAGGCCGGTGCTGTGGCCGTAAACCAACGGTTCGATCACTTGGCCGATCAGCGGCTCGACGATCGCGAACAGCGCGACCGTCAGCAGCGCCATGGTCCAGCCCGGATCGACCGCGATCGCCAACGCGACGGGGAACGCCGCGGCGATCAGCGCGCCGATATACGGCACGAACCGCAACAGCATCGCGAGGATGCCGAACAGCACCGGGTTGGGAACCCCGATGAAAGTCAGGCCGGTGCCGACGACGAGACCGAACAGCAAATTCAGCGAGGTCTGCGCCAGGAAATACCGGCTCAATCGCCGCGCGCCGTCGTCGAGTGCTTCCGTGGTGCGCTGCAGATCGTGAGATCCGGCGAGCTTGATGAAACGATCTCGCAGGTCCTGTCGCTGCAGCAGAAAGAACCCGACGAAGATCACGACGAGGCCGACCATGGTGAGCGGCTCGACCAGCGGCTGCAGCACGCGCTGGATGACCTGCGGCGGCGCCGGCTCGGGCTGATGCACTTCGACCGGGATCGGAGCGGGCGCGGATGCACCCGGAGCCCCTTGCGGGCTTTGGTCGTCGTGCTTGCGGATTTCCTGGTTGACATTGCGCAGAAACGTCGAGATGCGTTCCAGCGCGCCGCCGCTCGCCGCATCGCGCACCGAGCGGATCTTCTCTTGGATCGTGAACTGATATTCGGGCAGCTTCTGCGCGAGCTGCGTCACCTGCTGGCCGACGAGCGCGCCGATACCGAGAAAAACCGCGCCGGCAAATGCCACGACCAGGACCACGGTCGGGACCCGCGGCACCCCCCAGTTCCGCAGCAGGCGGACGGCGGGAGCAAGCAGAAAGGTGAGCAGAATCGCCAGCGCGAGCGGCAGAAAGATAGCCTTGGCGACATACAGGGCCGCAACGATTCCGAGCACCGCGAGCACCGCCAACGCACGGCTGATCACGACCTCGGTGAGCAACCCATTGCGCTGCGGTTGCTCGGACGCAAGAAGTTCGGCCATCTAACCCCGTAAAGGTCCGGCTTGCCCGGGCCGGTTTCCACGACGGAAGTCAATACTTTGGATCGCAAACAGTTCCGTAGATCGCGGCCGGCCGATCGCGCTTTCGCGGACGCGGAAAACAAACGGGCGCCCGATGCGGGCGCCCGGATGCGCAACGTCGAAAAGGCGCGTCAGTCCGTACAGACCGTCGTGATCGCCGACTCCGCTTCGGACCGCGTCGTGTAGACACTGTTGCCGACCACCACGGTGGTGCTGGTCGTCGGCTTCTTGTCGACGACGATGCACTTCTTGTCGGGGTTCCTCACGATGTAATATTCGTCGGCCGCCAAAGCCGGGGCGGCGACTGCGACCGTGAGCGCGCCCGCAAACACGTATTTGAGCATGACATTCTCCTCCATTGTGCGCCGGCAATGCTCGACTGCGGATTTGGTTCCTGCGCGTCACCGGATCAAACACAACCCCGGCGCCCATGGGACGCCGGGGCCCGGTGCTCAATCAATCACGCAGAATCGTCAGTGCAACACGTGCGTCACGTGCAGGATGTAGTAACCACCCCCCAGGAGAAGCACACCTCCTCCCGCCCATAGGATCGGGATAAGCAGTGGCATGCCGACCTCCTTTGTCGGTTCACGTCCCTTCAATAACGTTCTGCCGCGTGAATGCGTTCCGTTGCACGACACGTTTCTCGTGCGGCTTTGTGCGATGCAGTACGATTTGGAATGAATACGAGTCCGGTAGCGTGCTTCGGCTCACGTCAGCGCCGTTGGCATCTGCATCGATGCATCGACCTGCATTATTTGGAGCCCGACATTTGGAACCCGACGCTCCGCGGCGCGTAATTAGAACATCGACGCGTAAATAGAGAGATCGAGCTGACGGCGTTGGTGCCATGTCCGTGCAGGACCCAGTGCATTGCGATTGCCCGAGTTGCCAAGCATGCGGGGCGCCCATGCGGGGCGCCCGATTGGAGCTGCGGGCGAAGTCCTCGCGTTCCGAGCTGCAGGTGTGTCTTTGCATCGGCTGCGGCCTTTATCAGCTCGTCCGGCCGAAGATGTTCACCAAAACAGCGGCCTAATTCGACCGGGAGAAAGCTCGCATTCCGAAGCGCGCGCCGGGGCGGGAGTCTCGTCGCGGAAAGTTCCCGGCGCCTTTGAGATTTAATTGCGCTCGACGGTGGAACGGACTTTGGCCACTGCCGGTTCGTTACTCGAATAGATCAGGAGCACGCGCCATGGCGATGGTCATGATCAGCTGTCCGAACACGGGGCGGGACGTACCTACCGGCATCGAAACCGATCCGTCGAGCTTCGAGACGTTCAGGGCGGCGGCCCCGATCCGCTGCCCGATGTGCGGGCGCGACCATGCCTGGTCGAAGACCAATGCCTGGCTCGCGGGCTCGCTGTGGTGCCTGCAGGAGACCCGTTTCGCACCGCGGGCGCCGCGCCCGATCGGCTGACGGCGGCAGGCCGGCTACGGGCCGGGTTACTTGCGCGATTGCGCGCCCGCGTCCGAGGCGATCGTCACCACCCTCGCCAGCAATTGTTCGCGCCCGAGCGCCGAGCGGTTTTTCTTCAGCACATCCGCGAAATTCTCGAGCACGCCGTCCTCGAAGGCGGTGACGATGGCATCGTGCACGTAGCTGCGGCGGCAGACCGCCGGGGTGTTGTCGAGATCCTCGGCGACCGCGCGCACCGCTTCGAGCACTTGCCGGCGCCGCTGACGCGCGCTCGCCGCCGGAGCCTGCCGCGCGAGTGTCTCGACGACGGCGGCCGAGGCGAGCAGCGTGCGGAAATCCTTGAGCGAGATCTTCACCCCGGCGATCTCGCGCAAGAATGCGTTGACCTCGCGCGCTCGCACCGGACGCACGACGCCGTCGCCGTTTCGGTACTGGAACAGCCGCCGGCCAGGCAGCTTGCGCAGGATGCCGACCACCTGCGCGAGCCGTGCGGCCTCGAATTCCTTGCGGACCACCTTGCCGCCCTTGGCGCGGAAGCTGAGCGCGACGGTGTCGCGCTCGACCGACACATTGGATTTCAGCAACGTCGCAGCCCCGCGCGTGCCGCGCATGCGGGCATAGCTCTCGCTGCCGGGGCGGATGCCGCTGCGCGCGATGAGCTCGATGATGGCGGCAAGCGCCAGCTCCCGAGACGGCGCGTCGGCCGCCAGGTGCTGAGCGACGCTGCGGCGAATCTTCGGCAGCACCTCGACGAGCCGCGCGAGGCGGCGCGCCTTCTGCGCCTCGCGCACCTGCTCCCAGGCGGGATGATATTTGTACTGCAGCCGCCCCGCAGCGTCGCGCCCGATCGCCTGCAGGTGCGCGGCCGGGTCGGCGGTATACCTCACGTCATCATAAGCTGGCGGAACTGCGAGCGCGGCGAGCCGGCGGATCTCGCGCTGGTCGCGCATGGTCGAGCCGTCGGGACGCAGATAGGCAAAGCCCTTCCCCGCCCGGCGGCGGCGGATGGTCAAGGTATCGGCTGTGACGAGATGCAGGCCGAGACGCTTCGCGAGCGCCTGCAGCCGCGACGACCCCGGCGTTTGGGCGCGCGGCGCCCCCGAGGCAGGCGCGGGCTCCTCGTTCTCCGCCGAACTCTGTCGCATGAATGGGGCACTTCCGGCGATTTGCTTACTCCAAGCAACGGCGGCATCTCCGCAAAGTTCCGGGAAATGAGCCGCTTGGCATCCGCGTCAACGCGGTCGCGCCGGGCCCGATGTGGACGCCGCTCATCCCCGCCTCGTTCGATCCCGCGCACGTCGCCAACCACGGCGCCTCGACCCCGATGGGCCGCAGCGGGCAGCCCAACGAGGTCGCGCCGTGCTACGTTTTTCTGGGCGAGCGAACAAGCTTCCTACATCAGCGGCCAGGTGCTGCATCCGAACGGCGGCACGGTCGCCGCATCCTGACGCCGGCGCGAAAGCCGCAT
>JBKPDF010000089.1:0-25327 GCA_046727735.1 Pseudomonadota bacterium | reverse complement strand
GGCTTTCAACGCCGGACTCCCCACCGATCCACGTTCCCCATCCACCCGATGGTTACATTCAAGATGCGGCCATCGCAAGGCAGGAGAATGGCTCCTCCCGATGGAACGCCGGCAGTCGTGAACGAAACATAAACGGAAGCGAATCCGCGGCGTGTTCGGCGGGACCCGGTCGCGTCGATGCAAAAAAAATCCTCTAGCCCTCTCTCCACTTGCTAAACACCTATCCCCCCCTCCAGTGTGCGGATTGATCGTCCAGGACAATGTGACCGAACTGCTGCGCGGTCTCGACCGTACCCCACGGATCTTGCGCTAAGGGCTGACGAAGCGGCTCACGATCCCTGGCTTCATCGTATCGGACTTTGCGAACCAGGCCGGGAGTTTCGAGCGCGACGTGCCACCTGGATCCCGCAGGGCAAGCTCAAATACAAAGAGGACGTCGTCGAGGGCTGGAGAAACGCGCCGCAGGCCGTTTCTCGGTCTCCTGCAGGGCAAGAATCTCGGCAAGCTGCTGGTCCGCGTAGCCAAGTCGGCAACAGCGGACAGGTGACAGACGCTCCTACTGATCCTTTGGTGCCGGATACGCGTGGCGCTGCCCGCGAAAATCCTCGATCTCGTAGCGGCCGTCCTCTCCACGCTCGAGATAATAAGGGCCGATCGGCGATTTGCCGTAGCCGCCGGGAACGTCGAGCACGTAGCTCGGCTGACACAGTCCGGAATGGCAGCCGCGCAACGCGCGCATCAGCGACTGGCCGCATTCGATGCTGGTCCGCCAATGCGCGGTTCCCGGCGCGAGATCCGCGTGATGCAGATAGTACGGCTTGATGCGGCATTCGACGAGCGCCCGCATCAGCGCGCCGAGCACCTGCGCATCGTCATTGATGCCACGCAGAAGCACGGTCTGGCTCAGCAGCGGAATGCCCGCATCGACGAGGCGCGCGCAGGCACGCCGCGCTTGCGGGGAAAGCTCGCGCGGATGATTGATGTGTACGGCGACGTAGAGTGCCTTGCCGCTCGCCTTGAGCGCGCGCACCAGCGTCGGGGTAATGCGCGAGGGCGCTGCGATCGGCACCCGGGTATGCACGCGCAAGACCTTCACGTGCTCGATTGCCGCAAGCTCGGCCGCGACCGCGGCGAGCCGGCGCGCCGAGAGCACGAGCGGATCGCCGCCGGAGAGAATCACTTCCCAGATCCGCGGATGCGATCGGATGTAATCGAGCGCATTGGCGAGTGCTTCGGGTCCCAAAGGGCCCGCGCCCTTGCCGACCGTTTCGCGCCGAAAGCAGAACCGGCAGTACGCCGCGCAGACATCCGTGAGCTTCAGCAGCACCCGGTCCGGATAGCGGTGCACGATGCCCTCGACCGGCGCATGCGCGTCGTCGCCGATCGGATCCTGAGACTCGCCCTCGCCGCGGTCGAGCTCCGCCGCGTCCGGGACGAATTGCCGCGCCACGGGATCGTCCGCGTCGCCCCGATCGATCAGGCCCACGAGCGTGGGGGTGATCGCGATCGGATAGCGTGCGGCCACCTGGTCGAGCTCGGCGACCCGCTCGGGCGGCACCAGAGCGGCGTCGACGAGAGCAGCGGGCTTGCGAAGGGGATGCGATCTCATGCGGAGCACTCCGGTGTGCTGCGGCTTCTACGCGAGCGGCGTCCACAGCACCTGCTCGATGTCCGCAGCGCCGGTCAAGAGCATCACCAGGCGGTCGAAGCCGAGCGCAATGCCCGAGACCTGCGGCATTTGCCCGAGCGCGGCCAAAAAATCCTCGTCGATGGGGTAGCGCTCACCATAGAGCCGCTCCTTGATCGCCATCTCGGCTTCGAAACGGCGCCGCTGCTCGGCGGGATCCGTCAGCTCGCCGAACGCATTGGCGAGCTCGACCCCGCAGGCGTAAAGCTCGAACCGTTCGGCAACGCGCGAATCAGCTGGGCTCGCCCGCGCCCAGGCAGATTGCGCCAGCGGATACTCGTGGAGAATCGTCGGGCGTCCGACGCCGAGATTGGGCTCGACCTTCTCGACCAGCACGCGGCTGAAGAGGTCGGCCCAGCTGTCGTCGGCGGCGACGCGCACCTGCACGGCGCGCGCGGCGGCCGCCAGCGCATCGCGGTCGCCGTCGTAGGCTGACATCGTCGCCAGGAGATCGATCCTGGCGAAGCGTTCGAAGGCTTCGGCCACGGTGATGCGCTCCGGCTCCGCGAACGGGGTGGCAATGCGGTCGCGGAAGGTGAGACGTTTCGTGCCGGCGGCTTCCGCTGCGATGCCGAGCAGCGCGGTGCAGTCTTCCATCAGTACCGAATACGGCTCGTGCGCCCGGTACCATTCGAGCAGCGTGAATTCCGGGTGATGCAGCGCGCCGCGTTCGCGGTTGCGGAACGCGCGCGCGAATTCGTAGATCCGCGGCTCGCCCGCGGCCAAGAGCTTCTTACCGGCGAACTCGGGCGAGGTCCGCAGAAAGCGCGGCAGCCGGCTTCCATCCGGCGCCATGAGCTCGGTCGCAAACGCGTGCAGATGCGCCTCGTTGCCCGGCGAGATTTGCAGCACGGCGGTTTCGACTTCCACGAAATCTTTCGCCGCGAAAAAGCCGCGCACCGCTGCCGCGATGCGCCCGCGCGCGAGCAGCAGCGGCCGGCGATCGGCGTGGAGACCGGGCTCCCAAAACGACGACCTGACGGGCATCGGTTCGCTCAGGCCGCCTGCGGCCGGCGCGGAAATCGCTGGAACTCGCGCAGCGGATCGCTATGGTGCGCGCCGGAACCGGTCTCCCCGGGGCCCGAGTATTGCCATGAGGAAGCAGCGCCCGTGAAGGTCATTGCCAGCTCGCTCCGCAAGGGCAACATGGTCGACATCGGCGGCAAGCTCTACGTCATATTGAGCGCGGAGAACATCCATCCCGGCAAGGGCACGCCGGTCACGCAGCTCGACATGCGCCGCATCAGCGACGGGGTGAAGGTGTCGGAGCGTTATCGCACCACCGAGCAGGTGGAGCGCGCTTATGTCGAGGACCGCGAGTACCAATTCCTCTACCGCGACGCGGACGGCTATCATTTCATGAACTCGGAGACCTATGATCAGGTGACGGTGCCCGAGGGCATCATCGGCGGTCAGCTCGCCTACCTCGCCGAAGGCATTAAGGTGATGCTCAGCGTGCACGAGGGGGTGCCGGTTGCGATCGAGCTGCCGCAGCGCGCCGTGCTCGAAGTGGTGGAGACCGAGCCGACCGTGCGAGGGCAGACCGCCTCCTCCTCCTACAAGCCAGCGGTGCTGTCGAACGGGGTGCGTACGATGGTGCCGCCGCACATCACCGCCGGCACCCGCATCGTGGTGATGACTGCCGACGGCAGCTATGTCGAGCGTGCCAAGGATTGACCTCGGCGGCCGGTTGGGGCCAGAGATGGCGAGAGGCAGCGCCCCACGAAGTGATCGAAAATCTGGAGGGTGTGTGGACCGAGATCGTTCGCGTGGTCGACTCGCTCCGAGGCGCGACCCCCTCCCTGCCCCTCCCCCTTTTAGGGGAGGGAAGGAGTATGCCTCTCGGGACCGGCAAAACGACTGATGCCGAGTGATTTCTCGCGCCGTCATTTCATCGCTACCGCGTTCGCGGCGACGACGGCATTCGCCGGCATGCATCCCGCGCTCGCGCAAGCCCCCAAGATGCCGTTTCCGCGTTGGGTCGAAGCGTTCCGCGCGCGGGCACGGGCGCGCGGCGTCACGGACGCGACTTACACCCGCGTCATGGCCAACGTGAAACCCGACATGGCGGTGTTCGCGCTCGACCGCGCGCAGCCCGAGTTCCAGGAGGAATTGTGGCAATATCTCAACCGCCGCGTCTCGGATTGGCGCGTGCGCACCGGTAAGGAGCGCGCCCGCGAATATAGCGAGCTCCTGGCGCGCATCGAACGCGATTACGGCATCGATCCCTACATCATGCTCGGCCTGTGGGGCATGGAAAGCGCATTCGGCGACGTCGTGGTCAATCCCAAGCTGATGCGCCCCATCGTTCCCGCCCTGGCGACGCTCGCTTGGGGCGACCCGCGGCGGCGCTCGTACTGGGAGCAGGAACTCGCCAACGCGCTGGTGATCGTCGAGCGCGGCTGGGCCAATCCCGAGGAGATGATCGGCTCCTGGGCCGGCGCCATGGGACATACCCAATGGATGCCGGAGGTGTGGCTGCACATGGGCGTCGACTACGACCATGACGGCCGTATCTCGCCGTACGGCAAGCCCGACGATGCCCTCGCCGGCACGGCGCGCTATCTTGCCCAGCGCGGCCATTATCGCAGGGCCGAAGGCTGGGGCTATGAAGTGCGGCTCGGCTCGCTGTCCGCGGCCGCCGCGGCGCGCATGGGCAACCGCAGCATCGCGCAATGGCAGAAGGCGGGCGCCGTGCCGGCCGACGGCAGCGCTTTCCCGCGGCCGAGCGAACGGGCGAAAGCCTGGGTACCGGTGCCGGGCGGGCCGGCATTCCTGATCACCCAGAACTTTGCCGCGATCCGTTCCTACAATCCGTCCAACAATTACACGCTCGCGATCGCGCACCTTGCCGACCGCATTCGCGGCAAGGGCGAGTTCGTGCAGAAATTTCCGGGCGGGGAGCGCGTGCTGACGCTCGAGGAATTGCAGGAGATCCAGCGTCGGCTGACCGCGCTCGGCTTCGACACCGGCGGCACGGACGGCCGGATCGGCCATGACACGATGGTCGCGGTCCAGGCATTTCAGCGCAAGGCCGGCTTGCTGCCCGCCGACGGCTATCCGGGGCTCAAGGTCCTCGCGCGCCTGCGGCAGGGATCGTGAGATCGTAGCCGGATAGCAGCGGAACGCCCGCGGGACCCTGGTCAGGCTTCGCTCATTCCGGGCTACGGCATCCGCCGTTCTTCTTTCTCAGTTGGTCTCGACCCGGTTGATCCGAAGCCGCTGCGGCTACGGCATGTCGAACCCATTCATGACAGCTGATCCAAACGGGCGCGAAGCTCGGTCGCTAAGTGCTGCATCCCCGCCTCAAACAAAATTCACGTTCGAAGCGGTATCCCCGAATCGTCCGTGGCAATGCTTGTATCTCTTGCCCGAGCCGCACGGACAAAGTCCGTTTCGCCGCTCAGCACCCGGAACTCTCGTATCGTCACCGTTGCGACCGAGCCACCTCTGCGGTCAAAGTAACGGCGCTGCCCAGGTTCTCACGTTTGATCCATCTGTTGTTTGCGCACATGTGAAGGTAAATCTCGCAGGTGGTGCATGGAATGTCCTCCCGTGCAGGCATTTCGCCGCGCAGCATCTTCCGAGCATACCTGATCTTTTCATTATTGAGGCTGGGAATTAGTCCATCGGTGAACGCATTGCCGCCGAAATCACCCCAAAAATTGCGACAACAGCCCAGCACCTTCCCGTCAGAGTTTATTTGTGGGTTGTCCCAGAGCTGATTGCAAATGTGTTGCATGTAGTCATAGCCATAACGTTCCTTGAATTCCAGGCCAGTCGCAGCTCCCGTTTTCGTTTCGCGGCGCACTGTCTCCTTATCGTGAATTGGCGAAAAATCGTCGTCCCACGTCAGCTTGGCGAACAATTTCATGTCAAGCTCTTCCGCCATCCGCCGCGCTGCCTGCAGTTCGTGTTCGTTGTAACCGAAGACAATGAATTGCCAGCGCAGGCGTGGAAACTCCGAGCGGTATAGCCGTTTGAAGTAATTTATCTTCCTGATGTTGCCGATGAGGTGTCGAAGTTTCCCCGTACCCGATACGGCTATACGTGTTCTGGCTTGCACCATCGATCGAGCAGGTCATCCTGCGCAGTTTTCAAAAATTTGCAGGAGCTGCGGATTGAGAAAAATCTCGCCGAAATTCGACAGCTCGATTGCCGCCAGCGACGGATTCTCGTCGATCAGCCTTCGGAAGTCATCGAGCCGGAGAAATCCGCTTCCAACTGCAGGATGAATCGCTCGCGTAGTGGTCGGACAGGACGGGCAGCGCAGCTGGCAAAACGAAGATGCCTCCTAATGGCCCGAGGGCGGATCGTCTGCATCAAAGATCACCCCGTTCCTGCAACCGTGTATCATCACCGACCAAAGTAGGCAACCAGCCGCAGCCCCCCAGCCAAGAACGCTAGTCACGGCACACGGCGTTCAATTCTTCTTCAATATCTTCTCGACCGGGTTGAGACGCAGCCGGTGCGCCTGCGGCATGTCGGAGCCGAGCAGCGGCCGCAGATAGGCGTGGAACGCCTCCGTCACCCCGGCGCCGTCCTCGGCGATGAAGGCGTCCGGCATTGTCTTGGTCTTGCCGGCGACGGTCGCGAGATCCGTGAGGCGGTAATCCACCGCGTAGCAGCCGGTGCGCTCGATGCTGACCGAGCCGTCCTGAGCGTCGGCCATCGCGTAATGCACGGCCTTTTCTCCGACCTCGCGCGCTTCGCTGCGATCCACGTCCGAGACGCAGCCGAAGAACGAGCGCTGCAGATACCCGAAGGTGTCGCCGCGCACCCGCTTGATGCCGAGCTTGGACTTGACCGCCTCGGTGAGCGAATCCGCGAGCAGCCCCGTGCCCGAAAGCTGCACGTTGCCGTGCGCGTCGCGCTCGACCTGCTTGGCGAGCGACACGGTGATCGGCGTGCCCTGCGCGTCGTGGATGCCTTCCGAGACCGCGACGACGCAACGGCCGTGCCGCTCGACGTTGCGCTTCACGTCGGACAGGAACTTGTCGACGGAGAAGTTGCGTTCCGGAAGGTAGATGAGATGCGGACCATCGTCCGGGAACGACTTCGCGAGCGCCGAGGCTGCGGTCAGGAACCCGGCATGCCGACCCATCACCACCGCGACATAGACGCCTGGCAAGGAGCGGTTGTCGAGGTTCAGTCCCATGAACGCTTGTGTCACGAACCGGGCCGCCGAGGGATATCCGGGCACGTGATCGGAGCCCACCAGGTCGTTGTCGATGGTCTTCGGTATGTGCACGCAACGCAGGCCATACCGCGCCTTCTGCGCCTCCTCGGAAACGATGCGCACGGTGTCGGCGCTGTCGTTGCCGCCGATGTAGAAAAAGCAGCCGACATCGTGGGCCTGCAGCACGCGAAAAATTTCCTTGCAATAGGCATGGTCGGGCTTGTCGCGGGTCGATCCCAGCGCCGCGGACGGCGTCAGCCCCACCATTTCCAGATTCTGCGCCGTCTCGCGCGTCAGATTGACCAGGTTCTCGTCGACGATGCCGCGGACGCCGTGAACCGCGCCATAGATCTCCTTGACGGCGGGGAACTTCCGCGCCTCGGACACCACGCCGACCAGCGATTGATTGATCACTGCGGTCGGGCCGCCGCCTTGCGCGACCAGCACGTTGCCCTGCATGGCATCTCCTTCCTGTGCGGTAGTTTTTGCCCGGATGGAGCATCGCGCAGCCATGCGCAATCCGGATGCGGTTCGAATTGTGCGACCCGTATGCGATCGCTCCCGGGGCCTGCCGGGCCTCATTGCACGCGCCGAACCGGAACAGTCAAGCTGCGTGACGGGCTAGAGCGGACGCGAGACGTCCAGCGCAACGTCGACGATGCGCAATTGGGCCTGATTGTCACCCTGCCAGCGGTCGACTACGAGGCCGCCGGCCGCATGGAGCGTGCGGCCGCGGTTCTCGATAAGGGCCCGGCCGAGCGGCTCGCGCGCCGCCCGGAATGCGATCGCCGCCACGCTCGCGCCGTCCCCGGACTTGAGCCGCGCGCGAACATGGCCGTGCCCCACCTCCTCGGCATGCACGAGAACGTGCGCGGGGAGCGCGAACACCGGCTCCGGATTCCCGGCGCCGAACGGGCCGGCACGCGAGAGCGTCTCGCAGAGCTCGGCGCGCGCCGCGGCTGCCGTGAGCGCGCCATCGATGAGCAGCGCATCGTCGCGCCGCGCCGCCTCGACCGCGGCGCCGAGCTCGGTCTCGAGATGTGCCCGGAACGCGGCGAGCCGCGCGCGTTCGAGCGTAACGCCGGCCGCCATGGCATGGCCGCCGCCCTTGACCAGGACCCCTTCGGCGATGGCTCGGCGCACCGCGCGACCGAGATCGACGCCGGCGATCGAGCGCCCCGAGCCGGTGCCGATCCCGGCTGGATCGAACGCGATAGCGAATGCGGGACGGCCGAATTTTTCCTTCAGCCGTGCGGCAACGAGGCCGAGCACGCCCGGATGCCAGCCCTCCGCGGCCGTGACGATCACCGCGGCGTTGTGGCCGGCGCCGAGCGCCGCCTGCGCTTCCGCCCCGGCTTGCTCCAACGTCGCTTGCTCGACGAGCTGCCGCTCCGTGTTGAGGCGGTCGAGTTCGGCGGCGAGCGCCGCCGCGCGGGTCGGGTCTTCCTCCAGCAGCAGCTGCGTGCCCAGATCGGCTCTGCCAATGCGGCCGCCGGCATTGATGCGCGGCCCCAATAAAAAGCCGAGGTGCCAGGGCTCCGGCGGGCCGGCAAGCCGCGCCACATCCATCA
Source organism: Pseudomonadota bacterium (assembly GCA_046727735.1). Lineage (GTDB taxonomy): Bacteria > Pseudomonadota > Alphaproteobacteria > Rhizobiales > Xanthobacteraceae > AP-16. The sequence goes on along the minus strand of JBKPDF010000089.1, from coordinate 16,890 downwards.
AGGCAGTGAGCCCCGGCCGTTCGCGGCGGCGCATGGCCAACAGGCCTTTTGCCACGAAGGCGCGATTGAGACCCTCGAGCCGGGCGACGTCCGCCACGGTGCCGAGCGCGACGAAGTCCAGAAGGGACAAAAGGTCCGGCTCCGGCCGTGACTCGCCCCAGAAGCCGCGCCGGCGCAATGCGCGATTGACGGCGACGACCATGAGAAACGCGAGACCGGCTGCGGCCAGGTGACCCAGGCACGACAGGTCATCGAGCCGGTTCGGATTGACGACGAGCGCCGGCGGCAAATGTTCGTCCGCCTGGTGGTGGTCGATCACGATGACGTCGAGACCGAGCCGGCGCGCCTCCTCGATGGGCGCGATGCTGGTCGTGCCGCAATCCACGGTGACCAGCAGGGTTGCGCCGCGCTGGGCGAGCGCGCGCACCGCCTCGACGTTGGGTCCGTAGCCTTCGAAGATGCGGTCGGGAATGTGGATCAGCGGGTCGACCCCGCCGTGGCGCAGGAAGCGGGCCAGCACCGCGGTCGAGGTTGCGCCGTCCACGTCATAATCGCCGAAGATCGCGACCGGCTCGCCGCGCTCGATCGCATCCGCAAGACGCTGCGACGCCGGCGCCATGTCGCTGACCGTATCGGGATCGGGCATGAGACGCTTGACCGTGGGATCGAGAAACGCCGCGAATTTCTCGCACTCGACGCCCCGTCCGGCGACGATCCGCGCCAACAGCTCGGGCACGCCGTGGCGCTGCACGATCGAAAGCGCGCCGGCCGAGGCGCGCTCGTCGAGCCGGTCGCGCCAGGCGCGGCCGGTTGCCGAGCGCTCCACATCGAGAAACAACCGGCGTGACGCGAGCATGTGATCCCTCTGCGCGCAGGCTTAGCTGCGAATCGGGCATGGAAGAGTAGAGGAAATTCGCAGCGGCGCAGCACACTTCATAACCTCCCGTTTGCCGGGGAAGGTCTGCGAGCCGCATCGCGGCGAGCAAGCCGGGACGGGCCCGCTCCCCATCCCTCCCCAGCAAAGCGGGGGAGGGATGCGTACGCGGCGGGGTTGTCCCCAGACGCAGTCCGGTCGCTCAATCCAGGTGGAATTTGTCGAGGTTGCGGTGCTCGGCGCGGATCCAACGCACGGTGCCGGTCACCGATCGCATCACCACGGTCTCGGTCTCGATCATCGCCTTGCGGAACTTCACCCCACGCAACAGGGGCCCGTCGGTGACCCCCGTCGCGGCGAACAGGCAATCGCCCCGGACCATGTCCTCGATCCCGTATTTCTTGCGCGGGTCCCGGATGCCCATCTTGGCGGCACGCTCGCGCTTCTGCTCGGTGTCGAGCACGAGCCGGCCCTGCATCTGACCGCCGACGCAGCGCATTGCCGCGGCGGCGAGCACGCCTTCCGGCGCCCCGCCGCTGCCGAGATAAATGTCGATTCCAGTGCCCTCGGGATCGGCGGTGTGGATGACACCGGCGGTGTCCCCGTCGGTGAACAACCGCACCGCCGCACCGACCTTGCGCAATGCCGCGATCAGGTCGGCGTGGCGTGGACGGTCCAGCACGAGCGCCGTGATGCCGGACGGCGGCACTCCCTTTGCCCGCGCAAGCGCCATGATGTTCTCTTCGGGCGAGGCATCGAGGTCGACGACGCCGCGTGGATAACCGGGGCCGACCGCGATCTTGTCCATATAGACGTCGGGCGCATTGAGCAGCGTGCCGGGTTCCGCCATCGCCATGGTGGCGATCGCGCCCGGCAGGCTCTTGGCGCAAAGCGTCGTGCCGTCGAGCGGATCGACCGCGATGTCGACCCGGGCGCCGGTCTTGAGCCCGACCACCTCGCCGATGAACAGCATCGGCGTCTCGTCGCGCTCGCCCTCCCCGATGACGACGGTGCCGCGGATCGGAAGCTTGTTGAGCTCGCGCCGCATCGCATCGACCGCCGCCTGGTCGGCCGCCATTTCGTTCCCCCTCCCCCGCAGCCGCGCCGCCGAGACTGCGGCGCGCTCGGTGACTCGTCCGATCTCGAGCGACAGGATGCGGGCCAGCTGCTGATGCGGCTCTACCTCGATCGATGCCATCGTTCCTCCCCGCGGCCGCCGCTCGGGTGCAACGCTTTCGTCCCGGGGCCGGGTGGGCCGAGCGCTGCGATTCTCCGATTGTCACGTCTTTTCGATACGGATCAATTGCGGCTTGCCCTCGATGACCCGTTCGGCTTCGACCTTCGCGAGCGCCCGGCGCACCGCATCCTCAGTCGTCGCATAGGTGATGAGGATGACCGGGACCGGCCGGGCCGTGCTCGGATCCTCGCCGCCGAGCGGCCGCGGCCCGAAATGCCGCTGCATGATCGATTCGAGCGAGATGCTCTCCTCGGCAAAGCAGGTGGCAATACGGGCAGCGGTTCCCGGCTTGTCGACCGCGAGCAGGCGAATGTAATAGCCGCCCTCGTGGCGCTGCATCGGGGCCTTCTCGACGGAGGCGAGCCGCGCCGAGGGCCGCCCGAACGGCGCCGTGCGCACGCCACGGGCGATGTCGGCGATGTCGGAGACCACCGCCGAGGCTGTCGCCTCGCCGCCGGCACCGGGCCCCACCAACGTGATCTCGCGTACCGCGTCGGCATCGACCGTGACCGCGTTTGTCACCCCCATCACCTGAGCGATGGCCGAGCCCTTCGGCACCATGGTCGGATGCACGCGCTGCTCGATGCCGTTCTCCGTCCTGACCGCGACGCCCAGGAGCTTGATGCGATAGCCGAGATCGGCGGCGGCGCGCAGGTCCTCGGGCGTGATCGACGCAATGCCTTCGACGTACACCACGGCGGGATCGACGCGCGTGCCGAACGCGATGCTGGCGAGTATCGCTAGCTTTTGCGCAGTGTCGTGACCTTCGATGTCGAAGGTCGGATCCGCCTCGGCGTAGCCGAGCTGCTGTGCCTCTTCGAGGCAGCGCGCGAACGGCAGATTCTCGTGCTCCATGCGGGTGAGGATGTAATTGCAGGTGCCGTTGAGGATGCCGTAGATGCGCGCCAGCGAATTGCCGACGAGCCCCTCGCGCAGGGTCTTGACGATGGGAATGCCGCCGGCAACCGCTGCCTCGAAATTCAACGCGACGTGACGTTGCTCCGCGAGCTCGGCAAGTGCGATGCCGTGGCGCGCGAGCAGCGCCTTGTTGGCGGTAACAACCGATTTGCCGGCGGAGAGCGCCGCTTCGACCGCGTGCTTGGCCGGACCGCTCTCGCCGCCGATCACCTCCACGAACACGTCGATTGCGGGGTCACGTGCGAGCGCGACCGGATCGGCCGCCCAGCGGAACCGGCCGAGATCGACGCCCCTCGGCTTCTCGCGCGAGCGCGCCGTCACCGCGACGACCTCGATCGGCCGGCCGCAGCGCGCCTCCAGGGCTTCGCGCTGGCGCTCGATCATCCGCACCACGGAGGCGCCGACCGTGCCGAGCCCGGCAAGACCGACTTTCAGCGGCGCAACCATCGGTTCGTCTCGGGGAGGAAGCGCGGGCGTCAGCGCCGCGTCGCGAGGGGAACGACGTTGTGCAATTTTTCGACGCCGGTTTCAAGGAAACGGCGGACATTGCGGGCCGCCTGACGGATGCGCTGCTCGTTCTCGACGAGCGCGATGCGGACGAAACCCTCGCCGTGCTCCCCGAAGGCGATGCCGGGCGATACCGCAAGCTCCGCCTTTTCGACCAATAGCGTCGAGAACTCGAGACTTCCAAGTGGCCGGAACGCTTCGGGGATCGGCGCCCAGGCGAACATCGAGGCGCGCGGCGCCGGAATCGGCCAGCCTGCGCGCTCGAAGGATTCCACCAGCACGTCGCGCCGGCGCTTATAGGTCGCACGCATCTCGTGGATGCACTCGTTCGGACCGTTGAGCGCCGCCGTTGCGGCAACCTGCACCGGGGTGAATGCGCCGTAGTCGAGATAGGATTTCACCCGCGCGAGCGCCGAGATGATGCGCTCGTTGCCGACCGCAAAGCCCATGCGCCAGCCCGGCATCGAATAGGTCTTCGACAGCGAGGTGAACTCGACCGTGACCTCGATCGCGCCCGGCACCTGCAGCACCGAAGGCGGCGGATCGTCGTCGAAATACACTTCGGCGTAGGCGAGGTCCGACAGAATGAAGAGGCCGTGCTTGCGCGCGAACGCGACGAGATCCCGGTAGAAATCGAGGTCCGCCACATAGGCGGTGGGATTGGCCGGATAGCACACCACGACCGCGATCGGTTTCGGGATCGAATGGACGACCGCGCGTTCGAGCGCTTCGAAAAAGGACGGTGTCGGCTCGGACGGCACCGAGCGAATGACCCCGCCGGCCATGAGAAACCCGAACTGGTGGATCGGATAGCTCGGATTGGGGACGAGCACCACGTCGCCCGGCGCGATGATCGCCTGCGCGACATTGGCGAATCCCTCCTTGGAGCCGAGCGTCGCCACGATTTCCCGCTCGGGGTCGAGCTTCACGCTGAACCGGCGGGCGTAATAGGCGGCCTGGGCACGGCGCAAGCCGGGAATGCCGCGGGAGGCGGAATACCGGTCCGTGCGCGGCTTGCCGACGGTCTCCCTGAGCTTCTCGACCACATGGAGCGGGGCCGGGAGATCGGGATTGCCCATGCCGAGATCGATGATGTCCGCGCCGGCGTTGCGCGCCATGGCCTTGGCGCGGTTCACCTGCTCGAACACGTAGGGCGGCAGGCGCCGGATGCGAAAAAACTCTTGCATGCCTTCGTCACTCCCCGGCTGTCGCAGGCGCATCGGGCGGCCCGGCGTCTCCTGGTCGATCACGCTTTACGCGCGCGCGGCGGTGCGTTCAATCGGGCGATTTGCCGGAACTGCGCCCCTCCGTTGCCGATTTTTCCGCCGGTCGCTTTAACGGAGTCTTGCCGGCCGTTCGCTCCTGATGCTCGCGGACTTCCTTCAGATCCGCCTCGAGCTTCTTGCGCTCCGCCTCCGTGAGCGGCTTCGTGTCCCGCGCCGGCGGCAGGTCATGTACCGGCAAGAACTCGGGTTGCACCGCCGGCCGTTCCGGCGCGCCTTGCGGCAACCCGAGCGGCGCAGGGAGGTTATCGCCCAAGGAGGAGCACGCGCAAAGCCCGCCGGCGAGCGCGAATACCAGGATGGTTCCGGCACGGCAGGCGTGCGCCCGGCGGCGGCACTGCGGGTTCGACGCCATGCGTGCGCCCTAGCGCGTTTTGAGCCCCCGCGTGAAATCTGCGGGATGGATGGCAGCGGGGTATGTCTGTAATATGTCGAAACCGTGGACCCCGGTCCGCGAGGCGAGCGGCATCCCATGGACGATAGATCAGCCAAGCCCAAGACCAGCGCGCCGAACCCGACGGGCCGCGCCCGCAAACCGGTGCGCGCGAAGGCCGGAGAGGAGGACCGCGCGAGCGCGTTCGCGCAGGCCGCCGACGTCGTGGCTGGAACCACCAAGTCGCAGCCCGGCGCCACGGCATCTCCCGCCGGGACTCCCAAGGGGGCCGAGACCCGCCGAACGCCGCCGGGATCGCCGGTCCCTGTGGTCAATGTCGAGCAACTGGCCGGCAACGTCGCCCGCCTGATCGAGGAGAGCGGCAAGGCGTTCGCCGCGTATCTCAAGCCGCGCGAGGAAGGCCAGGTCAAAGGGGAAGGCACGCAGGTCGTCGAAATCGTAAAGACGCTCGGCCAGGTGGCCGAATACTGGCTGCGCGACCCGCAGCGCGCGCTCGAGCTGCAGACCAGCATCGGCCGCACCTATCTCGACCTGTGGGCTTCCGCGATGCGGCGCATGACCGGCGAGCCTTCCGAGCCGGTCGCGCAGGCCGATCCCAAGGACCGCCGCTTCGCCGATCCGGAGTGGAGCTCGAACCAGTTCTTCGATTTCCTCAAGCAGGCCTATCTGCTCGGCACCGACTGGGCGCAGCGCATGGTCGAGAACGCAGAAGGGCTCGATCCGCACACGCGCCAGAAGGCGGAGTTCTACGTCAGGCAGATCGGCAACGCGCTCTCGCCGTCGAATTTCGTGCTGACCAATCCGGAGCTGTTGCGCGAGACGTTCTCATCGAATGCGGAAAATCTCGTGCGCGGCATGCAGATGCTGGCCGAGGACATCGAGGCGGGCGGCGGGCATCTGAAGATCCGCCAGTCGGATTCCTCGATGTTCGAGGTCGGCCGCAATCTCGCGGTCACGCCCGGCAAGGTCATCTACCAGAACGAGCTGATGCAGCTGATCCAGTATTCCCCGACGACCGAGACCGTGCTCAAGCGGCCGGTGCTGATCGTGCCGCCGTGGATCAACAAATACTACATCCTCGACCTTACGCCCGAGAAATCCTTCGTGAAATGGGCGGTCGCGCAGGGGATCACGGTGTTCATGATCTCCTGGGTCAATCCGGACAAGAAACTCGCCAAGAACACCTTCGAGGACTACATGCGCAAGGGTCCGCTCGAGGCCCTCGAAGTAGTCACCAAGCTGACGGGCGAGGACAAGATCCACACCATCGGCTATTGCGTCGGCGGCACGCTGCTCTCCGTCGCGCTCGCCTACATGGCGGCCAAGCGCGACGAGCGCGTGCTCTCCGCGACGATGTTCGCCGCCCAGGTGGATTTCACCTATGCGGGCGATCTCCTGGTGTTCATCGACGAGGACCAGCTGCGCACGCTCGAACGCCAGATGGAGGAGACCGGCTATCTCGAAGGCCAGAAGATGGCGATGGCGTTCAACATGCTGCGCTCGAACGACCTGATCTGGCCCTATGTGGTCAACAATTATCTCAGGGGCAAGGCGCCCTTCCCGTTCGACCTCTTGTACTGGAATTCCGACGCGACGCGGATGCCCGCGGCCAACCATTCGTTCTATTTGCGCAGCTGCTATCTGGACAACAAGCTGAGCAAGGGGGACATGGTGATCAGCGGCGAGGCGCTCGATCTCGGCAAGATCACCATTCCGATCTACAATTTGGCGACGCGCGAGGATCACATCGCGCCGGCGAAATCCGTGTTTCTCGGGTCGAAATTCTTCGGCGGCGACGTCAAGTTCGTGCTCGCCGGATCCGGCCACATCGCCGGCGTCGTCAATCCGCCCGACCCGGTGAAATATTTCTATTGGAGCGACGGGCCGGCGGTCGGCAACCTCGAGAACTGGATCGCCAAGGCGGAGCAGCGGCCGGGCTCATGGTGGCCCGACTGGGCGCAATGGCTCAAGGCTCAGGACCCAGCGGAGGTGCCGGCGCGCGAGCCCGGCGGCGGTAAGTTCAAGCCGATCGAGGACGCGCCTGGCAGCTACGTGAAGACGCGGGATTGACTGCGAGGTCGGCTTCCCATCGAGCGTGCAAGCGGCTCAGCTGCGCGCCAGGGTTCCGGTCCAATAGCAAGTGCCGGCTTCGCGCGGGATCGCGCCGTCGGCCCACGTCACCCCGCCGCGGGAGCGGAAATCGAAGCCGGGCTTGAAGGCGGCAATGGTGCTCGCGTCGCGAATGGCGAATTTGTGCACGCCGAGCGCCAGCCGCCAGTCGTACGCATGGCTCGTGGCCGGGTCGAGAATCGAAAACCGGTAGGCGCGCCTGTCGAGCCGAAGCGAACCGGCCCTGAGCCCCTCGAGCGTATCCTGCGAGCCGAGCAGCAGCACCGAAGTTCCGATCGTGCCGTTCGATTTCGGGATCCAGGCTTTCGCATCGCCATCGGTCGGCACGACGGGGATCACCAGGAAATATAAAGTGTAGGGAGTGCGCGCGGCTTCCCGCTCGCACTGGCCGATCGCCCGCTCGATCCAGCCGAAGCTCCGATCATCCGTCGGCGGCAAGATGCGGCCCTGCGGCAGCGCGAGCAGCGACCAGGACGGCAAGCTGGTTGCGGCGAACAGCGCGCCGGCAGCGAGGAGCGCGACGACGACCGCGGCCCCCACCCGCAGGGCAGCCGAGCGCGATCCCGATCCTCGCAGCCATTCCGATACGTCCATGCCCGCGACAGCCGGGATGGCGCGCAACCCGGCCGTCCGCCGCAGCCTCTCGGCGAATTCCCTCAGCAAAACGCGAACTCTCGGATGGTGCGCTTGCCGTTGCACAAGCCGGATGCATTGCACCACATGGCGAGGAGTTCAATCAATTCAAGAGATCTTGCCCGGCATCAGGGAAACAGCGCCGGCTGTTCGAGGCCGAGCGTCTCCGGGAAACCGAGCATCAGGTTCATGGCCTGCACTGCCTGGCCGGAGGCGCCCTTGGTGAGATTGTCGAGCGCCGCAACGACGATGGCGCGGCCGGCGATGCGGTCCTTGGCGACGCCGATCGCGGTCAGGTTGGAGCCGCGCACGTGCCGCGTCTGCGGGGTTTCGCCGAACGGCAGCACGCGCACGAACGGCTCCTTCGCATAGGTCCTGGCGAGGATGTCGTGGAAATCCTCGGCGCGGCGGCCGCGCCGGCCGCGCACGTAGATCGTGGACAAGAGGCCGCGGTTCATCGGCATGAGATGCGGCGTGAAGGTGACGGTCACCGCGCGCCCTGCGGCTTTGGAGAATTCCTGGTCGAACTCGGCCGTGTGGCGATGGCCGCCCACCGCATAGGCGTGGATGCCTTCGGCCACCTCCGAGAACAGCATCTCCTCTTTGACGGACCGCCCTGCGCCGGTCACGCCCGACTTGGCGTCGATCACGATTTCGTCGAGCTCGATCGCCTTTGCTTCGAGGAGCGGGATCAGCGGCAGCTGGGCGCAGGTGGGATAGCAGCCCGGGACCGCTACTAGGCGCGCTTTACGGATCTCGCGCCGGTAGATTTCGACGAGGCCATAGACCGCCTCGCGCTGCAGCTCGGGAGCGAAATGCTCGTGGCCGTACCAGCGCGCGTAGGCGGCCGGATCCGCGAGCCGAAAATCGGCGGAAAGATCGGCGACCTTGGTTTGCGGCGCCGCCGCAAGCAGCGCCTGGATCACCTTCTGGGTGGTCGCATGCGGCAACCCGCAGAACGCGAGATCGAGGGAGGCGGCCGCCCAGTCGACCGCGTCGATCGCGACGAGTTTCGGCAAGGCGCAATGGGCGAACTGCGGAAATACCGCGCCGATTTCCTGTCCGGCCTTGCGGTCGGCGGTAAGCAGCGCAATCTCGATCCGCGGATGCGGCAGGAGCAGCCGCAAGAGCTCCGCGCCGGTATAGCCCGAGGCGCCGAGCACCCCGATCCGCGCCTTCCTGGCCATGGCTTGCGTCCTTCGTTCGCCCGGCCGCCCGCCGAGGCGGCCGGCATTTTCTGCCGACTACGCGCGCCGCAGAAGCCCACCGCGGATCTTTTTGAAGAGCAATCAGCGCCGCGGGAGTTCCGGCGGCGCGGCGAGAGCGATCACGCCGCAGCCGTGTTGCGGCGGCGGCGACGGATCGATGCGCAGAGCAGCATCTCGCTCATGGCCGCGCGCTATAGCGGCGGCCCGCAGCAGCGTCAAGCAAGGCGGACAAAGCGAGCTGAATATCGGGCGAGTTCCGCGACACGAGCAGCCAAAACTCTATCCCTCCCCCCGCGAAGCGGTGGGGAGGGTGGCGAAGCGCGGAGCGCTGAGCCGGGTGGGGGGGTGGCGTTGTCTCGGCCGGTTCCGGGCCTGGGATCGAGAACCCCATATCCCGGCATATTCCAGACCGGGATTGGGGCGAATACGGGCGCCGCCTATATCAGCGCAGCGGCTGAGGATTCTCGCGCCCGGCGCCGCTGGGACCTCCAGGATCCGGCCGTGCCCGAAGCCCCGTTCTGGCGGCGGATGCCGCCATCACACTGCAGCCATTGCCGTGGCATAGTCGTTGCCAAGCGATTCGCCTGAGAAATCCGACCCGATCCATGGCCAAAACCGCCAGCAAGCCAGCCAAGACCGACCTGTTCGACTTTGCCGAGCCCACTCCGCGCCGCGCGGCGCGCCGGCGCCCCATGGCCAAGGCGGGGAGCGCAGCCGAGTCGGGTTACACCGCCCAGCACATCGAGGTGCTCGAGGGGCTCGAGCCGGTGCGGCGGCGACCCGGCATGTATATCGGCGGCACCGACGAGAAGGCGCTGCATCATCTGTTTGCCGAGGTGATCGACAATTCGATGGACGAGGCGCTCGCCGGGCATGCCACCTTCATCGAAGTCAAGATGGAGGCCGACGGCTTCGTCACCGTCACCGATAACGGCCGCGGCATTCCGGTCGACCCGCACCCGAAATTCCCGAAGAAATCCGCGCTCGAAGTCATCATGTGCACGCTGCACGCCGGGGGAAAGTTCGACTCGCGGGTTTACGACACGTCGGGCGGGCTGCACGGTGTCGGTGTCTCGGTCGTCAACGCGCTGTCTGAACGGCTCGAGGTCGAGGTCGCGCGCGGCCAGACTCTCTACCGCCAGGCCTTCGAGCGCGGCAAGCCGAAGACCAAGCTCACGACCGTCGGCCGCGCCCCGAACCGGCGCGGCACCAGCGTCCGCTTCCGGCCCGATCCGCAGATTTTCGGCGCCAGCGTCCGCTTCAAGCCGCTGCGCATCTTCAAGATGGCGCGGTCCAAGGCGTATCTGTTCGGCGGCGTCGAGATCCGCTGGTCGTGCGCGCCCGAGCTGCTGCACGGCGTCGAAGGCGTTCCGGTCGAGGAGACATTTCACTTTCCCGGCGGCCTCACCGATTTTCTCAACGCCAGCATCCACGGCACGACGTTGGTGCATGCGGACGTCTTCGCCGGATCCTCCGAGAACAAGGGCGGCCACGGCACGGTCGAGTGGGCGATCGCGTGGGTCGCCGACGCCGATGGCTTCGTTTCCTCCTATTGCAACACCATTCCGACCCCGGAAGGCGGCACGCACGAAGCCGGCTTGCGCGCGGCGCTCAGCAAAGGCCTGCGTGATCATGCCGAGCGCGTCGGCCAGGCGAAACGCGCCGCCTCAGTGACGACCGACGACGTGATGGCGGGCGCCGCCGCCATGCTTTCGGTCTTCATCCGCGACCCGGAATTCCAGGGCCAGACCAAAGACCGCCTCGCCAGCGCCGACGCCGCGCGCATCGTCGAGCAGGCGATCCGCGATCCGTTCGACCACTGGCTCGCAGGCAATCCCAACCAGGCCAACAAGCTGCTCGAATGGGTGATCGAACGCGCCGAGGAGCGCGTCCGGCGGCGCCAGGAAAAAGAGATCGCGCGCAAGACCGCCGCGCGGAAGCTGCGGCTGCCGGGAAAACTCGCGGATTGCACCAACACCGCCGCGGAGGGCTCCGAGCTCTTCATCGTCGAAGGCGATTCGGCGGGCGGCAGCGCCAAGCAGGCGCGCGACCGCGCGAGCCAGGCGGTGCTGCCGCTGCGCGGAAAGATCCTCAACGTCGCCTCCGCGGGTCGCGACAAGCTCGCGCAGAACCAGCAGCTCGCCGATCTCGTTCAGGCGCTCGGCTGCGGCACCGGCGTGCATTATCGCGACGAGGATTTGCGCTACGGCAGAGTCATCATCATGACGGACGCCGACGTCGACGGCGCCCATATCGCCTCGCTGCTGATCACGTTCTTCTACCGGCAGATGCCGAAGCTGATCGACAACGGCCATCTCCATCTCGCGGTGCCGCCGCTCTATCGGCTGAGCCACGGCGGCAAGGTCGTGTATGCGCGCGACGACGCCGACAAGGAGCGGCTGCTGAAAGCCGAGTTCCACGCCAACGCCAAGGTCGAGGTCGGACGCTTCAAGGGCTTGGGCGAAATGATGCCGGACCAATTGAAAGAGACGACGATGGATCCGGCCAAGCGCACGCTGCTGCGCGTCGTGCTGCTCACCGAGGACCGCGAGGACACCGCGGATTCCGTCGAACGGCTGATGGGCGCCAAGGCCGAGGCGCGCTTCGCCTTCATCCAGGAGCGCGCGGAATTCGCTGGCGAGGAATTGCTGGACGTGTGAGGCGGTGGCCATTACGTGCGCCGGCGCAATTCGCCGCGGCAAGAACGTCCAATTTCGACGGTGATTCTGCTCGCAAGGCGTGTCATCGCCCGGCTTGTCCGGGCGACCCAGTAGCCGCCGTGATTATTGGGTGGCCCGCTTCATCCTGAGGGGTCCTTCGAGGGCCGCGCGCGGCCATCTCAGGATGACGGCCGCCATCGAAGGACGCGGGCCATGGCGATGCGCGCCAACAACTGCGCTGCACGGCTCATGACAGATTTATGACAGCCGGATCCGGACGCCACACCTGCGGAACTTTTTTCGCTCACGGCCGGTTCGTGGTGAGTCGTCGAGCCGGCTCCGTCGTTCGCCATCCCAAACCGGTGCACCTTGCCGCCCGATCCCCTGCCCTCCACGGTCCGCAGTTTGCCCCACGGCGCGCGTAAGCTGCGTTGCGCGCGCGCCGACGACTACAATGTCGAGCTTCGGGATGACGGCGGCTTCTTCGGCGACCGCGCCAACAAGAAGGCATTCCAGGCAATGCTCGACCGCTGGCGGCAGGCGCTTGGCGGTGCCGACCCGCTGCGGGACATGCCGACCGAAGAGCTCTACAAGGAACGCCAGAAGCTCGAAACGATCCTGGTGCGCGGGAATCCGCTCGCGGCGGGCGTGCTGCTCGGCGCGATCGAGGACTTTTCATGCTCGCTCGCGGACGTAATCGCGCAGTTCCTGGAACTGCCGGCGTGGCGCGACACCCAGCGGATCGTGATCGGCGGCGGTTTCCGCGAAGGCCGCATCGGCGAGCTCGCGATCGGCCGCACTGCCGTGCTGCTGCGGCAAGAGGGCAGGCCGATCGAGATCGTGCCGATCCGTCACCATCCGGACGCGGCGGGCCTGCTCGGCAGCGTGGAGCTCGCGCCCGAACCGGTGCTGTCTCGTTTCGATGGAATCCTCGCGGTCGACATCGGCGGCACCAATATTCGTGCCGGAATCGTGAAGCTCGAAGCCGAAACGGCGCCGGGGAAAATCTGGAAATCCGACCGCTGGCGCCATGCCGACGACGAGCCGCGGCGCGACGAGGCGATCGAGGAGCTGATCGGGATGCTACGCCGGCTGATTGCGGCCGCGCAGGAAGGGTCGTTCCGGTTGGCACCGTTCATCGGCATCGCCTGCCCGGGCATCATCCGCCCGGACGGGACGATCGAGCGCGGTGCACAGAATCTGCCCGGCGACTGGGAGAGCGAAAATTTCAATTTGTCGGACCGGATTCTTGGAGCGCTGCCGCGCATCGACGGTGAGGATACGCTCGTCACAATGCACAACGACGCTGTCGTGCAAGGATTGAGCGAGGCGTGCAGGATGCACGACGTGGCGCAATGGGGCGTGCTCACCGTCGGCACCGGGCTGGGCAATGCGCATTTCACCCGGCACCGGCAGACCGCATAGGTTGGGTCGAGGGAAGCGAACGCGGAGCGAACCACCCTACGAGCTGGGCATCATGAACGACAGGCGCGAGGCTGGCTCGGCCTGCTCCCTCTCCATAGGGAGAGGGGTGGGGTGAGGGGTTGGGGCATCTCGATCGTTCGTAATCCCCTCACCCCAGACCTCTCCCCAACGGGAGAGGGAGAACGCCGAGTTTGCCGCAATGTTTGCGACTTGATCCGACCTAATCGAACGGGAGGCCGGTGTAATTTTCCGCGAGCGCCCGCTGCGCGTTCTGCGAGCCCGTGAGGTAGTCGAGCTCGGCGAGCTGGCGGCGGCGGTCGAACGCATTGGCGTCGACCGGCTGGTGCAAGAGCGTCGTCATCCACCACGAGAAACGCTGCGCCTTCCACACGCGCCGCAGACAGGTCCGTGAATAGGCATCGAGCGCGGCGGTCTTGCCCGAGCGATAGAATTCCACGAGCGCGCGGGAGAGCACCCGCACGTCGGCAATCGCGAGATTCATGCCTTTGGCGCCGGTCGCGGGCACGATGTGGGCGGAATCGCCGGCCAGAAACAGCCTGCCGTACTGCATCGGCTCGCTCACGAAGCTGCGCATCGGCGTCACGCCTTTGAGCAGCACCTTGCCCTCGGCGAGCCGGCTCGAACCGCCGAGCCGCGCGCGCAGCTCTTCCCAGACTTTCGCGTCCGGCCAATGGTCGGGATTCTCGTCCACCGCGCATTGCAGATAGAGCCGCGAGAGCGTCGGCGAGCGCATGCTGTAGAGCCCGAAGCCGCGCTCGTGATAGGCGTAGATGAGCTCCTCGCAGGGCGGCGGCGATTCCGACAGGATGCCCAGCCAGCCGTATGGGTATTCGCGCTCGAAGCTCTCGAGCGCATGGGACGGAATGCTCGGCCGGCACACGCCGTGGGAACCGTCGCAGCCGCCGATGAAATCGCATTGAAGCTCGACCGCTTCTCCGGCGTTCTTGCGAAAATGAATCAGCGGCCGATCGCCGTCGAACCCGGACACGGCGACGTCCTCGACTTCGAACAGGATCTCACCGCCGCCCGCAAGCCGCGCGGCGATGAGATCCTTGACCACCTCCTGCTGGCCGTAGACCGTGATGTGCTTGCCGATCAGGTCGGTGAAATCCAAGTGATGCAACGCGCCGCCGAAGCTGATGTTGATGCCGCGGTGAACGAGCCCCTCGCGCTGCATGCGCGCGCCGAGGCCGATTTCCACGAGCAGGTCGGCGACCCATTGCTCGATGACTCCGGCGCGAACGCGACCCTCGATATATTCGCGGCTGCGGCGCTCCAGCACCACTGAGTCGATCCCTTCGCGGGAGAGCAGATGCGCGAGCATCAAGCCCGCCGGTCCCGCGCCAACGATCCCCACCCGCGTGCGCATCGGCAAATCGCTTTCCCACCCTTCCGTCACAGCCAACTTGGACGGACCAGAACCGAAAGGGGTACGATTCCCGAGGGTTGAACCTTTTCACACAAGTTCGTGGGCGTCGCTTCAAGCCCTTTCGGCTGCCCCGTTTTCGCGTAAGCTCGGCCCATGAATCAAGTCAAGCTCGGGGAAGCCGAGGCCCTGTTCGCGGTGCTGCGCCAGTCGGCGGACGCCGAGGTGGTCGCCGCCATCGAGACGCTGGTGCGCGACGGCCCGGACCCGGCGCTCAACCGCGTCAACGTGCTCGCATTCGCCGCCGAACGCGGGCTCGACGAAGAACGGGTCATCGCCGCCTTCCTGCATGCGGCGCGGGTCGGTCTGTTCGACCTGTCCTGGAACGTGCTCTGCCCCGGCTGCGGCGGCGTGCTCGACGCAAATACCTCGCTCAAGACCGTGCGCGAGGACGAGTACAGCTGCGCGCTGTGCGGCGCGGGCTACGAGCCGACCCTCGACGAGATGGTCGAGGTGTCCTTCACGGTGAACCCGCGCGTACGCCGGATCGCAGCCCACGATCCACATACGCTGACGATTTGGGAATATCAGCGACAGATCTTCTGGAGCACCGGCATCGACCTGCCGGAGAAGATCGATGATATCCTCGCCGAAATCGTGCTGGATTCGATCGAGCTGCCGCCGGGCGAGCGGGCCTCGCTGTCGCTGCAATTGCCGCAGCAATTCGTGATCGTGTTCGAGCCGGTCACGCATTCGGCGCAGTTCCTCGACGTGAAAGGCGAGCCGACGCGGGAGCGCCGGAATCTCACCGTCGTATTCAACAAGGTGAGCCCGCCGAGCGCGACCCTGACGATGCAGCCGGGCCCCTTGAGGCTCTCGCTCGAGAACCGCACCGATGTCCGCGTGCTGCCGGGGGTCTGGATCGCGGGCGACAAGCTCCATGACCTGCTGGGCAGGCGCCGGCCGTTTCTCACCGCCAAGCGCCTGCTCACCAACCAAACGTTCCGCGACATCTACCGCACCGACACGCTCGACGTCGATCAGCGCCTGAAGATCACCAGCCTCACGTTCCTGTTCACCGACCTGAAAGGCTCGACCGAGCTGTACGAGCGGGTTGGCGATCTCGTTGCCTACGATCTAGTGCGGTCGCATTTCCGCGTGCTCAACGAGATCGTCGCGGCGGAGGCGGGAGCGGTGGTCAAGACCATCGGCGATGCGGTGATGGCGACCTTCCCGACGCCTGACCGGGCGATCGCGGCGGCCTTGCGCATGCGCGAGGCAATGCGCGGCATCAAGCACGGCGACCGCGACCTGCTGCTAAAAATCGGCATCCACGAGGGCCCCTGCCTCGCGGTCACGCTCAACGACCGTCAGGACTATTTCGGCCAGACCGTGAATATCGCCGCGCGCGTGCAGGGGCTCGCCGCGTCGCGCTCGATCTTCGCCACCGAGCCGGTCGTGGACCACCCCCATTCCTCGTCGATCCTGGAGACCAGCGGGCTCAAGCCCCTGCCGCAGCGCGCCTCGCTCCGCGGCATCGCCGACGATTTCATCGTCTACGAGATCCCGTAGCTGATCTTCTATCGGCCGCCCGGTTCAGCGAGATAAGCGGAAACTAACGGTCTTTGCAGTGACAAGTGGACAGCGGGCCCGACCGAGCGGAAACAATGCCGGCGGCTGGAACTGGCATCCGAGCGGGAGGAAACGATGGCAGAAATGTCTCGGCGCGAGCTGATCGGCTCGGCCGCCGTCGTCGGCGGCGCGCTGGCGGCCGCGGAGGGCAACGCGTTCGGCGACGCGCAACAGCCGCCCTTCGGCCCCACCTTGGCGCCGCTCGCCGGCGCCGAACTGCCCTCGTTCCGCTTCGCGCTCGGCGCGCAGCCTGCAAAAACCTTCGACGGCGGCTCGGCCAAAGAAGCGACCGCAGTCGAATTCCCGGTCTCGCAAAAGCTCGCCGGTGTCCTCATGCAGCTCGCGCCGGGCGGATTGCGCGAGCTGCACTGGCACGCCAATGCGGCCGAATGGGCCTACGTGCTCGCCGGCCGTTGCCGGGTGACGACGATCGATCCGAAAGGCCGCTCCGAGATCGCCGACTTCGGTCCGGGCGACGTCTGGTATTTCCCGCGTGGGCACGGTCACTCGATCCAGGGGCTCGGCCCGGAAGACTGCCGGTTCATCCTGGTATTCGACAACGGGTATTTCTCCGAGTTCGGGACCTTCAGCATCACCGATTG
>JBKPDF010000088.1:0-9507 GCA_046727735.1 Pseudomonadota bacterium | reverse complement strand
CCGGCGCCGGATGACCGGATCGCGGCCTTGCCGGGCGCGAGCTCGGAGAGGATCGTCTCCCGGTGCCGTTGCATCGTGTCCAAGGCCCGGAGCATGGTCTCGAGCAGCTCTCTCGCCCGCGCGGAGTCCTGACCGCGAGCGATGCACCGCTCGAGCCGATGCCGCTGGTCTCCGATATGGCGCTCGGCATCGGTAATGTGCCGATTGGCCTCGGCGAGATGATCCTGGGCGGCCGGCATGGCTCACTCTGCCCCGAACTTCCGCACGACCTCATCGGCCTGCTTGGCCAGGAGCCATCGCGCCCGCAGCAGCGATCTGGCTTAGTCAAGCTCCAGTTGTATTTCCTGGCGGAGCTTCTCGCCCCGATCCGCCGCGCGCTTTGCAGTCTCCACGGTCACAGCCAAGTCGAGTGCCGGCGGGAGAAGATCGGCGTCTGCCGCGCGGAGACCCATGCGTTTTTCCTCGCTCTCGTGGATCAATATACCACGCGGCCATACCCCTGCCTAAGACAATCCGTGCCGGCGCACATCGTCGCGCACGATCGAACCTTTGCGCCGCTCGCTGCAAAGAGTGCCTGAAAACCTGGCGGATCGGCCGTGCCCGCAGAACCAAATCGCGCCCTTGCGGATTTACCCCGTCAAAGGAGAGGCCGCGGATGGAAGATGCGGCAGCGGGCCCCACCCCTGCAATCCTCATTGCCGAGGATGAGCTGCTGTTGGCGCTCGAGATCGAGGATATGGTGCGTAACATCGGCTGCACGGTGGTCGGGCCGGTTGCGGGTGTCGCGGAGTTGCTGATTCTGCTCGAGACCACGCACTGTGATGCCGCCCTGCTCGACGTCCACTTGCGGCACGGCGAGCCGGTCTATGCCGTGATTGCCCGGCTGCGCGTTCTCGGAATCCCGTTCGTGTTCATGACGGCCTATGGCGAAGCAGATATCGACCCGGGCTATGCCGACGTCGGCATGCTGTGCAAGCCGTTCAATACCGCGGAGGTCGAACACTGCGTCGGCGCGCTGCTGGCGAGCAAGCAGCAGGCCGTCGAAGATCGATCTCCGGCTTGACCCGGGGTAGGCCGAGGGCGCATTGCGCGGCCACCCTGTCGGGGACGCCAGGCGCGGCACAGCGCCGAATTCGATCCGGGCAAGCTGGCGTCGATGCCTGGCGAACGATAGACCATTGCTCTGATCCCCTCGCCCATCGTTGAAACCGCAGCCATGCGCATGCGCACCCGCAAACTGGTCGGAGCCTTCGCGCTCCTGCTGCTCGTCGTCGCATGGGCGCTGTTCGCGATGGTGCTCGCGCAAATCGCGCTGCCGGCCGGCAACCGGCTCGTCGCCGCCCTCTATTATCTCGTGGCCGGCCTCGGCTGGGTGCTGCCCGCGATGCCGCTGATCGCCTGGATGCTGCGGCCGGACATGCCAAATGGGTAAGTCGAGAAACCGGCCTCGGCTTCATGGCACGATCCCGGTGGCAATCGCAGCGCCAGGTGCGGTCGTTCGCGCCCGGTGTCCGTGCTAGGCTGTGGCATGGACCCGAAGACATTGCACAAGCATCTCGCCGAAGCCGAGGCTCAGGTCGCGCAAGGTCTGCGGCACGTTGCCGATCAGCGCGACGTCGTCGAGCAGCTCGAGCGCGACGGCCACGACAGCACGACCGCAAGGGATCTGCTCGTCACCTTGCTGCGCTCGCAGCAGCTGCACGAGGAGCATCGCGATCGGCTGAAACGGGAACTCGGGGTCGGCTGAGACGTTCGGCCGAGGCCTTCGGTCCGTGGGCAAGAGCGCGATGGGCTGGCGAGCCATTGTCGTCGTTGTCGGCGTCATCGTGGTCGGCGGTGCCGCGATCTTGTTCTTCCTCGCCCGCGGCGATGTCGCCAAGCTGCCGGAGGCGGCGGGATTCGGCCCCTCCCCGACCCTCGGCGAACCCGTCCATGCCCTGATCCCGACGATCCGCATCGCGCCTGCCAAGGGCTGGCCGGAAGGCAGAAAGCCGGTAGCCGCGAGCGGGCTTCAGGTCAGCGCGTTCGCGACCGGTCTCGACCATCCGCGCTGGCTCTACGTACTGCCCAACGGCGACGTGCTCGTCGCCGAGACCAATGCGCCGCCGCGGCCCGACGACGCCAAGGGCGTCCGCGGCATCGTGCAGGGGTTCATCATGGCGCGGGCCGGCGCCGGCGTTCCGAGCGCCAACCGTATCACGCTGCTGCGGGATTCCGGGAGCGGTGCCGTCAGTAAGTTCGTGTTTCTCCAGAATCTGAACTCGCCGTTCGGGATGGCACTCGTCGGCAACGACCTTTACGTCGCCAACACCGACGCGATTCTGCGCTTTCCGTATGCCGAGGGCGCAACCGAGATCCGCGAGCCGGGCGTCAAGCTCGCCGACCTGCCGGCGGGCTCGATCAACCACCACTGGACCAAGAACCTGATCGCGAGCCGCGACGGCGCAAAGCTGTTCGCAACGGTCGGCTCCAACAGCAATGTCGGCGAGAACGGACTCGAGGCGGAGAACAGCCGCGCCGCGATCCTCGAAGTCGACCGCGCAAGCGGACGATGGCGGGTGTTCGCCTCCGGCTTGCGCAACCCGAACGGCATGGACTGGGAGCCGGAGACCGGCGCGCTGTGGACCGTGGTGAACGAGCGCGACGAGCTCGGCAGCGACCTCGTGCCTGACTATCTCACGTCGGTGAAGGACGGCGGATTCTACGGCTGGCCGTTCAGTTATTGCGGGCCGCACGTGGATGCCCGCGTGGCGGCCAATCCCGCCATGGTCGCCAAGGCGATCGTGCCGGACTACGCGATCGGCAATCACACCGCCTCGCTCGGGCTGACGTTCTACCGGGCCGGACTGCTGCCGGCGCAATATCGCGGCGGCGCGCTGATCGGCCAGCACGGCTCGTGGAATCGCAAGCCGTTGACCGGCTACAAGGTGATCTTCGTGCCGTTCGCCGGAGGGCGCCCCAGCGGATCGCCGCGCGACGTGCTGACCGGCTTCCTCGACGAGGACGAGCACGCGCTCGGCCGTCCGGTCGGCGTTGCGGTCGACAAGCAGGGCGCGCTATTGGTCGCCGACGACGTCGGGAACGCGGTCTGGCGCGTCACGCCCGCGGCTACGCCCGGCGCCGTTCGATGATCTGGAGTTGTGCATGTAATTATATAAAATCGAAAGATATATTCCGGGAGAATTGAATCGAGTTAAACCGTTAGGAGAGCTGCACAATTTTTTTAAAATACCTCCAAATACCTCCCTTTTTTCACCTCGGAGGGTCATTCCGCATCGATGCGGCGAAATCCGTTCCACATCGCCGTGCCGGCGCCCGAGAGCAGCACCCGCACATAGCGCCGCTGCTGATACTCGCCGTTCAGACTGATGCGCGGCAACGCCATCAGATGCGCGCGGTGTTCTGGGAACAGCACGCCCGGGCGGGTCGTGACCGCGGTCTTGAAGCCGAGCTCGCGCGCGATCGCGAACTCGCGCGGGCCGGCCGAGCCCGCATCGCCGAACGGATAGGAGAAATGCTGCGGCCTCTTGCCGAGCGCCGCTTCGAGCACGGCGGCGCTCTCGCGCATTTCGCACCGCGCGGCGTCCTCGTCGAGCTTCTTGAGCATGCAGTGATTGACGGTGTGCGCGCCGATCGTCACCAGCGGATCGGCGGCAAGCTCGGCGATCTCCGCCCAGCTCATGCACAGATCGTTGCAGAATGCTCGCAGCTCGACGCCGTACCGCTTCGCGAGATCCCGCACCACGTTGCGCAGCTCGTCCTCGGTGGCGCGTGCCCGCAGCCACCCATACACCTGATCGAACAGGTGCCGCTTCTCGTCGACGGTGCCGCAGTCGAAGCGGCGATCCTCCTCGTCGATGACGAGGCCGATGCGATCCTTGCGGGCGATGACCGCTTCGAGCGCCAGCCACCACAGCTCGCCGAGCCGATCCGGGAAGCTCGTCGGAATGTAAACTGCGAACGGTACGCCGTGCCGGCGCAGAATGGGATAGGCGAGCCGCAACGTGTCGCGATAGCCGTCGTCGAACGTGACGCAGGCGAAGCGCCGGGCGAAGTCCCTCCCCTCGAGCCGGCGGTGCATCTCGTCGAGCGAGACGAGCTCGATCCCCGAGCGGCGGATCGCCTTGACGATGTCTTCGAGGAATTGCGGCGTGACTTCCAAGACCCGGTTCGGCCGGAAGCCGTGGCGCCGGCGTTCGCGGACGTGATGCAGCGCCAGGATGGCGCCGACGCCGCCGACGAACGGGCGCAGCCAAAGGTGGCTGCCGGAAAAATACAGCGCCTCGAGGCCGGTGCGGATGATGGCTTGCTTGAGCTGCACGTCACGCTTCCCTTGCCCACTATGCCGGGAACCATTCAACAAGGCGAGCCGCGCACTAGGGACGCACAGGTATCATTTGGCTGAGCCGCACACTTTTTCGCCTCTCGTGGAAGCGCGCGAGGAGAGCCAAGGCGCTTGCTGACAGCTCCACGCGGCGGCGGCGGCCGCCGGCGGAAGGTCAGCAGCCCTGACCCAAGATTTGATTGCGCCGATTCCCTCCGGCCCACTAGTGTCGGGCCCGCGACGGGGTCCGAACAGGAGAATGGCGTGGGCGTCATCGTGGTGAAGTGCCCGAATACGGGACGGGAGCTCTCGACGGGCATCGAAACCGACCAACCGGGCTTCGATCGATTGCCGAACTTGCTGACCTATTCTCGCTGCCCGCTGTGCCGGCTCGAGCACGGGTGGTGGAAACACGAGGCTTGGCTTGCGGACAGCGAGCCGGCCGATACGGCAGCCTGAGCAATCCGGTTTTGCCCGGACGGGCGTTCCGCCACGGCGCACCTCTGTGCGCCTTCGCCATTCGTCGCGCAGAGCGACGCTGGAAGTGAAAATCAACGCCGTCCGGCCGCAGCCGGCTGCCGCGAACCGCGGGGCCTAAAAGCTATTTCGTCTCGGCCACGAATACGCCGTTCCAGTCCGACGGCGGCGCGACTTCGCTGAACGCCTGAATGCGCGCCCGGTACATGTCGAACAGGGCCTCCAGGCCGAAATCCTCGTCGCGGGCTCGGGATGCCTGCAGCGCTTCCAAGGCGCCCTCCCAATCGCGGCTGCGATAGCAGTACAGCATCGCGCTATAGACCTTGCGCAATTCCTGGAAGCGGATGTCGGCGGCGACCTGCTCGCGGCCGATGACGGTGTAGATCGCTTCCGGCTCGGTCTTGCCCTTCACGGTTATGAGATCGACCTCGAGGATCGCGAACTTGTCCTTGGCCTTCTCCGCCGTCCTCGACCCGATGATCACCGGCACCCCGTAATATTTGGTTTGCCCTTCCAGGCGCGAGGCGACGTTCACCGGATCGCCCAGAACCGAATAGTTGAAGCGCAGGTCGGAGCCGAGGTTTCCGACCACGCACCGGCCGGTATTGATGCCGATGCCGATGCGGAACGGAATGAAGCGTTGCCCGGCATCGTGCGCCTCCTGCTGGCGCTCGCGGTTGAGCTGATCGAGACGATCGATCATTTCCAGCGCCGACGCGCAGGCATTGATTTCGTGGTCCGGATCGTCGAGCGGGGCGTTCCAGAACGCCATGACCGCATCGCCCATGTATTTGTCGATGGTCCCCTGGTGTTCTATGATGACATTGGTCAGCGGCGTGAGCAGTCGATTCATCAGAGTCGTCAAGCCCTGCGGATCGGCTTTGTACAACTCCGAGATCGAGGTGAAGCCCCGCACGTCGCTGAACAGGATCGTCATGTCGCGATCCTCGCCGCCGAGCACGAGCTTCTCCGGCGAATTGGCCAGCTGCTCGACCAGCGCCGGCGCGAGATATTGGCCGAAGGCGGAGCGGATCTGACGGCGCTGATTCTGCTCGCGGAAATAATTGATGAAGATCAGCGCCATGTAGACCGAGAAGGTACAAAGCCACGGAAAGGTGAAGTCAAGCAGTGTATGGAGGCTCAGGTAGTAATAGGCCGAGATTCCGACGAGCGCGAGCGCGACCGCACCGCCCATGACGAGCACGATCGCCGCACTGACGATCGGCGCGAACGCGATGATGGCGGCGCTGATCACGACGGCGACAATCATTTCCCACAGCGTCGCGTAGCCCGGCCGCTCCAGCACCGAGCCGGTCAGCGCGCTCTCCAGGATCTGAGTATGGATCTCGACGCCCGGCATCGCGCCGTGGACCGGCGTTGCCTTGAGGTCGTTGAATCCGACTGCAGAGGTCCCGATGAACACCAGCTTGCCGGCGATCCGGGCCGGATCGACCCGATTCTCCATCAAATCTTTGACGGAGATGAACTGCTGCGGGTCGTGGCGCCTGAAATGCACCCACACCTGGGCGTGGCGATCGGTGGGCAAGACCAAGCCACGGAATCCGACGCTTTGCACGCCCGTGATCTCGGTCTTGACCAGGATGGCGCCCTGCTGCCCCACCACGCGCAGCAGATCCATCGTCAGCGCCGGGACAATCGCGCCCTGCGCCTTCAGGATCAAGGGTACGCGGCGCACGATGCCGTCGGGCTCCGGGATAATGGTGAGCACGCCGCGTCCGGCAGCAGCCTGCTCGAGCTCCGGCACGTTCTGCACCAGGCCCGGGCCGGTCCAGAGGAATGGGCTTGGATCGGGGCCCAGCATACCGAGACGCGAAGTCGGCGGCCGCGTTTGCGTCTGCGGGTCGGGAACGTGAACGACCGATTGTCCGAGGATCACCCGGGTCTCGCGCATCGCCGCGGCGAGGACCTGATCGTTGCTCGGTAGGCGTAGCAGTTTCTCACGGGTCTCATCGTCGAGTCCGGCCAGGCTCCCGGCAACGAGGTTCGGCGAGACGCGGTCGGGCTCCGCGAATATGATATCGAAGGCGACTGCCGCGGCGCCGAGCTTGCTGAGCCTAGTGACGATGTCTGCAATCAAGGTGCGCGGCCAGGGCCATTGGCCGAATGCGCTGAGACTCGGCTCATCGATGTCGAGGATTATGGCTGGCGAGCTCTCCATCAGCGGCCGGGGCACCAATTTTTGATAGATATCGAAGGTCCGCAGCCGCAGCTCCTGGAGCGGCGGCGGGTCCCAAACCCGCACTCCGATCAGCGCAAACAGCAGCAGGATGCAGATGCTGCGACCCGCTCCGAATTTCTGCGCCCAACGCCGTATTCTTTTCATGATGCCACTCGATGCGAGCCGCCGGAAGTCCGCCGAGTTGGATCGGCGCGTCGCGCTTCACCCCGGCAATCGATGCTAGCCGAAAAGCCCAGGCTGGGACAGCAGGGTGAGCCGCCGCGACCGACGCGAGGAAGCCCAATTTCAGCGATCGGTAGGCCAGCGGAAGGCTAAACATCAGTCCGTTCGGCGCGGATCCCGGTCCAGGATCAGACCGTAGTTTGTTTTGCGCGATCTATCCTCTGATTGTACCTCGGTGTATTAAAGCCCCAGTTTGTGGCAAGCCTGGCCTCCCGACCGCACGTTACCGCTTGGATTCTAGGCTGCTCAAAGTGTTTGCCGCTAGCCGCTCACAGATTCTAAAATCTTCGACGGCACGCCTCATTCGCCACAGGGCTCGTCGTTCATATCGCATCAGCGCCAAGAGATTCGGCAATCTTCTCAAGATTGCAATTGCATTGACAGCATCGGCCTGCTCGCGATGCCGCTTGGACATTTCGTTTTGGAGCAACGCGGTGCGTACCGAACTTACTCGGCCGAACGCAAGCACAGCTGCAACTACCTCGCGGGCACGGTCAATACCGGAACGAGCCGAGATATGTTTCGCCATATCTTGCGCTGTGCCCTCGACCCAAACCGCCAGCTCACTGTCGATTATCATCGGGACGGAAAGGCCATGCTGGAGGGCATTTCGGCTCACGCGCGCCTTACCCGCCGCCGAACGCGGCCCCGTACTGCCATTCGCTTTCTTCCCCGAGTGACCCCGATTGCTGGTTCTCATCATTGTGCTATCTGGAGGCGTTCATTGCATGCGCCGGGGGCGGCAACTTTTCGAAATCGGAAGGCACCGCCGTGGAGGGCAATCTGAAGCGTTCCACAAATTCCCCGCGGTAGAAAAGCATTTCACGCAGGATGCCATTGCGAGCGAATTCCGCCATCGCGATCATTCGATCGATCCGCTCGAGCTCGGGCAAGCGACTGGCGATGCATTCAGCCGTAATAGCATCTTCGCCAATCCCAAATGTCGCGAGGAACGCCATTAGCTCCTCTTTTGCCTTTCCAGGCGTATTGAAAACGCCCGCTGCCAATTTGCGCACTTCGTCCTGCGTCCGATCACACCCTGGATGATCGGCAATCCACTCCAAAATCCATTCCACGACCTGCGGTCGGGCGCTATCTATCATCGCAGCTCTGGCCTTGTAGTACCGCAACAGCTCCCATGTCTTGACTATGTAACTCCAAACGGCAAACCACTCGATCGAATCCTGCGGTTCCCTGGACGTCGCAAACCGCTCCAACAATGACCAAAATTCCTCCTCCGATTCACTCTCAAAACAGGTGGCTTGCCAACGAGTCTGGCTATGTGCTCGGGAAGAACCGAATGCCTTGTCGCAGGATACATCGCCTTCCGCTACTCGTTCACAACTCCCTCCATTGAAACATCGCCTTCGAATCAAGTTGGCCTAACTTAAACTGGATGGCCGCAAACGCAAATTGGCGCAGACTGTCTATAAGCGCGGCAAATTAACGGTCCGTTAAGCTTTTCTATTCCAAAGCAAGCACATTCCGAGAGCAAGACTGCATAGCGCAGCTGTAACGTAACTTGCCAGCGGCTCCGCAAGGAGAACTGCTAAGTTGGTTGCTCAATCGCTTGTCCAAACATCAAAGAAGGTTTCCGCGCACTCAGGTCGAAGCCACGCTGGTTCTCGCACTTGAAATCCGTGCCCGGATCTAGACCTCATCCGGTCTCGCCTAATAGAATAACTACGTCTACCCTGTAGGCGCCATAGGCGTTTGAGCGCCGCGTCGATTGCACAATCTATTTTTTCATGCAATGCCAGCAACTCCAGCAAGCTTTCCCGGGATGGTGGCCGAGGTGCTTTCTCCGGGATGGAACTTCCATCTCTTTCTGCCTTGAGAGCTTGCAACTTTTCTTTCAACTGTTTTTTTTGTTCTTCGTCCTCTGCCGTGGTTAATAACGCTTGGTTGATCGCAATCAGATTTTCCCTATCATATTGCTTAAGTCGCCTAGCCCAATCCTCGCGTTCAGCTTGTAGAGTGCGGTCGATCGGTGGGTCTTGGATGGTTATATCGGATACCTCGATTTTGAGGCGATGCTTCTGCAGCAACAACATAGCAATCGTGTAACAAAGTTCGTTTTCCAGAACTCCACGCGGATGCAATTCTTTTGCGACTAGGCCAAGTAATTGTTCAAATGTTCCCCGATCGCATGCCTGAATTATGCCTGGACTAAGCAATCGCTCGACGAGTTGCAGAGGCGAAGATGGGGTCTCTTGTCTGCCGACGACATTTTTTCCGCCGCTTTGAGGCTCGTCCGGATGCGACTTGCTGTCTTCCATTGTGA
>JBKPDF010000087.1:0-21167 GCA_046727735.1 Pseudomonadota bacterium | reverse complement strand
CGCATCCTAACGGCCCGGATAGCAGCAAGCTGGCATTCGATGCGGCTCTGTGGGCCTGACGCGGCCATGGCGGTGCCCTCAAGGAGGCTATTCTACACCGGGCCGAGGCAGACTGGGATGGCGGGTCGCGACCGAGGTGGTGTCCTGCAATCTCGGGACTCGGACGAGGCCTAGCATGTCTGGAAATGGCACTTTTGAGACGTCGATCGATTGTCCCGTATACGGCCGCTTTCGGGAGCAATGCGGACATCAACCGCCAATTGCCGGACATAGCGATTTTATGAGTACACGCCCTAGCAGCCCCTCGAACCGCCTCAGCCGGTTGCCGTTCTTCGACAGCATGCGGCCGTTCACGGTGTCGGCGATGCCCCGGAAGCCGTCCAGCTTCAGCTCGAACAGGTAAGTCGGATCGTCAAACGGCTCGGTGCGAACGACAGGGATGATCGGCTGCATGGGCCGGGAAATCGGGCGAAGCGGCTGGCCGAGTCAAGTCCGCTCGATGAGGCGGGGGGAACTCTGCGGCTGCCGAGGAATTGCTCGTGGGCTAGGCGGCACTTTCCGTCTCCCCCCATGCCTCGCCGCCCGGCCTCAGACCCCGGCTTCTTCACGGGAGAGCCGGGGTCTCTGCTTACGGCGTCATCCGGTTTTGAGAATTGACCCCCACGAGCGGCGATGTGCTTCCGCATTTCTGGCAGCGAAAACCGATGTTGCCGATGAAGGTGTCCCGGCTGACGCCTCT
This sequence comes from Pseudomonadota bacterium, assembly GCA_046727735.1. Classification (GTDB taxonomy): domain Bacteria; phylum Pseudomonadota; class Alphaproteobacteria; order Rhizobiales; family Xanthobacteraceae; genus AP-16. Next base: position 20,428 of record JBKPDF010000087.1, on the reverse strand, counting down.
GCGCCGGAGCAGCAGCGTGAACGGGAAGTCGGTGATCCGCCCGCAGTTGCAGGTCAGCCGCAGAAACGTGTAGCCCTGGGAGGAACTATCTACACAAAGTCCGTAGAATGTTAAGCCAATGAATACGGGCTGATCGTTTTCGGCGATGTCAGCCCAAGTAAGTTAGCCAAGACAAATTTAGGAAAATCAACATTGGATGCCGGTTTGTCAGATTTCAAGAATTAGTGCCGTTACAAGTGTGGGGAATGGCGGGGCGACGATTGAAGTCTCTGAGGCATATTCTACCCAAGTCTGCTCGGCCGCCTCAGACCATGGGACGACGTGATGGCCGTTCAGCGCATGACCGAGCACCATCCTCGGGCCCAAAACAGGAACAGATTTTTCAAACCACGCTACAAACCGGTCGAGGCGTTCCAAACAACTCATTGGAAAAAGCCCAACGCAATCAAATGGCTGGGGGACTAGGATTCGAACCTAGATTAACGGAGTCAGAGTCCGCTGTTCTACCGTTGAACTATCCCCCAGGGAGGGCTTGCGGTCGCGGCGCGCGGCCACGCTACGGCGGGAGCCCGGCGCTCGAATCCGAGTCTTCATGGCATCGCGACGGCCCGGGACCGACTTGGCCGGCGCGACCGGATTCGCGCCGTATATAGGGCGATCGGCCGGAGCGGTCCACCCCGCTCGCGGGCCTGCATCCGCGCGCGCCCGAAGCCGCCGGCAAACGCGCCGCCGTGCGGCTCACGTCAGCGGCACGAAATCGTATTCGCCGACGCCCTGCAGCACGAGGAAGGTCGCGGAACTCTCGCCCGCATTGGTGACGAGGTGCGGCCGCTTCGCGCGCACCGTATAGGTCTCGCCCGGGGCAAGCTGCACGTCGTCCTTCGGCTCTTGCAGGAAGATGCGGATCTTGCCGGCGAGCACGTAGAACGTATCCTGCACGTTGGTGTGGGTGTGCCAAGGCACCTTCTGCTTGGGGCCGATCTGCAGCTCGGCGATGCGGAATCCCGGCCGCTCGGCGTGGTAAGCGCGGCGCTCGACTTCATAGAGCCCGCTCGCATCCTTCACCGCCTCCATCTCCTCCTCCGTTTTTTCATCAGGCCTCACGCGCGCTTCACCTCGCCGTAAAGGCAGGGGCATTCGTCTGCGAGCAAGCGGCGTTCTCCTCGGGCGAGGGGGATCGGGTCGTTGCCGGACGCCATCGATCGTGAACCCCCTCACCGATCCTCGCCGTCAGCGAGGATCGACCTCTCCGGCCGGGGAGAGGTAGGCGCCGCCCGGCCATAGCCCTTCGCAGCATTGAACCACGTGGCAACGCCCTTGTGCACCTTCCTTTCCTTTTGTTTTCGCTGAAACGCCGCCTTTTTGGGGACCGCAAAGTTGGGCCGCTCTATATCAAATCGGTCTTGGCCCTAGGGGAATCCAGGAAGGTCACATAGCGCTCAAGCGACAATCCTCACTCGGGCCCGCCACGCCCTGGACACGTTTTCCCGCTCGACTCCTTCCCTGCTTGGGCGCAACGAAGACGGCTGACTGGAGCCGGCGTTCCCGCAAGAAGAGCATGATACGAGATCTCGTCCAGCGCACGACGGCCCCGGGCAGCCAGCTGATGCGTCAGATTCCCGCGCATCTGGGTGCCTGGCTCGGCCTGCTCGTGCGTCCGCCGGTTTCGCGCACGGACGGGCGCCGAGCCGTTGCGCGATGGGGCTTTCTCGCCATCATCGCCGTTTGCGCGACCGCTTCCGTCGCCGCCGCGATGGTGTTTCTCGACACCTGGGCCGTTGCTCAGCAGCGAGATTTTCCCGCCTGGGTCGTCCAGGTTTTTCAGCGAATCACGGATCTCGGCAAATCAGGATGGTTCTTGTGGCCCGCTGCACTCGTCGTAATCGCCGCGGCAGCATTGGCCGGGCCCGCACTCGGGCGCACCGCCAATCTGGTGATCCTGTCGCTCGTAGTGCGGCTCGAGTTCGTATTCCTGGCCATCGCTATTCCGGGGCTGGCGGTCTCGATCGTGAAGCGCCTGATCGGGCGGGTTCGGCCATCGGAAGCGGGACCGTTTCACTACGTTCCATTCTCCTGGCGGCCGGATTATGCCGCCATGCCGTCCGGCCACGGTACCTCGGCGTTCGCCGCGGCATTTGCGATCGGCGCGATTTGGCCGCGCGCGCGGGTGCCGATGTGGATCTATGCCGGCCTGATCGCCGTGAGCCGAGTCGCCGTCCATGCGCATTTTCCCAGCGATGTCGTCGCCGGCGCCTTCGTCGGAATTTTCGGTGCAGTGCTGGTGCGCAATTGGTTCGCGGCACGCCGGCTGGCGTTCGTGCGCGGTCCGGACGGGAAGGTGAGAGCGCTCGCCGGACCGTCAGTGCGGCGGATCAAGAGCCTGGCGGCTCGGATGGCGGGCCATGGGACAGTGCGATGCGCGTGATGCAGGGCACCGAGGGCGTGATTCGAGAAATCAGCCGAGCCGCGGACGCCTTGCTGCGACCATCGAAATCGAGCATGTTGGGCCGTGGGGGACCCCGTCACCGCGACACTTGTGCAACACCTGCGTGGCGGATGTGTACGCACATGGCCGGCATCTGATGGGGCAAGCAGGCATGAGCATTTTGAAGCGAATTGGCGCAAAGCGCATTAGGCGTATCGCTGTACTGGTCGTCGTGCTCACGCCGGCCATTTATTTCCTGCCGATCCCGACGCTGATCCTGATCGCATGCGGGTTGATCGATGTCGGCAGGCACAAGAAAATCCGATACGAGCTGATCGAAAAATACTTCATGGGCAACGGCGTGGGTACGTGGCTGCTGTCGCCCGTCAATCTGGTTGCCGATCTGTTTTCATACAGGAACAAAGGCAAATACAAATTGGACGATCTACCCGCCGGACACCGCGCCGAGATCGAAGCCTGCGTGCGCGCATTTGTCGAGAATGGCGATCTGATCAAGCGCCACATCGCGCAGACGATCGGCCAGAACAAGCGCTGCATGCTGACGTTCAAGTGGTACAAGACGCTGCAGGCAACGGAATTGAGGATTCCGGCGTTCGAGCGCGATCATCGCTACATCAAGACCATCGCCGTCTCCGCGTTCAACACGCGGGAGCGGACATCCTGGCACTTCGGCCCGCTCCGGCTCACGTTCCGCGTGCTGTACAATCTGGAACCGGTCGATAGCAGAGCAGTCTTCATCGAAGTCGACGATCTGGCCCACTACTGGGTCGATGATCCTCTGTTCATCTTCGACGACACGATGTTTCACCGGTCGATCAACGACGTGGATCACGTCAGATACTGCCTGTTCATGGACATCGTTCGTCCCAACTATTCGCAGTTGGGATTCGATTTTGCGGTGGATGCTGCGAGCGCCATCTCGGGCTCGTTCAAGCGGCTGTTCTACAAGAACTGGTCGTTCATCCGCTGAAGCCCCGCAATCGTGCATGAGCTAATGTGCTGAGGCTCAGATCCGATCATAGCTGCCGCAGTTCTCGCATCGCGAGCTGCTGCTGCCGTCATGGCATGTTGGTTGCCGGCCCGCACCAGCCCGGAAGGTAGTGCGCCTCCTGGCTGCGGCCGAGCGCGAGCGCCTTCTCCATCGCCTTGGCAAAATCCTTTTCGACCGCCTTGCGGGCGATGCGCCGGCGCAGGAAATCGGCCCACAAGAATTCACTGAACGGCGTCGTCTCCTTGGCGAAGCCGCCGGCGCGCCGCAGCTCGCCCGCGAGGCTGCGGAACGGATCGTCGAGGAGCTCGCCGACCGATTTGGGGATCGCGCCGAATCCCCGGCGCTCGCCGTTGTCGTCGTAGGGATGCACCCAGCCGCGATGGTCGAGCACGACCCAGAACGCATCGCGATCGAGCGCGCGCAGATCTGCCACCACCGTGACCAGCACGTGCTCGACGCCCTCGTCGAGCAGCGCGCGCGAGAGGTGATGATGATCGATGACGTAATGGCGCTCCTTCGGCCCGAAGATGACCGGGATCATGTGCTTGCCGAGATATTCGCTCTTCTTGTCGCCCTTGTATTCGCGCCAGCGCTGCCGCTTTTCCTCGACTTCACGCATGCCGACCGTGATCTGGGTCGGGCGCAGGTCCTCGATCGGAACCGGATGGAGGATGGGCTCGCGTACCGTCACCATGGCTGCCTCCGAGTTTAATCATCCAAAATCTGTCCTCCGTCGTAGCTCGCGGCGATGCGCCCGAGCAGGACGCGGAATTGATCGCTCTCCATCAGCTTCGCGTAGAGCTCCCGCACGTCCCGCGCGTCGATCGCGTCCGCATGCGGCACGCCGTCGGCATGCTTGTCGACCGGAAACAGCCGCGCGAGCGCGGCGGCGCGATCGGCGGCATCCGGCTTGCGGCCGATCTGCGCGCCGCCCTCATCGATGATCAACGAGAGCAGCAGCTTCGGATCGAGCCGCGGCAGCTTCGCCAAGAAGCCGGCGACCAGCGCGCGCGCGAACGCGTGGTCCGGATGGTCGCTGCGCTCCGGCGCGCGGTTGGTGTGGCCGAGATGCGGGACGACGAGCCACGGCGCCGGTTCCTTGGGGAATCGCGCGATCAGCGCCTCGTCCTCGCGCGCGACGTAGAAGCGGTTGAGGCCGTCGAACAGCACGAACACGTAGCCCGCATCGAGCAGCAGCGGCTCCCAGTCGGCGAAATTCTCGGCCATCGTGCCCGGCGCGAGCGCTTCGGCGAGCACGACGCGGGGCCGGAAGCGGCGGAAATCGCCGCCGCGGATGACGTCGCCCTCGGCGCCCTCGACGTCGATCTTCAGGAAATCGATCGCGCCGACCCCGTGCTCCTCGCAGATGGCCGCAAGCGTCGTCATCGGCATGCGGCAGGTGTGGAATTTCGCGCCGAACTTTTCGGCGCTCTTGGCGTGCTCGGTGCTCGTCGTGGAAAATCCGGTGAGCCGGTCGACCACGTGGAAATCGCTTTCGCCGCGCGCACGGCCGACGAGCTTCGCAACCGGGACGTCGCGAGGCCGCACCAGCGGATAGAGCTCGATCAGCTGCCGCTGCGGTTCGACCACGATCCCGCGCCAGCCGTTCAGATAAAACCAGCACGAGACGTTGTCGGCAACCGGATGGCCGGCGCCGACGTCGATATAGAACCCGCGCGCCTGGCCCTCGAAGGCGCGGGCGAGATGGTAGTCCTCGAGATTGGCGGCGTACGAGAGGTCCATCGGTTGCGGAATACGGAGGGCTCGTTTTCGGCGGAAGCATAATCGAGAACGCGCGGGAACTCCCTCCCCCGCGAAGCGGAGGGGAGGGTGGCGAGGTGCGAAGCACCGAGCCGGGTGGGGAGCAGATCCGGCGGTAAAGCACCCCTAAGCCGCGTCGCTTCGCCGGGAACGGGCTGGGAACCCAGCCCTCGCCGCGCCCGGCGGTTGCACGCGCCCGCGGTGCTCCTCTAAGATTTGCCCGATATCGATCTGCAATCGCGGCCGGCCGTGGAGCCAGTTGGCTCCGGCGCGGCGGGAAGGTTTCGATGCAAGACGAGGCCCGGGCGCGGTCCGGCCTCGGCCCCGCGCGAGGCGAGCCCTGGCGGCGCTCGCGGGGTCGGCGCTGGCCGCGCATTTTAGCCGAGCGCGTCGACCGCGGGCCGACCTATGCGGCGCTCGATCTCGGCACCAACAATTGCCGCCTCCTGGTCGCCCGGCCGACGCGCGAAGCTTTCCGCGTCATCGACGCGTTTTCCCGCATCATTCGCCTCGGCGAAGGCGTGCTGGCGAGCGGCCGGCTGAGCGAGCCGGCGATCGTGCGCGCGCTCGAAGCTCTCGCGATCTGCCGCGACAAGATGCGCAACCGCGAGGTGACGCGCGCGCGGCTGATCGCGACCGAAGCTTGCCGCGCTGCCGGGAACGGCCCGGAGTTCCTCTCCCGCGTCACCCGCGAGGTCGGGATCGAGCTCGAAGTGATCGATCGCGCCACCGAGGCCGAGCTCGCGGCGAGCGGCTGCACGCCGCTCATCGATCCGCAAGCCGAGGGCGCAATCCTATTCGATATCGGCGGCGGGTCCTCCGAGCTGGTGCGGCTGGGGCGCAGCCGCCACAATGGCGCCGGGCCGCCGCTTCCCGAGATCCGCGGCTGGGCTTCGCTACCGGTCGGCGTCGTCACGCTCGCCGAACGCTACGGCGGGATCGAGGTCGAACCTGCGGTCTACGAGGCCATGGTCGTGGAAGCGGCGGAGCACGTCGGGGCGTTCGCGGCCGCGCATTGCGCCGATCTCCATCTCGACGCGACGCATCTGCTCGGCACCTCCGGCACCGTCACGACGATCGCCGGCGTGCACCTCGACCTACCGCGCTACGAGCGCCGCTACGTCGACGGCTGCTGGATGAGCGATGCCGAAATCTCCCGCGTGCTCGACCGCCTCGTGGCCATGAGCTACGCGGCGCGCGTCGCCAATCCCTGCATCGGATCCGAGCGCGCCGATCTCGTGCTCGCCGGCTGCGCGATCCTCGAAGCGATCCGCCGCGCCTTCCCGTGCAAGCGCTTGCGCGTCGCCGACCGCGGGCTGCGCGAGGGCATTTTGGTGCAGCTGATGCGCGAGGACGGCGTGTGGGGGACTGCTCCTGTTCCTGTCGTCCCGGGGCCCGAGCCGGGGTCCCCATCGCGCGAGCGCGATGGGGCGCCCCGTAGCGAGGGAACCCGGGACCCATGAACACAGCCGGTTGCAGATCACGCGCTCCGTGTTCATGGGTTCCGGGTTCGCGGGCTTGCGCCCGCGTCCCGGAATGACGCGTGGGATGGCACGACCGCTGAAATCCCGCATCAAGCCCGGCTCGGCGCGCTCGGCGTCCTCGAAGCGCTGGCTCGAGCGGCAGCACAGCGACCCTTACGTGGCGCGCGCGAAGCGCGAAGGCCTGCGCTCCCGCGCCGCCTTCAAGCTCGCCGAGATCGACGCCAGGCATCGCCTGCTCGCACCCGGAGCGCGCGTCGTCGACCTCGGCGCCGCGCCCGGCGGCTGGAGCCAAGTCGCGGCGAAACGCGTCGGCGCCGCCGAGGGCAGGGGACGTGTCGTCGCGATCGACGTGGAGGAGATGAAGCCGATCGCGGGCGTCGAATTCCTCGCGATGGATTTTCTCGATCCGGATGCGCCCGAGCGACTGAAAGAAATGCTCGGCGGCAAGGCCGAGGTGGTGCTGTCCGACATGGCCGCGAACGCGACCGGCCATCGCCGCACCGATCATCTGAAGATCATGGCGCTCGCCGAGGCCGCCGCGGATTTCGCGCGCGGTGTCCTGGCTCCCGGCGGCGCCTTCCTGTGCAAGGTACTGCAGGGCGGCACCGAGGCCGCGCTGCTCGCCTCCCTGAAGCGCGATTTCGAAAGAGTCCGGCACGTGAAGCCGGCCGCGAGCCGTCCGGAATCGGCCGAGCTTTATCTGCTCGCGACCGGTTTTCGTCATCGCGGCGATTGATCGCCCCGCAATGCCGGCGGCGAGGCGCCGCCCGCGAGCTCGGCACCGGCGTTCATCGGAAGCTGCCGGAACAGGAGTACGGAGGAGGCGGAGATTGCCGCGACGGTGAGGAACGCCGGCGGAAAATCTCCCGCGCCGATCGTCTCCACCGATTTGGATCTCACCACGAGCTCGACCACGGCCGCGCCGAGCGCGACGCCGGTCGAGAGCGAAAGCTGCTGCCCGGCCGCCGCGAGCGAAGTCGCCCGGCTCAAGCGCTCGGGTCTCACCTCCGCATAGGCCATGGCGTTGATGCTGGTGAACTGCAGCGAGCGGAAGAAGCCGCCGACGAGCAGCACGGCAATGATCAGCGCGAAGGGCACGCCGGGGAAAAATCCGGCGCAGGCGGCGATGAACAGCGAGCTCACGACGGCATTGACGGTGAGCACGGAGCGGAACCCGAAGCGCTTGAGGATGGTCGCCGCCGCGGCCTTCATGGTCAGCGCGCCGACCGCCGCCGAGAACGTGATCAGCCCGGACTCGAACGGGTTGAGCCGAAAGCCGAGCTGCAGCAGCAGCGGCAGCAGGAACGGCAGCGCGCCGACCCCGACCCGGAACAGAAATCCGCCGACGAAGCTTGCGCGGAACGTCGGCAGGCTCAGCAGCGAGAGATCGAGCGCCGGCGCCGGCACCCGCCGCGCATGCACGAGATAAGCGCCGAAGCTGCAGGCACCGCCGATCACGAGCGCGGCCACTGCCCATCCGGGCAGATAATTCAGCCCGGCGACCGAGAGGCCGAACGCAATGCCGCCGATGCCGGCGCCCGCGAGCAGCATGCCGAGGAGGTCGAAGGGATCCTTCCTGTCGATCCGAACGTCCTCGATGTAGCGGGTGGCGAGCAAGATGCCGAGGAGCCCCATCGGCACGTTGATCAAGAAGATCCAGTGCCACGACGCGTAGGTGGTGATGAAGCCGCCGAGCGGCGGCCCCATGACCGGGCCGACCAGCGCCGGCATCGACACCCAGGCCATCGCGTCGATCAGCGCGCGCTTGTCGACCGAGCGGATCAGCACCAGGCGCCCGACCGGCGTCATCATCGCGCCGCCCATGCCCTGGACGATGCGCGCGACCACGAAATCGGTGAGCGAGGAAGACGCTGCGCAGCCGATCGAGCCGAGCACGAACACGGCGATCGCCGCGCGGAACACGGTCCGTCCGCCGAAGCGGTCCGCGGTCCAGCCGCTCATCGGAATGAACACCGCGAGCGAGAGCAGGTACGAGGTCACGGCCAGTTTGAGCGCCAACGGGCTCGTACCGATGTCGGCGGCGATCGCCGGCAGCGAGGTGGCGATCACGGTGGAATCGAGATTCTCCATGAACAGCGCGACCGCGACGATGAGGGGAACCAGACGATCGCGGCGCATGGGGAGAGGCATTCGAGGAGGGGGGCGGGCAGGGGGCCGTTGCGCGAGGGATCGGGAGCCTACATATCAGGCAGCGGCATTCGAAGGCACGAGGGCGTTCCCATGATCTACATCCTTGCCGTGCTGTTGCCGCCGGTCGGGCTGCTGCTCAACGGGCAGCCGTTCTCGGCGTTGCTCAACCTCGTGCTGATCGTGCCGTGCGTGATCTTCGGCCTCGTGTTCCACGTGCTGCTGCTCGTTCCCTCGATTCATGCCGTGATCGCCGTGCACATGAAGCGCGAGGACCGCAAGCACCGCGAGATCGTCGACGCGATCGAGCGCCATGGTCCGCCGCCGGGCTACCGGCCCTGAGGCTTGCAGATCGAGCGTCAAACGCGCTTCCTCTCCCTCCCCGTCAGGGGAGGGTGGTTCCTCGCGGAGCGAGGAACCGGGTGGGGTCCTTGCCACACGCAAAATCGGCCGCGCGCTCGATGCGGTGATGCAGCTGATTTTCTCCGCCGCAAAATCCGCTGGCCCTACCCGGCTCAGCGCTGCGCGCTTCGCCACCCTCCCCTCCGGGGAGGGAGAAGCGCGCGAGGCGCATCTCGTGCACACATCCGGGAAACAAGCCGCACCGGCCTAGGAATCGCTCCCGCGCCGTGCTATCGACCGGCGCCAACTCCGCAGCGGTGCTCGACCGGCGGTCCGGCTTGCGAGCCGGCCGATGCCGGTCCTCATCCCGGCGGTCCCGCGACCAGGAGCTTGGCGATGCCGGCACAACTCAACGGAAATCTCCGCGAGGCGCTGACCTTCGACGACGTATTGCTGCAGCCGGGACTTTCCGACGTGCTGCCGTCCGAGGTCGACATACGCTCGCGGATCACGCGCAGCATCGCGCTCAACATCCCGATCGTCGCTTCGGCCATGGACACGGTGACGGAAGCGCGCATGGCGATCGCCATGGCGCAGGCGGGCGGCCTTGGCGTGCTCCACCGCAATCTCGATCCCGACGAGCAAGCCGCACAGGTGCGGCAGGTGAAGAAATTCGAGTCCGGCATGGTGGTCAATCCGGTCACCATCCATCCCGATGCGACACTCGCCGAAGCGCTGGCGCTCATGAAGAGCTACGGCATATCGGGAATTCCAGTGGTCGAGCGCAGTCCCGAAGGCACGCCTGGCAAGCTCGTCGGCATCCTCACCAACCGCGACGTGCGGTTCGCCAACGATCCGCGCCAGCCCGTTGCCGAGCTCATGACCAAGGACCGGCTCGTGACCGTGCGCGAGAGCGTCGGCCAGGAAGAAGCCAAGCGCCTGCTGCATCAGCATCGGATCGAGAAGCTCATCGTCGTCGACGCGCAATATCGCTGCGTCGGGCTGATCACCGTCAAGGACATTGAGAAGGCGGTGGCCAATCCACACGCCTGCAAGGACGATCAAGGCCGGTTGCGCGTCGCCGCGGCGACGACCGTGGGCGAGGCCGGGTTCGCGCGCACCGAGCGCCTGATCGCCGCGGGCGTCGATCTCGTCGTGGTCGACACCGCCCACGGCCATTCGCGGCGCGTGCTCCAAGCGGTCGACCGCATCAAGCGGCTCTCGAATGCGGTGCAGGTGGTGGCCGGCAACGTCGCGACCGTCGAGGGCGCCAAGGCGCTGATCGATTCCGGCGCCGACGCCATCAAGATCGGCATCGGCCCGGGTTCGATCTGTACCACTCGGATCGTAGCGGGCGTCGGCGTGCCGCAGCTCACCGCGATCATGGACACGGTCGAGGTCGCGCGCAAAAGCGACACGCCGGTCATCGCCGACGGCGGTATCAAATATTCCGGCGATCTCGCCAAGGCGCTGGCGGCCGGCGCCGATTGCGGCATGATCGGCTCGCTGCTCGCCGGCACCGACGAGGCGCCCGGCGAGGTGTTTCTCTATCAGGGCCGCTCCTACAAGACCTTTCGCGGCATGGGGTCGGTCGCGGCCATGGCGCGCGGCTCCGCCGACCGCTATTTCCAGCAGGACATCAAGGATTTCCTGAAACTCGTGCCGGAAGGCGTGGAGGGCCAGGTGCCCTACAAGGGCCCGGCCGGCAACGTGCTGCACCAGCTCGCCGGCGGGTTGCGCGCCGCGATGGGCTATGTCGGCGCGCACACCATCCCCGAACTGCACGCCAAGGCGCAGTTCCTGCGGATTTCCGGCGCCGGCTTGCGCGAGAGCCACGTCCACGACGTGACGATCACGCGCGAGAGCCCGAATTATCCCTCGCCGAGTTGATCCCTCCCCGTCCGGGGAGGGTGGTTCCTCGCGCAGCGAGAAGCCGGGTGGGGTCTCCCTCCCCGTCAGGGGAGGGTGGCGAAGCGCGCAGCGCTGAGCCGGGTGGGGTTTCTTGTATAAAGGCGATCCATGGCCAACCCGATCGCGCGAAAATTGCGGAAATCGATGACGCCCCAGGAAGTCAAGCTCTGGGTGAAACTTCGCGAGCTTCGCGCGTTGGGTCACCATTTCCGTCGCCAATCGCCGGTCTCGAACTACATTGCCGATTTCGAATGCCGCCGGTCGCGCGTGATCGTTGAAGTAGACGGCACGCAACATGGTTTCGACGGGAATCGGGAATGGGACTTGGCTCGCGATGAGGATCTGCGCCGTCGTGGATATAAGGTGCTTCGTTTCGCAAATCCGGAAATTGATCGCGAGTTGGATGCGGTAATGCAGGTGATTTTCTCTACGGTCGAATCCGCTCGCCCCACCCGGCTCGGTGCTCCGCACCTCGCCACCCTCCCCTCCGGGGAGGGATAAGCGCGCGAGGTCCCGCATGTGCATTCAAACGTGCCCCACCCGGTTCTTCGCTTCGCGAAGAACGACCCTCCCCTCCGGGGAGGGATAGCCCCACCCGGCTCCTCGCTGCGCGAGGAGCCACCCTCCCCTCCGGGGAGGGATAAGCGCGCGAGCCTCGCCGCATGTCGATTCAGACCGTGCTGTTTCCGCTGTTCGTCGAGGTCGCGCTGACCTTGGTGCTGGCGTTCTGGATGGCGGCCTTGCGCGTCGATGCCATTCGCAGCGGCAGGGTGCATCCGCGCGACGTCGCCTTGCGCCAGCCGAACTGGCCGGTGCGCGCGACCGAGGTCGGCAACGCCCTGCACAACGAGCTCGAACTGCCGCTGCTGTTCTACGTGCTGACGATTCTCTCGATCCTCACGCGCCATGCCGATCTCTTGTTGGTGCTGCTCGCCTGGGTGTTCGTGGTGCTGCGCCTCGTGCGCGCCTACATCCACGTCACCGATAACAACATGGCGCGGCGCGGCACGGTGTTTCTCGCCGGCGTGATCGTGCTCGCGGTGATGTGGGCGATCTTCATCGTGCGGATCCTGCTCGGGCTCCCATGACGCCGGGGGCGCGGCTTGCCGCCGCGATCGAGATTTTCGGCGAGATCGATCGGACGCGGCGGCCCGCGGCAGACGCGCTGAAGGACTGGGGCCTGCGCCACCGCTTCGCGGGCGCGGCGGACCGCGCGGCGATCGCCGGCCTCGTCTACGACGCGCTGCGCCGGCGCGCCTCCGCGGCGTATCTGATGGGGCGCAACGCCCCGCGCGCGATCCTGCTCGGCATGCTCAAGCTCGAGCGCGGCCTCGATTACGCGGCGATCGCCGCGCTCGCCGACGGCGCGCGCTACGCGCCGCCGCCGCTCGACGAGGAGGAGCGCGCCCGCCTCGCGGCTGCAACCCTCGACGCCGCCCCGGCGCCGGTCGCCGGCGATTATCCCGAATGGCTCGATCCGTATTTCGCCGAAAGCTTCGGCGAGGACCGGCGTGCGGAGCTCGCCGCGCTCGCGGCGCGCGCGCCGCTCGATTTGCGCGTGAACACGCTCAAGGCCGATCGCGATCGGGTCGCCGCCGCGCTCGCCGATCTCGGCGCCGTGCCGACCCGCTGGTCGCCGGTCGGGCTGCGCATCGCGCTGTCCGCCGACGCCAAGAGCTCGGCGATCCATGCCGAGCCGGCATTCCTCAAGGGCCAGATCGAGCTGCAGGACGAGGGCTCGCAGCTCGCCGCGCTGCTGAGCGCGGCCAAGCCGGGCGAGCAGGTCGTCGATCTGTGCGCCGGCGCCGGCGGCAAGACCCTGGCGCTCGCCGCCATGATGGAGAACCGCGGCCAGATTTTCGCGACCGACACCGACAAGCGCCGCCTTGCGCCGATCCATGCCCGGCTCGAGCGCGCCGGCGTGCGCAATGTCCAGGTGCGCACGCCGCGCGGACAAGCCGACGGGCTCGCCGATCTCCACGGCCGCGCGGCGCTGGTGCTGATCGATGCGCCCTGCACCGGCACCGGCGTGTGGCGGCGCAATCCGGATGCGAAATGGCGCATCCGGCCCGGCGCCCTCGCCGAGCGCAACAGGGAGCAGATCGCGGTGCTCGACCGCGCGGCCGCGCTGGTCAAGCCGGGCGGGCGGATCGTCTATGCGACCTGCTCGGTACTGGGCGTGGAGAACGGCACGCAGGTCCGCGCCTTCCTAGCCCGGCACGAAAACTTCGCGATCGTGCCGCCCGCCGAGGTGACGGCTGTGCTCGGCGAGCGCGCGTTCGTGTTCCGCCGCGCAGTGCGGGTCTCCGACGAGGGGCTGCTGATGACCCCGCGCCTGACCGATACCGACGGCTTCTTCGTCGCCGTGCTGCGCCGGACGCAATGAGCTCGATTGGGAGAGCACACCGCGCGCGCCGCAGTCTCGGCCGGTCCCCTCCCCCCTTGAGGGGGAGGGCTAGGGAGGGGGGTATGTTTACCTCGATGAGCGCGCAACTCACCCCCCTCCCAGCTCACGCGCAGAGCGCGTGAGCTGACCTCCCCCTCAAGGGGGGAGGTGGACGGAGTTGCCAGCCCATTCCGACACCGCCGGACGCTACAGCGCTTGACCCGCACCCTCCGTCGCCGCACAAACCCGCACCCATGCACGACAAGATTCTCATCGTCGATTTCGGCTCGCAGGTGACGCAGCTCATCGCGCGGCGCGTGCGCGAGGAGCGCGTCTATTGCGAGATCGTGCCGTTCGAGAAGGCCGAGCAGGCGTTCTTTGCGATGCGTCCCAAGGGCGTCATCCTCTCCGGCGGGCCCGCCTCGGTGCTCGACCCGAACGCGCCGCTCGCACCGGACAAGATCTACAGGGCCGGTGTTCCGGTGCTCGGCATCTGCTACGGCGAGCAGGCGATGGCGCAGCAACTGGGCGGCGAGGTCGAAGGCGGCCATCACCGCGAGTTCGGCCGCGCCGAGGTCGAGGTCGTCGATGCCTGCGCGCTGTTCGAAGGCGTCTGGCGCACGGGCGAGCGTTATCCGGTGTGGATGAGCCACGGCGACCGCGTCACCCGTCTTCCCGACGGATTCCGCACCGCCGCCAAGGCCGCGAACTCGCCGATCGCGGCGATCGCCGACGATTCCCGGAAATTCTACGCCGTCCAGTTCCACCTCGAAGTCGTGCACACGCCGCACGGGGCGGCGCTGCTGCGCAATTTCGTGCGCAGGATCGCCCAGTGCCGCGGCGACTGGACGATCCGCGCCTTCAAGGACGAGGCGATCGAACGCATCCGCAAGCAGGTCGGCGGCGCGAGAGTGATCTGCGGGCTCTCAGGCGGGGTGGATTCCGCAGTTGCGGCCGTGCTGATCCACGAGGCGATCGCCGATCAGCTGACCTGCGTGTTCGTCGATCACGGGCTATTGCGGCTCGGCGAGGCCGAGAAGGTGATCTCGCTCTTCCGCGACAGCTACAATATTCCGCTGGTGCACGTCGAAGCCGAGGCGCTGTTTCTGAAAGAACTTGCGGGCGTCGAGGACCCGGAGCGCAAGCGCAAGACGATCGGCAAGCTGTTCATCGACGTGTTCGAGGCGGAGGCGAAAAAGCTCGGCGGCGCCGAATTTCTGGCGCAGGGCACGCTTTATCCCGACGTGATCGAGAGCGTGTCGTTCTCGGGCGGGCCGTCGGTCACCATCAAGTCGCACCACAATGTCGGCGGGCTGCCCGAGCGCATGCACATGAAGCTCGTCGAGCCGCTGCGCGAGCTCTTCAAGGACGAGGTGCGCGCGCTCGGCCGCGAGCTCGGCCTGCCGGAGGCCTTCGTCGGGCGGCATCCGTTCCCGGGGCCGGGGCTTGCGATCCGCTGCCCGGGCGCGATCGATCGCGAGAAGCTCGAGATCCTGCGGTTCGCCGACGAGATCTTCATCGAAGAGATCCGCCGCGCAGGGCTCTACGACGACATCTGGCAGGCGTTCGCGGTGATCCTGCCGGTGAAGACCGTGGGCGTGATGGGCGACGGCCGTACCTACGAGCACGTCGTGGCGCTGCGCGCGGTGACCTCGACCGACGGCATGACCGCGGATTTCTATTCATTCGACATGAAATTCCTCGCCCACATCGCGACCCGCATCATCAACGAGGTCAAGGGCGTCAACCGCGTGGTCTACGACGTGACCTCGAAGCCGCCCGGCACGATCGAGTGGGAGTGAGGGATGTGGTTGTGGTAACGGGCGCGATATTCCAAAGTCGTGCTTTGGCGCAAGCGCCCGTTTTGGTTCGAAAATCTCACAAGTGAGCGCCTCCAGCTCATGCACGCCCGCCATTGGCATTAGCGAGCCCGCCCACATTTCGATGCGGTTATCGCGAAACATCCGATAATGTGTAATAGATGGCGCGATGTAGCGTTTCGTGCACTTCGTTCTTGAAGAACTTCCCGTGCTGATCTGCAACATCGCCGATACGCGTCGAAGCTAACTCCTCACCGACGCGAAGCGATTCACCTTTGGCCCATCGAGTTCGGCGCCCCTGAAAATTTTGTTTAATGTCGAAACACCGCCCGCCAGTGCATTAGTAGAAGCAGCACAGTCGCGGCTGTCAGAACGGCGAGCACTACGGGCTCAAACCCAGGGAGGATGATCGCGTTCTTTTCACAACTAATCTTCGCGCCATTCACAATGTAATCGGTGCAAATCCGTGCCGGATCGTCCCAGCCTTTCACCTTTAGAACGGACCAATCCCAGGTGCTGGCTACGTCTTTTGGCGGATTGTCCGTCGTGACCACTTTCGCACCGTTGAACAGCCGCCAGAAGTGGATCAGGGCCAATGCTGGAAGAACAGACAGAAGCCCGAACATGGTGCCCTGGTAGAACTTGCCTTCGGGGGAAGCAGTGGTGATCGCATCAAAGCCTACGACCGGAATGCGCTCGTGCCATATCGAGCCTGTGCGCCGCGCGTAACGCCAGCCGACGATGGCATTAAGCCCGATCAGCACGCAGGCGATAGGAATGCCCCACATCGCTGCGGGAATACGATAGGACACGACCAACTTGGCGCCGAAGATTTCTTGTCCGCCCTGGGTGACAATCCAGGTGTTCAATACGTAATAGAGAAGAAAGAAACCCACGACGGTCCATATCTTCCCGATTTGCGCAAGCGTCATGGCGGCCCTATTTGGTGAGGAATTCCAGAGCGCGGTTAAAGGCCTCGCTTTTGAGCCTGCCGCTACCGCTGGCCTGCAGGGTGAGTACCGAACCTTTGGCGGCGAAGGCGGCCTGCGCGATCGTCAGATCAGCGCCAGGAAGCTCGGGCAGAGTGGCGCGCGCCTCATGGGCATCAAATATACCGCTCAGGGCGGATGATAGCTTGGCATTCAGATCGCCAAGGAACATCCGCGCCGCGTCGGCGGTCAGTGCGTTGCCAGTCATGAACTCCGCGGGGCGGCTCAGCTTCAGGTGAATTTCCTTGCCGCCGACGACAACCAGCTCGACGGCCGCCACGACTCGGACGTTATCCGAGACGACGATCGTCTTGACGTCGTTCCCAAAAAGGTCGGCGCAACCCCAGACGGTCACGTGCCCGGCGAGCTCAATGACCGCGGCCTGCCCGTCGGGTGTGATCTCGGCATCGTCGATGCTGTTGATCACGACATTGACGCCTTTGCGGTCGCAATTGCCGGTCGGCACTGGCAGTTTGCGTGCAATCTCGAGTGCCCTGTCCTGCATCTCTTTCAAATCGCTGACTGCGCTCAATTGCACCGCCAGCGTGCCGTCTTCCGTATTGGCCTGAAACGACAGGGCGACCGGGATTTTGACCGCCACGCCGAGAATTGAAAGCGGAAAGGTCTTCTGCACATCCATGGCCGCCGCGGGCCAGTGCGGAGACACCGCGGTGACCAGGACGCATCCGGCGACAAGCGCACGCCATGCAGAGTGCATTGGGCAAGCCCCGTCCGAGCTGCCAGAGTTTCGAAATTTAGGCGAAAAATAAGGAAACCACAACCTGTCTTGAAAGCGCCGGCTGCCGGTGGACAGGGCCCTAGCCAGTCGCCGAACTCAGGGAAGAAGCCATACGCCCCGGAAGTTGCGCAATAACAAATCTTCGCGTAACGTCAGCTCACTCGTTCTCAAGTGCAGTTCCGCGGGGGCGCAAAATGGGTT
This sequence comes from Pseudomonadota bacterium, assembly GCA_046727735.1. Classification (GTDB taxonomy): domain Bacteria; phylum Pseudomonadota; class Alphaproteobacteria; order Rhizobiales; family Xanthobacteraceae; genus AP-16. The sequence goes on along the minus strand of JBKPDF010000087.1, from coordinate 3,210 downwards.
TGATCACGCGCGCGGGTGCCTGGTGCAACGGCGAGGTCGCCTACGTTGCTTGGGAAGTCAAAGAGAAGATCAAGGACTGCGTTGGGTTCATGGTCACCCGAGTCCACGAAACGGGCGAGGACGCGGGCCAGCGGCGGATCCTGCCGACCTGGATCGCCTTTACTGACCAGAACAATCCGAATTGGAACGCGCAGGATTCGTCAGTCTGGCCGATCCAGAACTTTGAATGGCGCGACCTGACGCTGCGGAAATCACGCGATACCACGACCGTCCGTCCGATCGACTTCGACGTCCACTACGAGATTGTCCCCGTCGCGCTCGCGCGCGCAGACGATAAACCGCTCCCGCCCTCGCCAACGGCGCCGTTGACGGATTCGCACGGTTTGCCAAGCTATGAAGGCCCGAAACATCGGCTGCGCCAAATGGGCGAACCAATCATAACCAATACGATCAGAGTGACTCACACCTATGGCCGCAATATCAAGGCGACCTTCACGAACGGAATTCTCTCGACGCAGAATCTGGTTCGGCAGCTCAGCAGCGTGAACAAGGCGCCGCCGAAGAAGGCTATGGCAGCAGCGGCGTCAGGCGACCCGAAAAAACGAGCCAAGAGCGCGCAGCAGAAAGAAAATCACCTGCTGAAAGTCCTAAAGCAGGAGATCGTCAAGGAGGACTCGTCGATCAGAAAGTTTTTGATGGGCGATGTCTATGACTTTGTCAGCGCGCTTGTTGATCGCGCAAGGAAAGAGGGAGGGCAAGTCTATCTCGCGCTCTACGAGCTGCACGACAAGCAGCTCATCACCTTACTGCTCGAGGCGATGAAACGGAGGCTGATCCACATTATTCTCACGACGGCGGGGAATCTGAATCCGAACCCGAAGGGCACGCCCAAGGAAAAGCGGCAGCCGGTCGTCTGGGATACCGAGAATGATGATCCGCGGCGGCGTCTACACGCGGCAGCAGGCGCGGAAAAGGACCGCGTGATCGATCGCATGTTCAACTCGAGCGCCCGGATCGGCCACAACAAGTTTGCAGTCTATGTCAAGAACAACAAGGCGCTCGCCGTCATGACCGGCAGCACCAACTGGACCGAGACCGGACTCTGCACGCAGTCCAATAACTGCATCGTCGTCGAAGACGACGATATCGCGGCGGACTACTTTGCTTACTGGAACAGGCTCAAGGACGACAAGCAGCCGGCCCGCAAGCCGCTCACCGTGAAAAAGGGAGGAAAAAAGGTGGCGGGCGCCGCGCCCAATTCCGCAAAGCAGGGAAAGATGATCAGAGCCGAGAATCAAGAGAAACCGAAGTCGCGCACGCTTGACAACGGCTCGGCGGGCCACGTCTGGTTCTCTCCGAATACGAAGCAGCCGACGGTTCCGAAGAAGAATGCCGTGCGCCCGGTCGATTTGGCCGAAGTCTACAAGCGGATGGACGATGCAAAAAAAGCCATCATGTTCCTGGTGTTCATGCCCGGAAGGTCCGGCGTCCACAATATCATCGGTGAGGCCGCGACGATCGCCGGAGCAGAGCGCACTGGCAAATCAGACGGCGAAAGCCTGCGTCTGGCGAAAAGACTGACTTCGATCGCCGACAAGGGTCGCTTCGTCATGGGCGCCATCAGCGATCCGACGGCGATGCCGGACTACAAGCCTCCTGCCAAGGGAACCGCAGAGAAAGGTAGGATCAAGTTGCCGCCGCCGGCGATCTGGTGGCCCGGCGGCGATGAAAGTAAGGTCGCGCTGATCCGCGCGGCGGCGGTCCGAATTCCGTTCGGTAACCTGCGGCCCGAACTGCTGACCGCGGGCCACGCGATTATTCATGACAAGATTATCGTGATTGATCCATTGGACGAAAACGATTGTACGGTCATCACTGGCAGCCACAACCTCGGATATGGATATAAGGCGTCATACTGCAACGACGAGAACCTGCTGATCATTACGGGAAATCGCGATCTGGCGATCTCGTACGCGGTCCATGTGATCGATCTCTACGAGCATTACCTGATGTGCGCTCGGCTCGAACAAAAGATCCGAAAAGATATCATGGACGGAAAGTTGAAATCCTACGAGGAGGCTGCAGCGCACTCGGTGCCGCATGGTTTGCTCACTCTCGGTGACGACTGGCAGCAACGGCATCTGGAGAACAAGGCGCAGTCGAGCATGGCTTATTTCCTGGAGAGCGCCTCGGCGTCGGTTTGAGAGGCGGGTTTCGCCGAATGTGCCAGCAACCGCAATCGGGCGCTTATTTTTCATGCGCCGCGCCAAGCAGGATCCCTCGTCGTTCCGGATCGAAGGCAAACGCAACATGCCATTCGCCACCCCGCCTCGGTTCATTCGCAAAGTGCGGAGCAGGGGCGAGGTTGAGATGAGAGCCGACCAGCGGCGAGCGTCGAAGGGCGGCGAGAATGCCGCCTTTTTTCGGTGGTGCGCCGGCGATGGACTGGCTGACGGCGGCGCGCAGCCGTGAGGCTTGCGGGTCTTCCGCCAAGCGGCGCGCCAGCGAACGAATGAGCTCGCGGTCCGTGTCGCGCCCGAGCACCTCGAACCATGCCGGGCCGCGTTTGCTGAGACGATTGCGATAGTTTTGAATCGCGCGCCGTTGCGATGAGCCCATGGCGAGTCTATTACTGGTAATATATCCGTTAGTTCTCCTCGGTAATCACCTTCAGCTTGCTGGCTCCGTAATAGCCATAGACGTCGTGCAATAACGTCAGCACCTCCGTTGCTAACGCCGTATCGTCCAGATCGCCGGCCAAGTAGGTCTTGGAGTAATTCGGCGCGCGGCCCGGATCGGCGAAGCCGATGGCGTGTAAGCGGGCGATGCGCTCCGGCGTCAGCACCGCTGCCAAAGCCGGCCAGCTGTACGCGGATTGGGCCTCGCAATAGAAGCCGTCCGGTTGCGTCTGCGGCATGCACTGCACATAGCCGACGTCGGCATTGAAGACGATAAAGACACGACGCTGCATGTTGACCCGAACGCGCTGGATCTCGGCTGTGACACGTGGGCCGTAGACCTCAGTCAGATCGGCCACTGTGCTATTGGGGCCTAGTTTGCGCTTCGGTTCGTCGTTCTCAGCCTTATAGGCGCAAGCATGCACCGCGGTGGCCGCCATCGAGGGTGCGTCATTGATAATGCCGGCAAGGTTCTGGGACGGTCCGTTCCGCGGCGGACAAGGTTCGCTCGCGATTGATTTGGTCTCGACCT
>JBKPDF010000086.1:0-29360 GCA_046727735.1 Pseudomonadota bacterium | reverse complement strand
CGCCGGCGCCGCCGCGTCAGCAGGGCCCCGCGCCGCATTGGGCGTGGTGTGCCCGCGCGGTGCGCCGGACCCGGGCTCGAGCGGGTGGTCGACGAGCAGCTCGGGCTCGAACCGCCGCTGCGCGGGTGCCGCGGGCGGAGCGGGCGCTGCCGCCGAACTGGAGCGCGATGCCGGGACGAAGTGCGCCTCTTCCGCCGCCGCGAAGTTTCCGGCCGGGGCGCGAACGCCGATCTCGGCCGCCGCCAGGCGCTCGACCAGACGTTCCAGTGTGCCATGAACCGCCTCGAGCGCGTCTTCGGTACGCTGATCGATTGCGGCGCGGTTCGCGCGAAACTCGGACAGCTCGCGCTTGAGCGATTCGATATCGCTGCCCATCGCGGCGGAATCCGCCAGCATTTCGCCGGCAACGACGCGCGCGGCGCGCTCGGCTTGCTCGATCGCGGCGGCGCGCGTGTCGTTCAGCTGCAAGGCCAGGGCGGCGATGCTGCGCTCGATCGCATCGAGGCCGACGAGTCGGGTATCGAAGGCTCCGAATTTTTCGCGCAGATCGAGCATCTTGCTCTCGATGCGTTTCAACGCCGCCGGATCCGCCGCGACGGCTTCGGCTGCGGGCTGCGAGCGGCGGAGCGTCTCGACGTGCTCGGCGAGTCGCCGCAACTGTTCGTCGGGCCGGCGGAGTGTCTCGATCCGATCGGTGATGTGTCGCAACTGCTGTTCGAGCCGCGAAACATCCTGGGCGGCGCGGCTCTCGGCATCGAGCTCCCGCTGACGGGCGGAGTTTTCCGGAAGAGCCTCGCGCAAGCCGGCGGCGTTCTCGCAGCATGGTACGCGATGTTCCTGAGGCGCTGAGACCGGCGCCTCTCGCAATGCGAACTCGCCGAGAGTGGGCGGTGGTCCCATGCGTTCGAGCCTGGAATTGAGTTCCCGGATAAGGTCGGCAAGGCGCGCGGTCGAGGTCCGACCCTGCGGTACGAGCTCTCGCAGTGCTGCGGCGAGGCGATCCTTGAGCCCGCGGACGGACCGGTCGATTTCCGCGGCCGCGCCGAGCCCCGCCGCGTCGGACTCCTTGCCGCGGCGGCCCATTCTTTCGATGCGCTCGCTGATCTCGTCGAGGCGCTCGGCAATCAGCCCGAGCGCGTCCTCGTCCGGAGCAAGCTCATACGCGCCTGGCTCGCGGCGACCGGTGCGAACCCCCGCGGCGGCCGCGGTGTCGAGGATTGCGGAATGGAGCCATTCGCTGAGCGACAGTCCGGAGCGGCGGGCGGCCTCCCGCGCGGCTTCCAGGGTTTCCGGCCGAAACGATCGCGTGCTCCACGAAGCGCCTGACTTCATCGCACCCGGACTGTCCTTCCGACAGAGGGAGCAAGGGCGCATCTGCGGCCGAGCCGCGCGGGCAAACAGATTGAACGGGCTCGATCCCCTGTCCTTGCGAGCGACTTTTCCGCCTCAGGGTAAACATGCCGTTAATAAAGGATGCGGTTCGAGAATTTCGCGCGCCGCGCGACCGCGCCGGCATGGATTGACCGACTACGCTGCGCGGCTTTGCGGGAACAGACAGGCACCCGGTTGCGCTTCCCTGCGGGGCCGAACGGGGCTAGGCTCGCGCCGCTTTCGCGGCCAGGTGAGGCGCGCCGCTTGCGCTTCGCCGCAACCCGCGAAGCAGGGGAGGAACCATGTCCAATCATTCGAAATTTTTCGCGGTCCTGACGCTCTCCGTCGCCATGGCGACTGTCGCGTTCGCGCAGGAGCCGCTGAAAATCGGCGCGCCGCAGCCGATGACCGGGCCCGACGCGCCGTTCGGCGACAAGTTCAAGAAGGCGTATTCGATGGCGGTCGAGGAAATCAACGCCAAGGGTGGAATCGACGGCCGCAAGATCGACGTGATCATCGAGGACCATCAGGCCAAGAATCCGCTCGCGGCCACCGTCGCCGAGAAACTGATCACGCAAGAGAAAGTCCTGATCCTGACCGGCGGCCGCGCTTCGGGCCAGGCGGTCGAGATCGCCTCCGTCGCGCAGCGGCTGAAGACGCCCTACATGGTCGATCATCCCTCCGCCGACCTCATCACCGCCAAGGGTTTCGAGTGGGTGTTCCGCAACAACCCGACCGGCTCGATCTATCCGGCGGCGTTCAACAAGTTCATCAGCGAGGTGCCGGGCGCGCTGCCGAAATCCGCGGCGGTCGTCTACGACAACACCGTGTTCGGCAAGACCATCGCCAATTCGGCGATGACGTTCCTGAAATCCAAGAACGTGCCGATCGTCAACGACGAGGCCTACCCGGTCAACACGCTGGACTTCAAGCCGATCATGACCAAGGTCAAGTCGAACAGTCCGGATTACGTGCTGCTGATCGCGGTGTCGACGACCGACGCGATTCTGATGACCCGCCATGCCAAGGAGATCGGCGTCACGCCGCGGGCGTTCGTCGGCTTCGGCGGCGGCTTCGGAGTCGTCGACTTCGCCAAGCAGCTCGGCGGCCTCGCCGAGAACGTCTATTCGTCGGCGGCTTGGTCGGGCAATCCCAACGACGCGATGACGGCGGAGTTCTACAAGAAGTTCAAGGACCGCTACGGCTTCCTGCCCAAGGAGCACGAGGTCGAGGGCTATTCGGCGATCTACATCATCGCCGACGCGCTCAAGCGCGCGAAGCTCGGCGGCCAGCTCGAAGCCGACCGCGACGCGGTGCGCCAGGCCTTGCTGCAGACCGAGATGGTCACGGTGTTCGGCAAGGTCAAGTTCGGCAACTGGACCGGGCCGCTCGGCGATCAATACACCAACCAGAACGTCCACTCGCCCGATCATTCCGTGCTGGCGCAATGGCGCAACGGCGAGCTGCTCAACGTCTGGCCGAAGGCCAACGCGGAGACCGCTTACGTGTTTCCGGACACGACGGTGACCCGCTAGGCGCGGTCTCGGGCCTCGCGAGCCTCGCCCGCGCACGGAGTGATGGAACCCTCTCCCCGCACCGGGGAGAGGGAGTCCCTCGCGGCCCAGTTCCGATCCCATGCCGTAGTCCCGCGGTCGGCCAGCTCGGCTAATCTGCCGGATCGAGATGGAAAGCTTTGCTCAGAGCGTCGTCAGCGGCGTCCTGACCGGGTCGCTCTACGCGATGATCGCCGTCGGGCTGACGATCGTGTTCGGCGTGATGCGCATCATCAATCTCGCGCATGGCGAGATGGTGATGCTCGGCATGTTCGGCGCCTATTGGTCCTACACGCTGTGGGGAATCGATCCGTTCCTGTCGATCGTGATCTGGGCGCCGTTGATGTTCGCCGGCGGAATGCTGCTGCAGCGGTTTCTGCTCAAGCAAGTGATTCCCAAAGGGGAGCTCAACACGCTGCTCTACACGGCCGGCCTGTCGCTGCTCATTGCCAATTTGGCGCTGTTCTTGTGGACCGGCGATTACCGCACGCTCAACCTCGATTATGCCGCCATGCCGGCGCGGCCGTTCGGCATCTCGGTGCCGATTCCGTTGGCCATCGCCTTCGTGATGGCAATCGTGATCACCACCGCGCTCTATCTCTTGCTGGCGCGCACCGACGTCGGCCGTGCCATGCGCGCAACCGCGCAGAATCCGCAATCGGCGGCGCTCATGGGCGTCGACGTCGAGCGCATCGGCATGATCACATTCGGGCTCGGCACCGCGCTCGCGGCGGCGGCCGGGGTGCTGCTCGTGCCCTCGCTCTATCTCTACCCGACAGTCGGCGAAATCCTGATCGTGAAATGCTTCGTCATCGTCGTGCTCGGCGGGCTCGGCTCGGTTCCCGGCGCGATCGCCGGCGGGGTGTTGCTCGGCGTCGTCGAATCGCTCGGTGCCGTCTATGTGTCGGTCGCCTACAAGGACGCGATCGGCTTCGTGCTGTTTCTGCTCGTGCTTTTGTTCCGGCCGGCGGGTTTGTTCGGGGTCGGCAGATCATGACGCGGCTTGCTGCGATCGCCGGAATTGCTGTTCTGGCTGTCGCGCCATTGCTCACGGACAATGCTTTCTTCCAGCATTTGATGATCATGGTCCTGTTCTGGACCCTGCTCGGCGCCTCGTGGAACCTGCTCGGCGGGTTTGCCGGCCAGGTTTCCTTCGGTCACGCGGTGTTTCTGGGCGTCGGCGCCTATGTGACGATGCTGCTGTATCTGCGGCTCGGCGTCTCGCCGTTGGTCGGCATGCTGGCGGGCGGTCTCATCGGTGCCGCGTTCGCGCTGCCGATCGGCCTCATCTGCTTTCGTCTGCGCGGGCCGTATTTCTCGCTCGCGACGCTTGCGGTCGCCGAGATCGTGCGCCTGGTCGCGCTCAATTGGGAGCAGCTCACGGCCGGGCCGATGGGCCTGCTGATCACGCAGCTGCCGGCGGTGTCGTTCGCGGGCGCGAGCATCGACTGGGAGACCAAGGTGCCGTTCTACTACCTGGCCGCCATGCTGGCGGCGGCCGCGATGGCCTTGACCCACGCCGTCGCGCGCTCGCGGTTGGGCGCGTATCTCACGGCGGTGCGCGAGGATATCGACAGCGCCGAGGCGGTCGGCATCGACACCGTGCGCACCCGCGTCATCGCGCTCGCGCTCTCGGCGTTCGTCGTCGGATTGGCGGGCGGATTCTACGCGATCTATTTCCGTTACGTCGATCCCGACGCGGTGTTCGCGATCTCGCTGTCGGTCGAAATGGTGTTCATCGCGGTGGTAGGCGGGCTCGCGACCACCGCCGGGCCGATCGTCGGCGCGGTCGTCCTCGTCACGATTGCCGAAATATTCCGCGACCGATTTCAGGCCGGACATCTGATCTTCTACGGGCTGTTCATGATGCTCGTCATTCGCTACCTGCCCGAAGGGATCTGGGGCGGGCTGCAGCGTCTGTTCGTGCGTCGGGCGTGACCATGGCCCTGCTCGAGGTCGACCGACTGAGCAAGGTGTTCGGCGGCCTGCGCGCCGTCGCCGACCTGTCGTTTGCCTTGCATCGCGGCGAGGTGCTCGGCCTCATCGGCCCGAACGGCGCCGGCAAGACCACGGTGTTCAACCTGATCACCGGATTTCTCGTGCCGACCGGCGGAAAAATCGCGCTCGAAGGCGCGAGCCTGGTCGGCCTGAAGCCGCATGCCGTGGTCAAGCGCGGCATTGCCCGCACGTTTCAGGTCGTCAAGCCGTTCCGGCAGCTGACCGCACTCGAAAACGTGACGCTCGCGGCGTTCCTGCACGAGCGCTTCCGCCCGGCCGCGGAGGCGCGGGCCCGGGAGGTTCTGGCGCGCGTGCAGCTTTCGGCAAAAAGCGGCGCCAGCGCCGCCGACCTGACGCTGAGCGAGCAAAAGCGTCTCGAGATCGCCCGCGCGCTCGCCACCGACCCGAAGATTCTGTTCCTCGACGAGCCGATGGGCGGACTCAATCCGACCGAAGTCGAGGCGGCGTGCGAGCTCGTTCGCGACATCCGCGATCGCGGCGTCACCATCATTCTGGTCGAGCATCACATGCGCGCGATCATGCGGATCTCCGATCGCATCATCGTGCTCCATCATGGCGAGAAGATCGCCGACGCCGTGCCGCAAGCGGTCGTGCAGGACCGCAATGTCATTGCCGCGTATCTGGGCGAAAGGGCCGTCTGATGCTCAAGGTCGAGCGCCTGCAGGCGGCCTACGGCAAGGTGCAGACGCTGTGGGAGATCGGTTTCGAGGTTCCCGAGGGCGCGATCGTCGCGCTGCTCGGCGCCAACGGCGCCGGCAAGACGACGACGTTGAAAGTCTTGTCCGGTCTGCTGCGTCCGCGAGGCGGCAGCATCGTTCTGGACGGCGAGCGCATCGACGGCCGACCGCCCGCCGACATCGTCCGCCGCGGCATCGTCCACGTGCCGGAAGGCCGCGGTCTGTTCCCGGACATGAGCGTGCTCGACAATCTGATGATGGGCGCCTACGCGACGCCCGGCGCCGGGCGGCGCGCGCGGCTCGCGCAGGTATTCGGCATTTTCCCGCGGCTCGAGGAACGGCGCGGACAACTCGCCGGGACGCTCTCGGGCGGCGAGCAGCAAATGGTCGCGATCGGGCGCGGGCTGATGGCGGGGCCAAAACTCCTGATGCTCGACGAGCCCTCGCTGGGGCTCGCGCCGCTCGTGGTCGAGGAGATGTTCCGCGTCGTTCGCGAAATCAATGCATCCGGCGTGACGGTGCTGCTGGTCGAGCAGAACACCCAGCACGCGCTGGCGCTTTCCGATCGCGGCTATGTGCTCGAAGCCGGCCGCGTGGTCCTCTCCGGGACCGGCCCGGAGCTTTTGGCGGATGCCAAGGTCCGAAAGGCCTATTTGGGCCTGTAGCAGCGACCCGATCCTCGACGGCGCGACGCGGCAGGCCCCGAGGGGCCGACATTTTTTCGGTGAGGGGGGCTTTACGTTTACGTAAACGTCATATATAGGGCTCCTGCCGTTGGCCGGCGGGCCACGCGGAGGACGCGAGAAGCCCATGAAGCCTGAGCTCGATTCCCATCGCCCGGACGTCCGTCGCGGCGCGCCCGCGGTTCCGAACCTCCCGGCCAGCTTCGATACCGGTGCGGCCGGGCGGGACAGCTTCACGATCCGCGACCTGACCAAGGAATTCGCCGTCAGCGCCCGGACTCTGCGGTTCTACGAGGAAAAGGGCCTGGTTGCCCCGCGCCGCAACGGCCAGGAGCGGCTCTACAGCCGGCGCGATCGTGCTCGGCTCAAATACGTGCTGATGGGCAAGGCGGTCGGCTTCTCGCTCGAAGAAGTCCGCGAAATGCTCAATCTCTATGACCTTGGCGACGGGCAAGCGACGCAGCTCAGGGTCGCGCTCGGCAAGTTCAATGAGCAGATCGGCCGGCTCGAGCGCCAGAAAGCCGAGACCGAGCGAGCCATCGCCGAGCTCAGCCGTGCTAGCCAAGCCGTCGAAGCCATGCTGGCCGTGCGCGGACGCCCTCGAACCTGAATGCCCATCCGGGCAGCGGACCAAGACCCCGAACAGGAGACCGTCATGACGACCTACAAGGCGCCCGTCGAGGACGTGCTGTTCCTCTTGAACGACGTGTTTCACATCGAGCGCTACAACAATCTGCCGGGCTTTGCGGAAGCCTCGCCCGATCTCGTCGAGGCCATTCTCGGCGAAGCCGCGAAATTCTGCGAGGAGGTGCTGAGCCCGCTCAATGCCGTCGGCGACGCCGAAGGTTGCACGCGGCACGAGGACGCGAGCGTCACCACGCCTGCGGGATTCAAGGAAGCCTATCGGCAGCTCACCGACGGCGGCTGGATCGGCATTTCGGCGCCGGTCGAGCTCGGCGGGCAGGGGCTCCCGGGACTGATGACCGAGATCGTCAACGAGTTCCTGTGCTCCGCCAACATGTCCTTCGCGATGTATCCGCTGCTGACCCAGGGAGCGATTTCGGCGATCTACCTGCACGGCTCGCCCGACCAGAAGGCGACCTATCTGCCGCCGATGATCGCCGGCAAATGGACCGGCACCATGAATCTAACCGAGGCGCATTGCGGCACTGATCTCGGACAGTTGCGCACGCGCGCGGCACCGCAGCCCGACGGTTCCTATCGCATCACCGGCACCAAGATCTTCATCTCCGCGGGCGAGCACGATCTCGCGGAGAACATCGTGCATCTCGTGCTGGCACGCATCGAGGGCGCGCCCGCGGGCGTCAAGGGCATCTCGCTGTTCATCGTGCCGAAATTCCTACCCGGTTCCGACGGCAAGCCAGGCAAGCGCAACGGCGTCTCCTGCGGCTCGATCGAGGAGAAGATGGGGATCCACGGCAACTCGACGTGCGTCATGAACTACGACGGCGCGACCGGCTGGCTCATCGGCGAACCCAATCGCGGGCTAAACGCGATGTTCACGATGATGAATGGCGCGCGGCTAGGGGTGGGCGTGCAGGGCTTGGCGCAATCCGAGGTCGCCTATCAGAACGCCGCCGCCTATGCCAAGGAGCGGCTGCAGGGCCGCGCGCTGACCGGCGCGAAATTCCCCGACAAGGCCGCCGACCCGATCATCGTCCATCCCGACGTGCGCCGTACGTTGTTGAGCATCCGATCCTTCAACGAAGCCGCGCGAGCCTTCGTGATCTGGACGGCGCTCCAGGCCGATGTCGCCCATCGCGGCGAGGACGATCGTGCGCGGCGCGCCGCCGACGACCACATGGGGCTGATGACGCCGATCATCAAAGGCATGCTCACCGACACGGGTTTCGCCAACACCGTGATGGCGCAGCAGATGCTCGGCGGCCACGGTTACATCCGGGAATCCGGAATGGAGCAATTCGTGCGCGACGCGCGCATCGCCATGATCTACGAAGGTGCAAACGGCATCCAGGCGCTCGATCTCGTCGGGCGCAAGCTCGGGCGGGACGGCGGGCGTGCCGTCACCGCGTTCTTCGCCGAGGTCAAAGGCTTTCTGGACGAGCACGCGGGCCAGGAAGCGTTGCGGCCGTATCTCGCGCCCCTAGGCCAATCGCTCGGGCATCTGCAGCAGGCCACGATGTGGTTCATGCAGAATGCGCTGCAAAATCCCGACAATGCCGGCGCCGGCGCGACCGACTACATGCATCTGTTCGGGCTCGTGGTGCTCGGCTACATGTGGGCGCGCATCGCCGCAGCCGCGCAGCAGAAGCTTGCGGCCGGTGCCGACGGCGCCGCGCGGCGGCTCGATGTCAAGCTATTCACCGCGCGCTTTTTCATGGAACGCATGCTGCCGGAAACGGCCGCGCAGCTCGCCCGCATCCAATTCGGGGCGGCGAGCACCATGGCGCTGCCCGCGGAGGCGTTCTAGACCGCGCCGCCGTCCGCCGGACGTGGTAGCCTGAGGCAAGGGTTTCGACCAACAGAAGGCGACGCTCGTCGCCGTGGAGGAAGCAAATGGCCGAAGCATTCGTTTACGACCACGTTCGCACCCCGCGGGGGCGCGGCAAGTCCGACGGCGCACTGCACGAAGTCACGGCGCTCAATCTTGCGAGCCAGGCGCTCGCGGCGATCCGCGATCGCAACGAGCTCGATACGGCGCTCGTCGAGGACGTAGTGCTCGGCTGCGTCGATCCTGTCGGCGAGGCGGGCGGCGACATCGCCCGCGCCGCCGCGCTGCACGCCGGCTACGGCGACAGCGTTCCGGGCGTGCAAATCAACCGGTTCTGCGCGTCCGGGCTCGACGCCATCAATTTCGCGTCCGCGCAGGTGATGGCGGGGCAGCACGAGATGACCATCGGGGGCGGCGTCGAATCCATGAGCCGGGTCGGCATCGGCGCATCCGGCGGCGCATGGCCGATGGATCCTTCGCTGGCAATTCCCGCCTATTTCATGCCGCAAGGCATCTCCGCGGACCTGATCGCGACCAAATACGGGTTCTCGCGCGACGACGTCGACGCCTATGCGGTCGAGAGCCAGAAGCGCGCCGCGCAGGCCTGGGACGAGGGCCGCTTCAAGAAATCGGTCGCGCCCGTCAAGGATGTCAACGGGCTGACGATCCTGGCCAAGGACGAGCACATGCGGCCCTCGACGACGATGCAGTCGCTCGCACAGCTGCAGCCCTCGTTCGTGCAGATCGGGGAGTTCGGCGGATTCGACGCCGTGGCGACGCAGGCCTATCCCGACGTCGAGTCCGTCACGCACGTTCACCATGCCGGCAATTCCTCCGGGATCGTCGACGGTGCCGCCGCGGTGCTGATCGGCAGCAAGCGGGCCGGCCGTAGGGCGGGTCTCGAGCCGCGCGCGCGCATCAAGGCGTTCGCCAATATCGGCTCCGAGCCCGGCATCATGCTCACCGGCCCGATCGACGTGACCAGAAAGCTGCTCAAGAAGGCCGGCATGACGCTCGCCGACGTCGATCTCATCGAGATCAACGAGGCGTTCGCCTCCGTGGTGCTGCGCTATCAGCAGGCGCTCGATCTCGATCCGGCCAAGGTCAACGTCAACGGCGGCGCCATCGCGATGGGACATCCGCTCGGCGCGACCGGCGCCATGATCCTCGGCACCGTGCTCGACGAGCTCGAGCGGCGGGATCTGTCGACCGCGCTGGTGACGCTGTGCATCGGCGCCGGCATGGGAACGGCGACGATCATCGAGCGCGTTTGATCTCAGGCCGATCCTAAGCAGCAACCAATCATCGCATTCAGGAGCACACGATGTCGTTCACCAATTTCAAGTTCGAGGTCGACGGCGACGGAATCGCGCTCGTGACCTGGGATATGCCGGGCCGCTCGATGAACGTCATCGACGGCAAGGTCGGCGCGGAACTCAATTCCATCATCGAGCAGGTCACGAGCGATGCCGCCATCAAGGGCGCAGTCGTCACTTCGGCAAAGGACAGCTTCAGCGCCGGCGCCGATCTGAGCTTTCTGGAATCGATCAACAAGACCTTCAGCGATGTCGCCCGGCGGGAAGGCGAGGAGGCGGCGAAGGCGAGGCTGTTCGAGCAGGTTCGCAATCTCTCGCTGCTGTACCGGCGCCTCGAGACCTGCGGCAAGCCCTGGGCCGCGGCCATCAACGGTACCGCGCTCGGCGGCGGCTTCGAGCTCTGCCTCGCTTGCCATTACCGGGTCGCGGCCGACAATCCGAAGACCCGCGTCGGCCTGCCCGAGATCAAGGTCGGGCTCTTTCCGGGCGGCGGGGGGACGCAAAGAATTGCTCGCATGCTGCCGGTCGCCGACGCGCTGCAGGTGCTGCTCAAGGGCGATCAGATCCGGCTCGATCGCGCCAGGCAGATGAAGCTCGTCGATGCGGTCGTGCCCGCCTCGGATCTCATCAAGGCCGCGAAGGAGTGGATCAAGGCCGGCGGCAAAGCCAAGGCGCCCTGGGACGTCGAGGGATTCCGCCTGCCGGGCGGTGCTGTCTATTCCAAGGCCGGAATGATGACGTTCCCGGCCGCGAATGCCATCTACCGGCGCGAGACCTACGACAATTATCCGGCGGCCCGCGCCGTTCTGCAGTGCGTCTACGAAGGCCTGCAGCTGCCGATCGATGCGGCGCTGCGCGTCGAATCCCGGTACTTCGCCAAGATTCTGCGCTCGCCCGAAGCGGCCGCGATGATCCGCTCGCTGTTTTTGTCGATGCAGGAGCTCAACAAGGGCGCGCGGCGCCCGGTGCACGCGCGCAAAACCAAGCTCGACCGCGTCGGCATCATCGGCGCGGGCTTCATGGGCGCCGGCATCGCCTACGTGACCGCGCAAGCCGGGATCGAGGTCGTGCTGATCGACCGCGATCAGGCGACCGCGGAGAAGGGCAAGGCCTATTCCGAGAAGCTGATCACCGATCAGGTCAACAAGGGCCGCGCCGGCGCCGCCGATCGCGACGCGCTGCTTTCCCGCATCAAGCCGACCGCCGATTACGGCGAGCTTGCGGGCTGCGACCTCGTCGTCGAGGCGGTGTTCGAGGATCGTGGGGTCAAGGCGGAGACCATCGCCAAGGCCGAAGCCGTGATGCGCGGCGATGTCGTGTTCGGGTCGAATACCTCGACCTTGCCGATCACCTCGCTCGCCAAGGAATCCAAGCGCCCGGCGCAGTTCATCGGCGTTCATTTCTTCTCGCCGGTCGAGAAGATGATGCTGGTCGAGATCATCGTGGGCAAGAAGACCGGCGAGGAGACGCTCGCGGTCGCGCTCGACTACGTGCGCGCGATCCGCAAGACGCCGATCGTGGTCAACGATTCGCGCGGCTTCTTCACCTCGCGCGTGGTCGGGACCTACATCCGCGAAGGGCATCTCATGCTCGCCGACGGAGTGCCGCCGGCGATGATCGAGAACGTCGGCCGTATCGCCGGCATGCCGGTCGGGCCGCTGTCGCTCAACGATGAAGTCGCGGTCGATCTCGCCTGGAAGATTCTCAAGGCGACCGAGGCCGATCTCGGGGAGAAGGCGATCGACGCGCGCCAGAAGGCGATACTCGAGGAAATGGTCGAGAAGCGCGGCCGCTACGGGCGCAAGAAACGCAAGGGCTTTTACGATTACCCCGAAAAGGGCCCGAAGCGGCTGTGGCCGGAGCTTGCCGACCTGCAGCCCAAGAGGCTCGATCCCGATGCGCTCGATGTGACCGAGCTCAAGCACCGGCTGCTCGCGATCCAGGCGCTTGAGACCGCGCGCTGCTTCGAGGAGGGCGTGCTGACCGACGTGCGCGAGGCCGACGTCGGCGCAATCCTCGGCTTCGGTTTTGCGCCCTATACGGGCGGTCCGCTGTCGTGGATCGACATGCTGGGCGCGAAGAAATTCGTCGAGCTGTGCAAGGGACTGGAGAAGAAATACGGCGCCCGCTTCAGGCCGGCGAAGCTGCTGCTCGAAATGGCCGCCAAGGGCGAGAGCTTTTACAGCCGTTTCGCGCCCGGAGCCGAGCGCGCCGCCGCATGAGCCGGAGACCACGCAAGGAGTACAGATAGATTAAGTGACTCGTCGTCCCGGCCAAGGCAGCGAAGGTGCCGCGAGCCGGGACCCATGACCACCGGTCGTGGAAGACGCAAACCCTGTGCTCATGGGTTCCGGCTCTCGCGCTAGCGCGTTCGGCCGGAACGACATCGGGATTGTTGTTCGCCCGTCCAGCTCGGCTTCCGCTTTATCCGACCCGCGTGTAAGGTCGCGGCCCTTTTGGGCCGGAAATTCTCTGCATGGCTCGTGATCAGGTAGATATGACGCCGATCGAGTCGCGCGACGATCTCGTGCGCTGGCTCGAACAGGGCGTCAAACCGAAATCCGAGTTCCGGCTCGGCACCGAGCACGAGAAATTCGCCTTCACCAGGGATCGGCACGCGCCCGTTCCGTACGACGGCGAACGCAGCATTCGCGCGCTGCTCGAAGGCATGCAGCACCTGCTCGGCTGGGAGCCGATCCTCGACGGCGGCAACCTCATCGGGCTGTTCGACGTCACCGGCGGCGGCGCGATCTCGCTCGAGCCCGGCGGGCAATTCGAGCTCTCCGGGGCCGCGGTCGCGACCCTGCACGAGACCTCCGCCGAGCTGATGGCGCATTTCGCCCAGGTGCGCGAGGTGGCGCAGCCGCTCGGCATCGGCTTTCTCGGCATGGGGATGACCCCGAAATGGTCGCGCGCCGAAATGCCGATGATGCCCAAGGGCCGTTACCGCATCATGACCGCCTATATGCCGAAGGTCGGCGGCCACGGCCTCGACATGATGTACCGCACCTGCACCGTGCAGGTGAACCTGGATTTCTGCTCCGAAGCCGACATGGTCAAGAAGCTGCGCGTCGGGCTTGCGCTGCAGCCGGTCGCGACCGCGCTGTTCGCGAACTCGCCGTTCACCGAGGGCAAGCCCAACGGCTTTCTCTCGTTCCGCTCGCGGATCTGGCTCGACACCGACCCGGATCGCACCGGGATGCTGCCGTGGGCGTTCGAGCCCGGCATGGGGTTCGAGCGCTGGGTCGACTACGCGCTCGACGTGCCGATGTATTTCGTCAAGCGCGGCGACAAATACATGGATGTCGCCGGCCAATCGTTCCGCGATCTGCTGGCCGGCAAGCTGGCGGACCTGCCCGGCGAGCGCGCGACGCTGTCCGATTGGGCCAATCATTTGACCTCGATCTTTCCCGAGGTGCGGCTCAAGCGGTTTCTCGAAATGCGCGGCGCCGACAGCGGGCCGTGGCACCGGCTGGTGGCGCTGCCGGCATTCTGGGTCGGATTGCTGTACGACGAGCCATCGCTCGACGCGGCCTGGGATCTGGTCAAAGGCTGGTCGGCCTCGCAACGCCAGCAGTGGCGGGAAGAAGTGCCGCGACTCGGCCTCAAAGCGAGCATCGCCGGCCGCCCGACGTCCGATCTCGCCAAGCAATGTCTCGATCTTGCCAGCGCGGCCCTTGGGCGCCGCAACCGGCGCGATGCGGCGGGCCGTGACGAAACAATATATCTTGCGTCGATCGAGGCGTTCCTCGAGCGCGGCATCACGCCCGCCGAGGAGTTGCTGGAAAAATTTCATGGGCCCTGGCACGGCTCGGTCGAGCCGGCATTCGAGGAGCAGGAGCATCGATAAGCGGTCATCAGACCCACTCATGCTCGAGTCACCACCCCGTAGGGAGCAACCCGACGCGCAACTCCGTCGAAGAGTCCGAGAAAGATCTGCCGCTGCGCGATGATATCCGCCTGCTCGGCCGTATCCTCGGCGACACCGTGCGTGAGCAAGAAGGCGAAGCAGTCTTCGATATCGTCGAGCGGATCCGTCGGGCCTCGATCCGCTTCCATCGCGACGAGGACGATACGGCGCGCCGCGATCTCGAGGCGATGTTGAACGCACTGTCGCGCGAGGCCACCTCCCAGATCATCCGAGCCTTCAGCTTCTTCTCGCATCTCGCCAACATCGCCGAAGATCAGCATCACATCCGTCGCACGAGGGCGCACGCGCTCGCGCAATCGGCGCCGCGGCCGGGCACGATGGCACATTCGCTCGGACGCGCCCGTCAGGCCGGCATTTCCGGCACTCGGCTGCGCAGCTTCTTTGCAGATGCCCTGATCAGCCCGGTTCTCACCGCTCATCCGACCGAGGTGCGGCGCAAAAGTGCGATCGACCGCGAGATGGACGTGGCGCAATTGCTGAGGGAGCGGGATCGCGACGAGCTTACCGTCGAGGAGAGAACGACGACCGACGGGGCGCTGCGCCGCGCCGTGCTTACGCTGTGGCAGACGAATATCCTGCGTCGAACGAAGCTCGCAGTCCTCGACGAAGTGACAAACGGCCTTTCCTATTACGATTACTGTTTCCTGCGGGAGTTGCCCGGCTTTTACGCCTCGCTGGAGGACCAGCTCCACTCGATCGACCCGGCCTGGAGCGCCGGGTTGCCCTCGTTCCTGCGGATCGGAACCTGGATCGGCGGCGACCGCGACGGGAATCCTTTCGTCACAGCCGACGTGCTGCGCGAGACGCTGCGCATGCAGAGCAATCGCGCGCTGCGGTTCTTTCTCGACGAGCTGCACCATTTGGGTGGAGAGCTTTCGCTCGACGCCACATTTGTGCAGACATCGGGGGAGTTGAGCAGGCTGGCAGAACGCTCGCCCGACCGCTCCCCGCATCGGCGGGACGAGCCCTATCGCCGCGCGATCTCCGGCATCTATGCCCGGCTTGCCGCGACGGCCTGGGCGCTCGATCGAATGCAGGATCGGCGGGGCGCGGTAGGAGAAGCGTCGCCCTACCGATCAGTCGAAGAATTACAGGCGGATCTCGACGTCGTACATCGCTCGCTCACCGGCAATGCATCCGAGATGCTTGCGAGCGGCCGGCTGCGCAACCTGCGCCGGGCGGTCGATGTCTTCGGCTTTCATCTGGCGCCAGTCGACCTGCGCCAGAATTCCGACGTGCACGAGCGCACGCTCGGCGAGCTGTTGGAGATGACGCGTCCGGGTACCGGGTACGCAGTGCTTGCGGAGAATGCGCGCGTCGGGCTGCTGCTCGATGAGCTCAAGACTGCACGGCCGCTTGCCAGTCCGTTTCTGTCGTATTCCGCCGAAACGGCATCCGAACTGGAGATCCTGCGCACCGCAGCGGAACTACAGCAGCGGTACGGCAAGGAATCCGTGCCCAACTATGTCATCTCCAAGGCCGACGGCGTCTCCGATATTCTGGAAGTAGCGCTGCTTCTCAAGGAAGCAGGCCTGCTGCGGCCGCGCGAAGGTGAACTGCACGTAAATATCATTCCTCTGTTCGAGACGATTGCCGATCTCCGCAATTGCAGCGGCGTGATGGATGCGCTGCTCGGACTGCGTGAATACCGGCGCTTCCTCGAGCGCCGCGGCGGGACCCAGGAAGTAATGCTGGGTTATTCCGACAGCAACAAGGATGGGGGTTATCTGACCTCGGGATGGGAACTCTATAAGGCCGAGATCGCGCTGATCGAGGTCTGCCGCCGCCGTGGCGTCAAACTGCGCCTGTTCCATGGGCGCGGCGGGTCGGTCGGCCGCGGCGGCGGTCCCAGTTATCAGGCGATTCTCGCGCAACCCGGCGGAGCCGTCGAGGGCTCGATCCGCATTACGGAACAGGGCGAGGTGATCGCCAGCAAATACTCCAATCCCGAGGTAGGCAAGCGCAACCTGGAGATTCTCGCCGCCGCGACGCTGGAAGCGACGCTGCTGCAGTCCGACCGAGCCGCGCCCCGCGACGAGTTCCTGGCGGCAATGGCGGAACTCTCCGCCCATGCCTACCGCGCCTATCGCAGCCTGGTATACGAGACCGACGGATTCGAGCGCTACTTTTGGGAAGCAACGGTCATCGGGGAGATCGCCAACCTCAATATCGGCAGCCGTCCGGCCTCGCGAACGAAGTCGACGCACATTGCCGACTTGCGGGCGATTCCCTGGGTTTTCAGCTGGGCGCAGTGTCGGCTGATGCTGCCTGGCTGGTACGGTTTCGGCTCTGCGGTCAAAGCGTGGATCGAGGCGCGCCCCGCCGACGGCATGCGGCTGCTGCGCACGATGTATGCCGAGTGGCCGTTTTTCGAATCGCTGTTATCGAATCTCGACATGGTGCTGGCCAAGAGCAACATCGCGATCGCCTCGCGCTACGCAGACCTGGTCGAGAGCCGCAGCTTGCGCGACCGGATCTTTCCGCGACTCCGCGCTGAATGGCAGGATTCGGTCGAGGCGGTGCTCGCCATCATGGAGCAGCAGGTCCTGCTGGAGAAGAATCCTCTGCTCGCCCGGTCGATCCGCAACCGTTTCCCCTATCTCGATCCCATCAACCACCTGCAGATCGAGCTGCTCAAGCGCCACCGCGCCGGCGATACCGACGAGCGCGTGGTTCAAGCTATCCACCTGACCATCAATGGCATCGCCGCGGGCTTGCGCAATAGCGGGTAGGGCCAGCGGTACCGAAGCTGGCTGCACGACGCTAACGCCGGTACCCGTCCGTCTTTGATCGCGAGATTCGCTGCCGCGTCGCGACCCAGTGCTTGTCACGTAAGGAAATGATCGCCCCGGAGCGGGGCGTGTGCGCTGCTCATCCGAGGATCGCGCGACGGCGCTCGAGACTCTGGCGCGGCCAGAGCTTGCGGGAATCATAATACGCCTCGAAACGCGGAACGCCTTCGGGCAATGAAACCCAGGGAAGTTTCGAGCGAACGTAGATGTGCACGTCCGGCGTGATCGGCGCCGGATCATCGAGCGTGCCGACGCGCAGGAACCGCAGCTTGGGACCGGAGCCGTAGACGCTCCACAGCGCCACCTTGGAGGACGTGCAACGGTAAATCCCGTGAGGCTGGCCGCTGTCGGTCGGCACCGGCACCGGTTCCACATCCCCGGACAGCATCTCCACCCGGTCCGCCTCGATCAGAGCGTTGAGCACGAAGGCGCTCCCCGTCTGCCGCTGGCAATCGCGGCAATGACAACAATGCACGAACATCGGCGGCAAGGTGAGTCGGTAGCGCACTGCGCCGCACGCGCATCCGCCTTCCGCATGCTCACCCATCGGGTTCCTCGATCGCTCCGCGCTCATTCCGCGGCGTCGGCGGCCGCCGAGAGATTGTCGAGCGAGGAAACGATGTGGCCGGCGAGCGCGTCGGCGAGTGCCGAAGATTGGTGCGGGTTTCGCAACAGCCCCACCTGGCAGGACGGCAATTCCGGGAATCCGTCGGCGGTGCCCAGCACGCGCATGCCGGGTCGCAGCCCCGATTCCGCGAAGACGGAAACCGCGAGGCCGGCGAGCACGGCGGCCGCGACCGCGCCGGCATTGCCGCTCGAATAGAGCACGCGATACGGGCGGCCCACGTGCTCCAGTCCGTCGATCGCGACCTGGCGCCATTTGCAGGACGAGCGGCCAAGCGCGAGCGGCAGCGGTTCCTCGCGATGGATGGTGTGGCGGTTCGAGGTGACCCACAGCAGGCGTTCGCGGCGAAAGCTCTCGACCGGTCGGCTCGACTCGCAATTGGTGATGATGGCGAGATCGAGCTCGTTTGCGCCGATGCGTTCGATGAGGTCGACGCTCGGCTCGCACATGACCGAAAGCTCGACCCCCGGATAGGCGCGCGAGAACCGCGCCATGATCTCCGGCAGATAGCGGTCGGCATAGTCGTCCGGCACACCGAGCCGGACCCGGCCCGCGAGCGCATAATCCGAAAATGCAGAGAGCGCCTCGACGTTGAGCTTGACGATGCGGCGCGCGTAATCGAGCAGCCGCTCGCCGTCCTCGGTGAGCTTCGAGGCCCGGCCGTCCCGGGCGAAAATCGCCCGCTCCAGCCGCTCCTCGAGCCGCTTCATCTGCATCGATACGGCCGACTGGGTCTTGTGCACGATTTCGGCCGCCCGGGTGAAGCTGCCGGTCTCCACGATGGCCAAAAAGGTGCGCAGTTGATCGACATCGAGCAGTGCATTCATGGGCAGCCTCGCCGGATCGAATTATCACCGCAAGTGATGCCCCAGATTAAGAACATTCGTTTTACTTATCAATGCCTATTCCGCATGGTGGTGGCGTTCCGAAACCGGGTGGGCTTTTCGGGTGGCTCGTCGGGAGGTCGAGCACCACATTGCGCCGCTCTCAAAATGGAGGTTGCCATGACGCCACGCCAAGAAATCATCCAGCAAAGCGCGCTGTCGCTCGTATGGGCGATCGGTGCCCTCGGCACGGCCCTCGCGAGCCGCGTCGTGCGCATGGCGAAAATCCTCCGTCATCGGCGCGACCTCGAATTCCTCGCCGAGCTCGACGACCGCATGCTCAAGGACATCGGGCTCAATCGGAGCGATCTTCGCTTCGCGCTTTCCGAGCCGTTCTGGCGCGATCCGGGGGCGGCTCTGATCGCGCGCGTAGGCCAGCGCGGTATCCGCCCGTGCCGCCCGTCTTCCGTTCCCGCGGTTGCGCCGGCCGGCGCAAACCGCGAGCGGCGAGCGGCCGCCGCCGCGCTGGGCGTAACGCGCGCGGCGTGAAGTTCCCCGGCCGATTTCTCCCGTCGGCCTTGCCGGACTCTCGCGTCCCCCTCCGAAGTCCGGATGCTGCGCCCGTCGGCGAGGCCGACGGGCGCTTTTTTGTTTGCCGGCAGGCGACGGAGGAGGGACGCCGCGCAAGAATGCGAGAAATTTCATTGAGAGCCGATGCTGCCGCCTCGCCCCACGAGCCGGGGCGGGGATCGTTGCATCCTGCGTGTGCGGCAACAGACCGTTGCGCCGCGCTCGCATCTGCCTGAGTCACGCGGTATCGCATTGCCAGAGCGCGTCCTTTACCATGGCCGCGAAGCGCACCCGCATTGAGCGATCTCGAACCCTGGATGGCGTTCTCGATTCCCGGACCGTTCGCAAACCCCAATCGGTACGACAGGCGGCATTGCGTTTTGCATCGCCGGCGCGCCAACCTGTCCGCGGTGTTCGTGCAAACGCTCTGCCGCCTCTGCACTCTATGGGTGCTGCTGATCGGGCTTGTCATGCCGGCCGTCGCCCAGGTCGGCTTCGATCGACCGGGCGGGGACTACACGAATTTCGCGGTGCGTTTCGGCGATCCTGCCGCCTGCGCCGCCCGCTGCGATCGCGATCCCCGCTGCCGCGCGTGGAGCTTCTCGTATCCGACCGGCGCCACCCCCAATGCGGTGTGCTGGCTGAAGAGCGAGGTGACGCCCTGGCGTCCCAATCCGTGCTGCGTATCGGGCGTGAAAGGCGCCGACGTCGTCGGGCCGCGCAATCCGGCGATCGAGGTTTCGATCGACCGGGTCGGGGGCGACTACCGCAATGTCGAGGTTCCGCCCGATCCGGTCGGCCGAACCTGCGGGGCGGCGTGTCAGTCGGATGCGCGCTGCCGGGCCTGGACCTATTCGCGCCCCGGCTATTACGGCGGCCACGCCGCGCGCTGCTTCCTCAAGGATCGCGTCACGCTCCCGCGCCACGATCCGTGCTGCATTTCCGGTGTGGTGCGGTAATTCCGAAGTCATGGCCCGCGAAGGCGGGCCACCCAGTAGCCCCGATGATTACTGAGTCGCCCGGACGGGCCGGGCGATGACGGCTCACAGGCTTACCCCGTCCCGCCGACCGTGATGCGGTCGATACGCAGCGTCGGTTGGCCGACCCCGACCGGCACGCCCTGGCCGTTCTTGCCGCAGGTGCCGATCCCGGTGTCGAGCTCGAGATCGTTGCCGACCATGCTCACGCGCGTGAGCGCGTCGGGGCCATTGCCGATCAGCATCGCGCCCTTGAGCGGCGCGCCGACCTTGCCGTTCTCCAACCGGTAGGCCTCGGTGCACTGGAACACGAACTTGCCCGAGGTGATGTCGACCTGGCCGCCGCCGAAGCTCACGGCGTAGATGCCGTTCTTCACCGAAGCGAGGATTTCGCCCGGGTCGCGCTCGCCCGCGAGCATGTAGGTGTTGGTCATGCGCGGCATCGGCACGTGAGCGTAGCTCTGGCGCCGGCCGTTGCCGGTCGGCCGCATCTTCATCAGCCGCGCATTCTGCCGGTCCTGCATGTAGCCGACGAGGATGCCGTCCTCGATCAGCACGGTGCGGTTCGTGGCCGTGCCCTCGTCGTCGATCGATAGCGAGCCGCGCCGACCCGCCATCGTTCCGTCATCGACGACGGTGACGCCTTTGGCAGCGACGCGTGCGCCCATGAGTCCCGCAAACGCCGACGTGCCGCGGCGATTGAAATCGCCCTCGAGCCCGTGGCCGACGGCTTCGTGCAGCATCACGCCCGGCCAGCCGGACCCCAGCACGACGTCCATCTCGCCGGCCGGCGCGGGCACCGATTCGAGATTCGTAAGCGCCTGCCGCACGGCTTCGTCGACGGCCCGCTGCCAAGCGGCGGTGTTCAGGAATTCCTCGTACCCCTCGCGGCCGCCGTAGCCGTAGCTGCCGGTTTCCTGGCGATTGCCGGAGCCCGCGACGATCGAGACGTTGATCCGCACCAGCGGGCGAATGTCACGGTAGATCTCGTCGTTGGCGCGCACGATCTCGACGACCTGCCAGGTCCCACCGAAGCTCACCGACACCTGCTTGACGCGTGGGTCCTTGCGGCGCGCATAGGCGTCGATCGCCTCGAGCAGCTTGACCTTGGCCTCGAAGGCTGGCGCCCCGAGCGGGTTCTCGTCACCGTAAAGACGCACGTTGGTGCGCGCGGGCGGTTCGGCGTAATTCCCGGAATAGCCGCCGCGCACGGCGCGCACCGCATCGGCCGCGCGCGCGAGCGCCGCTTCGGAAAGGTCCGAGGCATGCGCATAGCCGACGGCATCGGCCTTCACCGCGCGCAGGCCAAATCCCTGCGCGGTGTCGTAGGTCGCTTGCTTGAGCCGTCCATTGTCGAACGCCAAAGCCTCGGACTGGCGGTATTCGAGAAAAAGCTCGCCGTCGTCCGCGCCTTCGAAGCCGCGGGCGAGGTGCTGCTTGACCCGCGCGCGATCCAGTCCTGAGCGGTCGATGAGAGAGGCAGTCGAGATTTCGGTCATGAGGGTTCCGATTTCGTGTTCCACACACATAGGGTCGCGGCGACAAGCCGGCGAGGGCTTTTCCCTCCCCGGAACGGGGAGGGTCGCGCGCGAAGCGCGCGGGGTGGGGATTGTCCCCCCACCCGGCGCGCGTTCGTGAATGCGCGCCGACCTCCCCTCCGGGAGGTAACAACGCTCACGGGAGCTTGTCGAACCCGTCGCCGAATCCCTTGAGGCTCATCGGGATGCCGATGCCTTCTTCGGGGGTCTGGAAAATGATGAACGTCGCGGTCTGGCCGCTGCGCAACTGCTTGATCAGGTTGTCGTCCATGACGACTTCGGCCACGCAGCCGTTCGGCAGGCAGCGCACGAATCCGGCGCGGCCGATGTCCGCCTGGTTGATCTTCAGCCCGAGTCCGGAGGGAAGCAGCACGCCGAGCGGAGCGAGCACCCGCATTAGCCGGCTCTTCTGGTCGGCGGTCTTGAGCACGATCACGGTGAGGCCGACATTGGGCCGGTCCTCGGCGGTGACGCTCTGGATCAGCGCGCATTGCTCGCTCTGCGCGCCGGGCGGGGTGTCGCAGCGGATCTGCCAATCGCCGTAGATCGATTTGACCACCCCCTGGGCGGCGGCCGGGTGCGGCAGACCGGCGCATGCCAGCGCTGCCGCGAGCCCGAAGGCAAAGCGCGCGGTGCGCCGCGGCTCCGCCCGGCGGAATATGGCCATCAGCTCAAACCTCGAGCGGCCGGCGTTGCGGAGAAATTCGCATCTCGCCCGGTCCGCGGCTGGTGCCGCCCTCTTCGCGCGCCGTCCGACCATGGCGCCTTGCTTCTGTCAAGAAACATCCGCAGCGTGCGGAAAAGGCCCGCGCGCGCCCGACGGGCGTTGCGGAGCGCCCTTCCTTCAGGTGCGCGCGAAGGCACATTGCGAGTGGGGCGGAATTGTGGTTTGAGAGACTTGGCTTCCGCCCGGACGCCTCACCCTCGCGCCAACATTCCGCGGCACCGAGAGCCCGTGCGGCAAGCCCGGGCGTTCGCTGCCGGCAGAGCGCGGCCGTGCGGGAAATCCGATTGTGAGGAGCGGGTCGACGATGCTGGTTTCGTCGCGGATCATTGCCTGCCTGGCGGCTCTCGCCGTGCTCGCGGGGGCGAGCGGGGCGCTTGCGGCGCTAGGGCACCCCACGCCCTGGCAGACCGGGCTCCAGGACGCCGGTTCGCCGGTGATGGAAAACATCATCTGGTTCCACAATCTGCTGCTCATCGTGATCACGGTCATCGCCGGTTTCGTGCTCGCGCTGCTGGTCTGGGTGATGGTGCGCTTCAACGAGCGCGCGCACGCCACGCCGTCGCGCACCACGCACCGCACCTCGCTCGAGGTCGCCTGGACGGTGATCCCGATCGGCGTCCTGGTGTTCATCGCGGTGCCGTCGTTCCGCCTGCTGTTCCTCGAGCAGAACATCCCGCCCGCGGACGTCACCGTGAAGGCGATCGGCAAGCAATGGTATTGGAGCTACGGCTATCCCGATCAGGGCAATTTCGAATTCGACTCGCTGATGATCCAGGACAAGGATCTCAAGCCCGATCAGCCGCGGCTGCTCTCCGTCGACAACGAGATGGTGGTGCCGGTCGACAAGATCGTGCGCGTGCAGGTCACCGGCTCGGAAGTGATCCATTCCTTTGCGGTACCTTCGTTCGGGATCAAGATCGACGCGGTTCCGGGCCGGCTCAACGAGACCTGGTTCAAGGCGACGAAGGAGGGGATCTATTACGGGCAATGTTCCGAGCTGTGCGGCAAGAACCACGCCTTCATGCCGATCGCGGTGCGCGTGGTGAGCGAAGCCGAGTTCAACACTTGGCTCGAGGACGCCAAGAAGAAATACGCGCGCGGCGAGGATGCCGCGCCCAGGACGTTGGCCGCGAGGGCGGAATAGAACGCCACTCCGGCAGACACCAAATCGAGGGATCGCGATATGGCAACGATGGAGACGGCTCACGGCGCCCATGACGCGCACGACGCGCACGGTCATCCCACCGGATGGCGCCGATATCTCTACTCCACGAACCACAAGGACATCGGCACGATGTACCTGGTGTTCGCGATGGTCGGCGGGGTGATCGGCGCCGCGCTGTCGATCGGCATCCGCCTGGAGCTGATGTATCCCGGCCTGCAGATCTTCCACGATGTGCACACGTTCAACGTGTTCACGACCGCGCACGGGCTGATCATGATCTTTTTCATGGTCATGCCGGCGATGATCGGCGGGTTCGGGAACTGGATGGTGCCGCTGATGATCGGGGCGCCGGACATGGCGTTTCCGCGCATGAACAACATTTCGTTCTGGCTGCTGCCGGCGTCGTTCGCCCTGCTGCTGACCTCGATGTTCGTGGAGGGCGAGCCGGGCGGCAACGGCGTCGGGGCGGGCTGGACGATCTACGCCCCGCTCTCCACAAGCGGCCATCCGGGCCCGGCGGTGGATTTCGCCATCCTGTCGCTGCATCTTGCCGGCGCCTCCTCGATTCTCGGCGCCATCAATTTCATCACCACCATCTTCAACATGCGCGCGCCCGGCATGACGCTGCACAAAATGCCGCTGTTCGTATGGTCGATCCTGGTCACGACGTTCCTGCTGCTGCTCGCCTTGCCGGTGCTCGCCGGCGCCATCACCATGCTGCTGACCGACCGCAATTTCGGCACGACGTTCTTCAGCCCCGACGGCGGCGGCGACCCGATCCTGTTCCAGCACCTGTTCTGGTTCTTCGGGCATCCCGAAGTCTACATCCTGATCCTGCCGGGCTTCGGCATGATCAGTCAGGTCGTCGCCACGTTCAGCCGCAAGCCGGTGTTCGGTTATCTCGGCATGGCCTACGCCATGGTGGCGATCGGCGGCATCGGCTTCGTGGTGTGGGCGCATCACATGTACACGGTCGGGATGTCGACCGGCGCGCAGGCGTATTTCGTCGCCGCCACGATGGTCATCGCGGTGCCGACCGGGGTCAAAATTTTCTCCTGGATCGCCACGATGTGGGGCGGCTCGCTCGAGTTCCGCACCCCGCTGCTGTGGGCGATCGGCTTCATCTTCCTGTTCACGATCGGCGGGGTGACGGGCGTGGTTCTAGCCAATGCCGGCGTCGACCGCGTGCTGCAGGACACCTACTACGTGGTCGCGCATTTCCACTACGTGCTGTCGCTCGGCGCGGTATTCGCCATCTTCGCCGGCTGGTACTACTGGTTCCCGAAAATGACCGGCTACATGTACTCCGAGACGGTCGGCAAGCTGCACTTCTGGCTGACCTTCATCGGCGTCAACATGGTGTTCTTTCCGCAGCACTTCCTCGGGCTCGCGGGCATGCCGCGCCGGATCGCGGATTATCCTGACGCGTTCCACCCGTGGAACCTGATCTCCTCGATCGGCGCTTACATCTCGCTGTGCGGACTGCTCGTGTTCCTGTTCGGCCTCGCGCAGGCGTTCCTGCGCAAGCAGCAGGCCGCCGCCAATCCCTGGGGCGCCGGTGCGACGACGCTGGAATGGACCCTGCCGTCGCCGCCGCCGTTCCACCAGTTCGAAGTTCTGCCGCGCATCCGCTGATGCGGCTCGCGCCGCCGGCCGAGTGAGCGCCGGCTAAAGACCGGGAAACGCAGCGAGCGGAGAGCCCATGTCGCTCAGCCGAAGCAACGATTTGACCGACGCCTTCCCGCGCGCCGAGCCGAGCCTTGCCGAGGTGAGTGATTACGTGGCGCTGATGAAGCCGCGGGTGATGTCGCTCGTGGTGTTCACGGCGCTGGTAGGGCTCGTGCGCGCGCCCGGCCATCTGCATCCGGTGATCGCGCTGACCGCGCTGTTGTGCATCGCGGTCGGCGCCGGTGCCGCGGGCGCGCTCAACATGTGGTTCGACGCGGACGTCGATGCGCTCATGCTGCGCACGGCGCGCCGGCCGATCCCGCGCGGACGGATTCTGCCCGGCGAAGCGCTGGCGTTCGGCCTGACGCTCGCCGGCGGCTCGATCGTCGTGCTCGGGCTGTTGGTGAGCCTGCTTGCCGCCGCGCTGTTGGCGTTCACGATCTTCTTCTACGTCGTGATCTATACGATCTGGCTCAAGCGCGTGACGCCGCAGAACATCGTGATCGGCGGCGCCGCCGGCGCCTTGCCGCCGATCATCGGCTGGGCGGCCGCAACCGGGGGGATCAGCGCGGAACCGGTCCTGCTGTTTCTGATCATCTTCCTCTGGACGCCGCCGCATTTCTGGGCGCTCGCGCTCGTGCGCGCCGACGAATATGCGCGAGCCGGCCTTCCCATGCTTCCGGTGGTGGCCGGACGCGAGGAGACGCAGCGGCAGATCCTGCTTTATACGCTGCTGCTGGCGCCGCTCGGCATTGCGCCGTGGCTCTTCGGGTTCGCGGGGCCGGCTTATGCGGCGGTCGCCGCGGCGGCCGGCGGCGCGCTGATCCTGCTGGCCCTGCGCTTGCGCGCCCGCGAGGCGGGCCCGGAAGCCGCCAAGCGCCTGTTCGCGTTCTCGGTGCTCTACCTGTTCGTGCTGTTCGCGACGTTGCTGGTCGAGCGCAGCGGCGGCATGCCGCTCGACGGCGGCGGATGAGCGCCATGGACGAGCGGACGCCCGAGCCGGGCATCGTGCTCACCGAGGAGCAGAAGCGCCGCCGCCGGGCGCGGTCGGTCGCGATCGCGCTCGCCCTTGGGGCGCTCGTGCTGCTGTTCTATATCGTGACCATCGTCAAGCTCGGGCCGGGCGTGCTCAACCGGCCGCTGTGAGTTGGATCGAAGGCGCATGAGACATCCGATCGTGTTCGATGCGGCGAGGCGGCACCGGCGCGATCTCGCGGTTGCGGCGGCGTGCGGCGCGTTCGCGGCCGCGATGGTCGGCATGGCCTATGCGGCGGTGCCGCTCTACAGCTGGTTCTGCCGTGCGACGGGTTTCGGCGGCACGACCCAGGTGGCGGCGAGCGCTCCCTCTTCCGTGCTGGAGCGCAAGCTCACGGTGCGCTTCGACGCCAATGTCACCGGCGGGCTGCCGTGGAAATTCGAGCCGGAGCGGAACGCGATCGACGTCAAGCTCGGCCAGGTCGTGACCGTGCTGTTCAGCGTCACCAATCAGGCAGCGCGCGAGACCGCCGGGCAGGCCTCCTACAACGTCACGCCGCCGACGGTCGGCCAATATTTTTCCAAGATCAACTGCTTCTGCTTCACCGAGCAGCGGCTCAAACCCGGCGAGCGGCGCGACATGACGGTGGTGTTTTTCGTCGATCCGGAGCTCGCCAAGAATCCCGACGACGACGATCTCAACACCATCACGCTGTCCTATACGATGTACCCGGTGCGGGAGCCGCCGAAGCCGGTGGCGCAAGGCGGCGCCAGCCGCAGCTAGCTGAACCGGAGCCGAACGGAGACGAGGACGATGGCCGAAGCCCACGCCAAGCATCCCTACCACCTGGTCGATCCTTCGCCCTGGCCGGCGGTTGGCGCGGTTTCGGCTTTCGTGCTCGCCGTCGGGCTCATCGTCTGGATGCGCCACATGTTCGCCGCCGCGCCGATCGTATTCGCCGTCGGCGCCCTCGGCGTGATCTACACCATGATCGGCTGGTGGCGCGACGTCGTCCGCGAGGCCGAGTACGAGGGCCACCACTCGCGCGTGGTGCAGCTCTCGCACCGCTACGGCATGATCCTGTTCATCGCCTCCGAGGTGATGTTCTTCGTCGCGTGGTTCTGGGCCTATTTCAACACCGCGCTGTTCCCGGCCGATCCGCACGACGTGATGCGCACCGAGCTGCTGGGTGGGACGTGGCCGCCCAAGGGAATCGAGACCTTCGACCCCTGGCACCTGCCGCTGCTCAACACTTTGATCCTGCTCACCTCCGGCACGACGGTCACCTGGGCGCACCACGCGCTGCTCGAGAACGACCGTCAGGGCCTGCGATGGGGCTTGATCTGCACGATCCTGCTCGGGATTTCCTTCACGTGCATCCAGGCCTACGAGTACAGCCACGCGCATTTCGCCTTCAAAGGTCACATCTACGGCGCGACCTTCTTCATGGCGACCGGCTTTCACGGCGCGCACGTGATCATCGGAACGATCTTTCTGTGCGTCTGCCTGCTGCGGGCGTTTGCCGGGCAGTTCAAGCCGAGCCAGCACCTCGGTTTCGAGTTCGCCGCCTGGTATTGGCACTTCGTCGACGTGGTCTGGCTGTTTCTGTTCACCTGCATCTACGTCTGGGGCGCCGGCACGCACGCGGTCGAGGCGGTGGCGCATTGAGCCTTTCATACGCGTGAGAAACACAGGAGCTGTCATTCCGGGGCGCGCCGGAGGCGCGAACCCGGAACCTCTGACCGCTGGTTCATGGAAACATCGGTGATCATGGGTTCCGGATAGCCGCTTCGCGGCTTCCGGAACGACGCCTGAGCAATGGTCACAAACCCCGATCGCCCGCTCTCGTTTGCGCTGCTGACCGGCCTCGCCGGCCGTTGCCCACGCTGCGGCAAGGGCAGGCTTTTTCGCGGATTTCTAGCGCTGCAGCCCCGGTGCGAAGCCTGCGGCCTCGACTACGCCTTCGCGGATCCGGGCGACGGTCCCGCGGTTTTCGCGATGTTCATCGGCGGCTTCATCGTGGTCGCGGCGGCACTGATCGTCGAATTCGCCTATCAGCCGCCGTTCTGGCTTCATGCCGCGCTGTGGGCGCCGCTGATCCTTATCGTGACGCTCGGTCCGCTGCGCCTGCTCAAAGGCGTGCTGATTGCACTGCAATATCATCATCGCGCCGCGGAGGGACGGCTGCATCCCGGAGACGGGACTTGAATGCGTCCCGCGCGGTGGGCCGCGGTCTAGTCGCTCCGGCGGCCGCGGCGCTCGTCGGCCTCGTGCTGCTGATAGGGCTCGGCGTCTGGCAGCTCGAGCGAAAGGCCTGGAAGGAAGACCTGATCGACGCGATCGGCCGCAAGCTCGCGGCCCCGCCGGTTGATCTGCCGCCCGCCGCGCAATGGTCCCAGCTCGATCGAACCGAGTGGGAATTCCGGCGCGTGCGTTTCGCCGGCGAACTGAAGAGCGATGCGGAGGCGCTGGTCTATACCAGCGGCTCGACGCTGCGCGCCGACGTCACCGGTGCCGGCTATTGGGTGTTCGCGCCGGCGCAAACTCGGCAAGGTGTCGTGCCCGTCGACCGCGGGTTCGTACCGCTCGACGGCAACGCCGCGTCGGCCCGCAAAGCCGGGCGGCTCGCCGGCACGCTCGATATCGTCGGCGTGCTGCGCTGGCCCGATGCGCGCTCGTGGTTCACGCCGAGCGACGACCCGGCAAAAAATATTTGGTTCGTGCGCGATCCCGTCGCGATCGCCGGACAGAAGCACTGGGGCGCGGTGCCGCCGTTCTACGTCGAGCAGGAATCACCGGTACCGCCCGGCGGGCTGCCCGCACCCGGCAGGCTACAGCCCAATCTGCCGAACAATCATTTGCAGTACTCGATCACCTGGTTCGGGCTTGCCGCGGTGCTCGCCGGCGTGTTTGCGGTGTTTGCGTGGGGGAAATACCGCGAGGGCCGGGCTTGAGATTGAGCCCCTATTTGTTCGTCGTCATCGCGCCCCGACTTTATCAAATCGACCCGCCGTATCGAAGGGCGTGTACTCATTAATCGTTGTGTCCGGCAATTGGCGGTTGATGCCCGCATTGCTCTCGAAAGTGGCCGTATACGGGACAATCGGTCGACGTCTCAAAAGTGCCAACAGCCGACATCGAGCCTGCACAGTCTGTGGCAAAAATCGAGTCAACGCGTCCTAACGGTGCGCGATGCATTCGATCTCGATCAGAAACTCCGCGCGCGCAAGTGCCGCGACGATCACCGTCGTGCGCGCGGGCGGGTCTTTCGGGAAAAACGTGCGCCACACTTCGTTCATCGGCGCAAAATCTGACTGGCGCGTGAGGAACACGCTACACTTGTCCACCTTGGCCATGGTCGTGCCGGCCGCCTCGACCACGGCCTGAACCTTCTTGAGCACACTCGTCGCTTGGCCGGTGATGTCTGGGACATCGAGCTCGACCTGCCCGGACACGTAGATGACGTCGCCGACGC
>JBKPDF010000085.1:0-32283 GCA_046727735.1 Pseudomonadota bacterium | reverse complement strand
CACGGCGCTGTCCCGCTTCCGCAACCTGTTCGTGATCTCGCGCAATTCGAGCTTCACCTACAAGGGCCATGCGGTCGACGTGAAGCAGGTCGGCCGCGAGCTCGGGGTGCGCTACGTGCTCGAAGGCAGCGTGCGCAAGGCTGCGAACCGCGTGCGCATCACCGCGCAGCTGATCGACGCGGCAACCGGCGCGCATCTGTGGGCCGAGCGGTTCGACGGGGCGCTGGAGAACATATTCGAGCTGCAGGATCGCGTCACGGAGCGCGTGGTCGGCGCCATTGCGCCGAAGCTCGAACAGGCGGAGATCGAGCGCGCCACGCGCAAGCCGACCGGCAGTCTCGATGCCTACGATTATTATTTGCGCGCGCATGCCACGATCCATCCGTGGACGCAGGCGGGCAACGAGGAGGCGCTGCGCCTGTTCTACCGCGCGATTGAGCTCGATCCCGGCTTCGCTGCTGCATACGGGATGGCCGCATGGTGCCGCGTGCAGCGCAAGGCCGGCGGCTGGATGCAGGATCGTGCCCGCGAGATCGCCGAAACCGAGCGGCTCGCGCGCCGCGCCGCGGAGCTCGGCAAGGACGATCCGGTGGCGCTCAGCGTCGCCGGATTCGCGCTCGCTTACGTGGTTCACGACATGGCCGCGGGCGTGCCGTTGATCGACCGGGCGCTCACGTTCAATCCGAATCTGGCGTGGGCTTGGCTCTACAGCGGCTTGGCTCGGGTGTGGCTGGCCGAGCCGGATCTCGCCATCGAACATCTTCAGCATGCCATGCGTCTGAGTCCGCTCGACCCGCTCATCGCCGACGTGCAGGCCGCGATCGCGCACGCGCATTTCTTCGCCGATCGCTACGAGGAGGCTGCCGCGTGGGCCGCGAAAGTCGTCGAGCTGCATACCGCGCCCTATGTCGCCGCGGCCGCCAACGCGCTTGCCGGCAACCTCGATGAGGCGAACAGGATCGCGACCCGCTTGCTGCAGGAGCATCCCGGACTGCGCATCGCGGATATCCGCGAGGCGCTCGGTCCCTATCGGCCGGAGGATCTGGCCAAGTACGAAGCCGGCCTGCGCAAGGCGGGCCTGCCGGAGTGATCAGCGTTCGCCGCGGGCCAGGCGTCGTGCATGAGGAAATCACGGGTCGGCGAGACTGATCCGCTCCCCAAAACAAAACACGGATGCGCGTCTGCCATGCACGCTCTCGCAATAACGAGCAGACACGTGGCGCTTGCAGGAAGCGCAGTGGGGATCATCTCGGATGCTGTCTGATTGCTCGCCCGCGTAATGCGGGCGACAGCAAATTCGGATGTTACGCCGCCGGAGCCGGCACGAGCCCATAGCGCAGCATCGTCTGCTTCATGTTCGCGGGATCCGGCGGGCCGCCCGCCAGCAAGGCGGCCATTTCGCGGAAATAAGCAGGCCCGAGCACGCCGGGGCTCAGCACGCACAGGCAAGTCGCAGGTTCTGCGCTGTCGTTGGCGAAACCATGAACGATGCCGCGCTTGATGAAGAGAGTCTCGCCGGGCTTGACCGCGATATCCCGCCCGGCGATGCGCCAAGTCGTCGTTCCGGCCAAGCCGTAGATCGTCTCGTCCCAGCTTTCGTGATAGTGCGGCACCGGCAGCCTGGCTTGCGGCTGGACCGTCATTTCGAACATGTCGAGGCTGCCGCCGGTATCTTCCTTGCTGTGCAGGAATCGGAGTTCGAGAGTATCGCCCAGGCGGATGATTTCAGGCATGACTGTCGTTCCTTCGTCGGTTCGTGAACGGAAGCCAGCTCATGCAGGATGCCGACGCTCCCTTTACGATCCTCGCTGCGGATGACGGTGTCGCGCGAATGCGCGGGATCATTCCGGTAGTCCGGCCTTTCGCAGCCCATCGGCCAATCCGGCGAAGTGATCGGTCCGGCGAAACCGGCCCAAGCTCCGGACCACCGATATGCGCATCGCGGGCTCCAATTCGAGCAGCCGGGCGATCGTCCTGCGGGCCTTGTCGAGATGTCCGAGTTGGGCATCGCTTGCCGCGGAGAACGCCAGAGACGGGAGGCTGTTCGGCCGCTGGCTGAGCGCCCGTCCGGCCCACCGCGATGCCTCCGCGTAACGGCCGGCGCAGAGGTGCGCGAGCGAAGCGGCCGATTCCATCCAAAAGCTCTCCGGATCGCGCGGGCTCAGACGCATGGCGCGCATCTGCAGGTCGATGGCGGCCTCCAGGTCGCCGAGCCAAAGCTTCACCCAGCCACTCAGGCCGAGCGCAATCGCCAGGTTCGGATTGAGGAAGATGGCCCGGTCGAGATACAGCGCGCCCTGTTCGACCTCGCCGACCACGTATGCCAGCCCATATCCCGCACTCGAGAGCGCAACCGCGTCGTCCCGGCCCAACTCCCAGGCCGTTCTCGCCAGCCGCGCGGTCTCTTCGACTTCCTTCGCCGGATCGGCCATCCATCGGTTCGTCATGCGGCGGCCGTAGCACCACGCGGCCATGCCATAGGCGGCCGCGTAATCGGGATCGAGATCGATCGTCTTGTAAAACAAATCCAAGGCGTCGCTCATCGAGGACTGCGTATATCGATGGAATCCGGCCATGCCTCGGAGGTAACAATCGTATGCATCGAGGCTCGTGGTCGGCTTGCGCTGGACGCGTTCGATCTCGGCCTGCTGCAGTGTCGGGCCAACGGCGCCCACGACGCTTGCGGTGACTTGGTCCTGCAGCGTGAACACATCCTCGAGCGCGCCGTCGAAACGATCGGCCCACAGGTGCGTGCCGGTCATTGCATCGAGGAGCTGCGCCGTGATGCGCACCCGTTCCGCGGATTTGCGCACGCTGCCTTCGAGCACGTAGCGCACGCCCAGCTCGCGCCCGATCTGCTTCACGTCTGCGGCGCGCCCTTTGTAGGTGAAGCTCGAATTGCGGGCGATCACGAACAGATTCTTGAAACGCGAGAGCGCGGCGATGATCTCTTCCGCTATGCCGTCCGCGAAATATTCCTGCTCCTCGTCTCCGCTCATGTTTTGAAATGCGAGCACCGCGATCGACGGATGATCGGGCAGCGTCGGTGCCGGCCGTGTTCCGCCGCCAGGGCTCGCGCGGAAAACCCGGACCGGACGCACGATGTTCTTGAGCTTGTGCTCGCCGGCATCTTCGAACTCGGCGCCGAGCTCGTCGCGCATTTCGTCGAACACGCGGCCGGAGATGCAAATTCCGCCGGGCTCGGCAATCGCTTCCAAGCGCACGGCAACGTTCACGCCGTCCCCGAACATGTCGCCGGCATCGATGATGATGTCGTCGATGTTGATGCCGATGCGAAATTCGATGCGGTTTTCCTGCGCGACACCGGTGTTGCGCCGGGCCATGCCCCGCTGGATCTCGAGCCCGCAGCGGACCGCGTCCGCTGTGCTGGCGAATTCGGCCAACAGCCCGTCTCCCGTGGTCTTGACGATGCGGCCGCGATGCTCCCGGATCGTGGGATCCACGAACGAGCGCAGATGCGCCTGCAATCGGGCGTGCGTCCCCTCCTCGTCGAGACCGGTGAGGCGCGCGTAACCGGCAACATCGGCTGCCAGGATCGCGGCAAGTCGCCGTTCTAAACGCTCGAGGGACAATGCGGGACTCCGCCGGCCTTCCGGAAACAACGGATTTGATTGCGTTGCGACCCGGGATTTATGGCTGCTCGTTAGGCTTGGTGGAGCCGAGGGGATTTGAACCCCTGACCTCCGCAGTGCGATTGCGGCGCTCTCCCAACTGAGCTACGGCCCCGTCGCTTCGCGCAAATGTACCTGTCCTCGCGGACGTCAAACGCGCAGCCGATTTTTCCGTCGATGCCGCGGCGGAAAGCTCGAAACCACGGGGTGCGAAGCGAGTGCGGCCATGTACGGCGGGGCTTTCCGAGTGTCAAGCGCGGCGTCCACACCGGGCACGAAACCGTACCGGCGCGCTTGTTTGCGCGCCGCAACCCCGCTACACCTGCGCCGCTCCGCTCCGCTGGACCCGAATGCGCGCGCTCCTCGACGTCATCCTGATCGTGCTGCAGATTTACGTGTGGCTGCTGATCGCCGCCGCCATCCTGTCGTGGCTGATCGCGTTCGGGGTCGTGAATACCCGCAACCAAGCGGTCGCGGCGATCGGCGAATTCCTGTATCGCATCACCGAGCCGGTACTGCGGCCGATCCGCACCGTGCTGCCCAATCTCGGCGGCATCGACATCTCGCCGGTCATCGTCATCCTGATCATCATGCTGATCGAGCGGGTGATCGTCTATTACGTCTATCCGTACGTTCCTTAAGCGCGATGGGCGAAACCGCCTGGACGGCCGCCGCGGACGGACTCCTCCTATCGGTGCGCCTCACTCCGAGGGGCGGTCGCGACGCAATCGAGGGCATCGGCACGCTCTCCGACGGCCGAGCCGTGCTGCGCGCGCGCGTGCGCGCCGCGCCGAGCGAGGGCGAGGCCAATGCGGCGCTGCAAACGTTGCTCGCACGCAAGCTCGGGGTGCCGGCGCGCAACGTCCATCTCGTCGCGGGCGCGAGCGCGCGGCTCAAGCGCGTGAAGATCGAGGGGGACGGCACGGCGCTCGCCGCCCGGATCGAGCGGATCGTGCGCGAGCGCTGAGGGGCGGCCGGAGCCGAACGATGGGAGCGCAAATCATCGACGGGCGGGCGGTCGCGGCGGCGTTGCGCGCCGAGATCGCAGCCGAAGTGCGCCGCCTCACGGCGGCGCATCGGCTCCTACCTGGTCTTGCCGTCGTGCTCGTCGGCGACAATCCGATCAGCGCCGCCTATGTGCGCAGCAAGAGCCGGCACACCACTGCGGTCGGGATGCGCTCGTTCGATCGGCACCTGCCGGGCGGCACCTCGCAATGCGAGCTCCTGGGCCTCATCGCGAAGCTCAATGCCGATCAGGCGGTGCACGGCATTCTGGTGCAGCTGCCGCTTCCGCCGCAGATCGATCCTCGCGCGGTGATCGCCGCAATCGACCCCGCCAAGGACGTCGACGGCTTCCACCCGCTCAATGCCGGGCGGCTTGCGACGGGATTGCCTGCGCTCATCCCCTGCACCCCGCTCGGCTGCATCCTGCTGACCAAGACCGTGGTGCCCTCGCTCGCCGGCTGCGAAGCCGTGGTGGTCGGCCGCTCGAACATCGTCGGCAAGCCGCTCGCGCAGCTCTTGCTCGCGCAGAATGCGACGGTCACGATCGCCCACTCCAAGACCAGGCAAATTGCGGTAGTGTGCCGCCGTGCCGACCTGCTGTATGTTGCGGCCGGACGCGCGGAACTCGTGCGGGGAGACTGGATCAAGCCGGGGGCGATCGTCATCGACGTCGGCCAGAATCGCGTCGCGGTGCCGGGCGCAATGCCGCGGCTCGTCGGCGACGTCGCGTTCGCCGAGGCCTGCGCGGTGGCCGCTGCGGTTACGCCGGTTCCCGGCGGCGTGGGTCCGATGACCATCGCGTGCCTGCTGGCCAACACCGTGCGGGCCGCTTGCGCGCTCGCCGGTCTGGCAGCGCCGAACGTGGGGAACCTCTCGTGATGTGGAGCAACCCGATCGACGTCATGGCCCGCGCATGCGGGCCACCCAGTATCCATCGTGCCCGCTATCTTGCGCTGAGGGAGGGTTACCGGGTCGCCCGGGCAAGCCGGGCGATGACACGCCGGAGCTCAGGCGTTCCAGGCGAAGGCGACCTTGTCGAGGGTCTTCTCGCCGAATCGCTCCGAGGAGCGGGCGACCGCGCGCCCGCCGAGCGCGCGGTAAAACTCGACGGCGGGATCGTTGTCGGAGAGCGCCCAAACCACGAGACTGCGCAGGCCGCTCTGGGCAAGATCGCGCCGCGTCGCGGTGAACAGCCGCCGTCCGAACCCCAGCCCCTGAAATTCCGGCCGCAGATACAGCTCGTAGATCTCGCCGTCATAGGTCAGGCTGCGCGCGCGGTTGCGGCCGTAATTGGCGTAGCCGGCGATGCGGTCGGTAAACATCAGGAGCGCGACGCGGCTGCCCTTGCGGATGGCGGCTTCCCACCATGCCGGGCCCCGGCGGCTGATCAATTTCTCGAGCTCGGTCCCGGGAATGATGCCGCGGTATGCGGTGCGCCAGGCCTCATCGTGGGTATCCGCCACTGCCACAGCGTCGGCAGGCTTCGCCCGGCGAATCTCGATGAGGGCGGTACTCATAGGCGGATTGAAGCAAAGCGAGCAGGGCTCATTCAAGTCTTGTGTTAACCGAGCGTTAATGATGTCAAGGACCGTTGCACGGATGCACCACTGCGCCTTGGCGAAATTGGGGCGGCAGGCGCCGAGGATGGGTCGATGAAGGTCGGAATGCGGGACGTCGTGCCCGGCGTGCTGGTCGGTCTGGTGGTGGCGGTCGCGGCACTGGCCGGACCGATCATCTCGATGCCGGGACCGGTGGAAACCGAGGGCAGCCAGGAGGGTCGCGCGCTGTGGCTGCTGCCCTCGCAGGACCCCGCCGTGCCGATGCTCACCACGGTGTTCCGTCCGAGCGGCGACGGCCCGTTTCGGCTGGTGTTGATGAACCACGGCACGACCCGCAACGTGACCGAGCGTCCGTTTTTCCCGCTGCTGGAATTCAACGCCGCCGCGGAATGGTACGCGGAGAGAAAATACGTGGTCGTAGCCCCGCAGCGTCCGGGTCACGGCGACACCGGGGGTCCCTATTACGAAGAGGTTGCGCCCTGCGACGATCCGCAATTCCGCGACGCGGGCCTCGCGGTCGCGGAGGCCGATACCATCGCGCTCGCCTATATGACGGCCCAGCCCTTCGTGCGGAGCGACGGCATCATCGTCGTCGGCCAATCCGGCGGCGGCTGGGGTTCGCTCGCCTTCGCGAGCCAGAATCCGCCCGGGCTACGGGTCATGATCAACTTCGCCGGCGGCCGGACTTGCAGAGAGAATCCGCGCGCGGCCGAGCTCCTGGTCCGGATCACCGCCGAGTTCTGCCGCACGGTGCGCGTCCCGATGCTGTGGATTTACACGCAGAACGACACGTTTTTCCCGCCAGAAGTGTCGAAGCCGATGTCGGAAGCCTGTCGGGCGGCCGGCGCCGACGTGGAATATCATCTGTTGCCGCCGTTCGAGGACAACGGCCATTATTTCATCGACGTCCCCAAGGCGGTCGCGATCTGGGCGCCCATCGTCAACAAATTCCTGGCCGCCCATCCGACCAAGACCCAATAGCCAGGAGTCGGGCATCAAAACCGGGGCCGCCGTCAACGGTTCATGGCCGTCGTCCTGATTTCCGGTTCCTGGTCCCCGATTCCCGACTTCCTCACGCCCGCCTCCTGCTTCCGCCGCTCGTTCTCGTCCAGCAGCCGTTTGCGCAGCCGGATCGATTTCGGCGTGACCTCGACCAGCTCGTCGTCGGCGATATAGGCCAGCGCTTTTTCGAGCGTCATGCGCAATGGCGGCGTGAGCAGCACGTTGTCGTCCTTGCCGGCGGCCCGGATGTTGGTGAGCTTCTTGCCCTTGAGCACGTTGACGACGAGATCGTTGCCGCGGCTGTGCTCGCCGACGATCATGCCGCGGTAGACCCGGGTGCCCGGCTCGATCATCATCGGCCCGCGGTCCTCGAGATTCCACAGCGCGTAGGCCACCGCCCGGCCGTCGCCGTTCGACACGAGCACGCCGGTGTGGCGCTCGGCGATCTCGCCCTTATGGGGCGCGTAGGCGTGGAACACCCGGTTGAGCACCGCCGTGCCGCGGGTATCGGACAGCAGCTCCCCCTGGTAGCCGATCAACCCCCGCGTCGGCGCGTGAAACACGAGACGCAGCCGGCCGCCGCCGGACGGCCGCAGGTCTCTGAGCTCGGCGCGGCGCTCGGACAGTTTCTGCACGACGATGCCGGAGAATTCCTCGTCGACGTCGATCGTGACCTCTTCGATCGGCTCCTCGACCTCGCCCGAGCGCGCGCGCTCGAACAGCACCTTGGGACGCGAGACCGCGAGCTCGAAGCCCTCGCGGCGCATGGTCTCGATCAGGATCGCGAGCTGCAGCTCGCCGCGTCCCGCCACTTCGAACGCGTCCGTCTCGGCGGTTTGCCGGATGCGCAGCGCCACGTTGCCTTCCGCCTCGCGCAGCAGCCGCTCGCGGATCATGCGGCTCGTCAGCTTGTCGCCTTCGGTGCCCGCGAGCGGCGAATCGTTGACGCGAAAAACCATCGCGAGCGTCGGCGGATCGATCGGCTGCGCCGGCAACGGATAGATCACGTCCGGCGCGCACAAGGTGTGCGACACGGTGGCATTCGGCATGCCCGCCACCGCAACGATGTCGCCCGCGAACGCCGCCGCGACCGCGGTTCGCTCCAAGCCGCGGAACGCCAGCACCTTGGAAACGCGGCCCTCCTCGACGAGATTGCCGGCGCGATCGAGCACCTTGACGGTCTGATTGGGCCGGACCGAGCCCGAGCGGATCCGCCCGGTGACGATCCGGCCGAGATAGGGATCGGCCTCCAGAATCGTGCCGAGCACGCGCAGCGGCCCCTCCTCGGTCGCAGGCGGCGCGACGTGACGCAGCACGAGATCGAACAACGGCTGCATGTCGCGCTTGGGCCCGGCCGGCGTGTCCGCCATCCAGCCCTCCTTCGCCGAGCCGTAGAGAATCGGAAAATCGAGCTGCTCTTCGCTTGCATCGAGCGCCGCGAACAGATCGAACACCTCGTTGACGACGGCGCTCGGCCGCGCGTCGGCGCGATCCACCTTGTTGACCGCCACGATCGGTCTAAGCCCGACTTTCAGCGCCTTCGAGACCACGAACTTCGTCTGCGGCATCGGACCTTCGGCGGCATCGACCAGGACGATGGCGCCGTCCACCATATTGAGGATGCGCTCGACCTCGCCGCCGAAATCCGCATGTCCGGGCGTGTCGACGATGTTGATGCGCTCACCCTGCCAGAGGATCGAGGTCACCTTGGCCAGGATGGTGATGCCGCGCTCGCGCTCGAGCTCGTTGGAATCGAGCGCGCGCTCGGCCACGCGCTGGTTTTCGCGGAACGCGCCGGATTGCTGCAGCAGGCGATCGACCAGCGTGGTCTTGCCGTGGTCGACGTGGGCGATGATGGCGATGTTGCGCATAAGAGGACAGTGGACGGAGGACGGACGACGGGAGCGAAAGCGCGAGACTCAGGCGTGAGCGCCCAGCCTCATCTCGTACGCGTGTCGTTTCGTCTTCTCCACGCCCATATCCGTCCTCTGTCGTCCGGCGTCTGTCGTCCGAGTCTCACGCTGCGCGCCGCCCCCACGGCCCGAAGCGGAAGCCTTGCGGCATCGCCTCCCCGACCAGCAGCATCTCGCCGAGCGTCTCCGAGGTGACGAGCCCGACGAGCTTGCCGAACGAATCCACGACCCCGACCGCGGGCGCCGATTTGGCCTGAAGAATGCGGAAGGCCTCGTCAAGCGTCTGCCGATGACCGATGGTCGGCACCTGCGGGAGCATCGCCTCGGCGACCCGGGCATCGGGGCCGAGCTGTTTCAATGCGCGGATCATGCCGTCTCGACCGAGCAAGCCGACCAGTCGGCCGGAGGCATCGACCACCGGGAACTCGCTCTGGCTGGTGCGCAGCAGGGTTTCGA
This sequence comes from Pseudomonadota bacterium, assembly GCA_046727735.1. Classification (GTDB taxonomy): domain Bacteria; phylum Pseudomonadota; class Alphaproteobacteria; order Rhizobiales; family Xanthobacteraceae; genus AP-16. The sequence continues at coordinate 22,716 of JBKPDF010000085.1, read as the reverse complement.
CCGCCTGATCGATATGCGCCTCGGGCGCGAGCGTTGCGAACTGCGTCATCATCGCCGCGCCGACCGGCACGCCGCGCGACATCGTGCGCAGCGAGACGAGCCGCGCCTCGGAAGCGGCGGCGAGATACACGAAGATGGCGATGAAGATCAGGATGGGACTGTAGAACAGGCCGAGGAAGCCCAGCCCGAACGCCACCCACTGGCCGATCGTTGCCGCAACGTCGGTCGCCCGCGCGAAGCCGAGCCGGATCGAGAGCAGCGCGCGCAGCACCCGGCCGCCGTCCATCGGGAACGCCGGGATCATGTTGAAGGCGGCGAGAAACAGGTTCACGGACGCGAGCTTGTCGAGCATCGAGGTGCGCGTGGTTTCGACCGCGGCGAGGTGAGTGGCATCGAGGCTCGCGCCCGCGAAGGCCACGAGCGCGAACGCGATCGCCACGTTGACCAGCGGGCCCGCAACGGCGATCAGGAATTCCTCGCGCGGCTTTTCCGGAATGCGCTCGAGCCGCGCCACGCCGCCGATCGGCAGCAAGGTCACGTCCGGCGTCTGGACCCCGAAGGCGCGGGCAGTGAAGATGTGGCCGAACTCGTGCGCCAGCACGCAGACGAACAGCAGCACCATGAAAGCGGTGCCGCTCCACGCCGCCTGCGCGCCGCCCGACAAATAGCTCGCGACGAAGATCCAGACCAGGAACAGCAGGAACGTGATGTGAATGCGCACCGCCGTCCCGGCGATCGTGCCGATGTTCACCGACCAGCCCATTGGGAAGCCTCGTGCTCGAGGTGACCGCCCGTAAGTATGCGCGCGATCGCGGCATTGCCATCCCTCTGCGGAGGGGAGGGTGGATGCGACGAAGTGAGCATCGGGTGGGGCGAGCGACGGTTCCCCACCCGGCTCGGACCTGCGGTCCTCCCCACCCTCCCCTCGCGGGGAGGGATAACTCACCGCGCCAGCTTGCGCCGGCGCTGCGCCAGCGTGCGCAGGCGCAACGCCTGGAGCCGGATGAAGCCCTCCGCGTCCTGCTGATCGTAGGCGACCGCGCCGTCCTCGAACGTGACGAGTTCCTGATCGTAGAGCGAATAGGGACTGTCGCGACCGACGACGGCAGCCTGGCCCTTGTAGAGCTTGAGCCGCACCCGGCCGCTGACGAACTCCTGGCTCCGATCGATCGCGGCCTGCAGCATCTCGCGTTCCGGCGCGAACCAGAAGCCGTTGTAGATCAGCTCGGCGTAGCGCGGCATCAGCTCGTCTTTCAGGTGCGCGGCGCCGCGGTCGAGCGTGATCTGCTCGACGCCGCGATGTGCCGCGAGCAGGATCGTGCCGCCCGGGGTCTCGTACATGCCGCGCGATTTCATGCCCACGAACCGATTCTCGACGAGGTCGACCCGGCCGATGCCGTGCTCGCGCCCGAGCTCGTTGAGACGCGCCAGCAGCGCGGCCGGCGAGAGCTTGTTGCCGTCGAGCGCTACCGCATCGCCGCGCTCGAACTCGATCGTGACGTGGGCGGGCCGATCCGGCGCCTGCTCGGGATCGTCGGTGCGCGAATAGACGTAATCGGGAACCTCGGCCGCGGGGTCCTCGAGCACTTTGCCTTCCGAGGAGGTGTGCAGCAGGTTGGCATCGACCGAGAACGGCGCCTCGCCGCGCTTGTCCTTCGGGATCGGAATCTGATTCTGCTCGGCGAACTCGATCAACTTGGTGCGCGAGGTCAGGTCCCATTCGCGCCAGGGCGCGATCACCTTCACGTCGGGTTTGAGCGCGTAATAGGCGAGCTCGAAGCGGACCTGATCGTTACCCTTGCCGGTCGCGCCGTGCGCCACCGCGTCGGCTCCGACCCGTTCGGCGATCTCGATCTGCTTCTTGGCGATCAGCGGCCGCGCGATCGAAGTGCCGAGCAGATATTGCCCCTCGTAGAGCGCATTGGCGCGGAACATGGGAAACACGTAGTCGCGCACGAATTCTTCGCGCACATCCTGGATGAAGATGTTTTGCGGCTTGATGCCGAGCAGCAGCGCTTTCTGCCGCGCCGGCTCGAGCTCCTCGCCCTGGCCGAGGTCGGCCGTGAACGTCACGACCTCGCAGCCATAGGTCGTTTGCAGCCATTTGAGGATGACCGAAGTGTCGAGCCCGCCCGAATAGGCGAGCACCACTTTGTTGACGCTGCCGCGCTTCATGAGGACGTCCGTGACGCAAGGGTCCGAGCTTTGGGCGCGCGGACTATAGGCGCAGGGTCCCGGTGCGCAAGCTTCCTCAGCCGCCGCCGGGATGCGGGCCGGCGCGCAGGGCGCGCGTCAGGAGTCGCAGCAGCGCCGCATGCGGCGGCAGGAACACGCGCTCGATCGCGCGCTCGATCGCGGCATCTGGAATCGCCGTCCTGCGCCACCGATAGAGCACGCCGTGCACGGTCCAGACGATCAGGAACGTGAACAGAGCGGCAAACGCCACGTCGGTGAAGAAGTGCGCGCCGAATGCCATGCGCAGCAGGCCGACGCCGCTCCCGAAGGCGATCGCCCCCGCATAGGCGAAGACCCGGGCCGGGGCGGGCGCCAGCGCCGCCGGTGCCAAGGTCCAAAATGCCCCCGCCGCCTCGCCGGCCACGAACGAGCAATTGTGCCGGCACGCGCCGCGCGGGTCCCACCACGGCACGAATGGATCGGGACCGTTGAACTCGCGCACCGCAATCGGCCGCGGCCGGTCCCAATGCTGCTTCAGCGCCTCATTGACCAGCAATCCGGGCGCAAGCGCGAGCGTCGAGAGCAGAAAAACGACGGCACGGCCGGGTATCCGCAGCCGCGAGGTCGGCCAAACGCATTTGGCCGCAAGCGCGGCGCCGGGCACGATCGCCAGCGCGGCAACGATCCACATGCTCGCGTCGCGCGCATGGGCCGGCCAAGACGCATGGCCGAGCAGGACCTTGCGCCACAACGTGAATTGCTGCGCTTCGGGATCGAAGAACAGCGCCGCAACCTTGAGATCGAGCTCGGGGAAGAAGCCGAACGCAAGGCCGATCCCGGCGCCGAGCCCGAGCGCGATCCAAAGACCGGTGCGATCCATGCCCGTTTGCTAACCGAGGACACGCGCGAGCGAAAGGGAGCCCCGGATTATACCGGATTATACCGGAGAGGGACGGGTGACCGGCCCGCGTCCTGCGGGGCGGGATCCGGAGGGGCGGTGCGCGCTCGGCGCTACCGCACCGGCACCTCGGAGCGCGGGCGCGGCGAGCGCCAGCTTCCGGCCTTGCGGCCGGCCAGCGCCCAATAGACGAGCCCGGCCGCGATTCCCGCCGCCGCGAATACTTCCTGCTCGTGATCGAAGATCGTGCGGGCCGGCGCGCCGTCCCCCCAGAAATTCGAGCCGTTGGCGATGACGAGGCCGAACAGCGCGCCGAACGCCGCATAAAACAGGAACGAGCGCAGCCGAAATCCCTCGGCGATGGCGATGAACAGCATCGCGGGGATCAGCGCATAGCCGGAAATCAGCACCGCGGAAAACGCCACCGCCAGGGTGAACCCGGCATGGGCGCCCGGCATGACCGAGAGCTCGTCGAACTCGGGCGGCAATAATCCGAGCGTGAGCACGAGCCCCGCGGTCATGCTCGCAAGCAAGAACGCGAATATCACGACGAAGATGCGGGCGATCAGCGCCACGTCAGTCGGTCATGGCCATGGCGCGCAATGCGAGCCGCTCGCGCGCCGAAAGCTTCTCGGTCGCGCTCCTGAGCTGCCCGCAGGCGGCCAAAATGTCGCGCCCGCGCGGCGTGCGCACCGGCGAGGCGTAGCCGGCATCGAACACGATTTCCGAGAACCGCTCGATGCGATCCCAATCGGAGCATTCGTAGCGGGTGCCGGGCCAGGGATTGAACGGAATGAGATTGATCTTCGCGGGAATCCCGGCCAACAGCCGGATCAGCGCCTTGGCGTCGGCAGGCGAGTCGTTGACGTCTTTCAGCATCACGTATTCGAAGGTGATGCGCCGCGCGTTCGAGAGCCCCGGATACGACCGGCAGGCCTCGAGCAGCTCCCGAATGGGATATTTGCGATTGAGCGGCACCAGCACGTCGCGCAGGTCGTCGCAGACCGCGTGCAGCGACACCGCGAGCATGACCCCGATCTCCTCGCCGCAGCGCCGGATGTTCGGCACCACGCCCGAGGTCGATAGCGTGATCCGGCGTTTCGAGATCGACAGGCCGTCGCCGTCCGCGACGATGAGGAGCGCATCGCGCACCGCTTCGAAATTGTAGAGCGGCTCGCCCATTCCCATCATCACCACGTTGGAGACGAGCCGGCTTGCGTCGCTGCAAAGCGTTGCGCCTTCGGCAGGCTTCGCGCCGGGCCAATCGCCGAGCCGGTCGCGCGCCAGCAGCACCTGGCCGACGATCTCGCCCGCCGTGAGATTGCGCACGAGGCGCTGCGTCCCGGTGTGGCAGAACGAGCAATTCAGCGTGCACCCGACCTGGCTCGACAGGCACAACGTGCCGCGATCCGCCTCCGGGATGTAGACGCATTCGACCTCGTGCGGGTTCTTGCTCCCGTGCTCCCCTGGCAGCCGCAACAGCCACTTGCGCGTGCCGTCGACCGAAATCTGCTCGGCGGCGACTTCCGGCCGAGCGAGCGTGAAATGCGCGGCGAGCGTCGCGCGCAGTTCCTTCGAGACGCTCGACATCGCATCGAAATGTTGCGCGCCGCGCACGTAAAGCCAGTGCCAGATTTGCGCAACCCGCATGCCCAGCTGCCGCTCCGGCACGCCGATCGACGCGAGCGCCTGCGCGAGTTCCGCGCGCGAAAGCCCGACCAGCGACGGTTTGGCGGGCGGCACATAGCGCTCGAGCGGCGCCTTCTCCAGCGCGGGTTCGGGCGATACGGCCGGCACGGCGCTTCCGGATGCGGCAACAATCGTGGTCATCGTGTACTCGGCTGAACCGCGCAGCGCGGCCTTACACAAATGGCAGGCCGGCAGCTCTGCCGCAACCTTGTCGTCCCGTGCCAGCAGTAGAGGACGTTGAGCAGCGCGAAACCCACCGGTCGCCAACGGCGAGTTCGCTTCGCGTTGGTTCGCTCAACCCACCGACAACCGCGCAGAACGAGCTACCGGCACTCCTGCGCGGCGCGATCGAGTGCCTGCGAGAGCCCCTTGAGCGGATAGCGATCGACCGAGCGGGACCCCTGGCTCGAAGTGCCGGTCACGACAAGATCGCTGCCCTTGCGCATGGTCTCGACGAGCCGGGCTTCCTCGGCGGCGTTCTTGATCCAGGCGCCGTCGCTCTGGGTGTACATCGCGAACTTGGCGGGGCCGATCTCGATCATGGCGTCCGTCGCCGGCTTGAACGGGTAGCCGATCATCACCGAGACTTCGTTCCTCACGTTCTCGGCCGGACGGCTGGCGACGAAGAAGAACACCGCATCGCGCGGCTTGCCGGCCGGCGTCGTCTGCGAGTTCGCGGGCTTGGCGATCGCGAAACAAACCTTGCCGCTGCCGCTCTGGGCCGCATAGGCGCCCCATTCGCCGTATTGGCCGAGCAGCACCGGGTCCGGACCCAGCACCGCCGCGGCTTCGGGGCCGGGCTTCGGCGCGGGCTTTGCGGGTCTTGCGGGTCGCGGCTTGGCAGGAGCGGTCGCCGGGTTGGGCGCTGTCGTCTGCTGGGCGGCCGCGAGCGAGCCGAGCGCCAGCATGGCGGCAACGGGCAGCGCGATCCGTTTCCCGGCGAAGCCCATCATGCGTTCCCTGAACGATCGATCCGTTCCGCCTCCGCATTTCCCCGCAAAGGTGACCGAATCACGGCGGCAGCCGCACGGACGCGCATCGGTGTGATTCCCAACCAGCCGGACCCGCATCGTGCGTTCGCCGCGTGCGCCCTGGATCGGCGGCCGCGATGCTGCGATAAATCGCGCCGGTCTATCGCAGGCGGATCAAGGTGCCAACCGATGAAAGCCATCCTGTGCACCCGCTTCGGCGGTCCCGACGACCTCGAATTCAAAGAAATCCCCGATCCCACGCCCGGACCCGGGGACGTGGTGGTCGCGGTCAAGGCCGCCGCGCTCAATTTCTTCGATACCCTGATCATCGCCGGAAAATACCAGTACAAGCCGCCGTTCCCGTTCTCGCCCGCGGCGGAATTTTCCGGCGTCGTCGAGAGCGTCGGGCCGCAGGTGACGGCGCTGCGCCCCGGCGACCGCGTGCTCGGTCACATCGGCGCGGGAGCCGCGCGGCAGAAGGTCGTCGCCAAACCGGAGCGGCTGATCAAGCTGCCGGATGGCCTCGAGTTCGAGCGTGCCGCGGGACTGACCGTCACTTACGGCACGACGCTGCACGCGCTCAAAGATCGCGCCGAGCTCAAGTCCGGCGAAACGCTGGCCGTGCTCGGCGCTGCGGGCGGTACCGGGCTCGCGACGATCGAGCTCGGCAAGATCATGGGCGCGCGCGTCATCGCCTGCGCGTCTTCGGCGGAGAAGCTTGCGTTCGCGCGCCAGCACGGCGCGGACGAAGCAATCAATTACAGCGCGGAGGATCTGAAGGACGCGTTGCGCCGGGTCACGGACGGCAAGGGCGCCGACGTGATCTACGATCCGGTCGGCGGCCGGTATGCGGAGCCTGCGGTCCGCGCGCTCGCCTGGGGCGGACGCTACCTCGTGATCGGATTTGCAGCCGGCGAGATTCCGAAAATTGCGCTCAATCTCGTGCTGCTGCGGAGCTCGGCGCTGGTCGGCGTGTTCTGGGGCGCCTGGGCCGAGCGCAATCCGCAGGCACACCGCGCCAATATGGGCGAGATCGCCCGCTGGTGCGCGGACGGCAAGCTCTCCGCGCATGTGCACGCGGCCTATCCGCTGGAAAAGACTGCGGACGCGATCAAGGCGCTGTCGAACCGCGAAGTGATGGGCAAGCTCGTGCTGCGCCCGTGATGCCGTTTCGACAGAGCAGCGGTGCAATAGGGCGCCCGACCAAGCAAAGCAGAAGGCTTCTCGCGGGCCCTCGTGATTTTCTGTAGAAGGTATTCATGGTAGGATTGTAAATGGCACCCCAAACGGCAATCGATGGGCCGCCGATGATCGATCTCGAATGTTTACGAAAACGATGTGTCACTCTAAGGCACAACTGTAACCTGCTTCGCCAGATTCATTCCAATCGGATGAACACTTTTCAATCTGCCGATGTCTTTGTGACTACCGGGACGATTGTCATAGCGGCGTTGCTTACGTTCATAGGCTTTTCTGGGTTGGACAAGATCACGAAATTTATAAATGGTTATGTCTACTCCGTGTCGGCGGACCTAGTAGAATTCAGCTTCAATATGATTGTATTCTTAGTTTTACTATTCACTATTCTAAACATATCTTTTCAATTCAAAGAGAAATCCTTCCGACATTGGCGCGCGATAAATCTCATCACTGATTTTGTGACTGATATCGACACCATCATGGCAGCAAGCTCCTTCAGTGAGGCCGAGCTTGAGAAGCATATGTTGCTGCTTACGTCACAATACAAGCACATAACCGATGTACTGCCTCCATCTTCGGACAGAGACTATTTCAGGGCAAAGAGAATGATGGCAAAAAGGACAAAATCAGAAGAAAATTCGGGGGTAGCCGAGAATGAACAAGCGGCAACCGCTCATCACACAAGAAGCACACAGGTTGTTGTATTCAGCGGCTTGTAAGCTGTTTCCTGTTTTGGCTGGAATGGCAAAGTTTGCCAGCGAATCATTGTGGGTTACTGGAGGAGTATTGCGCTCACAGCTTATTTATCCCGGCCATAGCTATGCAGAAGATATTGACGTCGTATTTTTCAACACCAAGGAGAAATCCAAGGGTTATGAAAAAGCGATAGAGAGATGGTTAATTTCGCAGACCGGAATCGAATGTATATCTGTTAAGAATCAGGCGCGGGTAAATCAGTCCGTCGATACGGTTCGATACGACGATATCTTTGAGAGCATACGAAACTTTCCTGATGACAGCGTTTCATGGGGTCTGCAATTAGCAGATAGAAGAATGGGGTTGTTCCAGTGTTACATCCCGTATGGAACTTCGGGAATCTGCAGAAGAACAATACAACCCACCCAGGCTTTCCTGGAAAACCATTCCTTGACTGAGTTTTATTCGTGGCTCGATCGAAAGAACTATCACTCAAGATTCTCCAGTTGGCACATTAGTACTAGCCCCTGCCGTCTGCGAAACCCGCGGGGCTTTTTGGTGTTGAAATCAGATTCCTTTCATTTAACGGGTAGACGGCTTCCGTAAGGAACGGCCCACCTCCTACCGCCGGTCTGGAAGACAACAAAACGAACCGCGTCACCAGGAAGGGAGCTACGAACATCGCGGCGCGCGTCGAAAGGTAATTCGCGACTTGCCGGCTCGAGGAATCGCGCAGCCGTGCCAGCGTCACATGCGGGGTGAATTTGCGGCCCTCGGGCTCGAGCCCCATGCGCTGCATCAGCCGCTCGAGCTCGGCCTGCAGCTCGATCAGCGGCGCGATCGGCGCCGCGGCGGCGATCACCGCGCGCGGCCGTCGGCCGCCAAAAGAATCTAGCCGGTCGAAGCGCAGTTCAAAAGTCGGTCGATTGATCTGATCGAGGAGGGAGGCGATTTCGTGGGCCAGCGTGTCGTCGACATCGCCGATGAAGCGCAGCGAAAGATGATAGTTTTCCGGATCGATCCAGCGCGCGCCCGGCAAGCCTCCCCGCAACATCGAAAGGGAGACTGCGACTTCGGGAGGAATTTCGAGCGCGGTGAACAGGCGGGGCATGGTGTCCTCCGGGCGGAGGGCCGCTATGGGGCGGCCGGGCCGCACGTCCGAACATTTGCGGAGGGCCGCCGAGTCTTCAAGAGCCCCGCGTCCGAACGGCTGCAAGGAGCTCCTCCACCTTGGGCAGTATTCTCGCGACGATCGCGTCGACGCCCGCCGCCGTCGGATGCAGCCCGTCCGGCTGGTTGAGCGTGCGGTCGGTGGCGACGCCATCGAGGAAAAACGGGTAGAACAGCGCGCCGAACCGGGCGGCGAGCTCGGGAAACATTGCGTCGAACGCCTCGACATAGGTGGTGCCGAGATTGCGCGGCGCCCGCATGCCCGCAAGCAGCACCGGGATTCGCCGTTCCGCGAGCCGCATCAGAATCCTCTCGAGCGCCGCGCGCGTGATTGCGGGATCGATGCCGCGCAGCGCGTCGTTGGCGCCGAGCTCGACAATCACCGCGTCGGTTGCGTCCGGCACCGACCAGTCGAGCCGCGCTGCGCCGTCCGAGACGGTGTCGCCGGAAACCCCGGCATTGACCACCTCGACGGCGATGTCCTTTTGCCGCAGCGCCCGGGCGAGCTTGGCCGGGAATGCCTGCTCGGCCGCGAGCCCGAGGCCCGCGGTGAGCGAATCGCCGAGCGCGACGATCCGGACCGCGCGCTCGGCGGCGCCGAGCGGAAGCGCGCCGTTCCATGTCGCGGCCGCGACCGCAGCGAGCGCGGCGATCGCGAGGAACAGCGCTCGCGCAAATGTGTGGACCGCGCGGCCCCGTATCCCATATGAGCGACATCGCTTACCCGGCGGCCGCTCGGCGCGCGCACGGAAAGGCCACATGAACGACACCTCCACGCCGCCGACGAACGCGATCTCGCTCGCCGGCGTCAACCTCTCGCTCGGTCGGGGCGCGGCGCGCGTTCATATCCTCAAGGATCTCGATCTGGATATAGGCACGGGCGAGGCGGTCGGGCTCGTCGGCCCCTCCGGATCCGGCAAATCGACGCTGCTCATGGTCATGGCCGGACTGGAGCGGCCGGACACCGGACGGGTCGTGGTCGACGGCCACGATCTCGGCGCGCTCGGCGAGGACGCGCTCGCGCGTTTCCGCGGCCGTCACGTCGGGATCGTGTTCCAATCCTTCCACCTGATTCCGACCATGACGGCGATCGAGAACGTCGCGGTCGCGCTCGAGCTCGCCGATGCCGAGGATGCATTCGAGGTCGCCGCCCGAGAACTCGAGGCGGTCGGCCTGCAGGATCGCGCTTCACACTATCCGGCGGAGCTTTCCGGGGGCGAGCAGCAGCGCGTTGCGCTCGCGCGGGCGCTCGCCCCCAATCCGGCGATCCTCGTTGCCGACGAGCCGACCGGCAATCTCGACGACGCAACCGGCGCGCAGATCATCGAGTTGTTGTTCCGGGGACACCAGGAACGCGGCTCGACGCTCGTCCTCGTCACCCACGACCCCGCGCTCGCCGAGCGCTGCGGGCGTGTCGTGCACCTGCGCTCTGGACGCATCGTCGCCGCGGACGACCGGCAGCGGCTGCGCGCATGAGCGGCGCGGCAGCGATCGTCGCAGCCTCGCTCCGCGAAAGTGGGCTCGCATGGCGTCTCGCGTTGCGCGAACTGCGCGGCGGGTTGCGCGGCTTCTATGTGTTCATCGCCTGCATCGCGCTCGGTGTCGCGGCGATTGCAGGCGTCGGTTCGCTGGCGCGAAGCCTCGTCGACGGTCTCGCCCGGGAAGGGCGGGTCATCCTCGGTGGCGATGCGGTGTTCTCGCTGATCCACCGCGAGGCCGACGCTCCGGAGCGGGCGTTTCTGGAGAACAAGGGCCGCGTCTCGGTTGCGGCGACGATGCGGGCGATGGCGCGCGCGCAGGACGGTCGCGCTGCGCTCGTCGAGATCAAGGCGGTCGACGCACAATATCCGCTCTATGGCGCCATACGGCTCGATCCGCCGCTTGCGCCGTCGGACCTGTTCGAATCGCGCCAGGGTGTGTTCGGCGCCGCCGCGGAACCGGCGCTGCTGGCGCGGCTCGATCTCGCGGTGGGCGCGCGCGTACGGGTCGGCGAGGGCACGATCGAGATCCGGACGGTTCTGCAAGCCGAGCCCGACAAGCTCGCCGCCGGCATCAACTTCGGGCCGCGTCTGCTCATCAGCGAAGCTGCATTGCGCGCGACCGGACTGCTCCAGCCCGGCAGCCTCGTGCGCTGGAACTACCGCTTGCGCCTGCCCGAGAACGAGGCGGGCGATCGCGCCGCCGATGCAGCGGCAGCCGTCGCGCGCAGCGCGTTTCCCGATGCCGGCTGGGAAATCCGGACCCCTCGCAATGCCTCGCCGCAGCTCGGGCGCAATATCGCGCGCTTCACGCAATTCCTGACGCTCGTCGGTCTCACCTCGCTCCTGGTCGGTGGCGTCGGCGTCGCCAACGCGGTCAAAAGCTACCTCGATCGCAAGCGCGACGTGATCGCCACGCTCAAAGCGCTCGGCGCGACCGGCCGCAGCATTTTCTCGATTTATCTGGGTCAGGTCCTTGTTCTGGCATCGGCCGGCATCGTGTTGGGGCTTGTGGCCGGAGCGGCGCTCCCGTTCGTGCTCGCTTCGGCTTTCGGCGCAGCCATTCCGGTGCCGATCGCGCCCGCGCTCCATCCGTCTCAGCTCGCCGTGGCGCTGCTCTACGGGCTTTTGACGGCGCTTGCTTTCGCCCTGTGGCCACTCGGGCGCGCCCACGACGTTCCGGTTTCCGCCCTGTTCCGCGATGAAGTTGCGCCGCAGCGCCGTTTGCCCCGCGCCCGCTACATCGCCGCGGCGACCGGCGCCGTCGCCGTGCTCGCCGGTTGCGCGATCGCACTCGCCTACGATCGCCGGCTCGCGGCCATCTTCGTCGCCGCGGCTGCCGCGGTGTTTTTGACGTTGCGCTTGATCGCGCTGGCGCTCATGGCGGCTGCGCGCTACGCGCCGCGCCCGCGCTCCAGCCTGTTTCGCCTCGTCCTCTCGAACCTGCACCGGCCGGGCGCGCTCACGCCCGCCGTCGTGCTCTCGCTCGGTTTGGGCTTGGCGCTGCTGGTGACGCTGACGCTGATCGACGGCAATTTGCGCCGGCAGTTCACGGCCGGGCTGCCGGAACGCGCGCCGTCTTTCTATTTCCTCGACTTGCAGGCGGGCGAGGCCGACCGTTTCGACCGCTTCCTGGCGGAGCACGCCCCCGGCGCCAAGGTCGAACGCGTGCCGATGCTGCGCGGCCGGATCGTGAGTGCCCGCGGAATTGCGGCGGAGAGCCTGCGTCCGCCCCCGGGTGCCGCGTGGGCGCTACAGGGGGACCGCGGAATCACGTTCGCGCGCACGGTCCCGCCCGGGTCTCGCGTGATTGCCGGGGACTGGTGGCCGCAGGATTACGACGGCCCCCCGCTCGTCTCGATCGAGAACCGCATCGCGGAAGGACTGGGACTGAAGGTCGGCGACGAGATCGTGGTGAACGTGCTCGGACGAAACATCGCCGCCAGGATCGCCAATCTGCGCTCGGTCGATTGGGAGACGCTCGGCATCAATTTCGTCCTCGTGTTCTCGCCGAACAGCTTCCGCGGCGCGCCACACTCCGACATCGCGACGCTGACCTATCCGGCCGGCGCGGGCGCCGAGCAGGAGGTGGCGCTGCTCAAGGCTGCGGCGGATGCGTTTCCGACCGTCACCCTGGTGCGCGTCAAGGAGGTGCTGGAGGCAGTCGCCAAAGTAGTGCTCGATCTCACGCGGGCGATTCGCGGCACCAGCGCCCTCACTCTGGTAGCGGCCGTTCTGGTCCTGGCAGGCGCGCTCGCAACCGGACATCGCCATCGGGTCTATGACGCCGTGGTGCTGCGGGTGCTGGGCGCCACCCGCCGCCGATTGCTCGGGTTTTATGCACTCGAATACCTGCTGCTCGGGCTTGCCACGGCCGTGTTCGGCGTGGCGGCGGGCTCGATCGCGGCGTTCCTGGTCGTCACCCGGATCATGGAGGTCGATTTCGTCTGGCTTCCCGCACCGGCCGTGCTGGTCGCGCTCGCCGCCGTGGCGCTCACCGTCACGCTGGGGCTGATCGGGACCTTCGCGGCATTGAGGCACAAGCCCGGGCCGGTGCTGCGCACGCTCTAGAGAGACGCCCTACACGCGCCGAAGCGGTCCGGATGGGCCCCGCCGGCCCATCTAGCGGATTCCACGATCTGGCATTAAATTCGGGGCATCGGATGCCGCCGGCTGCGCCGCGCGGCTTGCCCCTTGCCGGACCAGCCGTCCGCCAGGGAGCGACAGAAAGGGACACTTCGATGTCGGACTTCGACCGGAACTACGCGGCCACGCGTCGCTTCGGCGCCGATCGGGCGCTCGCGATCGATGCCGGCCTGCGGGCGCACATGATCCGCGTCTACAACTATATGGCGGCGGGCGTGGCATTGACCGGGGTCGTCGCCTGGCTGACGTTCCAGCTCGCCGTCACCACCAGTTCGACCGGCGCCTTGGCGCTGACCCCGTTCGGCCAGGCGATCTACGGCACGCCGCTGACCTGGATCCTGATGCTGGCGCCGCTCGGGCTGGTGTTCTTCCTCAGCTTCCGGATCAACAATCTCGAGGCGAGCACCGCCCGGTTGCTGTTCTTCGTCTATGCGGCCTCGCTGGGGCTGTCGCTGTCGGTGATCTTCTTGGTCTACACCCACGCGTCGATCACGCGGGTGTTCTTCATCTCGGCGGCGGCGTTCGGTGCCTTGAGCTTGTGGGGTTATACCACCCAGCGCGATCTCACCGCGTTCGGCTCGTTCCTGATCATGGGCCTGTTCGGCATCATCATCGCGAGCCTTGTCAACATCTTCCTGGGCAGCAGTCAGCTGGACTGGATCATCTCCGTGATCGGCGTCATCGTGTTCGCCGGGCTGACCGCCTGGGACACCCAGAAGATCAAGGAGATGTACGACCCGATGGACGACGGCACCGTCGGCGGCCGCAAGACGGTGATGGGCGCGCTCGCGCTCTACCTCGACTTCATCAACCTGTTCCTCTCGCTGCTGCGCCTGTTCGGTGATCGCCGCTGAGGAACCGAGAACGTTGCAGCATGCGGCGCCCCGGCGAAAGCCGGGGCGCCGTCGTTTTGGGCGGGACTGCAATGCCGAAGCTCTTGATCCGCGCCGCCGAAGCGGCGGACGTCGATGCCATCGCCGCCATTTACGCCCATGCGGTCCGGTTCGGGACCGCGTCCTTCGAGCTCGAGCCGCCCGATGCTGCCGAAATGGCGCGCCGTCGGCGGACGATTCTCGGAGGCGGTTATCCGTACCTCGTCGCGCAAAGCGACGGGACCGTGCTGGGCTATGCCTATGCGGGGCCGTATCGGGCCCGACCGGCGTACCGCTGGAGCGTGGAAAATTCCGTCTACGTCGCGCCCGAGGCGCACAGGCTGGGAATCGGCCGCGCGCTGCTCGACGCGCTCGTTGCCGAAGCCGAGCGCTGCGGCTTCCGGCAGATGATCGCAATCATCGGGGATTCGGCGCAAACCGCATCGATCGCGCTGCATCGCGCCTGCGGGTTCCACCTGATCGGCACGCTCGAGGCGGTCGGCTTCAAGCACGGCCGTTGGCTCGACACCGTGCTGATGCAGCGCGCGCTCGGGCCGGGTGCCAGCACCGACCCGTGAGCCGACGGTCGGCGCGCGGAGTTCCTGACAATCAAATCTTCACGACCGGCGGACGAGATCCGCTCGGCTTGAGACCATTTAGATAGTCCGCGATCGAATTCTGGAGGATCGCGAGCAGAGCCCAAAGCTTTTGTCCGGTCGCTATCCAAAATATGACACTTAGAACGATGTTGAAGAGCGCAACGCATAAGAGCGCCACGGGAAAAGACGCAAGACGCTGTCCGGGTGCGGCTCGCCTGGTCTGAAATGTCGCGATCCCAATCGCGAGAATGGGCGGTGCTATGAGCAACGGGACACACGCCAGAAACCACAAGACCAGATCAGCAGGTTGCAAGTTTGTTCGTCTTGCGGCCGTGGCGAGCAATTGCGGGAAAAAATTCTTGAGCCGACGGCCCAGTCCTTCGAGCGGCACCACGCAACCACAGCTGCGGCAAATTATGCTATCGCTCTGGATGCGCACCGAGCAGCCGGGGCAATACATCAGCCGCGCTTCCGCGGGAGCAGTCGGTTCCATCAATGGTCCCCCGAAATGGCGCTCGCGGCGAGCCTTCGCTGGTACCTCAAGTTCATGGCTTTGGCGGTCTGATAAGCATCAACCATAGACCAGATCCAAATGACCCAACCCAACAGGGCAATCCAGAGCGCGGCGCATCCAATGAGCATAAGGATGCCCTTTGCGACCTGCCCGTTGTACATCTGGCCCACGCCACAAATCAGCAGCGACAGGAACAGCGCGAATCCCGCAGACTTGGGCTGAGCGGGTCCATCATCCAAAAACACCACCGGATGGGGCGCGATCGTATTGGTGACTTGCACCACCGTGGCCCCATCTTTGGCCGAGACATTGGTGGTCTGAGGCTTCCGGGCCAGGCGCCGCGGATCGAACAGGGCTCCGAGGATCGGGTCATCGATGGCACGCTGCCAATTCTCACTACCCGCCCGGAGAGTGCTGGTTGCAGTACCGACCCGCCCGTCTTCCACATACTCGCGGATTTTGTGTCCGGAGAACGGCCCATAGGTCTTGCCCTCAATGTGGAGCCACCATTCGGCATCGAGGGGATGCGGCGGTAGGTTCGGGTTTGGCGGGCGCAAATGTTCGCCAGTGCCGGAGCGCCGCTCGGGCAAATTGTTGCCCCTTTGATAGCTGTCTGTCATTGCCGCTCCCCCGTTGTTCGGCTTCTCGCCCGTGGTAATCCGTTGCGCCGCCCCGGCGGCGAGGTTGGGCGGCGTCGTTTACCACATCCGCTCTCTCATTGGTAGCAGCGCGCCGGAAAGCCCGTGCGCGTTGTTGCGATGGCCCGACGGTAGCCCTAGGGGGCAAATTCGGTCAGCCCGCGACCAGGCGAAGCGCGGGGTCGAGGACGCGCAGCACGCGTTCGAGCTCGTGGCCGCGCTTGAGAATGAGGCCTGTCGCCGAGATCACGGCGTAGGCGCCCTGGCGGCGCGAGAGCCGCGGGTTCTTTTCGATGCGATAAATCGGAACTTCGCTGGCGCGGCGGAACACGGAGAACACCGCGCGATCTTTCAAAAAATCGATGGCGTAGTCGCGCCATTCGCCTTCGGCGACCTTGCGGCCGTAGAGGCCGAGAATGCGGTCCAGCTCGCCGCGCTCGAATGTCACGGGCGGGACGAGGTGCGGCGCTCCGCTCAAGACCTCGCCCCGACGGGCCTCGCTCGGTTCGATCTCGCCGAAGCTCATGGCGCCTCCTTTGTGAGCAAGCATCGACTCACCGATGATCGCGCCGCTTGCCGCGCATCGCAAGGGCTTGCTCGCCGCACCAAACGTGCGTGCATGTGCCGTCGCGGCACGCATCTGCGCGCGACATCGCGCGGATTCACGAATCCGTTAGGAAATTTCATAATACCGCCCAAATTCGGCCCAGGGCACGCCCCGGTACCTTGCGATACCGAGATCTCTCAGGCCCGGTCGGCGACAGCCCCGGATTCCTCAGCCCCCCAGCCCCCCGGGGTTCGAGCCGACCGGGCCCTTGTTTCCGATGGAAATCCCCAAAGCTTTGGGCCGGCTTGCCGGCCCTTCTTTCTGCCTGCCGCGACCGATCTCGCGGGCCGCGCCGTGCGCGATGCGCAACGCCGTGTCGTCCGAGCGATCGAGTAAATCGTGACAGGGTGGGGGGCCCCGCTGGCGCGGCCCAAGACAACCAACAGAGCAATTCAGCGCAGCGACTGGTCAGCGCAGCGACTGGATGGCGGCGCCCAGCATCTTGCTGGGGCGGCCGAGCGAGCCGGCCTGCACGATCACGGCGAGCGCATCGACGCCATTCTCGGCGAATTCGGTCGTGGGCACGCTGAACGAATGCTCCGAACCGTTCCATGCGCCGAGCTGCAGCCAACGCCGCACCACGTTGTGGTAGACGACGGTGCGGCCGCCGTTCTCGCCGCGACCGATCGCAACCGGGACGGCCTTGGCAAGCTCGCACAGCCACACTTCGCCGGCGGGAGACGTGTCCACAGCCGGCGCGACGTTCACCTCGAGGCGATCGGCGGCAAGCGAGAGCTTCACCGGCACGGACAGCGTCGAAGCGTCGGCACGCGTCGCACGGATCGCGGCGTCGATCGCCGCGCCGTCGCTGCCGAGCGCATGCGCGGCGCCGTTGATCACGACCTGCGGCGTGTAGACTTCGCGGTCCCCGCGCACGCGCGCGTAGCCCCGCTGGCGCGCGGTGTGGCGCGGGTCGGCGAGGGTGTCCTTCCAGCCGAGGTAATCCCAGTAGTCGATCGGCAGGCTCAAGGCCACGATCGCCGGATCGCGCGCCAATTCGCCGATGAGGCGGTCGGCGGGCGGGCAGGACGAACAGCCTTGGCTGGTGAACAGCTCGACCACGGCGCGAGGATCGGCGCGGGCAGCCGCGACCACAGCCAAGACCGCGATCACCAATACGACCGGAAACGCCACGCGATGCACGCAATCCTCCGCTTCGCGGTCCTCCGCCCCAAATCGGGAACGAAGACTTAGGCCCGCGAGCCGCATCGAAGCCACTCAAATCGCGGTGAGCGGATCGAGGACCTTGACGGGATCGCTCCAGCCATCGAGGTTCGTGCGCCAGCCAAACAATCCGAGTGACCGAGGCGGGCAGTCGAGGGGTCGCATCATGACGCGCGCAGATGGCAGCCCGCTGAGCCGACGTGAATTTCACGGACTTTGCGGGGCGATCGGCTCGTTCCTGGCTTCCTCAGCAGCATCGGCGCTGGATGCTGCGTCCGGCACGGGCGCGGCCGGCGAACCGCGAACGGTGAAATTCCGCGACGGCGCCGTGGTCCCGGCGCTCGGTCAGGGTTCCGCGCAGCTTGCACAGGGCAGGCACCCGGTCGACGCCGAGGAAGCAGCGCTGCGCACCGGCCTTTCGCTCGGGATGACGCTGATCGACACGGCGGAAATCTACGGCGGCGGCCGCTCCGAGAAATTCATCGGCCATGTGATCGCCGGCGAGCGCGATCGCGTATTCCTGGTCTCCAAGGTGTGGCCCAATCACGCCACGAGAAGCGGCATCGCGCACGCTTGCGAGGCGAGCCTCGCTCGGCTTGGTACGGATTATCTCGACCTCTATCTCCTGCACTGGCCGAATGCGGCTATCGAACTCTCCGGCGTCGTGACGGCGTTCGAGGCTTTGCGCTCGGCCGGGAAGATTCGCGCGTGGGGGGTGTCCAATTTCAAGGTCAGGGACATGCAAGCCCTGTTCCGTGTCCCGCGCGGCGATCGCTGTGCGGCAAACCAAGTTCTTTACAATCTTGCCGACCGCGGCATCGAACACGACCTGCTGCCTTGGTGTGAGAAGCACGACGTGGCCGTGATGGCATATTCGCCGCTCGGCGGGCCTGGCGCGGGCCTGCTGCGCGAGCCCACGCTTTCCCGCATCGGGGCGGCTCGCGGTTGCTCGGCAGCCGCCGTTGCGCTTGCCTGGACCGTTCGTGGCGGCCGCGTCATTGCGATTCCCGAATCCGGCTCGGTGGACCACGTGAAGGAGAACGCAGCCGCGCTCACGCTGCGACTGACGGCGGAGGAGCTGCAAACGCTCGATGCGGCGTTTCCGCCGCGTGGCCGCTAGGTCTTGGGAAGCGGATCCAATGAGGCGCCGGGAGAGCCGGCGCCGCTCACGCGACTTTTTCGGTGAGATGGCGGAACATCGCCCGGCGCGCCTCCTCGTCCATCTCGGTCTTGAACTTGTGCCGGTCTCTCAGCGCGATCGCGCGCTGCGCCGCCGGACGCGCGCTGATCTCGTCCACGAGCCGCTTGAGGTTCGGGAATTTTCCCGACGCCGCCTCGCCGAGAACGGTCGGGATCAGCCGCGCCCAACCCCAGACCGCCATGTCGACGATCGTATAGGTGTTGCCGATCATGCGAGATTGCTGCGCAAGCCGTGCATCGAGCAGTTTGAAATGCCGCTGCGCCTCGTACATGTAACGGTTGGTCGCGTAGGGAATCTGTTCCGGGGCGTAATTGCGGAAGTGCACCGATTGGCCGGCGAACGGCCCTACGCCGCTCGCCACGAACATCAGCCAGGACAAGAGCTCGCCGCGCGCTTTCGGCGCGTTGCCGGGCAGGAATTTTCCGGTCTTCTCGGCGAGGTAGAGCAGGATCGCGTTGCTGTCGAGCACGATCACGTCGCCGTCGACGATCGCCGGCACCTTGGCGTTGGGATTGATCGCGACATATGCGGCCTTGTGCTGATCGCCCTTGCGGGTGTCGATCGGGATCGCCTCGTAGGGGAGCTCGGCTTCTTCCAGGAACAGCGCGACCTTCATCGGATTGGGCGCGCCGCTGTAATAGAACTTCAGCATCTGCTTCCTCGTTGGTTCACGATGGGGTGCGAGATTGCCGCAGCTGGTGCGGGACGGACGTGCGTCGCGGCATGTGAAGGTGGCCTATCTAGCGGGTTTCGACGTCCTCCGAAAGAGCCGGCTAGCGTCCGCGCGCCGTTCACCGCGGCAAATCGAGACTGGAACCTCGGATTGCGATGCAAATTTCCGTGAGTGCGTGGGCGATCTCCTAGCCCCGACGAGGGCCGTCATGGGAAAGAACCTGAAAGTCGGCGATCGCGTGAGCTGGAATTCTGAAGCCGGCCGACTTACCGGCCGGATCATTCGAGTACATACCCGCGACACCGACTACAAAGGCTATGTCCACCACGCTACCGCGGATGATCCTCAGTACGAGATCAAGAGCGACAAGACCGACCACGTCGCCTTGCACAAGGGTCGCGCATTGCGTCGTCTAGGTCGCTGACCGGCAAGCGCTTGCCGTTTGCCGGGCGGATCGTTGTCGCGAGATCAAAATCGCGAAAACCAGGACCGCACAACCGCACGGCGGGTTAGTGGGTCAACCATCTGAGCGGCGGAACCCGCGAGTCCGCGACTTGCTTCGTGCCCGCGTCCGAGGACACGGAACACCACGGCAGGATTCAGGCGGCGAGGCGCCGGAGCACGTAGTGCAAGATGCCGCCATTCTTGAAATAATCGAGCTCTTCCACCGTGTCGATGCGGGCGATCAGCGGCACGCGCTTGAGCCCGCCATCGGCGCCGACGATCTCCGCGATCAGCCGTTGATGCGGCTTGAGCTCGCCGGTGATGCCGCGAATCGTCACCGTCTCGTCGCCCTTGATGCCGAGCGACTGCCACGAGGTGTCCTCCTCGAACACCAGCGGAAGCACGCCCATGCCGACGAGGTTGGAGCGGTGAATGCGCTCGAACGACTGGGCGACGACCGCGCGAATGCCGAGCAGGGCCGTGCCCTTGGCGGCCCAGTCGCGCGAAGAGCCGGTGCCGTATTCGCGGCCGGCGAACACCACCAGCGGAACCTTCTCCTGCTTGTAGCGCATCGCCGCGTCGTAGATCGGCATTTGCTGTTTGGACGGATAATGGACGGTGACGCCGCCTTCGACCCCGCGCACCATCTGGTTCTTGATGCGGATGTTGGCGAAGGTGCCGCGCATCATCACTTCGTGATTGCCGCGCCGGGTGCCGTACTGATTGAAATCGAGCGGCTTGACGCTGTGAGCCAAGAGATATTTACCGGCCGGCGAATCCTGCTTGATCGATCCCGCCGGCGAGATGTGGTCCGTCGTGATCGAATCCAGGAACAGGCCGAGAATGCGCGCATCGACGATGTCGGTGAGCGGCACCGCGCCGCGGCCCATGCCGGCGAAATACGGCGGGTTCTGCACGTAGGTCGAATTCGGATCCCACGCATAGGTGACGCCGCCGCTGATGCCGATCCGGCGCCAATTGGCGTCGCCCTTGAAGACGTCGGCATATTTGCGCGTGAACATCCCCTTGTTGATGATCTTGCGGATGACCCCTGTGATCTCCCGGCTGGATGGCCAGATGTCCTTCAGCAGGACCGGCTTGCCCTTCGCGTCGGTTCCGAGCGGCGATTTGAGCAAATCGACCTGCATCGAGCCGGCGAGCGCATAGGCGACGACGAGCGGCGGCGAGGCGAGATAATTGGCCCGCACGTCGGCGTTGACGCGTCCCTCGAAATTGCGGTTGCCCGACAGCACGGCGGCCGCGACGAGATCGTGATCGTTGACCGCTTTCGAGATCTCGGGCGGCAGCGGCCCGGAATTGCCGATGCAGGTCGTGCAGCCGAATCCCACAAGGTTGAAGCCGATCTGATCGAGCTCCTTCTGCAGGCCGGATTTCGCCAGATATTCGGCGACGACCTGCGAGCCGGGCGCGAGCGAGGTCTTGACCCAGGGCTTCGGGTTGAGGCCCTTCTCGTTGGCTTTCTTCGCGAGCAAGCCCGCGCCGACCATCACGCTCGGATTCGAGGTGTTGGTGCACGAGGTGATCGCCGCGATGACCACGTCGCCGTGTCCGAGATCGTGGTCCCGGCCTTCGACCGGGAAGCGCTTCGTCAATTCGCCGGCCTTGCCGAATTCCCGGTCCATGGCCTCGGCGAAACCCGCTTTCACGGCTTTGAGCAGCACGCGGTCCTGCGGCCGCTTGGGCCCGGCGAGCGATGGCTCGACGGTCGCCAGATCGAGCTTCAGCGTCTCGGTGAAGACCGGATCCGGCGTGCCTTTTTGGCGCAGCAGCCCTTGCGCCTTGGCGTAGGCGCGCACCAGCGCCACGTTCGTCGCGGAGCGTCCGGTGTTCTCGAGATAGCGCAGCGTGTCCTCGTCGATCGGGAAGAAGCCGCAGGTCGCGCCGTATTCGGGCGACATGTTGCCGATGGTGGCGCGGTCCTCGACCGAGAGATGATCGAGTCCCGGGCCGCAGAACTCGACGAATTTCCCGACCACGCCGTGCTTGCGCAGCATCTGCGTCACCGTGAGCACGAGGTCGGTCGCGGTCACGCCTTCTTTCAGCCTGCCGGTGAGCCGGAAACCGACCACTTCCGGCAGCACCATCGACATCGGCTGGCCGAGCATCGCGGCTTCGGCCTCGATGCCGCCCACGCCCCAGCCGAGCACGCTCAGGCCGTTGACCATGGTGGTGTGGGAATCCGTGCCGATCACCGTGTCCGGGTACGCGACCTCCACCGTCGCGATCCGGCCGTCGATCCGCATCTTCTGCTTGCGGGTGAACACCGTGCGCGACAGATATTCGAGATTGACCTGATGGCAGATGCCGGTGCCGGGCGGTACCACGCGGAAATTCTCGAACGAGCGCTGCGCCCATTTCAGGAAGCGGTAGCGTTCCTGGTTCTGCTTGTACTCCTCCTCGACGTTCTTCTTGAACGCCGATGGCGAGCCGAAGAAATTCACGATCACCGAATGGTCGATGACGAGATCGACCGGGACCAGCGGGTTGATCTTGTTGGGATCGCCGCCCAGATGGCGCATGGCGTCGCGCATCGCGGCGAGATCGACGACGGCCGGCACGCCGGTGAAATCCTGCATCAATACGCGCGCCGGGCGGAACGCGATCTCGTGCTCGGAGCTGCGCTGCTTGAGCCATGCCGCGACCGCCTTGACATCTTCCTTGGTGACCGAGCGGCCGTCCTCGTTGCGCAGCAGATTTTCCAGGAGCACCTTCATGGCGAACGGCAGGCGGGAAATGCCGCGCAATCCGTGCTTCTCCGCCGCCGGGAGGCTGTAATAGACGTAGGTCTTGCTGCCGACCTTCAGGGTCTTGCGCGATTGAAAGCTGTCGAGCGAGGTCATGGGTTCATCCGATCGGGTACGCGCCGGAACGGCGCAGCCGCATGGGGCGGCGCGAGGACGGTCGGCGCGGTGCAACGGGGCGGTTTATAGAACTTCTTTCGGCGCGGGGGAGCACGTTTTTGCATGATTGCCGAGCGCAGCCGTGGGGGGTTGCCGTGTCGGCCGCCGCCTCACTGCTAAGGCCCTGAATCCATGGAGCTATTTGGCCGCGATCTCGCCT
>JBKPDF010000084.1:0-34326 GCA_046727735.1 Pseudomonadota bacterium | reverse complement strand
AGTCAGGCGGCCTAATTGTTTTCTCACTTCTTCTCGCCGGCGGCCGCCGGCGGCGATTTCACGCTCTGCCAGGGATCGATCATCGGCTTCGGGCTGACCGCCCAACTCGAGCCCTTGGTCGCACGCTGATATTGCTCGTCGATCTGCTTGGCATCGCGCCGCTGCTGCGCCTTGGGGTCCTCTTGCTCGGCCCGCGCGCCCGATGCCGCCAGAACCGTCAGGATCATTGCGGCGATTGCGATTTTTTTCATCCTCCCCTCCCCACCCCGCTCGGCGGCTCCAAGCCAGGACCCTCCGGCCGCGCCCCATCGATTCTCCCGAGAATGAGCCGATTTTCGGGCCGACTCTCCAATGCTGCAAGTCAGCCGCGATGCTTGCAAGAGAGGGGGTGCAAGCCGGCGCCTCGATCTCGCCGGCAACGGGCGCCCGCGTTCTCCTCGATCGAACTGCGTCGCGCCCCGGTTAGTAGGATGGTATTGAGGAGAGGAGCGGAGTTCAATGTAGAAACAAGGAGGTCGAGCTCCGGAACTGGCGCCGCGTGAACCGCGGGCACGTCCGCATTTGCACGGAGGCAGCGCCGGTGCCAGAATTCTCGGCGCCGCGCCTCGTTTGGGGAACCGGCGAAGGGGAGTTCACATGCGAAGCGTCGTTGCGGGGGCGATCCTGCTGTTGTTGGCGGCTCCTGCCTGGAGCCAGTTGAGCACCTCCGGTGGGCGGCCGTCGCTCGGGTTTCCGTTGCAGGACAAGCCGAGCGAGCCGGATCCGCTACGCGAGCAGCAGGACAAGGAATACAAATCGGCGATCGAGAAAATTCCTGCCAAGGAACAGAAGAAGAGCGACGATCCTTGGCAGGGCGTTCGCTCGAGTACCCAGAACCAGAAGAGCGGTCGCTGAGCTTCGAAGGCGCGCCGGTGGCCGGATTTCGACGGGCGACATGGTCGCCCGCGCGGGTCGGCCCGTGCCGTAACGGCCGCCGGGCAATTGCGGGCGCAAGAACGGCTGTGCAGCAAGGTCCGCGCCGCCCTCCGGCCGGCGGCAAATCCGTACCTTCACGCCCGCCCCAAGATCCTGGTTTCGTTACGCGATTCGGCTTGGAACCGAATTTATGAACAGCCGTTAAGGATTCGACCGGCAAGCGGAAGACGAGCCATGGGCAGCGCACGAGACTATCACCGAATGGCCCTCGAGTGCCTGGAGCTTGCGGCAGCGGCACGCGATCCCGCAAGCCAGGACACGCTCATCCATATGGCGGAGTTCTGGGCAAGGCTCGCTGATCGTGCGGATTCGCGAGATGCCGGCGACAGCGAGCGCAGACAGGACGCCGCAGCCTGACCGGCAGCGGTGACGCCGGGTCCAAACCCCGCATTCGGTCTGCGTGCGCAATCGCCACGCGTTGGCCACTCGGCAACTTTGTGGGCCTAGCTTTCAGTCCCGATCATGGGGCTCGCTTCCATGCCGTTCTCGACTGCCGGTCTGACGATCCTGTGGATCCGTTGTCCGGGTTGCGGTCAGCGCACGGAGAAGCTCGACACCGTGCTGGTGCGGAAAAGCAACGTTCCGTGCAGCGTCTGCGGCTCGCCGATCGATTTCGATACGCCGGTGAACCGGCTCCTGATCAAACAGACGGCGTAGAACTGCGCGCGCATCGCTGCCGCGCTGATGGCGCAAGCAACCGAGCTGTAACGCCAGCCGCGGGGCTCCCCACACTGACAGCATCGCGGTCCGCGATTGCGGATTGGCCGATCGCAACCGTCGACGCAATCATGGAGCAAGCGTTTGTCGGCGTTTTGCAACGTCCGCGCAAAACGAGCGGTCGGCGCACGCGGGGCCTTCTATTTCGAATTGGACGCGTAGCCGTTTTCGGCTTCGGTTTTCTCGGCTAGATTCGCCCACAGCTCGGCCATTTCCAGCAGAATGGCCCTTTGGTGCGGCAGCGCGTTGCGCGCCATGCGCCTGCATTCTTCCGCAAATTTCCGATATGTCTCCGATTCAGCCATCATCTGTCGCTTCGTTCTGCAATCCCCTCGATCTCGTTCACGCGCAACACAATACTTGAGCACCAATAGGAACAAACCACGTGGTTGGTCAGTTCCATCACTGCAACGGATTCGCGGGCGGGCCGATGTCGGAAGACCAATATCGACATTACGCGGTCGAATGTTTGCTGCTGGCGAAAGAAATGCGCAATTCGGCGCATGAATCGCTTTTGCTAGGGATGGCGCAGATATGGATCGCGCTCGCCGATCAGATAGCGAAGCGTGCCCGCGTCAGGTTGAGCATGAAAGCTGCGCCGGAGGGCGAGGAACCGGCGTGAAGTGCGCGGGCGCGGCGGCCGCCGGAATCAAACAAACATCACCAAACAACGCGACGTGCCGGTTCGTTGCTTGCAAGTGCGCGCGAACTTCAATGCGAGTGGCCGAATTGCAACACCCGGGAAAAATTCTGTCGATGCCCAAATTCGGACTCGAAAAAGCCCGGATACGCCTGCGAGAATCGGATTGTACGGAAGGGGACGGTCCCGGTCGTTGCGAACGGGGGGATCGGGGACACGACCGGGACCGTGCCTTTCGTGAGAAAGGCTAGACACTGTACCCCATTTCCCGGGGGTAGGGGATTAAAAGTTTGTTAACCGGGCCCCAGGGCCCAGCCGAGGGGCCCCGAGCGGGGCCTTTTGCTTTGGGAAATTGGGTGCCCGCGTGCCGAAGCCGGCCGACTCGGCTCGTCATTGGGCATCCTTGCGGGGCCCGGGCTTCTCGCGGGCAATTCCCCGGCGAGCCGCCGCCAGATCTCGGCCATTTTGAGCAGAATGGCCCTGTGCTGCGGCTTGGCGCTTCGCGCCAAACGGAGACATTCCTCGGCGCTTCGGCGGTAGCGGGTCCTCGTTGTCCATCGGCCGCCTCCGTATCGCGCGGGAGGTCCTGACGCCGTGGCAGGGGGATGATCCCCCAGGGTGGCTGCGGTTCCATCGAAACGACGAGGCGCGATCGCTCAAACCTGCGCCACGAGCTACGAGCCCTCAGCCGAGACTGAGTTCTTGGAAGAAATCGTTGCCCTTGTCATCGATCACGATGAAAGCCGGAAAGCTTTCCACCTCGATGCGCCAGATCGCCTCCATGCCGAGCTCCGGATATTCCAGGACCTCGACCTTACGGATGCAGTGCTCGGCAAGGTTTGCGGCCGCCCCGCCGATCGAGCCGAGATAAAACCCGCCGTGCTTCTTGCAGGCCTGGCGCACTACCGGCGAGCGATTGCCTTTGGCCAGCATCACCATCGAGCCGCCGGCCGCCTGGAACCGGTCGACGTAGGAATCCATCCGGCCCGCCGTGGTCGGGCCGAAGGAGCCCGACGCATAGCCGTCCGGCGTCTTCGCCGGGCCGGCGTAATAGATCGGATGATCCTTGAAATAGTCCGGCAGCGCTTCGCCGCGATCGAGCCGCTCGCGCAGCCGGGCATGGGCGAGATCGCGCGCAACGATTATCGGCCCGCTGAGCTTGAGGCGCGTGCGGATCGGATGGCGCGAGAGGTTCTCGAGGATTTGGCGCATCGGCCGCGTCAGATCGATGTCGACCGCCGCACCGCCGAGTTGCCGCTCGTCGATTTCCGGCAGGTACTGCGCGGGATTGCGCTCCAGCGCTTCGAGAAACACGCCCTCGCGGGTGATCTTGGCCAGCGCCTGGCGGTCGGCCGCGCAGGAGACGCCGATCCCGATCGGCAGCGAGGCACCGTGACGCGGCAGCCGGATCACGCGCACGTCGTGGCAGAAATATTTGCCGCCGAATTGCGCGCCGACGCCGAGCGATTGCGTGAGCTTGTGGACCTCGCGTTCCATGCCGACGTCGCGGAACGCATGACCTGCCTCCGAGCCGGCGATCGGCAGGTCGTCGAGATACCGGCAGGACGCGAGCTTGACCGTCTTGAGCGTGAGCTCGGCCGAAGTGCCGCCGATCACGATCGCAAGGTGATAGGGCGGGCAGGCGGCGGTGCCGAGAGTGAGAATTTTTTCCTTGAGGAACGCAGTCAGCCGCTCCGGCGTGAGCACCGCCGGCGTCGCTTGGTAGAGAAACGTCTTGTTGGCGGAGCCGCCGCCCTTGGCGATGAACAGCAGCTTGTAGACGTCCTCGCCTTCGGAAAAGATCTCGATCTGCGCGGGCATGTTGGAGCTCGTGTTCTTTTCCTCGAACATCGAGAGCGGCGCCAGCTGCGAATAGCGCAGGTTCTTCTTCAGGTACGCATCGCGCGCGCCTGCGGCGAGCGCCGCTTCCTCCTCGCCCTCGACGAACACCGCGCGCCCCTTTTTGCCGAAAATGATCGCGGTGCCGGTGTCCTGGCACATCGGCAGCACGCCGCCCGCCGCGATGTTGGCGTTCTTGATGAGATCGTAGGCGACGAACTTGTCGTTCTCGCTCGCCTCGGGATCTTCGAGGATCGCCCGCAGCTGCTGCAAATGACTCGACCGGAGCAGATGATTGATGTCGACGAATGCCGCCTCCGCGAGCTGCCGCAGCGCCTCGGCCGCAACGATGAGGATGTCGCGGCCGAGCGCGCGCTCGACGCGCACGCCATCGCAATCGAGCTTGCGGTAAACGGTCCGGTCTTCGCCGAGCGGAAAAAGCGGCGTGTGGCGGTAGGACGTCGCGGTCTCGATATTCATGGGCTTGCCCAAATGCGGAAATGCGTCGGCGCGAGTTTTAGGCGTTTTCGCTTCGCCGGTCACGCGGCAATCGGCCGGCCATGTTGCCGCCCATCTTGCAGCCCGCGCGCATGTGACCTACCGCGTCCACCTCGGGTTCCGTACCATCGCCGAGGTCGACTTCGGCCGCCGCGCGCAAAATTCCGTCCGCCGGACGGAAGGCATTCGAGTGAATTCGCGAAACCGGGACGCGTCGCGCCGCCGCCGTGAAGCGGCCGGTTGAATGCGGAAGCAAAGATGACGGCAACAGATAAGCTATTCGCCGGATCGATCCCGCAGATCTACGATTCGCTGCTGGTCCCGCTGCTCTTCGAACCCTATGCGCGCGACCTCGCCGAGCGGGTTGCGAAACTCGAGCCGCGGAACATGTTGGAAACCGCCGCTGGAACCGGAGTGCTCACACGCGCGCTCGCGGCGAAGCTTCCGGCCGCGACCCGCATCACCGCAACCGATCTCAACCAACCGATGCTCGATCGTGCCGCAGAGAGCCAGCGGGAAGATCGCCGCATCCGCTGGCGGCAAGCCGACGCGCTGAGCTTGCCGTTCGCGGACCGGGAATTCGACGTCGTGGCGTGCCAGTTCGGCGTGATGTTCTTCCCCGACAAGAGCCAGGGCTACCGCGAAGCATGGCGCGTGCTCGAGCCGGGCGGCCATTTCCTGTTCAACGTATGGGACCGGATCTCGGAGAACCAGTTCGCCGACGTCATTGCCGCGGCGGTGGCTGCGCTGTTTCCGGGCGATCCCCCTGGGTTCCTGGCCCGCACTCCCTACGGTTATTACGATCCCAAGACGATTCGGGAAGCGCTGACCGCCGCCGGCTTCGGCTCCGTCTCGATCGAGACGCTGGGGGCCGTATCGAGAGCATCCTCGGCGCGCGAGCCCGCGATCGCGTTCTGTCAGGGCACGCCGCTGCGCAACGAAATCGAGGCCCGTGACGCATCTCGTCTCGATTTGGCGACTGCGGTCGCGGCCGAAGGGTTGGCCGAGCGGTTCGGCGACGAGGCAATCGAGGGCCGCATGCGCGCCCACGTCGTCATCGCGCAGCGCTGATCGTTTACGCTGCGCCGCTCACCGGGGCTGCGGCGTCTCGACCGGCGCGCAGTTACGCCGGCCCGATTCCAGACAATTCTGCAGGTTGCGCAGATCGATCATCTTGTTGACCAGCCAGATGCCGGCGAGCACGACCAGCACGGCGGCCACCAGGAAAAGAATGTTGTTGCGACGACGCGCGCTCTCGTCCTCTTCGGGATCCGGCGGGTCGGTCGACATGAATGGATCGGATTGCTCCGAGCCGGCCGGGCACGGGTCCTCAGACAGCCGCCGCTACAGCAGGCCCGGGCCGAACGCCCCGATGCGCTTGCTGTGCCGCGCCCGAAGCTCGTCGAGGTCGAGCGTGCAGGCGGCGTGCTCCCGGGTTCCGGCGCGCATCCCCCATTTCTCGCAATAGGCGCGATTTTCCACGGCGATCTCCGCCGCTTGGCTGCTTTCTGCAGCGGCGCGCACCTCCGGAGCCTTGTGGATCATCACGACGGCGACGACCGCGAGGGCGCCGCACACGCCCCACACCGCCATCCGGAACACCTCCCCGCCGACCCGCGTCCAACGATTCTCCCCCGCCGTCTTCAACGGCAAGCCGACATCGGTTGGCATGGCCCCCTCCGGATCACGAGCGCGTTACCAAGAGGCTAGCCGCTGGCCGAAGGCATCACAAGCGGTCGGCTCCCGTGGCGAGCCCGCGATCCAACGCGCGCGTCATTATACCGCAGCGGGAGCTCGCGTCGTGTGCGAGGCTCTCGCACCGGCATGCCGGGCGGCCGATCTTTCTGCTGCGCCTGACGAGGGAAGAAATGCCTCAGCGGAGGCGCTGATCGAGGCTCAACCGGCCGGGTCCCGTGGCATACAACATGAGAAAACCGCCGATGATCGTCACGTTCTTCATGAAATGGTTCATCTGGTTGGTGTACTGCGCTGCGTCGGGAATTTCCCAGAACCGGTGCGCGATCAGGGCCGCGACGGCCGTGAACAGCGCAAGCAGGAGCGCGACGTATCGCGTGCCCAATCCGACCAGCACGCACAGCGCGGCGAAGAATTCGACACATGCCGCCAGCACGGCGACCGGATAAGCACCGAAAGGAATGCCGTGACCGGTCAGATAACCGGCAAATCCGTCGAGAGCCATCAGCTTGTGAAATCCCCCATTAAGGAAAATTGCCGCCATAACCACGCGGGCCAGCAACAGCACCGCATCGGTCCCTGCTACCTCGCGTGCGGCAATATCCGTCCAGAATCCGCGTCTACTCACGTCCGACATTCCATGCTCTCCCTATCTGCATTGCAGCCGACGGCGCATCGGATACGAAACGGCGCCGCACGACCGCAAGCATCCGCATGACCACGATTTCAGCAGGAACGCGTGTTCGGCCAAGATGGTTGCGAGGACGAAACGTCGCTGGCCGATCACGTATTCGGGAACAGCAAAGAAGCGCGTCGCGCGAATGAACCCCTTACCGCCGGAGAAGCATGGTGGCGCCCGCTGTATCGGCGTGCACGCCTGAAGCGCCGTGACGGCAGGGTCGGTCTTCTCACAATTCCTTACCGATCGCCCGATCGACGGAGAGCCTGCCGCCGCCGGTGAACAAGATCGCAATACACAACAACCCGAGCAGGAGCTCGAACTCGAAGCCGTTCCTGAACGCAAAAAACCCGTTGGCGAACTTAACCGCGAAGACGATCACGGCAAATTCGATGATGAGCGCTGCCGCCGCGAGTCGCGTCAGCAGGCCGATGGCGAGCAGAATCCCGCCGAAAAACTCGACGACGCCGACGAGATAGGCCCATGCCATCGCGGGTTCGAGACCGAGCTTGCCGATCATCCCGGCCGCCGGACCCGCGGCTCCCTGAAACAGCTTGGTGTAGCCATGCGGCGCAATGATCGCCCCTACGCAGAAGCGCATGAATGCGTAACCGTAGGGCGCAAGCGGATGGTAGATGGCGCCGAGCGCCGGAACGATGGGCGATGCGTGGCTTTCTTGCGTGGCCATCTCTCCTTCTCCCTGATGCGGCGGTATTAGGATCGAATTCCCACTCACGATGTTAGCACCGAGTGCAGTTCCGCGCACGTTGCGCTGCGATCCATCTGGGAGACATGCTCGAGCGCCGTGTGCCGAGCCGCTCAGGGGCGCGCATGCGCCCTCGGAATCGCTGCCGCTTGCGAGCAGCGCGGGCTCAGCCCCACAGTCCGAGCACGCCGGAATACAGCCCGAAGCCGACCGCGGCCGCGATCACGACGCCGACCACGACGGCGTACGCGCCCTGCAGCCGGTGCGGCGCGGGCAGCCGCCGGGCCAACAGATACAGAAACCCGAGCACGATCGGCAGCAGCAGCGCGTTCATGACCTGAACGCCGACGCTCAGGCTGACGAGGTTGACGCCGGAGACGATCAGCGCCGCGCCGGCGATCAACGTCACGGCGTAGATGCCGTAGAACCACGGCGCCTCCGCCGGTTCGTGCTCGAGCGAATGCTTCACGCCGAGCACTTCGCTCAGCGTGCGCGCCGCGGTCAGCGTGACCACGATGGTGGCGACCATGGCGGATCCCGACAGGCCCAGGCCGAACAGCAGCTTGCCGGTGGTTTCGCCGAGATACGGGGTGATCGCCTGCGCGATCTGCTGCACGTTGTCGAGCGCACCGCTCTGGGTCTTGCCCGCAAGGGTCGCGGCAGTCGCGATCAGCACTGCCGCCATGATCACCTGGGTGAGGATCGCGCCGATGCCGGTGTCGAGCCGCGCGGCGGGGAGATCCTCGATGGTGAGTTTCTTCTCCACGACCGCGGACTGCTGATAGAACACCATCCAGGGCATGATCACGGCGCCGATATTGGCGGCGACGAGGTACAGATATTTCGGATCCTGCCAGGCGATATCGACCGATCCGGCCGCCAGCGCCGCCCAGTCCGGCTCGGCGTCGAGCGCCACCGCGAGAAAGACGAGCTCGAAGGCGCCGACCGCGATGGCGATGCGCTCGACCGTCAGATACGAGCCGCGGTAGGCCATGACGATCAACGCCCCTACCACCAGCACCATGGTCACGGGGGCCGGAACGCCCATCAGCAGGCCGACGCCGGCAAGGCCGCTCAATTCGCTGAGCAGCGCGCCGACGCATGCGAGCACGAGCGTCGAGACCGAAAGCCAGGCCCAGCCGCGTCCGTAGTGGTCGCGGATCATCTCGGCGTGGCCCTTGCGGCTGACGACGCCGAGCCGAACCGTGAGCTCCTGCACCATGTAGAGGATCGGCACCAGGATGACCTGCAGCAGCAGCAGCCGATAGCCCCATTCCGCGCCGCTCTGCGCCGCGGTGATCACGCTGCCGGCGTCGGTGTCGGCCAGCATCACGACGAGGCCGGGCCCGGCGACCACCGTGAAGCGGCGCCAGCTGAAATAATGCACGCGCGGCGAAATCGCAGACCCTTCCATCGCGGCGACCGCAGTTCGTCCTGATCTCCCCGGCCCAGAACTCGGGAACGACCGATGCGGTTCGTGGAGATACACGTATGCCGCGGCATCTCCAATCACAAATCCGCAACATCAAACATGAAGACTGGAATCGTTCTAGCTTTTGCGCATGCGATCCGGATTCGGCTTCGTGGTGTTTGAGCAGTGAGGACCGAGCTCCGACAACGCGCGTCGGTTTCAGCTCGCCATCGTCTCTTTCACCGCCGCGACCAGCTGCTTGAGCGTGAACGGTTTCGCCAAAAAGGCGAATTGGCCGCGATCCGGCAAGTTCTTCTCGAATGCGTCCTCGGCGTAGCCCGAGACGAAAATCATCTTGAGATCGGGATTGCGCTTGCGCATCTCGCCGAGCAGCGTCGGCCCGTCCATCTCCGGCATGACGACATCCGACACGACGAGGTCGATGCCCCCGCCGCGATCTTCCAGGACCTTGATCGCCTCGACGCCGTTACCGGCCTCGAGCACGGTATAGCCGCGGGAGGCCAGCCCGCGCGCGTTGAGCGCCCGCAATCCCTCTTCGTCCTCGACCAGGAGGATGGTGCCCTGCCCGGTGAGATCCGCCGGGGTTTTCGCGGGCTCGCCCGACGCCACTGGCTTGCTCGGTCCGGTCGCCGCCTCCTCGACGCGAGGCACGTGCCGCGGCAGGAAAATGCGGAACACCGTGCCGCGGCCGAGCTCGGATTGCGGGAAAATGAATCCCCCGGTCTGCTTGACGATGCCGTACACCGTGGAGAGCCCGAGGCCGGTCCCCTTGCCGACCTCCTTGGTGGAGAAGAACGGCTCGAAAATCTTGTCGATGTGCTCCGGCGCGATGCCCTCGCCCGTATCGCTGACCTCGATCAGCATGTAATCGCCCGGCGCAACCGATTTGAACGACAGGCGCGCGCACTCCGCCCCGCTGACATTGCGTGTGCGGATCTCGAGCTTGCCGCCGTTCGGCATGGCATCCCGGGCATTGACCGCCAGATTGACGATGACTTGCTCGAATTGCGAGAGATCGGTGCGGATCGGCCACAGATCCCGGCCGTGCACGACCTCCAGCGCGACTTTCTCGCCGATCAGCCGGCGCAGCAGCATGGTGAGATCGGACAGCACTTCGCTGAGATCGAGCACCTGCGGCCGCAGCGTCTGTCGCCGCGAGAACGCCAGCAATTGCCGGACCAGGCTCGCGGCCCGGTTGGCGTTCTGCTTGATCTGCATGATGTCCTGGAACGACGGATCGGTCGGCCGGTGCGCGTTGAGCAGGAAATCCGTCGCCATCATGATGGCGGAGAGCACGTTGTTGAAATCGTGGGCGATGCCGCCGGCCAGCTGACCGACCGCCTGCATCTTCTGGGATTGGGTGAACTGAGCTTCGAGCGCGCGCTGCTCCGTGGTCTCGATGGCGTAGACGATCGCCGTTTCGCCGTCGTGCTGGTCCTTCTCGACTGCCGACACGTAGAAGCGCGCCGAGCGATTGCCGTCGCCCGCAAGCGCTGCATCGATCGCCGCGATGTCGCCCTGACCCTCGGCGGCACGGCTGATGGCGGCGGCGAGCTGGCTGCGGTCGCGCTCGGCCACTGCGGCGAGGATGGAGCGCCCTTCCGCCGGCACCGGCTCGCCTTTGCCGATGCTCTGATGCAGTCTTGCGAACGGCGCGTTTGCGCGCGCGATGCGGCCGTCGTGGTCGACGGTGGCGATCGCCATCGGCGCATTGTGAAAGAAGCGCACGAAGCGCACTTCCGCGGCGCGCTCAGGGTCGGCGCCCTCCTGGCGCGCGCGGTTGAGCACCAGCGTACGCGAGGATCCAGGGGTTCCATCTGCCGCGAACGCCACTTTGTGCAGCAACCGCGCCGGCACCGTGCGGCCGCCGCGCGTCTTCAGGTCGAGATCGAGCACCTCGGTCTTGAGCTCACCGGGCGCGGCCGTGATCGTCGTCAGCAACGCAGCGCCGTCGCCGGCGACGATATCGGTCAACTTCAGCGTACCGGACGCGATCTGCCCCAAGTCGTGGTCGAGCCAATTCGCCAGAGTCGCGTTCAGATACCCGATCTCGCCCGCGGCATCGACCGAGAAAAATCCTGCAGGCGCATGATCGAGATAATCGATCGCGTGCTGCAACTCCTGGAACACATTTTCCTGGCGTTCGCGGTCGCGCGTCACGTCGGCAATGCTCCAGACCGTGGAATGCAGGGCGGCCCCGGATGCGCCGAGCGGACGCACCCGGAACCGCAGCCAACGCGGCGGTGGACCGCTCAGCCGCACTTCTTCCTGCAGCCGCCGGCCTTCACGCGCGGCCTTGGCGAGACGGTAGACAGCCTCGGAAACGTCGGGATCACCGACAAACACCCGCTCGATCGGCCGGGCATCCTTGATTGTGGGAGCCTCGACCAGCGCGAGATATGCCACGTTGGCATAGATGACTCGGCCGCTCCCCTCCGTCACCAACATCGCGTCGGGAGCCCCGTCCGCCGCCGCCGCAGCCGCCGCAAAGCCGGCGCCGGCGTCCCGGCCGGCCAAACGCAAGACTCCGGCGGCTCCGGCAAACAGCGAGAACACGCCGATTACGGCCAGCGCCAAGAGCAAGGCCAGAGCGTAGGGCTGTGCCTCGTTGCGTCCGATCAGCGAGAACCCGGCCGCGGCGCCGACGAGGCCCAATGCCACGAGCAGCACCATGCCGATGCTGCCGGCCCGCTCACCGCGTTCGGCGACCTTCCGGCTTTCGCTCAGATCCTGGGTAGCCATGCCGATTCGGGCGTCAATTGTCCCACAAGTTCTATCCGGATCGCCGCTGCAAGAAAATCATGCGCGTACAGCCCTCTCCGGGTTCCGCGGGCCGCTCGCGCGACCGGCGAACCGCATTATCAATCTGCCGCGAAGCGTAAAAAATGTGCTATGGGGCCGTTTCCGGGCGGATAATCGGCTGTTTGCCCGGAGTAAGCAGGCGGACGGCAGCCACCGAATCGCGCGGTCTGTCACCGGCGCAAGAGTTCGGGCCGGCCGCAAGGTGACGGGGAGCACATGGACATCCTGTTTGGCGGGCTGCCGATCGCTGCTCGGTTCTTCATCGCATTCCTGATTGTCCTTGCGCTGATCGTCCTCATCTTCTGGGCTATTCGGCGCTTTACCCCGATGGGGCTCGGCGTGGGCTCGGGGCGCGGACGACAGCCTCGGCTGGCGGTCATCGACGCGGCGGTCGTCGACGCTCGGCGCCGCCTGGTCCTGATACGTCGCGACAACGTCGAACATCTGCTGCTGATCGGCGGCCCAAGCGACGTCGTCGTCGAGCAGAACATCGTTCGCGGCGCACCGGCGGCCTTGCCCCGGGAGACGCCGGGGCCGCGTTCGGGGCTTGCCGAAGTCATGGCGCGCGCCTCGGAGCCGGCCATCCCGACCCATGAAGCGCCCCCGCGCCCCGCCGCAGAAGCCGTGAGACCAGAACCCGCGGCTCGAATCGAGCCGGTCATGCCCCGGGGAACCGAATTGCCGAGCTTGCGGCCGGAACCGTCGCCGCGTCGCGAGCCCCTCACAAGAGCGGAATCGGGGCCGCAGGCGCCGCAACCGCGCGCGGGCGATCCGGGGGTCAAGGCACCGGTTTCGGCACAAAGCCAAGGCCGCAAACCTGACATCCCGGTGCGGCCCGCACCCCCGATCACTCCCACCCCCAGAGGCGCGCCGGAAGCCCCGGTTTCACCGCAGGCACGGCCCATGCCGCCGGCGAGCGACGCGGAACTCACCGACATGGCCCAGCGCCTCGAGGCGGCGCTGCGGCGATCGGGCCCGGTTCCGGCCCGCATCGAACCGACCCTGCCAAAGCCGACGCTCGTTGCCGACACGGTGCACCGGGCTGCGTCGGCTCCGTTCGCTGCTCCGGATGCCTCGCGCGAAACGAGCAAGCAGCCGGCCAAGCCCGAGGCGCCGCGAGCCCAGCCGCCGCAGGCACAGCAGCCGGAGACAAAACCGAAATCCGTGCTCGACAGCCTGGAACAGGAGATGGCGAGCCTGTTGGGCCGTCCAGTCGGAAAAGAGTGAGCCGGGCAAACTGTAGCGCGGATGAAGCGAAGAGAAATCCGGGACCGACCGTTCTGGATTACGCGCCCCTTGGGCGCTCCATCAATCGTCGCGGTAGACGCGTTCGCGGCGCTCGTGCCGCTCCTGGGCCTCGATCGAGAGCGTCGCGATGGGGCGCGCCTCGAGCCGCCGCAATGAGATCGGCTCGCCGGTTTCTTCGCAAAAGCCGTAGGTCCCGTCGTCGATGCGCTGCAGTGCGGCATCGATCTTGGCGATCAACTTGCGCTGCCGGTCGCGAGCTCGCAGTTCGATTGCCCGTTCCGTCTCCGAGGAGGCCCGGTCGGCGAGGTCCGGATGATTTTGATTTTCGTCCTGCAGATGGTGCAGCGTTTCCTGCGCCTCCCGAAGAATCCCCTCCCGCCAGGCCAGCAGCTTGTTGCGGAAATATTCCCGCTGCCGCTCGTTCATGAAGGGCTCTCGATCGGACGGGCGATAATGATTGGGCTTCTCCCTAGGCATTGCGACTCCCATGCACCCCATGGCGCGAGTCTTGCGCTCGCGGCGGACGCTTATAAGCACCGAGTCCGAGCCGTGACAACTACGGATTTGTGAAAACACCTTGAAATCCCAAGCGACTTGGGAGCGCGGCCCGGCTCTCGTGGGGATGGCATTGCCGGGCTTGGACCGGCTCGCCGATACCGGCGGAAGGCTTGCCCCCGACAAGCGCGGCCCTGTAGGGTGCCCGCCCTGCGCAGAACCGAGGTCGAGCGCGCCTCGGCCGCCTTCTCCATGGAATCCGCCGAATGCGTTTCGAGGGCACCAGCGGCTACGTCGCGAGCGACGACCTGAAGGTCGCGGTCAACGCCGCGATCACGCTCGAGCGGCCGCTGCTGGTCAAGGGCGAGCCCGGGACCGGCAAAACCGTGCTCGCTCTCGAGATTGCCAAGGCGCTCTCGGCGCCTCTGATCGAATGGCACGTGAAGTCCACGACTAAGGCGTTGCAGGGCCTCTACGAATACGACGCGGTGTCGCGCCTGCGCGACAGTCAGCTGGGCGACGCGCGGGTGAAGGACATCCGCAATTACATCAAGCGCGGGAAATTATGGGACGCATTCGTATCCGACGAGCGTCCGGTGCTGCTGATCGACGAGATCGATAAGGCCGACATCGAGTTCCCCAACGATCTGTTGCAGGAGCTCGATCGCATGGAGTTCTTCGTCTACGAGACCGGCGAGACCATCCGGGCGCGCCGCCGGCCGATCGTGGTCATCACCTCGAACAACGAAAAGGAGCTGCCTGACGCATTCCTGCGGCGCTGCTTTTTCCACTATATCCGCTTTCCCGATCCCGACACGATGCGGGCCATCGTCGAAGTGCACTTCCCCGGAATCAAGCAGCGGCTCGTCGCCGAAGCGATGAAGCTGTTCTACGAGATCCGCGAGGTGCCGGGCCTGAAGAAAAAGCCGTCGACCTCGGAGCTGCTCGACTGGCTCAAGCTGCTGCTCGCCGAGGACATCGGGCCGGAGATCCTGCGCGAACGCGACCCCAAGAAGCTCATCCCGCCGCTGCACGGCGCGTTGCTCAAGAATGAGCAGGACGTACATCTGTTCGAGCGGCTGGCCTTCATGGCGCGGCGCGAAGCGCGCTGAGGGCCGACTGCGCTCGGCATGCGCTGGCTCGACAATCTCATTCCGCTGCATGCCCGCCTCAACGAGCACCAGCTCGCCGGCTGGACGCCTTCGGCCGTGGCCGAGCAGGGCCTCGGGTGTCGGCTGCTCGCCGACGTCCCGATCCCCATGCCGGACGGCGTCCAGCTCGCGGCCGACGTATACACGCCGGCGCGGGCGAGCCGTCATCCCGTGATCTTGCAGTTCGCCCCGTACAATCTCGACCTGCACACCGCCGGCATCCCGAATGCCGCAAACGCGGTCGGCTCCCCGCCGATCGCAACCGACCGCGGCTATGTGCAGGCAATCGTCACCGCGCGAGGGGTCGGGCGTTCGCAAGGCGCTTTGCAGCCGTGGCTATGCGAGCAGGAGATCGACGATCATCTCACGGCGATCGCCTGGGCGGCGAAGCAGCCGTGGTCGAACGGCGAGGTGTGTCTGTCCGGCACGTCCTATTACGGCATGAACCAGCTCGCAGTCGCCGCGCGCCGTCCGCCGGCGCTGCGGGCGTTTTTTGCCAACGAGGTCTCGACGGACTATCGCCGCCAGCTGTTTCGCTATGGCGGCGTGTTCAACGCAGATCTTCTCTCGGCGTGGCTGGGCGCGAATTTCACCGCCAAAAGCATGCGGCGCAAAATCCCGCCGGTCGCGCGCGCGGCGTTGAGCCAATTGCTCAACAGGCCGTGGTTTTGGCGCTACGTGCTCGAGCCGCGCATCGATCGGGCCATGCAGAAATTGAAGAACCGCCGTGTCGCGCCGGAAGTCGTGCCCTGGTACGTCGCATTGATGACCGATGCACTCGATGCCGTCGTGCCGCCGATCGCAGAAGGTCCCTCCGCGGTGCTCGACCGGATCGACGTGCCGTTCGTGGTCGTGCAGAACCGCGGGCTCGTCTCGCTCCATCAGTTCGGCGCCTATGAGCTGTTCGAGCGCGCCGGCTCGAACGCAAAATGGCTCATCCTCGGGCCGCCCGAATACGAGCTGCCGGTCTATTCATGGCAGCTCGAGGCGCTGGCCTTCTTCGACTACGCCGTAAAGGGCGTCGACAACGGCTACGGCCAGCAGCCGCGAGTGCGGTACTGGCGCGACGGCGCCGACGATTGGGCGAGCGCCGACGGTTTCCCGCCGGCCGACGCGGAGACCGTGCGTTTGCACCTCGGCCCGGAACGCGGCTCGGGTGCCGGCACGCTCGATCGCGAACTGCCGGCGAGCGCCGAGACGAACTGGCTTTCGGTGCCGCGCGGCATCGCGGTATTGCCCGAGATCGACGCAGCGGAGCCGCAACAGCGGCGCTTCCGTCTTGTCGCCCAGGAGGATTTCGAGCTGATCGGCCCGGTGACGCTGCAGCTGCAATATGCCTGCTCGGAAATCGATTCCTATCTGATTGCGCGGCTCGATCGCGTCGGCCGCGACGGGGGCCGCCGGCCGCTCGCGATGGGTCATTTGCGGCCGGCCACCCGGGCCGTCGATCCCGGCCGCGGCAGCCGCAACGAGATCGCGATCAACACCACGGTACGCCAACCGCTGCGGCGGCACGACCCGGTACTGCTGCGCTTCAGTCTCACGCCCGCCGCCGCCGTGATCCGCGCCGGTGACGCCCTCGAGCTCGACCTCGCCAGCCGCAGCGATTTTCTGAACATTCCGGCACGGGACGGCTTCATCGTGCCCGACATGGCGGTGCCGCCTTATTTCGCGCGCAACACCATCCATCACGGACCCGAGAGTTTTCTCGAGCTCACGGCGCGGTTCTACATCGGATCGACGTGAGGTCGGTGGCCGGTCTCACGTCGGCTTGGCACTGCGCCGCGGTTTGCGCAGCCGTGTCGGCGCCGCAGGCTCCTGCTTGTAGCCGGTCGGCAGCCGATCGCCCGACGGCGCGGCAGCGCTGCGGTCCGGTTCGTCCTCGGCATCAAGGCGCGCGACTCTCGGCGTTTCGAGCTGGTGTGCCGCCGCAAGCCGGCGGGCTTGCGTGGCAAGTACATCACCCGAGGACGGCAATTCCGCCTTCCGGCGCTGCAGCGCTGCGAAACGGTCCGCGATCTGCTCGGCGGCTGCGCGTGCAGCGTCTTCCGCGTTCCGCCGTTCGCCTGCTTCGGCGGCACGCCGCTCGCGTTCGACAGCCTCCCGCGCCGCCGCACGCGCGGCGCGCCGGCGGGCGCTGTGCTGTTGCCGCGCCAAGGTTTCGCTCACCGTGTCTTGCAGTCGTCTCGTCCAGAACAACACCTGCGCGGCCGCACGCCCCCACACCCCGCCGCTCCACACCAGCTCGTAGGCAGAGAATAGCCGCCACCGATCGTCACCCTCCACGATCGCCGCCGCGATGAGATCCCCGGCCATTGCCGTGGTGTTGATGCCGTGGCCGCCGAATGCACCGGCAAGCCACACCCCCGGCATCACCTCGCCGATCAGCGGCATCTTGTGGACCGCGTAGCTCATCAGGCCGGACCACGCATGGTCGACCTTTACGGTCCTCAGCTGCGGATAGACGCTGCGGATGTCGCGTGCGATCGCCTCGGCAAGCCCGCGGGGCGCGGACATTCGCGCGCTGATGCGCGCGCCCCATAGCAGCCGATCGCCCTCGATGATCCGGTAGTAATCGCCGCCGCGGCGGGGATCCGATACGCCGCCGCGGTAGCGGACCGCATCGGCGAGCGCCTCGCCCAAGGGCGCGGTGACGCCCATGTAGCTCGAGACCGGCAGGATCGTCTCGGCAACCGCGCGAAATACGGAGCCGAGGTGTGCCCCGCCGCACAGCACGACGCAGCCCGCCCGGACCCGGCCCTTCGGGGTGTCGATGCGTTTGCGCACGCCGGCGGAGTCGATCGCCAGCGCCGGCGTGTCCTCGAAAATGCGGGCGCCGGCCTGTTCCGCCGCGGCCGCCAATCCGAGCGCGTAATTGCGCGGGTGAACCTGGAACGCGCCCGGTAGATGCACCGCCTGGAAATAGCGCTCGCTGCGCAGCACCTCGCGCACCCGTTCGGTCGGCCAGGCATCGAGTTGCGCGCCGAAATCGACCCGCATCATGGCCACGTGCCGCAACAGCTCGTCCTCGGCATCGTGCCGGAGCGCGATCAGGCGGCCATCGACCGGCTCCGTACCGGGCATCCCGCTCTCGCGGAGCGCGGCCCGGACGTACTCGGCGCCGGCGGCGGAGAGCACCCACAATTCCTTGGCGCGGGCGAGCCCGACCCGCTCGATGATGTTTTCGATCCGCTCCGAGAAGCCTGGGGCAACGAAGCCGGCATTTCGGCCCGAGGCGTTCCAGGCGACCTTTTTGGCTTCCAGCACCGCGGCAGACCAGCCGCGCCGCACGACCTCGCGCGCGACGGTGAGGCCAGCGAGCCCACCGCCGATCACGCAGACATCGACGTCCGCGTCCTGAAGGAGCGGCGGGCGATCGGGCGCCGCAATCGCGGTTCCGCCGTACCACGTCGTTGCGTGCATTCCGCCTGGTTCAGCCATTGTGTTGTCACGCCATTTCGTGCTGCTCCGGCGCGTGTGCGAGGGCGCCGGAATACGTCGACAAGCTCCGACGCAATTGCGACGAAAATCCGCGCCCGGCGCCTTGCGCCCCGCGCTGGCCGGTTGCGGCCGGCATGCTAGACTTTCGGGCTGCAGAAATCGAATTTTCCGCCATGCGCCGCCTCATTTTGCTGCGCCATGCCAAGTCCGACTGGACCGGCATCGGGGTCAAAGACCGGGATCGGGCGCTCGCGTCGCGCGGGCGCGATTCGGCGCCGAAAATCGGCGCCTATATGGCGCATCACGCGCTCGTTCCGGATCTGGTGCTGGTTTCGCCCGCGACGCGGGCGCGCGATACCTGGGAGCTCGTCGCCGAGGTATTGCCGAAAGCTCCGCCGGCCGCATTCGAGGAACGCATCTATGAGACCGGACCCAAGGCGATTTTCGAAGTGATCAAAGCCACGAAGCCCGAGGTCCACGTCCTGCTCGTCGTCGGGCACAATCCCGGGCTGCGCGACCTTGCCGAGTTCCTGATCGCATCGGGCGATATCGATGCGCGGCAGCGCCTGCTGGAGAAATTCCCGACTGCGGCACTAGCGGTGATCGATTTTCCGGTGGACGATTGGGCCAGGCTCCATCCGAAATCGGGCCGGCTCGACCGTTTCGTGGCGCCGCGCCAGCTCGACATGGCGACGGACTAAACTTGCGCCGAGGCCCACGGCGTTGCGCATGCCCACCCGCATCCAGGCGATCACCGACGAGGCGAGGCTCGCCGCGCGCGCGATCTTCGAGTTCGGCGGCCATTTGCTGCATCCGACCGTCCGGCTCGGCGTCACCGGCCTGTCCGGCGCGGGCAAGACGGTATTCATCACGGCGCTGGTCCACGATCTCATGCACGGCGCGCGGATGCCGGTCTTCGAGCCGCTGGCCTCCGGGCGCATCGCTCGGGCCCGACTCGAGCCGCAGCCCGACGACGCGGTGCCTCGGTTCGAGTACGAGCGGCACGTCGCTTCGCTCGTCCGGGACCGCGCCTGGCCGGACTCGACGCGCCGCATCAGCGAGCTGCGCCTCGCCGTGGACTACCAGTCCCGCACCGGGGCCGAGCGCACGTTGATTCTCGATATCGTCGACTATCCCGGCGAGTGGCTGCTCGACCTTCCTCTTCTGACGATGAGCTATCGCGAATGGTCGGCCCAGGCGCTGAAGCTCTCCCACGAAGAGCCCCGCCGCAAGCTCGCGACTCGCTGGCATGCCCATCTAGACACGCTCGACCCGGCGGCCGACGAGGACGAGCAGGCGGCGCTCACCGCCGCCAAATTGTTCACCGATTATCTGCGAGCCTGCCGCGACACGCGCTATGCGCTCAGCCTGCTTCCGCCCGGTCGCTTCCTGATGCCGGGCGAGCGCGCCGGCGCTCCCGCTTTCACGTTTGCGCCGTTCGCGCTCGACGGCGCGGCGGCGCCGGCCCGCAAAGGCTCGCTGCACGCAATGATGGAACGCAGGTTCGAAGCCTACAAACGCTTCGTGGTGCGGCCGTTCTTTCACGAGCACTTCGTTCGGCTCGATCGCCAGGTCGTGCTGGTCGACGCGCTTGCGGCGCTCAATGCCGGGCCGGCGGCCGTCAAGGACCTGCAGGCGACCCTCGCGGCGATCCTCGCCTGCTTCCGTCCCGGCCGCTGGACGTTTCTGAGTTCACTGATGCGGCCGCGCATCGACCGCATCCTGTTCGCCGCGACCAAGGCCGACCATTTGCATCACACGAGCCACGACCGGCTGGAGCGCATTCTCACGCAGATGACCCGGGAGGCGATCGAGCGGGCAAAATTCTCGGGCGCGCTGGTCGACGTCGTGGCGCTCGCGGCGGTGCGCGCCACGCGGGAAGCGATGGTCGCGCGCGGGCGCGAACGTCTGCCGTCGATCATCGGGGTCCCGGCCGCCGGCGAGGCCGCCGGAACCGAGATCTTCGACGGCTCGACCGAGATCGCCGCATTCCCGGGCGATCTGCCGGACGACTCGGGCGCGCTCGCAGACAGCGACGCATTCCGGGGCCTGAGCACCGGGCCCGCACGGGAGGCCGATTATCGTTTCCTGCGCTTTCGCCCGCCGCCGCTCGAGCCAACCGGTTCGGGCAGTGTCGCGCTGCCTCACATCCGGCTCGACCGTGCACTGCAATTCCTGCTGGGAGACCGCTTTCCATGACGAACCGCCACCGCAAGCCCGCCGCGTTCCGGCTCGACGATCCCGATGTCGTGCTCGCGCCCACGGACACCGAGCGCCGTTCGCGCGCGGCCGGGACGGCAAGCATCGTCGTCACGCCGGCGCCGGAGCCGGCGGTGCCGGCGGCTGTGCCGGCACCGCCCCTCGCCCCGCCGAGCCGGCGCCGGTTTCCGCTTGGGACCGTGTTCTGGTCGGCGCTCGGCGCTCTCGTGGCGCTCGGCCTCGGCCTGTTGGGCGTCCAGCTGATCGAGAGCCTCTACGCACGCGCCGAATGGCTCGGCGTCGTGGGCGCAGCCTGCGCGGCGGTCACGCTCGCCGCTCTCCTTGCAATCCTCGCCCGCGAGGCGATCGGCTTGTTACGGCTGCGAAACATCGAGAAGCTGCAAATGCGGGCCCAAGCCGCCCTCGAGACCGACGATCGCGACGAAGCCCGCGCGATCGTCCGCGACCTGATCGCGTTCGAGCGGCGCGAGCCGCGGCTCGCCCGTGCGCGCGCCGCGTTGGCGAGCCATAGCGAGGAGATCATCGACGGCGCCGATCTCATCCGCCTCGCCGAGCGTGAGCTCTTGGGCCCGCTCGACGAGGAGGCGCGCCGCAGCGTCGCCGCGGCCGCCAAGCGCGTGTCGGTCGTCACCGCGATCAGCCCGCGCGCGCTCGTCGACATGCTGTTCGTGCTGCTCAACGCCGTGCTGTTGGTCCGCCGCCTGGCCGACCTTTACGGCGGCCGCCCCGGTCTCATCGGGCTGATCCGGCTGTTCCGGCACGTCGTCGCCCATCTCGCGCTGACCGGCGGCATGGCGGCGAGCGACAGCCTGATCCAGCAGGTGCTGGGCCACGGCATCGCCGCGAAGCTCTCGGCGCGGCTCGGCGAAGGCGTGCTCAACGGGCTGCTGACCGCGCGGCTCGGCCTCGCCGCGATCGAAGTCGCGCGCCCTCTGCCCTTTTCGGCACTGCCGCGCCCGCTGCTCGCCGACCTCGCGCCCGACCTCGTCGGCCGGCGCAAAGGGGAGACTGCCGATGACGATCAATCGTGAGGAGCGACTTCTGTTCGGTCACCTCTGGGCCGTCGGCGGCGCAAGCGTGCTATTGCTGATTGGCTGGTCCGGCAAGAGCATCATCGACGACTTCATGCTCGCGAGCTTTTCGCCCGGAAGATTTTTACTCTGGATCATTCTGAACTTACTCGTGCTATTTTTTTATTGGCTGCTTTGCGCCGCGTTTACCTGGATCACCGCGGTGATCCCTATTGTGGTCGTATTCCTAACTGGGGAGAAGTTTCGGATTCGAAGTATTTTCTTCTATCTCGCTTCCGGGGCTCTGTTCGGTGTTCTGGCAACGCCAGTGTTTACCGCACGCGGCGGCATAGTTCCTGATCTCGCGTTGTATGGCGCATGGATTGCAGATGTGCCGTTGGTTGCGTCATGCGGCGCTTTCGGCGGTTTTCTCTACTGGTGGAAAGCTGGCCGCTGGGCCGGCGCGGCGCCGACGAGCTCAGGGTCTGCTGTTTAGGTCGACGCGGTCAGCGCACCAACTCGCGCATGGCGCGGTCGAGGCCCTCCAGCGTCAGTGGATACATCCGGTTACCCATCAGCTGGCGCACCATGCGGATCGAATAGGTGTAGTCCCACTGCTCCTGCGGCACCGGGTTGAGCCAGACGCAGGCCGGATAGGTGCGCGTCAG
Organism: Pseudomonadota bacterium; assembly: GCA_046727735.1. Taxonomy (GTDB): domain Bacteria; phylum Pseudomonadota; class Alphaproteobacteria; order Rhizobiales; family Xanthobacteraceae; genus AP-16. The sequence continues at coordinate 12,110 of JBKPDF010000084.1, read as the reverse complement.
GCGCTCGAGCCAGACCGCGCCGGCCTCCTCGTTGAAATGCTCGACCGAGCCGCCTGGCGTCGTGATCTCGTAGGGCGACATCGAGGCGTCGCCGACGAAGATCACCTTGTAATCGTGCGGATAGGTGTGCAGCAGCTGCCAGGTCGGCGTGGTGTCGTCGTGGCGGCGGTTCTTCTTCCACACCCGCTCGTACGGGCAATTGTGGAAATAGAAATAATCCATGTGCTTGAACTCGGAGCGCGCCGCCGAGAACAGCTCCTCGGTGACCTGGACGTGCCAGTCCATCGAGCCGCCGACATCGAAGAACAGCAGCACCTTCACCGCATTGTGCCGCTCGGGCCTGAGCTTGAGATCCAGATAGCCGCGGTGCGCGGTCTCCTTGATGGTGCCCTCGAGATCGAGTTCTTCCGGCGCCCCGGTGCGCGCGAATTTCCGCAACCGGCGCAACGCGATCTTGATGTTGCGGGTGCCGAGCTCGACCGTGTCGTCGAGATCGCGGAACTCGCGTTTGTCCCAGACCTTCACAGCGCGGAAACTGCGGTTGCCCTCCTGGCCGATGCGCACGCCCTCGGGGTTGTAGCCGTAGGCGCCATACGGCGACGTTCCGGCGGTGCCGACCCATTTCGAGCCGCCCTGGTGCCGGCCCTTTTGTTCGGCGAGCCGCTGGCGCAGGGTTTCCAGGAGCTTGTCGAGGCCGCCCATCGCCTCGATCAGCTTTTTTTCCTCCTCGGTGAGGTTCTTCTCCATGATTTTCCGGAGCCACTCCGCGGGAATCTCGGCCGCGAGCGCCTGCTCCAAAAATTCCATGCCCTGGAACACCTTGCCGAACACGCGGTCGAACTTGTCGAGATTGCGCTCGTCCTTCACCAGCGCGGCGCGGGAGAGGTAGTAGAAATCGTCGACGCGGCGCGAGGCGAGATCCTGCTCCATGGCCTCGAGCAGCGTGAGATATTCCCGCAGCGTCACCGGCACGCCGGCGGCCTTGAGCTCCTGGAAGAAGGTGACGAACATCTCCGCGCTCCGCGCCCAGATGTCGGACGAAGCGGCCGCGGGGTCAAGGGACGGAGGCGGCGGCAGCACCTAGCCCGGATGGAGTTAAGCGCAAGCCGGACGCATCGCCGCGAAAACTGCCTGGCAAAGCGGTGCCGCCGTTCGGTTCGTTCCCTTTCCACGAGAAGACGGAGTTTGACACCTTTCGCGTGTCTTTTCTCGCAGCTGTTGCACAATTGTCACCGCACTCCTTGGTCCGAGCTGATAAATTTTCACGCGAACGTGTAGCTCATGACGCAGCGGAGAATCCGGAATGAACCGCCTTCTCTGAGAGGGGCGTGGAATGAACTTCGTTATGCCTGCTCTCTATGACGAATAAGCGAGCAATGCGCGCCTATGCTAGGGGGATCATGATTACTCGATGGAAAATCGCCGCTTTGCTCGTTTCAACCGGGCTGACGGCTTGCCAATCGACCGGAGCGCCGGGCCCCGAGGTCGCAGCCGCACCGGAGATAGCGCCTCCCCTATTCACTTATCGTCAATTGATCGCACAAGAGATGAAGAGTTCTCGCTGGTACGCGCGGGGTATTCGGGACGCGGAAATTTCCAGCCCGGCCGTCGCCTGGGGCGGCCTCATCAACGGCGGCCGGGTGGCGACCGTTTGCATTCGCTACAAGACTCAGGGCGCGCTGCTGCTGGGTTATGGCCAGGCGGCGAAAGTATTCTTTTTCCCGAACGGCAGAATGTCGGCCGAGAGCGGTGACGTGAGTGCGCCGGGTTGGTATGCGCTCTCATGCAGTGGAGACCGAACGTATACGCCGTTTCCGGAAATCGAACACAAGGTATAGACCCAGTTTCTGGCTATTGATGTTTACGATGGCGAAGCCACTCACCTCTCTGGCATGAGGTATTTTGACATAAACAGATCGGGCCTATCAAATGTGCATCCCCGGGCAATTGTTTGGGTCAGTGTGGGCGATATTCACGCTTTCGGTCCTTGCCTATCTATTGTGCGTCCATCTACTGTTTGTTTATTTGAAGACGGCGCATCATTCCGTTTGGCTTGAACTCGGGAGCCCATCGCTGATTCTGAATAACTCTCTCATGAACAACTGGAAATTTTTGAAATTCCTTCTTCGCAGAGACTACAAACTCCTGCGCGACCGCACGCTTGAAAACCGAGCCGGGCGCACCTTGACCCTCTTTCTAATCAACTGCGGCTTGTTCTCACTACTTCTCCTACTCTTTGAATTTTCGCATTTTTGTCAAAGCACGTAGCCCGGATGAAGCGAAGCGTAATCCGGGATAAAGTTTGCTGATCGAGGTCCCCGCTTTCGCGGGGACGGCGGCCTTGGCCGCCGATTTCGCGCCCGCTTCGCGGGCGCTCCATCCGGCTACGGAGAGGATCGCGCATGAACGCCGCTGCTCTCAAGCACGTCCGTACCCCCATGCTGGAGATCGCCTCCGAGGAGTCCGGGCCGGCAGACGGCGCGCCGGTCATCCTGTTGCATGGCTTTCCGTACGATCCGCGCTGCTACGACGAGGTCGTGTCGCGGCTCGCAGCGGCGGGGTGCCGGACATTCGTGCCTTATCTGCGCGGCTACGGGCCGACGAAATTCCTCTCTGCCTCGACCCCGCGGTCCGGCCAGCAGGCGGCGTTCGGCAACGATCTCAAGGAATTCATGGACGCGCTCGGGCTCGAACGCGCGGCGCTCGCCGGCTTCGATTGGGGCGGGCGCGCCGCCTGCATCGTCGCGGCGCTGTGGCCCGACCGCGTGCGCTGCCTCGTCTCGCAGAACGGCTACAACATCCAGGATCTGTCCGCTGCCGCCGAGCCGCTGCCGCCCGAGCAGGAACACCGCTACTGGTACCAATATTATTTCAACACCGAGCGCGGGCGCTTAGGGCTCGCCAAGAATCGCCGCCCGTTGTGCCGACTGCTGTGGCGCCTGTGGTCGCCGAACTGGCGATTCGACGAGGCCACGTTCGAGCGCACGGCGAAATCCTTCGACAATCCGGATTTCGTCGACGTTGCGGTTCATTCCTATCGGGTGCGCTGGGGCTATGCGGCGCCCGATCCGGCGCTCGAGGCGATCGAGCGCAAGCTCCTCGCGCGGCCGCACATCGCCGCACCGACCATCGCGCTGTGCGGGGAGGCCGACGGCGTGATCCCGGCAGAAGACTCGGCCGCCCATGCGCGTTTCTTCCGCGGGCGTTACTCGCGCCGGGTGCTTCCGCGCGCCGGCCACAATTTGCCTGCGGAGGAGCCGAAAATTTTCGCCGACGCGGTGCTGGAGCTGCTGGGGAAGCCGTAGGAACGATTGAGCGAACGCGAACTCCATCGCGGCCCGTGATGGGTTTGCGCCCAGCGGCTCAACCTATCATCCAGGCTACGGATTTGATGGCGGCAGGTTTCTCGAACGGATTGCTCGTCGCGACGCCCAGCGGCTCGAAATGTCGCGTGTCCCGCGTCAGCACGATCAAATCGTGGGCAATGGCGGTCGCCGCGATCACGATGTCGGCGAAACCGGGAGCGATGCCTCTGCTTCGAGCAAGATCCGACAAACCGCCGGCGATCCGAGCCGCCGCGACGTCGAAGGCGAGAATGCGAACTGCGTAGAGATGCAGGAGAGTTTCGAACCATGCCGTCAGGTCGGCCGCTTTGCGCCCTGCCCGTTGCCGGCGCGCTTTGGCGATGCCGCTGTCGATCTCCGCGATCGTGACAACCGACAAATACAGTTCCGATGAATGCTCATCCATCCATCGGACGAGGGCCTCACGAGGCCCCGCTTTCCAGGGCGAGCCGGCGGAAATGACGTCGGTGTCCACGAGGTACACGGCGAAGGGTCAGAGTTTCACCCGCCGCATGGGACGGCGATTCCGCTTGGGCAAGTCTCCCTCTGCGAGGGGCGCGGACATGAGGAGCCGGCCGAACGAAGGCACCCGCGCCAGGCGCTCCCATTCCTGAAAACCGAGGATGACCGCCTGCGGCTTGCCGTGCCGAGTGATGACGGAGGGCTCCCCCTGCACCGCGTCATCGACGACGGACGAGAGCGTCGCCTTGGCGTCTTTCAATTGGATTTCTCGCACGGGGCGGCCCCTAAATGACTACTGTAGTCATATATCGGGTACGAAGCGCAAGTCGGATTTGCGCAATGAACGGATGAATCCGCGCCGACGAGTCTACCGGCGGGTCGCTTGCGGCGGCCTCCCGGTGCCCGATGTGCCGACGATCTCCTCCTCGACGTCGCGCAGCCGGTCCTTGCCGAAGAAAATTTCATCGCCGACGAAGAAGGTCGGGCTGCCGAACGTGCCGCGCGCGACCGAAGCTTCCGTATTCTTCAGCAGGCGATCTTTCACCTCGGGGTCCTGGGTGCGGGCGAGAAGCCGCGCGGCGTCGAGCCCGGATGCTTCGAGCGCCGCGCGCGTTACTTCCGGATCGTCCATCTTCTTCGGATCGGCCCACATGTGGCGAAATGTTTCGTCGACGTAGCGCGCGAACACGCCTTCGAGCTGCGCCGCCACCGCGGCGCGCATGATCAACAGCGTGTTGACCGGGAAGAACGGATTCATGGCGAAGCGCGCAATCGAATGGCGCCGCAGGAAACGCTGCATTTCGAGGTCCTGATACTCGCGCTTGTTCTTGATGCCCTGCAGGCTCTCGGCCGGCGAGCGGTTGTTCGTGAGCTTGAACACGCCGCCGAGCAGCACCGGTACGTAATCGAATTTCGCGCCGGTGCGCCGCTCGATCTCGGGAATGACCAGATGCGCGAGGTACGCATTCGGGCTGCCGAAATCGAAATGGAACTCGACCTTGGGCATCATCACCAGACCTCCCGATACGGGCGCACGTCGAGCTCGAACGTCCAGGCATCGCGCGGCTGGCAATAGAGCTGCCAGTAGGCTTCCGCGATCGAGGCCGGCTGCATCAGCTGGTCCGGCTCGACCCGCCGCATCGCCTCTTCGCCGCCGCGCTGCTTGATCCGCTCGCGCACCCAGGCGGTGTCGACGCCGGCGTCGATGAGGAGGTGCGCGACGTGGATGTTCTTCGGCCCGAGCTCCCGTGCCATGCTCTGCGCCACGGCGCGCAGGCCGAATTTGGCGCTGGCGAACGCCGCGTAACCGATGCCGCCGCGCATGCTCGCGGTCGCGCCGGTGAAGAAGATCGAGCCCTTGCCGTGCGCGAGCATCAGCCGCGCGGCTTCGCGCCCGGCGAGAAACCCCGAATAGCAGGCCATCTCCCAGACCTTGCGGAAAACGCGCTCCGTGGTCTCGAGCAGCGGGAAATTGACGTTGGCGCCGACGTTGAAGATGCAGACTTCGAGCGGCGCGCGCTCGTCGGCCGCGCGCAGGAACGCCGCGATCTCGTCCTCCTTGCGGGCATCGAGCCCGCGCGCGACGATGGCGCCGCCAGCTGCCTCGACCTCGGCGACGAGCGGCGCGAGCTTTTCAGCATTGCGCCGGCCCGCGAAGATCGTGAAGCCCTCGGCCGCAAATTTCTTGGCGATCGCGGAGCCGATGAAATCCCCCGCCCCGATCACTGCCGCGGTGGCGTTTCGTCGGGTCATGCACGCATCCTACCAATGACCGACGCGATCTGGGCGGAAATGTCCGTCGTAGTCGCCCAAACCCGCGGGGCGGTTTCCGGATGGCGCGCCGCCGCGCGGCACTGCATCCGGGCTACGGCCGATCGCGATCAGCTCACGCCGAGCTTCTTCTGCAGGCTGGTCGAGGAGGTGGTGTACTGGAACACGAGCTTCTTGTCGGGGAAGACGTAATGATAGGCCTGCTGCGCCATCAGCGCCGCCTCGTGGAAGCCGCACAGGATCAGCTTGATTTTGCCCGGATACCAATTGATGTCGCCGATCGCGAAAATGCCGGGCTCGGTAGTCTCGAATTTCTCGGTGTCGACCGGGATGAGCTCGCCTTCGTGCAGCTCGATGCCCCATTGCGCCACCGGCCCGAGCTTCATGGTCAGGCCGAAGAAGGGCAGCATCCGCTCGCAGGCGAGCGTCGTCGTCGAGCCGTCGCCGCGCTTGACCACGGCGGCTTCGAGCGCGCCGTCGCTGCCTTCGAGCGCGGTGATCTGGCCGAGCACGAGATCGATCTTTCCCTCGCCGAGGAGCGCGCGCATCTTGTTGACGCTGTCGGGCGCCGCGCGGAACTGATCGCGCCGGTGCAGCAACGTCAGGCGCTTGGCGATCGGCTGCAGGTTGAGCGTCCAGTCGAGCGCCGAATCCCCGCCCCCGACGATCAAGATGTCCTTGCCGCGGAAATCCTCCATGCGGCGCACCGCATAGAACACCGACTTGCCCTCGTAGGGCTCGATGCCCGGGATCGGCGGCTTCTTCGGCAGAAACGAGCCGCCCCCGGCAGCGATGACGACGACCTTGGCTTCGAACACCTTGCCGCGATCGGTGGTGATGCGGAACATCGGATCGCCGATGCGCTCGATCTGCTCCACCATCTCGCCGAGATGGAAACCGGGACCGAACGGCTTGATCTGCGCCATCAACGCTTCCACCAGCCCTTGCCCGGTGACGTAGGGAATGCCGGGAATGTCGTAGATCGGCTTTTCCGGATAGAGCTCGGCGCATTGCCCGCCGATCTTGTCCAAGATGTCGACGAGATGCGCCTTCATGTCGAGCAGGCCGAGCTCGAACACCGCGAACAGCCCGATCGGGCCCGCGCCGATGATCAGTACATCGGTCTTGACGACCTCAGCCATGCCGGATCACGCCTGCCGCTCCGGCGTCCGCACGACGAGGCCTTCGAGTTCGTCGCTCACCTTGATCTGGCACGACAGGCGCGAGTTCGGCTTCACTTCGAAGGCGAAATCGAGCATGTCCTCCTCCATGGGCGAGGGCTCTCCGGTTTTCTCCTTCCATCCTTCCTCGACATAGACGTGACAGGTCGAGCACGCGCAGGCGCCGCCGCATTCGGCCTCGATCTCCGGCACGCTGTTCTTGATCGCGGTCTCCATGACGGTGGAGCCGACTTCGCCTTCGACGGTGCGGGCGGTACCGCCGGAATCGATGTAGGTGATCTTCACCATGGAGCGTGGTTGCAATGGGCGAGCGGCCCGGGATTTCCCTGGAAAACCCCGGGCTCGAGCGATCGCGGTTTCGGATCCGGAACTTCGACCTAAGGATTGGCCGCCTTCGCAAATGGGCCTGGCGAAATGCCGCTGGATCGGCGCGCCGGGGGCAGGCCGATCCAGTCGGGGCTTTTATAGGGAGCGAATCCGCGAGCGCAAGTCCGGGCCGCGGACTCGTGCGTGCCTAGGCCTGCAGCAGCTCCGCGATCAGCGCGCGCGTTTCCGCCGCGGCGGCGCGCAGACGGGCGATAGCGGCCTCGAGATCGCGCCCGGCGGCGTTCGCGGCGGCAAGCTCGACCGCCTCCGCCGCGTGCGCGACCTGCCACGCGCCGATGCCGCGCGCCGAACCTTTGAGCGTATGCGCCGCGGCGCAGACGCCGGCGCGCTCGGCCTGCTCCATGCGCACCACCAGCATGCCGGCCTGTCGGTCGAATAATTGCAGGACCTCGCGCTCGAGCCCTCGCTCTCCGAGCGTCATGCGGGCGAGATGCACGAGATCGATCGGACGCTCGCCCGAAGGCGGCGGCGCGCTCGAAGCGTATCCGTTAGTCAAGGCGGAGAGTCCCATCCCTTCTTCCCCCACGGCAGCTGCTAAGGGCCGAGCGTGGCCCGCCCGAGGCGAATTCCGGGTAAATGCGTGGCCCCCGAAGGTCCGCGCTCGGGAGCCAACCATGGCGCTGGTTAACAAAGGGTTGAGCCGACCGCTCCGAGGGGCCGCCTGCGCATCATCCACAGCCGAAAGAACATTCTCCCCCTGCCTTTTCGTCGCCCAGATTCGGCTGCCTTTTGGCCGCGGCGGTCATGCAGAAATATTGCCCTGCGGGGCTTCAAGCGAGGGGAACGCCGTTCATCCCAAGCCTCTGAAGGAGCGACCGTCGGTAACGCTCAATAATGATTTGGGAGAAGTTGCCGGCACGGTTTCTTCCGCTGCAGCGGCCGATAGGATGCCCGATCGGCCGCGCCAGTGCCGTTGTGCATCGGCTCGAGTACGGGTGGGGAATGGTCACCGCCGCAGCAAAATCGGAGCCGCCGAGCGGCGCCGCGCCGCGGTGATGGGTGGGAACAGTACGGACGCGGACGAACATCATGACAAACACTCCGAGGAAAGTGCAGGATCCGACCGAGGCGGCGCTCTCGGCCATCCAGGATGCGCTCAGTCTGCGCGACGGCGAGCCTTCGGTCTCGGCCGACCCGCCGATCCCGCCCGCGCCCGAACCGATCGAGCGCGGCCGCGAAGGACGCCGCCGGTCGCGGCGCGAGGCGGCGAAAGATTCCGCGATCTTCTTCAACGAGCCGGTCGTGGCCGAGCCGGAGCCCGCGGAGGAGCCGCAGCCGCCCGCCGCCAACGACGACCGCCAATCGGTCGGACGCATGCTGCAGACGCTGCAACGGCGGCCTTCCCGCAAGCCGTATGTGATCGCCGGCATTCTGGCCTTCGTCTGGATCGCCGGCGGGCTCATGCTCGGCATGGTCCAGCTCGGCGCCGAGCCCATCGCATTGTTCGGCGAGAACGGCATCGCGCTGCAGCTCTACGGCTTCGCCGCCGTGCTGATCATGCCGGTCGCGTTCCTGTTCCTGCTGGCACATCTTCTGAGCCGCGCCCACGAGCTGCGTGTCCTCGGCCGCTCGATGACCGACGCGGCAGTGCGGTTCGCCGAGCCCGAAACGATCGCCAAGGAATCCATCGTCAGCGTCGGCCAGGCGATCCGTCGCGAAGTCGCCGCGATGGGGGACGGAGTGGAGCGTGCGCTCGCGCGCGCCGCCGAGCTCGAGGCTCTGGTCCACAACGAGGTTGCGGCGCTCGAGCGCGCCTATAACGACAACGAGCTGCGCATCCGCGGGCTGATCGAGGACCTCGCCAACCAGCGCGACGCCATGGTCACTCAGGCGGAGCAGGTGCGCACCGCGCTCTCCGGGGTCCACGCCGGGCTCACCAACGACATCGCCTCGGTGAGCGAGCTGGTCGCTGCGAGCGTCACCGACGCGGCGCAGCGCATCACGCGCACGCTCGCGGAAAAGGGCGAGCACATCACGCTGGCGCTCGGACGCGCCGGCGATTCCATGATCGACGCCATCGGCGAGCGCGGCGGCGATCTGCTCGATCAGCTCAACACCACGAGCGCGGAAGCCACCCGCACGCTGGAGAGCGCCACCGAGCGGCTGACCGGAAGCATCCAGGTCAAGACCGATCACATCAGCGAGGAGTTCGGCGAACTCGCCGACAAGCTGTCGAACCTGCTCTCGTCGCGGCTCGACCAGGTCGCCGACGGCTTCACCCATCGCACGACCGGGCTCACCGCGGCCATCGCCGAGAAGGCCCAGGAGATCAACGACGCGCTGATCGAGACCGGCGGCCGCATGGCCGAGAGCATCGCCGGCCGCGCCGAGGACGTGAACAACACGCTGAAAGCCACCGGGGAATCCCTGGTTCTCGATCTCACCTTGCGCGGCAGCGACGTGGTTTCGAAGCTCGACGAGACCGGCTCCCGCGTCACGGAAGCGATCGTGGCGCGCAGCGCGACGGTCACCGAGACCTTCCGGGAGACCGCCGAGGCGCTCGCTTCTTCCATCAACGTCAAGGGCGACGCGATTCAGGAGCTGCTCACCTCCCGCCTGCAGTCCTTCGACGACGTGTTCACCCGCGGCGGCTCGGAGCTCGGCGAGAAGATCTCGCGCGACACCGGCGCGCTCGGCGAGCTGATCACGCGGTATCTCACCGAGTTCGATCACACCGTGAAGGTCTACGGCGGGGAGCTGGTGGAGCGCCTCGGCCAGAATTCCGCGACGCTCACCGAACAGATGCGCGCGCACGTGGAGAATTTCAGCGAGCGCGGCGGCGAGCTGGTCGGACGCATCGGCCGGCAATCGACCGACCTCACCGAGCAGATGCGCTCGCACATCGAGAATTTCGAGGACCGCGTCACGACCAGGGCCGGCGAGTTCACCGCCGGGCTCGATCAGCGCATCGCACGCGTGCAGGAGGCGCTCGATACCCGCACGCAGACGCTGAATCAGGCGCTCGGCAACCGGGTGCTCGACATCGCCAAGACCCTGGCGGAGGGCGGCAAGGACGTCGTCGCCGCGCTGGAGCAGCGGGTCGGCGACGTCGCCGACGCGATCAGCGTCAGCGGCACCAAGGTCGCCGACGCGCTCGCCGCCAAGACCGACGAGATCGACAAGACCCTCGGCATCCGCGCCATGGAGGTCGCCGGCAACCTCGATGCCCGCATCGGGCGGTTCGAGGAACTGCTGGTCGGCCGCGTCGAGACGGTCGCGAGCCAGATCGAAGTGCGCGGCCAGGCCGTCTCCAACGCGATGACGGCGCGGTTCGAGCAGCTCAGCCACGCGATCAAGACCAATGCCGGGGAAGCCGAGCAGGCGCTGACGCAATTGACCTCCTCGACGGTCGAAGCCGTGCGCTCGGGCGCGGAAGTGCTCAAGAACCAGGCCGATCAGGTCGAGCAACGCCTGACCGCGGTCTCCGCAAGCTCCACGGCCGCGCTCAAGGAGCATGCCGACACGGTGGAGCGGCGGGTCGTGGCGGTTGCGGGCGCAACCGGCACCGCGCTCAAGCAGCAGGCCGAGGAGATCGTGAGTCGCCTGGGCGAGGCTTCGTCCGGCATCGGCACCATGCTCAAGCAGAACGCCGGCGAGGTCGAACGCACCCTGCTCGGGGTGAGCGCCGAGGTGGTCCGCGGCATGGCTGGCAAGGCCGAGGAGCTCAACGCCAGCATCAACCAGCGCGCCGCGGAGCTCGGCCGCATCCTCGACGAGAAAAGCGGCAATTTCCTCGTCGCATTCGGCGGCCGCGGCCAGCAATTCGCCGTCGACATCGAGCGCGTCACCAAGGAGGCGGTGCAATCGATCGAGGGCAAGGGCCTGGCGTTCACCCGGAACATGCTGGACAACAGCCAGGACCTCGCCCGCATCATCAACGACGCGGCGATGAGCGCGTCGGCCGCCGTCACCAGCTCGCTCGAAAGCCTGCAGGCGAGCGCCAAATCCGCAACCGAGCAATCGCAGCAGACCGCTTCCGCCGCCGTTTCCGAGGTGACGGAAACCCACAACATGCTGCGCCACGACACGACCGCGCTGTTCGAGCGGTTGCGCGAGGCCAACATCCTGCTCCAGGAGGTGCTCAGCGGTGCGACCGCCAATCTCACCGCGGTCGAGAACACGCTGTCGGGCCGGGTCAAGGAATTCGTCGTCACGATGAATCAACTGGCCGACCGCAGCAGCGCCACGAGCGGTGCGGTCGAGGAGCAGATCCGGTCGTTCCACGGCGCCACCAGCAACGTGCTCAACGACATCACGCAGCTCGCCGAGCGTTTCGACGAGCACGGCCGCGCGCTCTCCGCCGCGGCGGAGGTCATCGAGAGCAGCAACCGCCGCAACGAGCAGGCGATCGCGGAGCGGGGCAACGCGATGGAGGCGCTGGTCGGCCATCTCGACGGCAAGGCCCAGGAGCTCGATCAGCGGCTGATGCGGTTCGCCACGCTTCTGAAAGATTCCTTCGAGGCCGCCGAGGCGCGGGCCCGCGAGATCGCGCAGGTCATCGCCGAGTCGAGCTCGGAGGGCTCGCGCGCGATCACCACCCAGTGCGAGCACGTGCGCTCGGCCTCGGAGGAGGAGCGCCAGCGCACCGCCGAGGCGCTGCGCGGCGTCTTCGAGCACGCGAGCGGTGAGACCCAGACCCTGTTCCGCCAGGCAAGCGAGCGGTTCGCGCAGATCGTGCACGACATGAAGAGCATGGCGGGCGAGATCCAGCGCGAGCTGGAAAAGACCCGCGCCGAGATGCGGCGCGGCGTGCTCGAATTGCCGCAGGAGGCCGCGGAGAGCACCGCGCAGATGCGCCGGGTCATCGTCGAGCAGATCGACGCGGTCGCCGAGCTCAACCGCATCGTGGCGCGCCACTCGCAGGCGCTCGACGGCGCGGAGCCGGTGCGCCACGGCGTGCGCGAGGAGATCGCCGCGGGCGGCGCGCGCAGCGAGCCGCGCCCGGCGGCCCGGCTCGAAGTCGTGG
>JBKPDF010000083.1:0-10491 GCA_046727735.1 Pseudomonadota bacterium | reverse complement strand
CGAATCAAGTTCCTCTGTCACCTTCATGGTCCCAATCTCGGCCGCAAAAGCCGAACCCGAGCGGCCACTGACAGCGATCGCCGTTAGCAAGGGGCCGAGTTCGCGTGTGAAACCGACTGCTACTAGATCAATGACATAGTGCATGGCACCGAAGCGACGCAGCTCAGTGGCACCCTGCATTGCAAGAATGAATCCGGTGCAAATCGCCATCAGCGATACCATTGGCAGCGCGTCATAGCCGATCTGAAGCATCTGCCGCACTGTTGCCTGCCAGCGGTAGCGGTTCCCGACAAGTGGCAACGCGTTCTTCATCGCGCGAAGCGTAGACCACAACTGAATGTTCAGGCTCCCGACATAATCGAGTTCGTTGAGGGTTCTTCTTCCAACATTTTCGAGAGCATTTGGCATCAGGACACCTTGGACTCCGCTGAAGTACTTCCACAGCCGCTCTTTTCGAATAGAGTGGACACGCCGGTAACCTGAAACAAGTGAAGAAGCCGGCCTTGCAGCCCATGCAAGCACAATGTCGTCTGCCGCAGGCGCGCTATTTTGAGTCCTTCGATCAGGGTCGCGATACCAGAGCTGTCGATATAAGAAACATCTGTTAAATCAACGATTACTGCTTCAGACGACTGAGCTCCCAACATCGCCAGAAAGCGATCCCGAAGGGCTGGCGAGGAATCGATGTTGAGACGACCACGCAAACGCACAATGCTGCCCTCGTCACCGCCGTGCACGGTGATCTCGAGACCATCGGTCAAAGGGATTCTGTCGCGCGCCATCAAACTTCCCCATCTTCGTTCCAGGGTATGCAATCTTCTACATGCCACACCAGAGAAAGCGATCGGTGTTCAAGCCTGCGAAGGTGGCGCTCGATTCGGAATACAGCAATCAAAAGGATGAAGATCTGGGCTATTACAATCCAGGTGTTCAGGGTTGGCCGAGCCGATGCACCGCTCGCGTATTGATTAGCACTGATTTCTACGACTTTAGGCATGGCGTTCTCTTAGCTGTCGCGTACTGAGTTCGGCTCCTTTCCTTATTGCTGGTTGATTGTCTGTTCCCCCTGCGTTGGTCGGGACAGGAAATTGGATTTCATGGCTCTCTTGCAACAACAACCAAAATCGGTTAGCAAGTGCATTCTTGAATCCGTTCGGGACTACACACCAGCAGTTTGCCGTTGCGCGCTTCGATGGCTTTGACGGAGCTTTCGAACGCATTTTCCAAAACGCGTCGACCAATGGTCCGGAGAACAAAGCCGAGCGCCCGTCCCTTGAGGTTCTTGCCCTCGCGTACGATCACCACATCAATATCGGTGGTGCCGTCTGGCTGCTGCGTGAAGGTATAGGTGTGGCTCGAAAGCCCTGACCAAACGTTGGAGTCGGTCGTCGTGAGGACGACGCGTTTGGGATCGGACCAGTCGTAGTGCAGGCGTTCCCAGATGCTGCCCGAGCCTTCGGTGACATCGGCCTCAGAGTGGCCGAGGTGGTGCACCATGAGGTACTCATCAGAACTGTTAGGAAAGAGTTTCGAGCGACTAGGTCCGAAGTCGATGAGACCGGCGATGAATTGCTCGGGCGTCGATTGGGTTGTCTTGTGGAAGTGAATTTCTGGAATCGCCTTGATCACGCACATTGTCGTTCTCCTTCCGCGATCACCGTCGCAAGTAAACGATGCAGGCGGTTCGCCATCCGGAAACCGCTGAAAGCAAAGGAGGTGAGCCCCAGAACCCCAGCGCCACGCTCAGCAAAATGACGAACCATGAGCAAGTGCCCAGAGCGTGAAGCCATTAAGAGAAGAGAATGGATCGATTCTGACGGTACTTTTGCAACGCCGCTCATTTGTAGCTGCCTCTGGCTCTGATCGGCTGAGGGCGGTGCAGTTTCGGCTAAGGCGTAACTTGGGGTAAGCAACAGCAATGCGCCAACAATGATCAGCGACGCCGTTGCTGGAAGGCGGGACAATGTGTTCGGCTTGCGCTCTTGTCTAACGATCTGCATGTATTCGAGGGAATACGGCATTTCTGTGCCGCAGTCGAGGCAGCACACGTATGCGTGGCCTAGCTGGTTCTGATGCGGCCACGTGGTGTGGAAATGCACACAGTCGAACAAGTAAGCCCAGATCCATCTAAGCAAGCCCATTTTTTTCCTCTATGCCACCGCGACCTGGCCGAACATATAGGCCGCGATCGCATGAGCTCCCAGCTGAAGCGAAGCCAACTGCAGGTACGCTTTTTGCAGCTGTACGCGGTACTCCTTCTCGCGAATCTGAGCCATTGCCGCAGCTCCGCTGATGCTGTAGCCGAGTACGTGATGTAAAACGAAGGCAATGCGGGCGCCCGAATCGAGAAGCAGGATCGGATTACCATTGGTTTGTTCTTTCAAAGAGAGAGCCAGCGTTGACGTCGCAAACGCGTCGTCGCTATACAGCAAAGCCTTAAAAGCCAAGGACTCCCGGTCCGACGCGGCGGGGGCATCGAGCCGTAATTGCGACAATGAAATTTCGATCGTGCGCCGGAGCAGATCGCGGCGCGACGCAAGATCCTCAATTGAGGCCTCAACCGCGGCCATTACGACTGAGAGGGCCAGATCCGGGTCCAGCGTCAGCAAGTACGCGGAATAAGTGAGTTGATCGAGTTCGGCATCGATGGTGTTTCCAGGCTGTATAGGGTGTGGAGTCATGTTGTTTGCCCTCCTGCGGTCCGTGCAGAATCAATTGAAAGGCGCATCGTCGTTTCCTTACGTTGACGACCGACGCAAGAGAACAATGCAATCAGCTCGCCATCGGGAAATCGCTGAAAGGAAACAATGCGAGCACTCAGAATCGCACCGCGTGCTCAGCAAAGTGACGAATCAAGAGCAAGGGTCAGGTGTGTCGAGATCTAGGCGTGGTCGATTCGGTTAGCTTTTTGAGGCCGCGCACTTCTCGTTGTCACAAGGCACTGGGAAAGGGCAGGAGCCCGGGTGTGGCGACCCGGGCCGGGTTGGTAGGAGTGGTGGTGGGAAATGGGGGCAGAATCAGGAGATAGGTTCGAATGATGGTGGTGCTAAGTGCGTTGGATTGGGTTTGGCAGCGTTACTCCACGTGACCGCCTCTCTTGGTAAATCTGCCGATGATGAACTCCTGAGCCAGGCTGGCGCCAATCCGCTCTGCGGTTCCGATTACAAAATTTCCAAAGACAAGGCCAACTCCGCGATTCGCTCGGGGAAAATAGAGGTTCGAGAGACTGGCTGCCGCCAGATCGCCGCCGAGGCTGGAGTAATTTGGCACTGCTTTTCCGCTGTCACTCCGGGTGACAAATGGGCTGAACACCGCATGTCGAATTCGAGAGCCGGTTGTGCCAGTACCCTGATAAAAGTAGCGAGGATCTTGATGCAACAACGAGGGCAGGATGGCGCCGCCGATCATAATGTCAGAAAAACCATCTGCCGCAGTTGCGCCAAGGCGCTTACCGTAAGCGCCCCACCCTTGCCCGTAGTTGGGACTGTCTGCGGCCTGCCGGATACCGGCCATACCAAAGACCCCGGCAGCGGTCACTGGATCCGTAGACACTTTCAGCGCAAGCTGAAATTTCATCTTCGCGGTCAGAGGTGCAGGGTTCTTTTCATAAGAGACGTAGAAGTTTGGCACGAAGCCCAATACCCTCTGATGTTCCTCCGCTTTGAGTTGCTCAGTCGCGACCTGCACCGGGTCATACGACACGTCGACCTGTGTGAGCTCGGTTCGAATTTGCAGTTGAATTCCCGTCAGGATTTTGAACTCTCCCGGTGCGAGCGTCATGCTGGATGATTTCCAGTCAGCAAAGTCCGGGGCAGCAATGGTGATCTCATACGGCATTCCCGGTTGCACGTCATGAAGCTCGAACGAACCATTTTCCAGTGTAGTGACAGTGCGGCGATCAGCGGTCCCAACGTTTTTCAGCTCAACCGTGGCGTTGGGTACGGGGTCGCCATTGGCGTCGACTGCCGTCCCGATGATGATTGCCGACTTCTGCTCTGGTTTTACATTCTGTCCAAAGAAAGACACAGGAACTGCCAAGGTCATTGCGATTGCAATTGCTAAACGAATTCGGGATGGGCTCAACATGATCTTTTCGTCCGTTTCGTACGAGCACATGGGAGCAGGTTCGCTCCCATGTGCTCTGTGTTTGTTTTTGTCACCGGCAGTGTCGTTCTCCTTGTTTTGATCACCGACGCCTAGGAACAATGCAACCGGCTCGCCATCCGGAAAGCATTGAAACGAAAGATCCTGAGCACCAAAGATCCCGCAACTGCTCAGCAAAATGACGAAAGCTGAGCAAAAGTCAGCCGCTTGAGGCGCTATTGGAAGTAATTTTGAAAGCTTTGAGGATCGGGCGACTGTTTAAAAGAGCGACATGAAGCTGGAGGATGTAATCTTTTGCTCGGCATCGCTCAGTTGCAGTTCGAAAAAGATGGGGTAATGATCCGAAGCTTTAACGGACTTCAGAACTCTGCCATCGATTGGTTTCGAGGAGCCCCGTATGAAAGCCCAGTCGATATGATGGCCGGGTTCCAGCAAGCGGCGACGCGGCGTGGTAGCCACTCGCGCCGTAGGCACCGTTTCGCGGAAGCCAGCGCGGGCGAGCAGGTTTGCGACTCGGGGTGTCGACGCGTTCAAATTGAGGTCGCCTGCCAGTATGAGGAGACGCGTCGGATCGTACGTCCTAGCATGCTGCAAGACTTCATTTAATTGAGCCTGCCGTAGGTCGTCATTATCCCGGCTCTCCAGGTGCAGGTTGTAGGTGACAACAGGTAAGCCTTGGATGACGACCTCTGACATGAGGGCGATCCTTCCTCCAAGACGCTCCTGAAACGTTTGCAGATTCGGCTTAAACCAACGCGGCTTCCAGAAATCAGACTGCCGCTGGAAGTGGATTATGCGCGCGTCGGATATTTTCCATCGCGAGAGTGTCGCCTGCCCATGGTACGCGGGGCTACTCTTCGATCCCTGAGACAATTCCACAAACTCACGTCCGAAAACGTAATTCAGGCGCAACTTGCGAGCGATCTCCTGGGCGATATTGAGCTGATGCGTCCGATGAGCATTGATATCAACCTCCTGAAGAAGGAAGACATCGGCCTTTGAGTCGCCCAGGAAATCTATGATCTCCGACAGCCTTAAACCGCGGTCGATGTTCCAATCCACAACTCGAATAGAACTGCGCGGCCAGGTAAGCCATTGATTGGGCGCGAAATTCTCGGCAATGATTTCGTTCGTCGACATCCTCAAGCCTGTGCAGTCGCGAGTTGTGGGAATACATTCTGCTGGGCGAAACTCAGATCTGTTGGATCATCGATTTCTGCCCAGGCTAGTCCGTCGGTGCTGGTGTAACCAACGTGGACGCCTTCGTCGACGAGTTCCTGCACCGCAACGTTGAAGAAGTCATTCACGCGTCCGGCGGAGATCAGCGAACTCATTTTGTCGAAAAATCTTGGTTGGATCGTTTTCGAGAATACTGTGATCCCGATATAGGTGCCGCTGAAGTGCTCTCGCAAGATTTTTTTGCTCATTTGCATGACGCGATTACCGTGAATGATCACCTTCATGGTCTCATCCCGCCACAACGGATCAACTATCATGGAAATTGGCGACTTCGATCGAACTGCAATGTCAAGAATTTCGGCATCAAATATGACGTCGGCATTAAGCACGATGAAACTGTCCCCGCGGAGCCATTCGAGCGCGAGCCAGAGCGAATAAATGTTGTTTGTTATGGCAAATGCCGGATTCTCGATGAAGTGAATTCGTTGAAGATTGCTCCCCTTTCTGTTCATGACGTGGTTGATGATCTGTTCTTTTTCGTAGCCGACAACAATTGCCACGTCCCTGATTCCAGCCAGAGATAAAGAATCGAGCTGATGGTCGAGGATCGTGGTGTTGTCGACTTCAATCAGGCACTTGGGGTGTTCGCCATGCACAGAGCGAATCCTCGTGCCTTGTCCTGCAGCCAAGATTACTGCTTTCACAATGCCTCCTTTAACTTATTTGCTGTCGGTTTCAGTACCGAACGAGATGAATGTGAAAAGAATCTACGATTGAAGTACAGCGTCAAAATCCAGGTGAGGTGAGCGCCCAGGGTTGCTAGAACGAAGACCAGTGGCAGCGCATTTAAAAATGCGAAGAGGACAATGTAGTGGATCATGATTCCTCTTCTTTGGAATCCCTGGACCTGCCTGATCACGCGGGAAATCCAGTTTCCTGAATCCCGCTCGAGCAATGCATACATGCGGCCAAGGTATTCATTCGGGCGATCGGGGGTGGTCGTGCGGCGACGTTGCAACGTCGTGGTGACCAGGGCGAGGACGGTGCCTGCCAAGAGTCCAATACCCATCCACACGGCAATCCGGCCGTAGTGGTGGCTCAGGCCGATCGTCATTCCACCAAAGAGCAATAGATAGCTGAGCCCATCCGCCGTTCCCTCAAGGTATGTTCCGATTGGCGATTCCGCGAACTTGACGCGTGCGAGCATGCCATCCATTTCGTCGAATAATCCAGCAATGTAGAAAAGGACAGCGCCAAGCACAGACCAGAGATACGCCCCGCGGGCAAAAGCGATTCCCGACAGGATGGAGACCAGCACACCGCCGAAGGTGACGGCATTGGGCGTGATGGGCGTGTGAGAAAGCAGCCTTACGAATGGCCGGCAAAGCCGCCGATTGAAGGAGGTATGAATGCCATCCGAAATCTTTCCCGAATTCGCCACCAGAAAGCGTTCCGCTGCCGTGACACTCTCTGGCGAGTTGACCGCAAGGCCTCCTGCAGTGTCTTCAGACTGGGATGAAGGGATCCCATTGCGATATACCTCATGCAATGTCGTATAAGCGGGCTTGCTCCAATCAACGGTGTCAATGTTGACTAGCGGCAACTGCGAAAGAGAGTTCTTGGTTGTAGTCCAGTTCCATGGCAGCCAAAGGAACTCTTCTTTCAAATGCCGCCTCAGGATGATCCAGCTTGACCATGCGTCGGGGTGAAAGTCGCTAACCCGAAGCAGCTCGATCCGTATTCCTCTTTGCGAGATCCTTTCGACAAGTGAGTGCAGAAATTGGTAGCTCCTTGCCGCTGGAACAACCAACAGAACATCCGTTGCTCCGGCGCGCGCTGCAGTCAATACGGTACGCATCAGCAGAGGAATACCCGCAATGGGCCGCATGAGCAGGTCCGTCGCTTGCTGCTCGCTTATTAAGTCACCGAGTTCCGGAATGGAGACCACCGCCTTCATTCGAATGCCTCCTTCGCAAACATCGCAGGCATGGACCGCTCTGCGTTTTGCGACGCTTCGCTTGGACGAGAATTCCACGCCAGCCAAACAATCCCGATCAGAGCCCAGAGAAGATCGCGGATGCGGCGAGTGAGAGCCAGGGTGAGACCGAGCGTGGGTGAGAGACCGGTCAGGGCAAATGCGGAGATCGCGCCGCCTTCATCCGACCCCAGCCGTGCAGGGATCCAGCCGCTCAACATCTTTAGTCCGCGCGTCACGCCCTCAATGCCCAGAATCGTAAAGAAATGAATAGGCAGATGAAGCGACCACAACACGATCACCACTTCGGAAGCAATCAGCGCCTGGCAGGCTATGTCGATCCAGAACATTCGACGGACTAATCCAGGCTGCCTGACGCGATAGCTACGAATCGAGGACTCAAACTGTTCGGCACGTGCGAGCCATGAAGGAGCTTTCTTACCAAGCGCGCGTACGACTCCGGACAGAATTGGATTACGACGGGTAATCACTGAAACCACCAGAGCAAGCGCGATGACCGCAGGGATCAAGTGGTACGCGGCGCCATGAGCCGCGATGAAGGGCAGGCTCAGCATACCCACAATCAAGAGCAGTGCTGATGTAAACCAGTACACACCATTGTCGAGGAACGTCGCCGTGACTGTTGGATCAGTGGATGTACCGAGAAGCTTGATCTTCATCGGCTCGGAGACTACCGGGCCCAGGACCGTGAGGTATCCCATGGATTGCCCCGCCAACCGCACGGCTGCCAATCTCGGGAGATCGACGGAAACGTGCTCGCCCTCCAGGGAAGCCGACCATGTAACACTTTGCAAAAACAGGCGCAGAAGACTAAGTCCCAGAACGATGGGCAATGCAATGCGCAGCGCTTTTAATTGCTCTACGATGGATGCCAAACCCACGTGAGCGAGGACCCAGGCAAAAAGGGTCACTGCAGCCACTGCGCCAGCTAGCTCTGCTTTCTTCATTGCGCCAGCCTCGCTTCGCTGTCCAATTCAATCGATGTGCTGTTTGACTTTTCGCGTGGATTCAACTTGTAGTCGGTATTTTCAATCGTGAGTTCCGAGTCTCCAAAGATCCGGACCTGACTGGTCGTGTCGGTTGAAGATGCGAACCAGAATTGCCCGACTCTCTGATACGTGTGGACGAAGTGAACGTCGTGCACCCAAAAAGAAGGATTACGCGCAGGCTGGCCGTCAATTCGAACGATGGAATAGTCGTTCGCGTCAACCCAAATCTTGCCCCTGATCAGATACTTGTTTGGCGTTTTTGGCGAAACCTCAAGCACGTACGCTGGCCCGGTTTCGAGCGTTTCGTGACCAACAATCTGGAAGTCGTAATTAGCGGGAATGAGACGAGTGCCCTTGCGTGTCCCTCGGCGGGAGGCTTCGCTCTCTTCGTTGAGCAGTTTCTGAAACACGTGCTTGCGAATTGAGCCCGACCCTTCTTCGGAAAGGATCGTGAACTGCTTGGCACCGTCACTAGCGCACTCGACGTGGACGACCATCTCGGCACGCCGCGTTTTGTTTACGGCAACATAGCGGCGAGTCGCCGCGTATCCGGTCAGCTCAGATTGTCGTTGAGCGTCAAACTGCATCATTTTCGTGACAACTGCGTCTGCCGACGGAAGTGGGCCACTTGCTTGAGCGGACGCAAGCGTCACCAACAAAAGAAGCGTCAGACTGAGAAGGGCGTACTTGATGGTCGAATTCATAATCAAAACTCCAATACGAATTTGCCGTGAAAGGTCCGGCCTGCACCGTTGAAGAATTGGCCAAAGCGATAGCTGTCGAGATCGTTCTGCACGTCCCGATAATTGGCGCGGTTAAAGACGTTGAACACGCCGAACCCCACCTTGGCATGCTTCTCCTTGATAGGCAGTCGGATCTGTCGCAAGACCTGCAGGTCCGTTGAGACGAATCGCGGGAAACGTGATTCGTTTCTGGGGCCGACGAATTCTCGATACTGATTGATCGTGGAATATGGGAATCCGGTGTGAACGTCGACTACAGGGGAGAAGGTCAATTTCCAGGGTGCCGCAATCTCCGCCCACGCCAGGAATCGGTCCGGCGCATCGAACGGCAAGCGCCCGCGCTGATTTGGCTGAATTACCGCGACTGGATCGTTGCCGAAGAACTGATTGAAATCGTTCAGGTCACCATAAGCTTTAGAGCGCGTGTAAGAAGCGTTAATCGTGCTGTGGTGGATCTGATAACGTCCCGAAACCTGAAACTCTTTGTACAGATTGCTTCCACGGCTCGATAACGAGAGGAGGCCCGCCGATTCAATCGGATTGACGAAGTACGACCGGACCGTGTTGCGCTGCTGGTATCCAACTCGCAGCAGAAAATTACTTGTTACCTGGCGATCGACCTCGAGGTTCCATACCTCGCTGCGCGGGCTGCGCAAACCACTGGAAATTACATTTGAATAGGCTGTCGAGCTGAGCACTTGACCTGTCGGGTCGAGCATGGCGATTGTCCGCGAAGGCAGGTCAACAAACATTGGAATGTTTAGCGGCACGCGGTCATAGAAGAAACCCGCGCCTCCTTTGAGCAGTGTTTTGTTGTCTTTGGTCAATGCCAGAACGAAGCCAGCGCGTGGAGCTGTGCTAACCGAATCAGTGATCGAGTCGCGATCAAAGCGCAGGCCCAGATCAAGCGTTAACCGATTTGTGACCGTCCACTTGTCTCCTACAAACCACGCGGTTTCATTCTTGTCGATGTTGAAGTGGGATGCAGGTCCGAATTGGATTTCCGTTAGCGAATAGCCCGCAATACCCGCGATCTCTACCGGGGAAAACGCCTGCCGACCATCGTAGGAACTGTGCGCGAAGGCGAGGCCTGCATTGAACTGATGAGTGCCGAAGAAATGATGAGGGCGCGATCGGAAAACTTCTTCCCACTCGGTCCGAGAAGTATTGCGATGCTGGCGATTAAAGAATCCTCCCTCAGTGGTTTCTATGAGCAGCTCGTAAGGCGCATCCGACCTTGGTAGAAGGTCAGCACCGAAGGATCTATAGCTTATCTGCGATGTCAGCAGGTCGCCGGAGTCCGTAACGTATCGGTGTTGCAGATAGGCCTGATAGCCGCGCTCGTGCAAATCAGGCGTGCTCTCCTGGGGAGTAAAGGTATTCAGACCGTAGTATCCGAACTTTTGGGGAAACACTGCGAATGAAGCAGATGCAGTCTGATTCTTGCTGATGTTGACGTCAATTTGCGTGTAGGAGTCAA
>JBKPDF010000082.1:0-27936 GCA_046727735.1 Pseudomonadota bacterium | reverse complement strand
CATGTGCACCGGGATGCGGATGGTGCGCGCCTGGTCGGCGATCGAGCGGGTGATCGCCTGCCGGATCCACCACGTCGCATAGGTCGAGAACTTGTAGCCGCGGCGGTACTCGAACTTGTCGACCGCCTTCATCAGGCCGATATTGCCTTCCTGGATCAGATCGAGGAACTGCAGGCCGCGATTGGTGTATTTCTTGGCGATCGAGATCACGAGCCGCAGATTCGCCTCGACCATCTCCTTCTTGGCTTGGCGCGCCTCGCGCTCGCCCTTCTGCACCCCCTGCACGATCTTGCGGAATTCCTGGATCTCGAGCCCGGTCTCGGTCGCGAGCGCGTGGATGTTGCCGCGGATCTCCTTGATGCGGTCCTTGTCGCGCGCGACGAGATTCTTCCAGCCTTTCGCCGAAAGCTTGGAGACGCGATTGAGCCAGCGCGGGTCGAGCTCGGAGCCCTGATAGTTCTTGAGGAAATCCTCGCGCGCGACGCCGTAGCTCTCGGACAGGCGCATCAGCCGGCCCTCGTAGCTCACGAGCCGCTTGTTGATGTCGTAGAGTTGCTCGACCAGCGCGTCGATGCGCGCCTGGTTCAGCCGCAGCGATTTCACCTCGGCGATCAGCTCTTCCTTGAGCTTCCGGTATTTGCGCTCCTGCGCGGGCGAGAGCGATTCGTTGCGCAGCCGGTTCTCGATATCCTGGTCCTGCAGGCGGCGCAGCCGCTTGTAGGTGTCGGCGATCGTGTCGAAGGTCTCGAGCACCTTCGGCTTGAGCTCGGCCTCGATCGCGGCGAGCGAGAGCGAGTTCTCGAGATCGTCGTCGTCGAGCTCCACCTCGCCCATCGGGACTTCCTCGCCGGAAGCGCCGTCGCCCATTTCGGGCGCCTTGAACGGGGTCGGCCCGGTCGGCGCGGCCGGCGGCGCCGCCATTGCGGGCGGGTTGGTCTGCGGGCTGGCGGCCGGAGCTGCGGCCGCAATCGGCGTTCCGGCGGCAGGCGTGAAACCGGCAGGGGCGCCCGGGACGGCGGCAGGTGCGGCGGCCGGATCGCCCGGTGTTCCCTCGGTCCCGGGCACCGCGGCACTGGCCACGCCCGGGACCGCCTTGGCGTCGGGGCCCGCATAGGTCGCTTCGAGATCGATGATGTCACGCAGGAAAACTTTGCCTTCGTTGAGCTCGTCGCGCCAGATGATGATCGCCTGGAAGGTGAGGGGGCTCTCGCATAGCCCGGCGATCATCGCCTCCCGGCCGGCCTCGATGCGCTTGGCGATCGCGATCTCGCCCTCGCGCGAGAGCAGCTCGACCGAGCCCATCTCGCGCAGATACATGCGCACCGGGTCGTCGGTGCGTTCCGCCGGCTCGGTCTTTTCCGGCTTCGCCGGCGTGGCGCGCACGACCTCGACGAGCTCGCCGTCGGGCTCCTCTTCCTCGGGCTCCTCGGCGCGGGGCTCCTCGCTCTCCTCCTGCTCGCTCTCCTCCGACTCGATGACGTTGATGCCCATCTCGTTGAGCATCGCCAGCGTGTCCTCGATCTGCTCGGAGGTGACCTCCTCGGAAGGCATCACCGCATTGAGCTGCTCGTAGGTGACGTAGCCGCGCTTCTTCGCGTTCTTGATCATCTTGCGGACGGCGGCGTCCGACAGATCGAGCAGCGGGCTATCCGGGGTGCTCTCGGGAGCCTCCTTCTCGGGCGCCTCGTCCTTCGTCGGCTGCGGCTTCGCCTTGGCGGCGGCGCGCTTCTCGGGGACGGGACGCTTGGTCTTCACTGCCATGGTTCGATCCTTCGCGGCGGCGGTGCCGGCCATGATGAAAATCCTCGAAATTCGTACCGCTATCGCACGGGCCGGCCGCAAACGCCTCCTGCCCGGCGGGGCAATCCCGGTATCCGCTCGGGAACGGGGAGCTGCAGCTTCCCGTGCGGCCCGGAAAATTTGGTCCCCTACCCTAGGGGGATTTTCTACTCCTGGCCGGGCCGGCGATCCGGCTCTCTGGGCGCTGCATCCACACCCTATCGGCAGCCAAAAAGGCAGCGCCGTGGCGACGCCACCCCCAAGCCCCCGACGGGTCCGAATCGGCCCAAGTCTCGCCGCGCCCCGTAAAGTCCCGATTAACTACGACGCCACACCCGCGGCACCCGGCGTTTATTCCCGGATGCCCTCGCCGTCCGATCACAGGCTGCGCGCCGGCCGGCCGGAAGGGGCGCCGAAACCTTCGATCAGGGCCTCCGTACCCTCGACGGCGGCGAGCCGGTCCTGCACGTCACGCAGCCAGAGGAAATTTTCCTCGCTGGGCTCGCTGCCTAAGGCCTGCTCTGCCGATTTGAGCTCCTTATGTAACGTCCGGGTCTTGCGATGCAAGGTGAGAACATGGGTCCAGAAGGCGGCGACGTCTTCGGCCGCCGCCCCGACCCGCGCCGGCCAGTCCGACCCATGCGTAATGGCGCGTTCGACGCGTTCCACGATCCCGCCGAGCTCGAGGGCGGCGAGCGCGGCGCGCATCGTCTCGTTGTCATGCACGCTCGTCCCGATGGTGTCCAGCAAGGCACGGCGCAGCCGGTCGGCGTCGGGATGGCGCAGCTCGATCTCGGCCAATTCCTCCGCATGGGTCTCCAGCAGCCAGGGATGGTTGATCACGGCCAGCAGGATCAAGGCTTCGCGCGGGGGCAGGGCGGTGCGAAAGCCCCGCACGATCGGGCTCGTGGCGAACCGGGGGCTCCGCGGCCCCGAGATTTCGGCGAAACCCGATGGTCCGGAGCGCGATGGGTACCGCCAATCCTTGCCCCGGCGGGATGCATCGCGGGCGAAGCCGCGGGCGCGATCCGGATTAACCGCAGGCGCTAACAGGCGCTGCAGCCGACCCTCGAGATCCTGGCGGTAATAGCGGCGCACCATCTCGTCCCCGACCGCGCCGGTCACTTCCGCGATGCGCCGCTCGAGCGCCGCGCGCCGCTCCGGCGTATCGAAGCTGCCGGCTTCGGTCTCGCGCAGCCACAACAGATCGGAGAGCGGCCGCGCGCTCGCGATCACGTCCTCGATCGCGGCCCGCCCGCCGGAGCGATACAGGTCATCGGGGTCCTGGCCCTCCGGCAAGATCGCGAATTTCAGGCTCTTGCCGGGCTTGAGCTGCGGCAGCGCGAGATCGATCGCTCGGTAGGCGGCGCGGGTTCCGGCCTTGTCGCCATCGAAGCAGAGCACCGGCTCGTCACTCATGCGCCACAACAGCGCGAGCTGATCCTCCGTGAGCGCGGTGCCGAGCGGGGCGACGCTTGCGGCATAGCCGGCCGTCACCATGGCGATCACGTCGATATAGCCTTCGACCGCAATGACGGTGGCGCCCTGGTGTGCGGCGCCGCGGGCGGCGGCGCCGTTATAGAGCGTCGCGCCTTTGCGGAAGAGCGGTGTCTCTGGCGAATTGAGATATTTGGCCTGCGCGTCCTTCTCCATCGCTCGCCCGCCGAACGCGATCACCCGTTCGCGCCAGTCGGCGATCGGGAACATGACGCGGTCGCGGAAGCGATCGAACGGAATGGGGATGTCGTCGCCCGCGATCAACAGTCCGGCTTCGATCATGTCGGCGACCGGAACGCGCTGTGCGCCGAGATGTTCTTTGAGCGCATAGCGCTCGGCCGGCGCGTAGCCGAGCCGGAATTTCAGCTGCGTCGCCGCATCGATGCCGCGATCGGCCAGATAGCCGCGCGCCTTGGCGCCGGTGCGCGAAGCCAGCGTCGCTTCGAAGAATTTCGCTGCGAGCTCGAGCACGTCGTGCAGGGTCTTGCGGCGCTCTTCCCGCGCTTCGGCTTCCTTCGAGAGCTTCGGGACCGGCACACCGGCCAGTGAGGCGAGCCGCTCGACCGCTTCCGGGAACGTCACGCCTTCGGTCTCCATGACGAAGTCGAAGATGTTCCCGTGCTTGCCCGAGGAGAAATCGTGGAAGAACCCCTTCTGGTCGTTCACGGTGAACGACGGGGTTTTCTCCTGGTTGAAGGGCGAGAGGCCGATCCATTCGCGGCCGCGCTTCTTCAATTTCACGCGCCGCCCGACGACCTCCGAGACCGGAAGCCGGGCGCGCAATTCGTCGAGAAACTGCGGCGGGAAGCGCATGCGTGCGGACCGATTCGCAGTATTTGAATATACGACGGGCGCAGTCCGCGCCGGGGCGGAGCGGCTTTCTCCCTGCTATTCACATGCGCGCTTCTCCCTCCCCGGAGGGGAGGGTGGCGAGTACCGCAGGTCCGAGCCGGGTGCGGTGAAGTGGTCCTGCGACCTGAGCGACGAAGAGCCCCACCCGGCTCCCGCGACTGCGTCGCGGGAGCCACCCTCCCCTGCGGGAAGGGATAAGTGGCGATCAGCCCGCGAGCCTCGCCTTCACGAGGCCGCTCGCCTTGGCGAAATCCATCTTGCCGCCATGGCGGGTTTTCAGCGCCGCCATCACTTTCCCCATGTCCTTCATGCCGGCCGCGCCGGTCTCGGCGACCGCTGCGTCGACGGCGGCGCGCATCTCGGCCTCCGTCATCTGCTGCGGCAAATAGGCGGCGATGATCGCGATCTCCTCGCGTTCCTGCTGCGCCAGCTCCGGCCGGCCACCCTTCTCGTAGAGCTCGACGGATTCCTGGCGTTGCTTGATCATCTTCTGCAGGAGCGAAAGCAGCTCCTCGTCCGAGAGCGGGCCCTTGCCCTGGCCGCGCGCCTCGATGTCGGCGTTCTTCACCGCCGAGTTGACGAGCCGAAGTGTCGAGACCCGGCGCTTGTCGCCAGCCTTCATCGCCTCCTTCAAGGCGTCATTGATGCCTTCGCGCAGCATGCCCGGTTCCCACAATCCCCCGAATCGCGGCCCTTGCTTCATCGGCCGCCAACCCGCAAGTAAGGGACCATGACCGAAAGGCAAGCAAGCTCCGGCTGGACCGAGGTCAAGCCGACCGCAGTGCTCGTACTCGCCGACGGGACCGTGCTCGAGGGCTTCGGCTTCGGCACTACCGGCCACGCGGTGGGCGAGGTGTGTTTCAACACCGCGATGACCGGCTACGAGGAGATCCTGACCGATCCGTCCTATGCCGGACAGATCATCACCTTCACGTTCCCGCACATCGGCAATGTCGGCACCAACGAGCAGGACATCGAGACCGTCAATCTCGCGGCGACGCCGGGCGCGCGCGGCGTGATCCTGCGCACCGACATCGCCCAGCCCTCGAACTACCGCGCCACCCGCTCGCTCGACCAATGGCTCAGGAGTCGCGGCATCATCGGGCTCGGCGGCATCGACACCCGCGCGCTCACGAGTCGCATCCGCGAGAAGGGGATGCCCAATGCGGTGATCGCGCACGAGCCCGCGGGCAAGTTCGACCTCGCCGCCCTCGAACGGGAGGCGCGCGCCTGGCCGGGGCTCGTCGGCATGGACCTCGTGCCGATGGTGACCAGCGGCCAGCGCTTCACCTGGGACGAGACGCCGTGGCAATGGGGCAGCGGTTACGGCCGGCAGGAGCATCCGGAGTTTCACGTCGTTGCCGTCGATTACGGCATCAAGCGCAACATCCTGCGGCTGTTGGCCGGCACCGGCTGCAAGGTCACCGTGGTGCCGGCCAAAACCTCGGCCGAGGACATTCTGGCGCTCAAACCCGACGGCGTGTTTCTCTCGAACGGCCCCGGCGACCCGGCGGCGACCGGCGAATACGCCGTGCCCGTGATTCGCAGCGTGATCGATGCCGGCGTGCCAACCTTCGGCATCTGCCTCGGCCACCAGATGCTCGGCCTCGCGGTCGGCGCCAAGACCATGAAGATGCATCAGGGCCATCACGGCGCGAACCATCCGGTCAAGGATCTCACCACCGGGAAGGTCGAGATCACGTCGATGAACCACGGCTTCGCGGTCGACCGCACGACGTTGCCGCCCGAGGCGACCGAAACGCACGTTTCGCTGTTCGACGGCTCGAATTGCGGGCTGGCGCTCAAAGACCGCCCGGTGTTCTCGGTACAGTACCATCCCGAGGCCTCGCCCGGCCCGCGCGACAGCCATTATCTGTTCGCGCGCTTTGCGGACCTGATGCGCGCGCGCAAGCGCTGAGCCGCACGCGCTCTTCACCTCTCCCCGCTGGGGAGAGGCCGGCGTCGCGGAGCGACGCCGGGTGAGGGGAATCCGATCTCGATGGTTCGAACCCCCTCACCCCAACCCTCTCCCCTTCGGGGAGAGGGAGCAGGCCGCGTCTGCCGCGCGACCGTATCGCGCCACGGGAACTCCGGAGTGATTTCCTGATTTCTCAGCAGACCCCATGCCCCACACCGCACACAAGGCCGGGCCGGTCGAGCCCGTCGCGAAACATTTCGCCGACGACGGCACGGTTCCCAACAATCCGACCCTGCCGCTGCTGCTTTATCGCCACGGCATCGACGTGTCCGGCCAAAAGGATCCGGCGGCACTCATCGAGCGCGCCTTTGCGCAGAACGGCTGGGGCGATTCCTGGCGCGACGGCATCTATTCGTTCACGCATTTCCATTCGATGATCCACGAGGTGCTCGGCGTCGCCGCGGGTCGAGCGCGCGTGCGGTTCGGCGGCAAGGCCGGCGAGGAAATCGAGATCGAAGCCGGTGATGTCGCCGTGCTGCCTGCCGGCACCGGACACCAGCGCATTTCCGCGAGCCGCGATTTCCTCATCGTCGGCGCCTATCCGGCGCAGGGCACCTACGACCTCTGCCGCGCGACTCCTGCCGAGCACGACCGTGCGCAAGCCCTCATCCCCAAAGTTCCCCTGCCGGAGGCGGATCCGGTCTACGGCAAGGACGGTCCGCTGAAGAAGCTATGGCGCGCGGACTAGGGAGAACGGACGACGCACGACAGATGAAGTCGCGCGGCTTCTCTTATCCGTCCTCTGTCGTCCGTCCGCCGTCCTCCGTCGTCTGTCCCGCGCCCGCGCTTCGCTTATAGTCTCAAGCCGCACCCGCCGGGGACACCATGCGCGATTGGATCGCCTTCTGGGATTCCGAGCACAGTCTCTACGTGAACGCGCGCCATCGCGACGTGCATTATCGCACGATCGCGCAAGACATCGCCGCTTATATCCCCTCCTCGTCGGCCGTGATGCTCGACTACGGGTGCGGCCAAGCGTTGCATGCGGATTACATCGCTGATGCCGTCCGAAAATTGATCCTGGTCGAGGCGGCTCCGCAGGCCCGCAAGCGACTCGCGGATCGATTCCAGCACCATCGTGCGATCGAGGTACTGAGCCCCGAGCAACTTCGCAGCCTTGCCGACCGCTCGCTCGATGTCATCGTCATGAACTCCGTCGCGCAATATCTGAAGTCGCCCGAGCTCAGCGCACTGTTCGTGTTGTTCCGCCGCTTGCTCAGCCCCGGCGGGCTGCTTGTTGTCGGCGACGTGGTGCCGCCTCACACTTCGCTGCTGACGGATACGATTGCGTTGCTGAACTTCGCTATCGCGAACGGATTCTTCCTGGCCGCACTGCGAGGGCTGATTCGCACCGCCCTTTCGGATTACCGGCAGCTGCGATCGCGCCTTGGGCTTTCACGCTACAGCGTGGCTGAAATGGTGCAGAAGCTCGACCAAGCCGGATTCCTGGCGGCGCGGGCCGAGACCAATATCGGCCACAACCAGACCCGGATGACGTTCGTCGCACGGCCGAAGTGATATTATTACCTCCCCCTCAGGGGAGGTCGGCGAGCATCGTGAGATGCGAGCCGGGTGGGGTAAAACGGAACTCGAACTCCCCACCCGGCGCGCTTCGCGCGCCACCCTCCCCTCCGGGGAGGGAGACAGCCTTCCCTCTGCGGCCATTCTGGGCTAGATCAGCGCCGCCGCGAAATCCGCGGCGCGGGGCTCACCAAGGCGCGCGTTCCGGCCGCCTTTTTTTGTGCCCGGATCCTAAGCAGGCGATGCCCAAGCGCACCGACATAAGCTCGATCCTGATCATCGGCGCCGGCCCGATCGTGATCGGCCAGGCCTGCGAGTTCGATTATTCCGGGACCCAGGCCTGCAAGGCACTCAAAGCCGAGGGCTACCGCATCGTGCTGGTCAATTCCAATCCAGCGACGATCATGACCGATCCGGATCTGGCGGACGCGACTTACGTCGAGCCGATCACGCCGGAAATCGTCGCGAAGATCATCGAGGCCGAGCGTCCCGACGCGCTCTTGCCCACCATGGGCGGCCAGACCGCGCTCAATTGCGCGCTCAGCCTGCGGCGGATGGGCGTGCTGCAGAAATTCGGCGTGGAGATGATCGGCGCAACCGCACAGGCGATCGACAAGGCCGAGGACCGCGAGCTGTTCCGCGAGGCGATGCACCGCATCGGGCTTGCGACCCCGCGCTCGCATCAGGTCAAGACGCTGATCGCGGCGCTCGAAGCCCTCGAGGACATCGGGCTGCCCGCCATCATCCGCCCGTCGTTCACGCTCGGCGGCACCGGCGGCGGCATCGCCTACAACAAATCGGAGTTCATCGAGATCGTCGAGCGCGGCATCGACGCCTCGCCGACGAACGAGGTGCTGATCGAGGAATCGGTGCTCGGCTGGAAAGAGTTCGAGATGGAGGTGGTGCGCGACAAGAACGACAATTGCATCATCGTCTGCTCGATCGAGAACGTCGATCCCATGGGCGTGCACACCGGGGATTCCATCACCGTGGCGCCGGCGCTCACGCTGACCGACAAGGAATACCAGATCATGCGCGACGCTTCGATCGCGGTGCTGCGCGAGATCGGCGTGGAGACCGGCGGCTCGAACGTGCAGTTCGCGGTCAATCCCGCCGACGGACGGCTGGTCATCATCGAGATGAACCCACGGGTGTCGCGCTCTTCCGCGCTGGCCTCGAAAGCGACCGGCTTTCCCATCGCCAAGGTCGCGGCGAAGCTCGCGGTCGGCTACACCCTCGACGAGGTCGCCAACGACATCACCGGCGGCGCGACGCCGGCCTCGTTCGAGCCGACGATCGACTACGTCGTCACCAAGGTCCCGCGGTTCGCGTTCGAAAAATTTCCCGGCGCCGAGCCGATCCTGACCACGTCGATGAAATCCGTCGGCGAGGCCATGGCGATCGGCCGCACGTTCCAGGAGAGCCTGCAGAAGGCGCTGCGCTCGCTCGAAACCGGACTGACCGGGCTCGACGAGATCGAGATCGAGGGGCTCGGGGAAGGCGACGACAAGAACGCGATCCGGGCCGCGCTCGGCACCCCGACGCCGGATCGCCTGCTCAAAGTCGCGCAGGCGATGCGGCTCGGGGTTACGGACGAGCAGATCTACGCCTCGTGCCGCATCGATCCGTGGTTCCTGGCGGAGATCCGCGGCATCGTCGAGATGGAGGCCGAGATTCGACGCAACGGACTGCCGGCGAGCGCCGACACGTTCTGCCGGCTCAAGGCGATGGGCTTCTCCGATGCCCGGCTCGGCCGGCTCGCGGGGCTCGACAGCGAGGAAGTATCGCGGCGGCGGCGCGCGCTCGGCGTGCGCCCGGTGTTCAAGCGCATCGATACCTGCGCGGCCGAGTTCGCCTCGCCGACCGCCTACATGTATTCGACTTACGAGACGCCGTTCGCCGGGCGCGCGATCGACGAAGCCGCGCCGTCTGCGCGCGACAAGGTGATCATTCTCGGCGGCGGACCCAATCGGATCGGCCAGGGCATAGAATTCGACTATTGCTGCTGCCACGCCGCCTTTGCGCTCAACGATGCCGGCTTCGAGACCATCATGGTCAATTGCAATCCGGAGACGGTGTCGACGGATTACGACACCTCCGACCGCCTGTATTTCGAGCCGCTCACGGCCGAGGACGTGTTGGAGATCATCGATTGCGAGCGCCGCAACGGCCGCCTGCGCGGCGTGATCGTGCAGTTCGGCGGCCAGACGCCGCTGAAACTCGCCGAGCCGCTCGAACGCGCGAACATTCCGATCCTCGGCACCTCGCCGGACGCGATCGATCTCGCCGAGGACCGCGACCGGTTCAAGAAGCTGCTGGAACGTCTCGACCTGCGCCAGGCTCGCAGCGGCATCGCGACCAGCCCGGCCGAAGCCCGCGTCATCGCCGAGGCGATCGGCTACCCGGTGATGATCCGCCCGTCCTACGTGCTCGGCGGCCGCGCCATGGAGATCGTGCACGACGCGACGCATCTCGAGCGCTACGTGGCGCGGCTCGCGTCCGATCTCGACCGGCCGTCGGAGCTGGTCGTCTCCGACAAGCGGCCGCTGCTGATCGACCGGTATCTGTCGGACGCGATCGAGGTCGACGTCGATTGCATCGCGGACGGCGAGGACGTGTTCATCGCCGGCGTGATGGAGCACATCGAGGAAGCCGGCGTGCATTCCGGGGATTCCGCCTGCTCGCTGCCGCCGCATTCGCTCGAGCCCGAGACCATCCGCGAGCTCGAGCGGCAGACGCGCTCGCTTGCGCTGGCGCTCAACGTGGTCGGGCTGATGAACGTGCAATACGCGATCAAGGACGGCGAGATCTACGTGCTGGAGGTAAACCCGCGCGCCTCGCGCACGGTGCCGTTCGTCGCCAAGGTGATCGGCAAGCCGGTGGCGAAGATCGCGGCGAGGATCATGGCGGGCGAGAGCCTGAAAAGCTTCCGGCTCGAGCCGCAGCGTTTCGAGCCCGGTGCGTCCCCCCACATCGGGGTCAAGGAAGCCGTTTTTCCGTTCGCGCGGTTCCCGGGCGTTGACACCGTGCTCGGCCCGGAGATGAAGTCGACCGGCGAGGTCATGGGGCTCGACCGCTCGTTCGCCGTGGCCTTCGCCAAGAGCCAGCTCGGCGGCGGTTCGCGCGTACCGCGGGACGGCACGGTATTCGTCTCCGTGCGCGACGCCGACAAGCCGCGTATTCTGAGCGCGGTGCGCCTTCTGCGCGAGCTCGGCTTCGAGGTGATCGCGACTTCCGGGACGCAGCGGTTCCTGACTGCGCACGGCATCGAGGCCGCCAAGGTCAACAAGGTGCTGGAAGGCCGGCCGCACATTGTCGACCGGATCACGAACGGGGGGGTCCAGCTGGTGTTCAACACCACCGAAGGGGCGACCGCGCTGGCCGACAGCCGATCGCTGCGCCGCGCCGCCCTCTTGCATAAAGTTCCGTACTACACCACTCTTTCGGGAGCCGTTGCCGCGGCCCAGGGGATCAAGGCCCAGCTTGCGGGCGATCTCGAGGTGCGCGCGCTGCAAAGCTATTTCGGCGGCCAATCCTGACGGAGACGCGACAGGCGCCCAGTAACGGCACGAGTTTGGGAAAAAACCTGCGGTCGCGGGGCCGAACCAGTCCCGCGATCGGCGGTTTTTTCTGTCGATGGGTCGGAGGACCGAAACACGATGGACAAGATCCCGATGACCGCGGCCGGCTATGCCGTGCTCGAGCACGAGCTCAAGCACCGGCAATTGGTCGAGCGGCCGCGGATCATTCAGCAGATTTCCGATGCGCGCACCCACGGCGACCTGTCGGAGAACTCCGAATACCACGCTGCCAAGGAGCAGCAGGCGCACAACGAAGGCCGCATCGCCGAGCTCGAGGACAAGCTGGCGCGCGCCGACGTGATCGACGTGTCGAAGCTCTCCGGCGATACCATCACGTTCGGCGCGACCGTCACCCTCATCGATGAGGACACCGACGAGAAGCGGGTGTGGCAGATCGTCGGCGAGCCGGAGGCGGATGCCAAGGAAGGCCGGATCTCGATCAGCTCGCCGCTCGCGCGCGCGCTGATCGGCAAATCCAAGGGTTCCTCGGTCGAAGTCGTGACGCCGGGCGGCGCCAAGGCCTACGAAGTGAAGAAAATCGAGTGGCGGTGACGCCCGGCGTTGTGATGCCCCGCGCATGCGGGGCACCCAGTAAACTCATGGAATGCAGTGATTACTGGGTCGCCCGCTTGCGCGGGCGATGACATGCGGGCTTGGACTCAGCCCTGCCGCAGCTCCAGCGGGACGATCGGCGCGTCCTTGGAATTCTTCAGCGTCAGCGACGTCTTGATATTGCGCACGTTGGGTGCGGCGGTCAGCTCCGTGATGAATGCCTGGAACGTGCGCAGGTCGGGCGCTACGCATTTGAGGATGAAATCGATTTCCCCGGAAAGCATCCAGCACTCGCGCACCAGCGGCTGGGCTTTGGCATAATTCTCGAAGGCCAACAGATCGGGCTCGGCCTGGCTCGCCAGGTGCACCATGGCGAACACGGTGATCTCGTAACCCAACAGCTTCTCGTCGAGCAGCGCCCGATAGCCTCTGATGAAGCCGGCCTCCTCGAGCGCGCGCATGCGGCGCAGACACGGAGGGGCGGAAATCCCGACCCGACGCGCGAGCTCGACATTGGTGATGCGCCCGTTGCGCTGAAGCTCGTCCAGGATTTTCCAGTCGATGGCGTCGAGACGGGCGGGCACGGGGCTCTCCGGAAGGCGGCGCGGGGGAGCGCGCCATCCATAACCCGAACCCGGCCGCTCGCGAAACATTATTGCCCGGTCGCGGCGGGCCGAATCACGCCAGGGGCCGGGGGACCTGAGCGAGACGTCCCCGCACGGCTTCACCGAATTCTGTTGAGGCCGCGAGAGGGTTCCAGTTCGGCCGTAAGTGGCTGGGATTCCTTCCGGATATTCTGGGACCCGCGTCCCTCTCTTTGGTGTCCGTCAAGACACCCGCGCATTTGCGTCCTCCCCGCATTGCATAGCTCGATCGAAGCTTTACATTGAGCCCGTAAGCGCCGCGCGGCCGGCCGAGGCGGGCAAGACAGCGCGATTGCGGTGGAATTTGCCCCACAGGACCGCAAAAATGGCCCAGACCACCCACGCCAAGGTCATCATCGTCGGTTCCGGGCCCGCCGGTTACACCGCGGCGATCTATGCGGCCCGCGCAATGCTCGAACCGATCCTGATCCGCGGCATCCAGCCGGGCGGCCAGCTCACGATCACGACCGACGTCGAGAATTATCCGGGGTTTGCCGACGTGATCCAGGGGCCCTGGCTCATGGAGCAGATGGAGAAGCAGGCCGCCCACGTCGGCACCCGGCTCGTGGCCGACCACGTCGTCAAGGCCGAGGTCCTGCGCCGGCCGTTCCGGCTCGAATGCGACTCGGGCGACGTCTATCTGGCCGACACGCTGATCCTCGCGACCGGCGCCCAGGCGCGCTGGCTCAATCTCCCCTCGGAGCAGAAATTCAAGGGCTACGGGGTCTCCGCCTGCGCGACCTGCGACGGCTTCTTCTATCGCGGTAAGGACGTGATGGTGATCGGCGGCGGCAACACCGCGGTCGAGGAGGCGCTGTTTCTCACCAATTTTGCCGAACGCGTCACGCTCGTGCATCGGCGCGACGCGCTGCGCGCGGAAAAGATCCTGCAGGACCGATTGTTCAAGCATCCGAAGATCTCGGTCATCTGGGATACCGTCGTTCAAGAGATCGTAGGCTCGGAAGATCCGCTGAAGGTGACCGACATCCGGCTGCGCAACGTCAAGACCGGCGGCATCACCGAGCATTGCGTCGACGGGGTGTTCATCGCAATCGGCCATACGCCGGCGACCGAGCTGCTCGCCGGGCAAGTGCGCATGAAGCCGTCCGGCTATATCGAAACCGCGCCGCATTCGACCGCGACTTCGGTCGCTGGCGTATTCGCGGCCGGCGACGTCACCGACGACGTCTACCGCCAGGCGGTCACCGCCGCCGGGCAGGGATGCATGGCCGCGCTCGAGGCCGAGCGCTATCTGGCGGCGCGGGCCGAGATCCGCGCCGCGGCGGAATGAAAGGTGAGCGCTTCGGCGCGCGCGTCATGGATTGGGACAAGTTGAAGGTGTTTCACGCCGCCGCCGAGGCCGGCAGCTTCACGCATGCGGGCGAGCAGCTGGGGTTGTCGCAATCGGCGGTGTCGCGGCAGGTGAGTGCACTGGAGCAGGAGCTCAGCGTGCCGCTGTTCCACCGTCACGCCCGCGGGCTGATCCTCACCGAGCAGGGCGATCTGCTGTATCGCACCGCGCACGATGTGTTCATGAAGCTCGAGGCGGCGCGCACCAAG
This sequence comes from Pseudomonadota bacterium, assembly GCA_046727735.1. Classification (GTDB taxonomy): domain Bacteria; phylum Pseudomonadota; class Alphaproteobacteria; order Rhizobiales; family Xanthobacteraceae; genus AP-16. The sequence continues at coordinate 13,972 of JBKPDF010000082.1, read as the reverse complement.
CTCACCGACAGCCGCGAGAAGCCCAATGGCGAGCTGCGCGTCAATACAACGGCGGGCATCGGCGTGCATTGGCTCACACCGCGGCTCGGCGAGTTCTTCGACCTCTATCCCGATATCCGCATCAATCTGATCACCAGCGACGAGGAGCTCGATCTCGCGATGCGCGAGGCCGACGTCGCCATCCGCCTGCGCCAGCCGGTGCAGCCGGATCTAATTCAACGCAAGCTGTTCTCCATGCATTTCCACGCCTACGCCTCGCCGGAATATCTCAAGCGCTCCGGCACGCCGCGCATGCCGCAAGAGCTCGACGATCACCGCATCATGGTGCTCGGCGGCAATGCGCCGAACTATCTGCAGGACGTGCATTGGCTGACTAAGTTCGGCCGCGACGGCAAGGAACCGCGCGTGCCGTGGTTCGTGATCAACAACGTGCTGGGCCTGTTGCGCGGCTGCCGGCGCGGTCTCGGCATCGCAATGCTGCCGGATTATCTGGTCGAGGAGGAGGGCGGGCTGGTGCAGCTGTTCTCCGATGTCGACGGCGTGGCGTTCGAGGCGTATTTCGTCTACCCGGAAGAGCTCAAGTCGGTGGCGCGCATTCAGGTGTTCCGGGATTTCCTGGTCGCCAAAGCGCAGCGCTGGGCTTTCTGAACTCAGCGCGACGCGCGGTTTTCGATTTTACGAATTTTTTATGCCGGCGCGTGTGCATGGCTGGCATGCGGGGCTTCGGATTGTCCCGCTCGACATGCGCCCGCATACTTGCAATCTGCTGTCGGCTGCGGTGTGCAGTTCCTCCCAGGTGGCAGACCGCTGGGCCGATGGCTGTTCCCCTCTGGAAGGTGACTGTCGGCCCCATGCCGACACGACTACGCCGGGCCCGTGTGGCCCGGCGTTTTTCATCAGCTCTGCCTCGTGCCCCGGACGCGGTGCAGCGTCCTTCGAGGCGAGCGCCGTCATCCTGAGGTGCGAGACGCGAAGCGTCGAGCTTCGAAGGACGGCGCTCGCATCTCGGGACGACGGTGCACCGCAGATCCGGGGCGCAGATTTCCGGCAGATACATGGGTACCGGTTCAGCAGCGCACCACTTCGTGCAGCGCTGCGCCCCGGACAGGAGACCGAGATTCACGCGTACAGCCGCTCGCCATCGAGGTCCTTGTAGAGACCCGCGACATATTCGCCATAGCCGTTGAACAACAACGTCGGCCGGCGTTCCCCGATCCCGATCAGCTCTTCGGTTGCCTGGCTCCAGCGCGGGTGCGGCACCTTGGGATTGACGTTGGCCCAGAAGCCGTATTCCGATGCCTGCAGGGCTTCCCAAAATCCTTTCGGCCGCTGGTCGGTGAAGCTGAAGCGCACGATGGATTTGATCGACTTGAATCCGTATTTCCACGGCACCGCAAGGCGCAGCGGCGCGCCATGCTGTTTGGGCATCGGCTTGCCGTAGGCGCCGGTCGCCAGGAACGCGAGCTCGTTCGTCGCCTCGGCGATGGTCAGGCCTTCGACGTAGGGCCACGGATAACAGGTCTGGCGCTGCCCGGATGCGACCGCCGGGTCGAGGAACGTTTCCATGCGCACGTATCTGGCCGAGGACAGCGGCCGCGCGAACTCCACGAGCTTCGCGAACGGGAAACCCGACCACGGAATCGCCATTGACCATGCCTCGACGCAGCGATGGCGATAGAGCCGCTCCTCGAGCGGCATCTGGTGGATGAGTTCTTCGAAATCGATCTGGCGGGGTTTCTCGACCATGCCGTCGATCGTGACGGTCCACGGGCGAATCTTCAGGGCCTGCGCCGGCTTGGCGATCAGCTTCGAGGAACCGAACTCGTAGAAATTGTTGTAGGCGCCGTTGATCTTCGGATCCGTAATCGGACGTCGAGCACGTATTTGTCGTTGCGCCGCACGGGATAGAGCGCCTCGCTAGGGTCGGCGGCTTGCTCCGCCCGAGCTCGGCCGGCGAGCACGGCCGCGGCCGCGACCGTGGCGGCCGCGCCGAGCAGCGAGCGGCGATCGAGGAACAGCCGCTCGGGCGTGCGGCATGCTCGGGCAGCTCCCAGCCGCGGCGGCGCGTCACATGCATGCACGATTCCTACGGCTTGGCTGGGGCCATCTAATGAGGCGCGGAAACAACAGCAAATCACAGCTCGATGAGGTGACCGCGGTTCGTCGTCCCGGGCGCGAGCAACCCGAGCAGACCCTGGACCAATGAACACCGAGGTAGACGATTTGCGCCGGTGTTCATGGGTTCCGGATTCGCCGCTGCGCGGCGACCCGGAACGACGAACAAAAAGGTCACTCCGCGGCGCGGCGGGCGGCGACGATCTGATCGGCCTGCTTGCCGGTCAGCTCCGCCATGTGATCGAACTTGAACGCGAAGCTGCCGACACCCGCCGTGGCCGAGCGGATCTCGACGATGAGGTCGCCGATCTCCGATTCCGGCATCATGGCGCGCACGGTATCCCACCCCGGCCACCCCTCACGGGTGTCGAAGCCGAGGATCTGCCCGCGCCGGCCGGACAGGATCGCGTTGATCTTCGCCGTCGCCTCCGACGGGCAGACGATCTCGACCGTGTAGATCGGCTCGAGCAGTACCGGGTGGCATTGCGGCAGTGCCTCGACGATGCCGATGCGGCCGGCGGTGCGGAACGCCTGATCGGAGGAATCGACGGTATGATAGGAGCCGTCGATCAGCGTCACGGCGACGTCGACCACGGGGAAGCCCAGCGGGCCGCTTTTGAGGCCGTCGATCACGCCTTCTTCGACCGAGGGAATGTAGTTCCGGGGCACCACCCCGCCGGTGATCTTTTCGGCGAAGCTGAAGCCGCTGCCGCGCGGCAACGGCTTGATGTCGAGCACGACGTCCCCGAACTGGCCGTGCCCGCCGGATTGCTTCTTGTGACGTCCCCGCTGGACGATGCCTTTGCGGATGGTCTCGCGATACCCCACGGTCGGCCGCCGCGTGATCGAGGCGACGCCGAAGCGCCCCGCCAGCCGCTCGGTAGCGACCCGCAGGTGCATCTCGCCTTGGCCCCACCCGATCACTTCCTGCGCTTCCGGATTGTGCACCACGCTCAGCGAGGGGTCTTCCTCGAGCAGCTTGTTGAGCGCCTGCCCGAGCTTGACGTCGTCCTTGCGCTCCTTGGCCGCGACCGCGATCGCCAGCACCGGCGGATAGGCTGCGAGGCTCGTCACCGCCGCATGCGGCTCCTTGCCCGAAGTGAGGGTCTCGCCGGTCTTGGCGTGATCGAGCTTGCCGAGCGCGACGGTGTCGCCCGCCGCGGCGGCGCCGCGCTTCTCGCTGCTCTGGCCGGTGAGCTTGAAGACGCCGGAGACGCGATCGGCGGTTCCCGAGGCGCCCATCAGCATCGCGCCCTCGGCGATCGACCCCGCGAGCACCCGCGCGATCGACATCTTGCCGCCGTGCGTGGTGTGGAGGGTCTTCATCACGTAGGCGAGGGCCTCGCCGGTTGCGGTCAGGCCGAGCCGCTGCACGGTCTGGGCGATGCCGGGTGCCTCGTGGCGCAGCGCCTTGAGCAGGCGCAGCACGCCGTTGGTGCGGGTGGCCGACCCGATCAGCACCGGGCAGATGATGCCGTCGCGCAGCTCCTTGGCGAGATCGTCGAAAACCTTGTCGCGCGGCGGCGGAATGTCCTCGAGCAGCTGCTCCATCAGCTCGTCGTCGTGGTCGGCGAGCTTCTCCAGCATGCTGAAGCGTGCTTCGCGCTCGCGTTCGAGATGCTCGTCGAGCGCCACGATCTCCGAGGGAGCATGCTCCTTGTAGATGAAGGCGCGCTCCAGCGCGAGATCGACGAATCCGGTGATGATGTCGTCCGACCAGATCGGAATCTGGCGCAGCACCAACGGGACGCGCGACGCCGGCTGCAGGATCTTCAGGGTTTCGCGGACGCGTTTGTCTGCCTTGTCGATCTTGTTGAGGAACAGGAAGCGCGGGATGCGCAGCTCTTCGAGCTCGCGCAGCACCAGCTGCAGCTGCGGGACCTTGCGCTCGTCGGCTTCGCACACCACGACTGCGGCATCGACGCCGGGCAGCGCCGCGCGCATGTCGTGAATGAACTCGATTGAGCCGGGACAATCGACGAACGTATAAATATCGCCCAGGAAATTGGTCGAGGCGACCGAAAGCTCGACGCTCATGCGATGGTGGCGCGATTCCGCTCCGGCATCGCCGACCGTCGTGCCGGCTTCGACCGTGCCTTGGCGCTGGATCGCGCCGGTGCGGGCCAGGATCGCTTCGAGCAGCGTGGTCTTGCCGCTCTGGAACGGGCCGACCAGTGCAACGCACCGGGGGCCCTTTGGACTCGTGCCTCCGTTCTGTCCCATACGCATCTCCCTGATCGGGTATTCTTGGCTCGTACCCGCAGCGAGCGTAGCGCAAGGCGGGGGCCGAAGGCCACCGCGGCGCGAACGCGCCGAGTGCGATCAGCGATGGCGCGGCCGACCTTTGGATGCGCGCCGCCCCGGCGTACCGGCGATCAAGGGCCGTAGCGCAATTCGAGAGCCGCGACCCCGACCGCGAGATTGAGCCCGGTCTGGCCCTGCAGGCTCAGCGGCTGCAGCGAAATCGAGCTGTTCGAGCCGCCGACCAACACGTTGGCATTACCGCCCACTCCCACAGCCGCGCCGGCGGTCACCCCGGCGTAGCTGCCGGCGAGGTCGCCCGGACCGATGTCGCGCGTCGGGGCGAAAACCGCCCATCCGAGCACCGATCCTTCAGTCACGCCGAGGTCGAGACCGACCTTCCGCACGATCCCATGATAGGGAAACACAGGACCGGCGGCCGCGCGGAAAACACAGGTGAACTCGTGCACCGAGCCGATGACGAAGCCGATCGACCCCGAGCCGCGGCACTCGAGCACGCCGGCCTGGACGCCAGATTGCGCGCCGGCCGATCCGGCAAAAGCCGCGAGCGCCAGCGCCGCGAGCACACCCTTGCACCACGAACGGATCATGACATTCCCCCTGTGACTGAGTTCCCCTGTCGGCCCGTGTCAGGATACAGGAGCCGCGCCGGGAAAGCGACTGCATCGCGGCCGTCGTTCCGGCCGCGCGCACTTGCGCGAGGGCCGGAATCCACTACCACCGCATTGCGGCCTGATCCGAGTGCATGAATCCCGGCTCACGGGGCGCGACGCGCCGCTGGCCGGGATGACGGGGCAGGAAACAGCCTCAGGTGAGATTGCCGCAGAAGCGCTGGATCCTGCGGCAGGCCTCTTCGAGATCGTCGGTCTTGGTGGCGTAAGAGATGCGGAACGCCGGTGCCAGGCCGAACGCGGTACCCTGGACCACCGCCACGCCCTCGGCTTCCAGCAGCTCGGTGACGAAATCCTCGTCGGTCTCGAGCTTCTTGCCCGACGGCGAGGTGCGGCCGATCGTTCCCGCGCACGACGGATAGACATAAAACGCGCCTTCCGGCTTCGGACAACTGATGCCGCGCGCCTGGTTGAGCATGGATACCACCAGATCGCGGCGCTCCTTGAACACCTTGTTGTGCTTCGGGATGAAGTCCTGCGGGCCGTTCAGCGCCTCGACCGCGGCCCATTGCGCAATCGAGCACGGATTGGACGTCGACTGCGACTGCAGCGTCGCCATGGCATCGATCAGGTGCTGGGGGCCGCCGCCGTACCCGATGCGCCAGCCCGTCATGCAATAGGTCTTCGACACGCCGTTCACGGTGAGCGTGCGGTCGTAGAGCTTCGGCTCGACCTGCGCCGGAGTGGTGAAAGCGAAATCGTCGTAGACCAGATGCTCGTACATGTCGTCGGTGAGCACCCAAACGTCTGGATGGCGCAGCAGTACTTCGGTGAGCGCTTTCAATTCCGCGCGCGTATAGGCGGCACCGGTCGGGTTTGAAGGCGAGTTCAGGATCAACCATTTGGTCTTCGGCGTGATCGCCTTGTCGAGCGCCTCGGGCTCGAGCTTGAAGCCGCGCTCGGCCTTGGTCGGCACGCTGACCGGCGTGCCTCCCGCGAGCAGCACCATGTCCGGGTAGCTCACCCAGTACGGTGCCGGCACGATGACCTCGTCGCCGGGGTTGAGCGTCACCGCGAGCGCGTTGTAGAGCACTTGCTTGCCGCCGGTGCCGACGCTGATCTGCGACGTTTGATAATCGAGCTCGTTCTCGCGCTTGAACTTGCGCGCGATCGCCGCCTTGAGCTCGGGAATTCCGTCCACCGCGGTGTAGCGCGTGTGCCCGGCGTCGATGGCGCGCTTGGCGGCTTCGCGGATGTTCTCTGGGGTGTCGAAATCCGGCTCGCCGGCGCCGAGCCCGATCACGTCGCGGCCCGCGGCTTTGAGCTGGCGCGCCTTGTCCGTCACCGCGATGGTGGGAGACGGCTTCACGCGCGACAAGGTGTCCGCAAGCAAGGCCATGGCGTTCTCCGGGTTCGCCGGGCAGAATCGACTTCGGCTCCTCCTAATGCGCCTGCACATGCTCGGCAAGCAAAAATCCCCGGTGATTCCCACCGAACCTCATCCGGAGCACGAAGCGCGATGCGCCGAGCCTCAGAGGCTCGAGCGCGATCGAATTCGCAGATGCGAACCATCGCTTTCGCTGATGCAGCGCGGAATGATCTTTCCTTCGCCAGCCGGATGAGAAACCATTGTTCTCGATTTCGGCGGCGGCGGGCATCGCTCACGGCGTTTTGCGCGGGCCCGTCACACGGGCCTTGCAATCGCCGGATCCAATCCGCTTCATGGCGCTCCGCTTCTGCGGCGCACTCGCATGCGGCGGCAACGAACAACGACGAGGACACGGGGATGAGACGCCAAGGCGCGAGCTACACGCTTTATTCGATGCAATGGTCGGGAAATTCCTACAAGGTCCGGCTAGCGCTGGCACAGCTCGGGATCCCTTACCGCCTCGTGGAGCTCGACATCGTCAAAGGCGAGACCCGGACGCCCGAGTTCTTGGCGAAGAATCCCAGCGGCCACGTGCCGCTGCTGGAAGTCGCGCCGCGGCGCTATCTGCCGGAATCGAACGCGATCCTCTGGTACATCGCCGGCGGCACTCCGCTCGCGCCGGAGGATCGCATCGACCGGGCCGAAGCCCTGCAATGGATGTTCTTCGAGCAGCATTCGCTCGAGCCCAACCTCGGCCAAGCCCGGTTCTGGCTCACCCTGGTCAAAGGCGGGCGCGAGCTGCAGCGCCACTCGCTCGAGGACTGGATGGAAAAAGGCTATCAGGCGCTCTCCGTGATGGAGAAGCATCTCGCCGCCCACCGCTTCTTCGCCGCGAACCGCTACACCATCGCCGACATTGCGCTCTATGCTTACACGCACGTGGCGCACGAGAGCGATTTCGATCTCTCGGCGTTCCCGGCCGTACGCGGCTGGCTCAAGCGCGTCGCGAGCCAGCCCGGATACGTGCCGATCGACTGGAGCCCGGCGACCGCAGCGGCAGAGTGACTCGCCGCGCACCAACAAGTACGGCGATGGCTTCGAGCGGGCCTCTCCCCGGAGGGGAGACGATGGGGTGAGGGGATCGGGCCAATTGTCATAATCAATGGGCCGCGCTCCGCGCGGCGACCTCTCCCACTGGGCAGAGGTGAAGAGATTGTCGTGTCGCGCTCTGCGGAGAAAAGATCAGGCGCTGGCGACGAGACCCGGCATCGGCTTCGCCAGGCCGCTGCCCGGGAACACGCGCGTGGCCAGCACCTCCTCGTCCATGCGCAAGTGATCCTTCAGCACGCCCTTGAGCACGCTGGGCAGATTGATCGTCGGCTTGAGGTCGCGGCCCTCGTGCAGATCGGCATCGCGCAGGCCGGGCCAATCGGCGATGACGCGGCCGCCCTTCAGCGCGCCGCCGGCGAGCAGCGCGATTGTTGCGGTGCCGTGGTCGGTGCCGTCGGTGCCGTTGATGTGCGCGGTGCGCCCGAACTCGGTCACCACCGCGACCGCGGTCTCCGCCCAGGCGGTGCCCATGCCGCTCTCGATCGCCGCAATGGCACCGTCGAGCGCGCCGAGCAGCGCGGCAAGCCGGCCGCCGACCGCGCCCTCATCTTGATGAGTGTCCCAGCCGTCATAGGCGAGCGCGCCGATGCGCGGGCCGTCCGGCCGCGACAGAAACTTCGCCGCGGCGCCGGCGGACTCCGCAAAGAACGCCCGCACCTGCGCGGCACCGCCGGCTGCGGGAGCATTCGGCTTTCCGGCCGCGCGCTCGTCCATCCCGCCCGCGCGCGCGATCGCCGCAACACCCATGCGCTCCTCGAGCACGCGCGCCAGCGCCGGATCGGTATGGCGATAGAGATCCGCGAGGCGCTGAATCGTGTCGTCGCTCGCGGGCGGCAGGCGCGGCGGCGTCCAGGAGAGCACCGGCGCCGACCCGCGCACGACGAGCGGCGTCACCGGCCCGACCGCGAAGGCTTCCCGCTTGCTCCGCGCGGTGAGGCCGGCCGGCTCCAGCGCGGCCAGTGCCCGGTTGAGCCAGCCCGTATCGGCCGCGCCCGGCCGTTCGAGCCCGCTTTCGAGCACGTCTTGGCCGTCGAAATGCGAACGTTCGCGGTATGGGGTCGCAGTCGCATGCACGAACATCGCTTGGCCGGCGCGGTAGAGACGATGCACGTTGGGCATCGCCGGATTGAGCGCGAAGAAGCTGTCGAGCGCGAGCGCCGGATTCGGGCCGTCCAATATCAGTGCCTTGTCGCCCCGCAGCCGAATCCAATCCGGATCTCCGACCGGAGCGACCGCCGCGAGCCCGTCGAGCGCGCCGCGCAGCACGATCACCAGGAACCGCGGATCGCGCCCCTCCGCGCGCGCGACTTTCGGCAGATGCGCCCAGGCGAACAGCACGCCGGATGCGAGCAAAAGCTCGCGTCGCGACGGAGCATGGAGGGTCAGGCGCATCGGCTTGCTCCCGAGATCGGGGTGGAAAATTTCGCGAATGCGAGCGCTACGCGCCTCCCTCTCCCCGCAGGGGAGAGAGGTGGGGTGAGGGGGATCGGAATGAGACTTGTTCGATAAATCGTGACCCCCTCACCCGGCTCGCTGCGCGAGCCGACCTCTCCCCGGCGGGGAGAGGTTGAGCGTGACGCTTCGCGTCGCTTGACCGGGATGACGCCGGTTTCATCAGTCACGGCGCGTCATCTCCTCTGGAATTCCGGTGCCATCAGCAGCAGTGCCAGCGCCTGGGGGCGGCTCTCGGCGCGCGCAACCGCTTGCCGCGTCTCGGTAGAGGCGAGCGGTCCCAGCGCCAGATCGACGGCAGCTTCCGGGTCGACCAGCGGCGCCATCCGCCGCGCGAACTGATTGGCGATGTCGAGGCGCCCCGCAAGCCCGTCCAGCCACGCGGCACTATCGTCGGGAAATCCTTTCGGCGCCGGCGGCCGCCACAGCGGCGCGCCGAGCAGATTGTGCGCTTGCAACACGAACCGGATGTCGGGCGGCGAGCTGCCCGTCGCGCGCAGCGAGGCCACGATCCACTCGCCCGGCGGCTTGAGTTTTGCGCGCGGCGCAGCCCACGCCTCGGGCGCTCTCAACATTGCCTTCGCCAGCTCCTTCAGATCGCCGTCGCTGTCCAGAAAGTTTTTCGCAAGCCTCTCGACCAGCGCGGGCGGCGGCGCATCGGCCACGAACGCACGCGCGAGCTTTTCGGCGAGGTGGTGCGCGGTCGCCGCGCGGCGCGCGAGATCGAGCAGGACCGCGCGCCCCTGCCCGACGCCGTCCTCCGCATAGGTCTTCCCCAGCACGCGCTGCTCGCCCGGCTGGTGCATGCGCGGGTTGAACCAAAACTCGCCGCCGCGCTCGGCATCCTGCTTGGGCGGGACCACGGTCCAGCCGGTGATCACTTGCGCGAAGCCGGTCACATCCTCTTGGGTGTAGCCGGTGCGCACCCCGAGCGTATGCAGCTCGAGAATTTCCCGCGCCAGGTTCTCGTTCAGCCCCTTGCCGCGGTTGCGGCCCGCGAGCGAGTCCGGGCCGATCGAGCGCGCATTGTCGAGATAGACCAGCATTGCCGGATGGCTCTCGACCGCAAGCAGCATGTCGGCGAACCGGCCGAGCACATGGGCGCGGATCGCTTCGCGCTCGAACGCGCCGGCGAGCGGGCGTACCCCGCCTTTGTCGGCGGACACGCAGAAATGGTTGGACCAGAACCAGACCAGCCGCTCGACGAAGCCGAGATCGGCGCCGAGCGCGGCGTCGATGCGCGCCTTGGCCTCTTCGAGGTAAAGCTGTTGCGGAATACCGGGTCCGGGATCGCGCTTGGGCTTGGCCGTCGCCGGATTTTCCCGCGGCGCGGCCGCCATGTCGCTCGCCATATTGGCGCCGCCATCGGCCGGCGCGGCGGGCTCAGGCGGAGCGACGGCCGCCTGCTTTTCCATCTCGCGCTCGCCGCGCTGAGCGAGACGTTGTGCGCGCTGCTCTTGGCGGAAATGGAAAGCCGCGCGTGCGGCTTCGCCGCTCGCGAGCAGATCGGGATCGCCGATGCGGCCGATCGCAGGCCGATCGAGTTCCGCCAGGAGTGCGCCGCGAGGGTCCGGAGCGGTGGCGGCGATCGAGCCCGCCCGCGGCCCCAGTCCGAACCGGTGCAGCGCCAGCGCAGCTTCCGCCTTGGCATCGCGATTCATCGATCCTCCCGCGGACGGCGGTGCTCGATGCTATCGAGAGTGCAGCCGTGTACCTGAACGGCCGATGACCGCCACGTGAAAGTTTGGAAAGGTTGCCGGGTGCGCGTCGTTCCGGGGCGCGCCCCCGCGTCAAGTGCGGGGCAGGCTCAGGCGCGAACCCGGAACCCATGAACAGGGGCAGCGGGGTTGTGCACGTTTCGCGGTCTGGTGGTCATGGGTTCCGGATCTGGCCCGTCGGGCCATTCCGGAATTTGACGGCATCTCAACGAGCCGCAATTCTGCGGCAATTTCGTGCCGGATTGCCGCCGCTCGGCCGCCCGCCGTCGAGGAGAAACCGTAATGCGCCAGGTCTGCTTCGTTTCGATTGCGCTCGCGCTGCTCGCTGCCGTCCCGCGCTCGGCCGCGGCTCAGGACCCGGCGCCGCCGGGGCCGTACAAATCGGTCGCGGTCACGGTGCCGGTGCGGCAGAGCGATGCGAGCCTCGACGCGTTCCGCAAAGAGCTCGGCGACATCGCCAAGAAAAAGGATCGGGCGGCGCTCGCCGGCAAGGTGGTGACCAAGGGCTTCTTCTGGCAGCGCGAGGACAGCAACGACGCCGATGCGAAGAAGTCCGGGATCGACAATCTCGCCGCGGCGCTCGGGCTCGACGCGCCGGACGGCTCCGGGTGGCAAGCTTTGGGGAACTACGCTGCCGAGGCGACGGCGGCCACGCTGCCGGAAATGAAGGGGGTGGTGTGCAGCCCGGCAACGCCGAGCTTCAACGAGGACGAGATGGAGAAGATCGCGCAGAGCACGCACACCGAACCGAGCGACTGGGCCTATCCTACGACGAACGGCGTGGAAATCCGGGCCAAGCCCGAGACCGGCGCCGCCGTCGTCGAGAAGCTCGGCATGGTGATGGTGCGCATACTTCCGGACGAGAACCCCGGCGACTGGCTGAAGGTCGTCACGCCGGCCGGCAAGGTCGGGTATGCGCCCGGCAACGCGCTCTCTCCGGTCGGGGCCGATCAGCTCTGCTATCAGAAGGACGCCGGCGGGTGGAAAATCGCCGGCTATGTCGGGGCCGGCGCCGGCCAGGAATAGGACCGGGCGACTCCTTCCCGCGCCGGAGTTGGGAACGAAACGGATTTGCCCGCCGCATATAGCCGCATATAGCCCCGCATCCATCAACCAAAGGTGATTTGAGCTTCCCGGACCGGCGCTGGAGCATTCCGGCAAAACACTCCGGCAAACGTTACCAGGGAGGCGACGATGCGATTGCTGCCGATCCTGCTTGCTTGTTTGCTGCTGCCCGCGACGGCGCTCGCACAGACCCAGCCCGCACCGGCGCCCGCGCCCGCCGCCGCCCCGCCGCAGCCGGCCTTCATGACGCAAGGTCGACGGCACCGACAATGTCTACATTTTCCGTTATCGGGGCTATCAGTCGATGTTCGTGGTCACGCCGGAGGGCGTGATCGCCACCGACCCGAGCGGCTATCTGCGCCCGCAGGCGGTGGCGACCTACATCGACGAGATCAAGAAGATCACGCCTGCGCCCATCAAATACGTGGTCTACAGCCATCATCATTACGACCACATCGCCGGCGGCAAGCCGTTCAAGGATCTCGGCGCCGTCTTCATCGCCCACAAGCGCGCGAAGGAACATCTCGAGCAGCTGCGCCACCCCGACGTCGTGATCCCCGACGAAGTCGTCGACGATACGCGAACGCTGAGACTGGGCGGCACCGAGCTCGAGCTCAGCTATGTCGGCCGCAATCATTCCGACAACATGCTGGTGATGCGGCTGCCGAAGGAGAAACTGCTGTTCGCCGTGGACTTCATTCCGATCGAATCCGTGCACTTCCGCAACATGCCGGATACCTGGCCGATCGAGTGGGAGGATTCGCTCAAAAAAGTAATGGCGATGGATTGGGAACGGCTGATCCCCGGCCATCCCGGCCGGCTCGGCACCAAGGAGGACGTCAAGAACCTGCTCGGCTTCATGCAGGAGCTTTCCGCCGAGGTGAAGCAGGCCGCCGACCAGGGCAAGTGCCCCGACACCGCCATGAAGGAAGTCAAGCTCGAGAAGTACCAGACTTCCCAGGACTACCAGCGATATCTCGCCGGCAACGTCGAGCGCTACTGCTTCTGGTGGAGCCGCGGATACTGATGATCACTCCCCGGAAGGGAGGGTCGGCTCGACGCGCAGCGGCGAGCCGGGTGGGGGTGTGTGAGCGTTCGGACCGCACCCCACCCGCCGCGCTGCGCGCGGCGACCTCCCCTGCAGGGGAGGTAAGAGCCCGGGAATAGATCTCGCCTCGGGCGAGTCTTCCTTCCGCGACGAACGTTGCGCCGGGAAAGATTCGGCGTAAACCGCCGCAGGCCGAGGCATGCATGCGCATGGAGTTCGTAGGGCAGCTGCGGCCGGCCGGCGGGGAGCGCGTGAGCGGCGAGGACGAAAGGGCATTGTTCGCACGCGTGGTGCTGCCGCATCTCGGCGACGCCTTCGCACTGGCGCGCTGGCTCACGGGCAACCGCGCCGATGCCGAGGACGTGGTCCAGGACGCGTGCCTGCGGGCGCTGCGCGGGATCTCCCGATTCTCCGGCGCCAACGCCCGCGCCTGGATGCTGACCATCGTGCGCCACACAGCCTATACTTGGCTCGGCAAGAATCGGCCCGCGGCGCTGGTCATGACCGACGATCTCGAAGCGGTCGAGCGCGCGGAGTTTTCCCGCGGCGGCGGAGATACGGAGGCGGCCAACAAGACCCCGGAAGCCGCGCTGATCGCCAAGGCCGACGCCGCGCGGCTTCAGGCCGCGATCGGGCAGTTGCCACCGCCGTTCCGCGAGACGCTGGTGCTGCGCGACCTGCAGGGGCTGGATTACAAGGAGATCGCCGCGGTCACCGGCGTGCCGATCGGCACGGTGATGTCGCGGCTGGCGCGGGCGCGGCAGCGGCTGATGACGATGATCGGAAAGGACGAGCGATGACGAGATGCTCTACTCCGTCGTCCCGGCCAAGAGCCTGGCCCGGACTTGATCCGGGGCTGCGCAGCAGCCGCGAGCCGGGACCCATGACCACGAATCTGACCTATCGCACTGTGGTCATGGGTCCCCGCTTGCGCGGGGACGACGAAGATCTGTGGAATCCGATATGAAGCAAACGTCCGACGATGACGATCGCCTGCTGGTCCACGCCTATGTGGACGGCGAGCTCGATCCCGCGAATGCGCGGGCGCTCGAAGCGCGCATGGCGGAATATCCGGCGCTTGCGGCCGAGCGCGACCGCATCGAGGCGCTGCAGCGCGCGCTGCGCATGCAGTTTCCGCTGGCGCCGCCCCCGCCCGGCCTGCGCGAGCGCATCGAGCGCGCCGCCGGGTTTCGCCGCGCGCCGGCGCGGCCGACCTGGGCGG
>JBKPDF010000081.1:0-37329 GCA_046727735.1 Pseudomonadota bacterium | reverse complement strand
ACGGCGAGCCGATCTCCTCGTCGCCCGTGAAGAGGCTAACGAGCGGCGCCGGCGCGCCGCCGAATTTCGCGAACGCGGCGAGCACGAACGCGTTCATCACGAGGCCCGGCTTCATGTCGGCCACGCCCGGCCCATAGGCGCGTGCGCCCTCGGTACGGAACGGCCGGCGCGAGACCTCGCCCTGCGGAAATACCGTGTCGCGATGTCCCATCAGCAGGATGGTGGTGTTCGGGCCCGAGCCGACGCTCGCGCGAAGCGCATCGCCGAAACGCGCATCAGGGATGACCTCGGGAGCAATGCCGTGGCTCTCGAGAAATTTTCTCAATCGTGCGCCGACCGCATCGACGCCGTGCTTGTCGTAGCTGCCGCTGTCGGTGTTCACGAGCTCTTCGAGCAGCGCCAGCATGGCCGGCCGCTGCGCGGCAAGCCACTCGAGAATGCTGCGTTCCTGAGGGGTCATGTCCGGCACGGTGTTTCCCGGTCATTGCCGGGCTCGACCGGCAACCCATGCCGGCCCTCGAAACGGAACAGCCGTATGGGTGCGCGGGTCAAGCCCGCGCATGACGAGTGAACGGAAAATACGGAATAGAAGTGCGACGCCAGCGACGCGGACGGCGGGTTCAGCTCGCCTGTTTCAGCAGCACGGGCTCGGGCTCGGGCATCGCCAAGGCGTCCCAGGATTCGATCTCGGCCGCGATCTTGCGGACGCAGGCCAGAAATTCCTGCTCGTTGTAATAGCGCTTCCACCGCCCGCTGCGGTAGAGCTCGATGAAATGCGCGCGCCGGCGCTCGGCCAACCCACGCCAGCGCCGGGCGATCTCGCCCGGATCCCAAACTTCGACTTTTCTGGACATGACCCCGCAACGAATACGCGGATGAACGATGACGCGATTCGACTTTTACGCGGACACAACGGACGCTGAGCCGCACAAACCATGATTCGGCCCGGTTTCCAACCTGTCGCGGAGCCGCGTGGGGCGCAACCGCAAACGCGGCACGCCGCGAATCGCCTGTGGAAAACTGACGGGAGTCCCCGTCATGCCCGGCCGTGCGCCGGGCATCCACGACTTGATTGTCGATCTTTAAATTAGACGTGGATGGCCGGGACCAGCCCGGCCATGACATACCTCTACAGCGGGATCTTCAGGGCGTTGGCGAGCTCGCCGATGATGCCGCGGCGGAACAGCAGCACGACCACGACGAACACCACGCCCTGGATCACCGTCACCCATTGGCCGGCCTGGGCGAGATAATTCTCCATGCTGACCATGGTGATCGCGCCGACCACCGGCCCGAACACGGTGCCGAGCCCGCCGACCAGCGTCATCAGCACGACCTCGCCCGACATGCTCCAATGCACGTCGGTGAGCGAAGCGAGCTGGAACACGATCGCCTTGGTGGCGCCGGCGACCCCGGCGAGCGTCGCCGAGAGCACGAAGGCGACGAGCTTGTAGCGGTTGGTCTTGTAGCCGAGCGAGATCGTGCGCGGCTCGTTCTCGCGGATCGCCTTGAGCACCTCGCCGAACGGCGAATGGATGATGCGGTAGATCAACAGGAAGCAGGCGAGAAATATCGCGAGCACGAAGAAATACATGTTCATCTGCTGGGAGAGATCGAGAAGGCCGAAAGCGCGCCCGCGCGGCACCGCCTGGATGCCGTCCTCGCCGCCGGTGAACGGCGCCTGCACGGCGAAGAAATACATCATCTGCGCCAGCGCCAGCGTGATCATGGCGAAATAGATGCCCTGGCGGCGGATCGCGATCGCGCCGGCGACGACGCCGAGCCCGGCCGCGACCGCGACGCCGGTCAAGATCGCGAGCGCCGGGTCCAGCGCCCAGACCTTCGCCGCGTGGGCGCTCACATAGCTTGCCCAGCCGAAGAACAGCGCATGGCCGAACGAGAGCAGGCCGACATAGCCGATCAACAAATTGAACGCGCAGGCGAACAGCGCAAAGCACAGCGCCTTCATCAGGAAAACCGGGTAGGCGCCGGCGTAGGGGGCGACGATGAAGGCGAGCGTCATCACCACGAAGGCGACGGGCTCGCTCCACTTGGCGCGGGTGCGCTCGGCGGCGACGACCGGCTCGGCGACGGCTTCCATCTCAGGCGGTCCTTCCGAACAGCCCCGCGGGCCGGATCAGGAGCACGATCGCCATGATGACGAAGATCACGGTGTCGGAGCCCTGCGGGAAGAACACCTTGGTCAGGCCCTCGATCAGGCCGAGGCCGAAGCCGGTGACGACCGCGCCCATGATCGAGCCCATCCCGCCGATCACCACCACGGCGAACACCACGATGATGAGGTTCGTGCCCATCAGCGGGCTCACGTTGTAGACCGGCGCCGCCATCACGCCGGCGAGCGCCGCGAGCGCCACGCCGAACCCGTAGGTGAGCGTGATCATCCGCGGCACGTTGATGCCGAAGGCGCGCACCAGCGCCGGGTTCTCGGTCGCGGCGCGCAGATACGATCCGAGCCGCGTGCGCTCGATCACGAACCAGGTGGCGAAGCACACGATCAGCGACACCGCGATCACCCAGCCGCGGTAGATCGGCAGGAACATGAAGCCGAGATTCTGCGCGCCCTGCAGCTGGTCCGGCACGCGGTAGGGCAGCCCGGAGGAGCCGTAATAGTTCTGGAACAGGCCCTGAATGATCAGCGCGAGCCCGAACGTGAGCAACAGGCCGTAGAGGTGGTCGAGCTTGTAGAGCCAACGCAGAAACAGCCGCTCGACGAGCACGCCGGTGAACCCGACCGCGATCGGCGCCAGCAGAAGCGACCACCAATAGCTGACGCCGAGGTACTGCAGCAGCAGATAGGCCGCGAACGCGCCCATCATGTATTGGGCGCCGTGGGTGAAATTGATGATGTTGAGCATGCCGAAGATGACGGCGAGGCCGAGGCTGAGCAGCGCGTAGAACGAGCCGTTGATCAGCCCGAGCACGAGCTGGGCGAACAGCGCCTGGGAGGGAACGCCGAAGATGTCGAACGTCAGCATGCGTTTGTCTCGCTTCGACTCATCTCAGACACTCGGCGTCGCCACATCGGCACTCGGCCTTGCCGCTCGCGCTTCCCCTCTCCCCTTGTGGGAGAGGGTGGCGCCGAACGAAGTGAGGCGCCGGGTGAGGGGTTGCTTTGATGGTGCAGGACCCCTCACCCACCCGATCCTCGTTGCACTCGGATCGGCCACCCTCTCCCACAAGGGGAGAGGAGAAGCGCGTATGCCGCTCGCTTTTCGCGACACTTTCCACAAGCGCAAGCGGCATGCCCGCCACAGAACGAGCCGCGTTCTCTTCCCTCTCCCCGGAGGGGAGAGGGATGGGGTGAGGGGGACGGGAGCGTCGTTGTACGGTGCAGATCTTAACCCCCTCACCCGCCGCGCTCCGCGCGGCGACCTCTCCCCATCGGGGAGAGGTGAAGAAGCGCGTTTGCCGCTCGGTTTTGCGACCGGAAAACAAGGTCAGCCGCTGACCAGCGGGCAGCCGCCGTCTTTCAGCGGACGGAAGGCTTCGGCGGCCGGAATGGTCGCCCGCACCTTGTAATAGTCCCACGGATATTTGGATTCCTCGGGCTTCTTCACCTCGAACAGGAACGTGTCGTGGATCTTGCGGCCGTCGGCGCGGATCGTACCCTTGCCGAACAGCTTGTCGTCGGTCGGCGTCTCTTTCATCTTCGCGACCACGGCCTTGCCGTCCTCGTCGTTTTTCAGCGCCTCGACGGCCTTGAGATAATGCGTCACGGCGCTGTAGACGCCGGCCTGGACCATGGTCGGATATTTGCCCTTGTTGGCCGCGGCGAATTTCTTGGCGAATTCGCGGTTGGCGTCGTTCAAGTCCCAGTACCAGGATTCGGTCAGCACCAGGCCTTGCGCGGTCGCAAGCCCCAGCGAATGCACGTCGCTGATGAAGACCAGAAGGCCGGCGAAGTTCTGCCCGCCCTTGACGATGCCGAACTCGGCGCCCTGCTTGATCGAGTTGATGGTGTCGCCGCCGGCGTTGGCGAGCCCGATGACCTTGGCTTTGGAAGCCTGCGCCTGCAGTAGGTAGGAGGAGAAATCGCTGGTGTTGAGCGGATGCCGGATTTTGCCCAGCACCTTGCCGCCGTTCGCTTCCACCGTCGCCGCCGTGTCGCGCTCGAGTGCATGTCCGAACGCATAATCGGCAGTCAGGAAAAACCAGGTGTCACCGCCGGTCTTCACCAGCGCCTTGCCGGTGCCGTTGGCGAGCGCCCAGGTGTCGTAGGTCCAGTGCACGGTGTTGGGCGAGCACTTGGGCCCGGTGAGATCCGAGGCTGCGGCGCCGGAGACGAGAAACACCTTGTTCTTCTCCCGCACCACCTCGTTGATGGCGAGCGCGACGGAGGAGGTGGGCACGTCGACGATGACGTCGACCTTGTCGACGTCGATCCAGCTGCGCGCGATGTTGGTGCCGACGTCCGGCTTGTTCTGGTGGTCGGCGCTGACGATCTCGACCTTCATGCCCTTCTGGGCGGCGCCGAAATCCTCGACCGCCAGCCGGGCAGCGACGACCGAGCCGGGACCGGTGATGTCGGCATAAAGGCCCGACATGTCGTTGAGCACGCCGATCTTGGTGACATCGTCGCTCTGCGCGAACGCCGTACCGCACGCAAGCGCGCCGGCGGCGAGCGCCATGCCGAATAGACGCTTCATCTGTTTGCTCCCTGGTTGGTGCTCATACGCCGAGATATTCGTGTAGCGTTCCGAGCTTGGCGTCGAGCTCGGAATTGGCGAACCGGTCCACGATCTTGCCGTGCTCCATGATGTAATAGCGGTCCGCGACCGTCGAGGCGAAGCGGAAATTCTGCTCGACCAAGAGGATGGTGAAGCCCTGCGCCTTGAGCGCGCCAATGGTCTTGCCGATCTGCTGGATGATCACCGGCGCGAGGCCTTCGGTCGGCTCGTCGAGCAGCAAGAGGCGCGCGCCGGTGCGCAGGATGCGGGCGATCGCCAGCATCTGCTGCTCGCCGCCGGACAGCTTGGTGCCCTGGCTGCGCAGCCGCTCCTTGAGATTGGGGAACAGCGCGAAAATCGCCTCGACCGGGAGCCCGCCCGGCTTGATCTGCGGCGGCAGCAAAAGATTCTCCTCGACGTCGAGGCTCGAAAAAATGCCGCGCTCCTCCGGGCAGAAGGCGATGCCGGCGCGCGCGATCTGGTCCGAGCTGCGCGCGATCAGCTCCTTGTCCTCGAATTTCACCGAGCCCTTGCGCTGGCCGACGATGCCCATGATCGCCTTGAGCGTCGTGGTCTTGCCGGCGCCGTTGCGGCCGAGCAGCGTAACCACCTCGCCCGGGCGCACGTCGAAGCTCGCGCCGTGCAGAATGTGGGATTCGCCGTACCAGGCCTCCAGCGCCTCGATCGCGAGCAGCGGCGCCGAGCTCCGCTGGTCAAGCATGGCCGACCCCCATATAGGCCTCGCGAACCTCGGGGTTCTGCGACACCGTCGCGTAGTCGCCTTCGGCGAGGATGCGGCCGCGGGTGAGCACGGTGATGCAATGGGAAAGATCGGCGACGACGCTGAGATTGTGCTCGACCATCAGCACGGTGCGATCGGCCGACACTTTGCGGATCAGCGCGGTGACGCGGTCGATGTCCTCATGTCCCATGCCGGCGGTCGGCTCGTCGAGCAGCAGCATTTCCGGATCGAGGGCGAGCGTGGTCGCGATCTCGAGCGCACGCTTGCGCCCATAGGGCAGCTCGACCGCCTTCCAGCCGGCGAACGCCGAGAGGCCGACGTCGGCGATGAGCGAGAGCGCGCGGCCGTTGAGTGCGTCGAGCACGCGCTTCGAGCGCCAGAAATCGAACGAGCCGCCGCGCTTGCGCTGCAGCGCGATGCGCACGTTTTCGAGCACGGTCAGGTGCGGAAACACCGCCGAGATCTGGAACGAACGCACGAGCCCGAGCCGCGCCACGTCGGCGGGCGCCAGCCCGGTGATGTCGCCGCCCTTGTAGACGATGCGGCCCTGTGTCGGGCTGAGAAATTTGGTGAGCAGGTTGAAGCAAGTGGTCTTGCCGGCGCCGTTCGGGCCGATCAATGCGTGGATCGTGCCGCGCTTGACGCGCAGGTTGACGTCGCGCACCGCGACGAACCCCGCGAATTCCTTGGTCAGGCCCTCGGTTTCGAGGACGATATCGTCGGCCATGGAACGCGCCAATTCCCCTCCGGCGGGCCTGTTGTGGCAAGCTTTCCGGCAAAGGTCCAGGGGGCGGGGCCGTTGCGAGATCATAGGGTGGGCTGAGGCCGCGTGCGCGCGGTGCGTCGTTGGATCCGGAGTGCGCGGTCAGGCGGCGGCGCGGCGTGGGCGCAGCAGCACGAGCGCCGCTGCGATCAACTTCAAGGTCAGGCAGAGCATGAGGGCCGCCGCATAACCGCCGGTGGCGCCGCGCACCAGACCTATCAGACCCGGACCACAGGCACTGATGATGCCGCCGATCCCGGTCGAAAGACCGAGCACCGTGCTGAAAACCGCTGGTTCGAATTCGCGTTGGATGATCAGGGGCGGCAACGTGATGAGGTTCCCGATCGAAAAACCGTAGACTGCGCAGGCAGCGAACAGGAAGTCGACATCGGCAGTCTGCGCGATGACGAAGAGGGCGGCCGCCTGACTCACGACCGAGACGGCGGTGGCCGCGCGCGGATCGAGACGGTCGACGACGAAGCCGAGGCAGAGCCGTCCGATCACGGCCATCGTCGTGGTCACCGCGACAGCGAACGCCGCGAGCGAACGGCCCATCGCCGGCTGGAGAATCGCAATCTGATGCACGATGAAGGCGACTTGCGCCAACAGAGCGAGCGCGAACGGCGCCGAGATCGTCCAGAATCGGGCACTACGCAACAGCAGCCGGCGCGATCCGCCGGCCGCTTCGGCTTGCGAGGCCGAGGGATCCTGCGGACGTGGCCCCGACCGCGCTGTCGCGGATGCCGGCACGTGAATCAGACCGAGGATGACCGGCAGCAGAACGACCAGCATGGCGGCGGTCGCCGCCAACATCGCAGAGGTGAAGCCGATGGCGCTCACGAGAAAAACGAGCGCGGGCGCGATCACGATGCCGCCGAACGTCGCGCCGTTGAACGCCAAGCTGATGGCAAGCCCACGCCGATGGTCGAACCAAGCGCTTAAGACCGTGGCGATCACGACCGTACCCATCCCCATCCAACCGAACGCCATGAGGACGTAGGCGGCGTAGAGCTGCCAAGCGGAAGCCGTGAATGCCAGCAGAGTCGTCGAAGCGGCGAGCGCCGACAGCCCGGCCAGCAGGAAGCGCTTCGGCCCCACAGTCGCCAAGACTTCGCTGGTGAACACCGCCAACAACGAGCCGAGCAAGAACGACAGCGTGCTCGCGGTGGAGATGAGAGCAGTCGGCCAAGCGTAGAGCCGCTGCAATTCGGCGAGATAGACGGCATGGCCGTAGAGGCCGAAGCCGAACAGGAACATCTCGATCAGAAAGCACGCCGCAACCACCCGCCAGCCCGGATAGCGCGGTGATGATTCCTCGATCCGGCTTGTGGCGATCATGATCAGCGGGCGCTTTGGGCCGCCGCTTGGCAGCGCTTCATCCGGGCTACGGCCGGCCGTCGATCATTTCGCCGCGGCCTTGGGGGCGAGCGCCGACACCGCGTCGAGGGCGTCGGCAAGCCCGGCGCCGAAATCGTTGTCGCGCGGTTTGGCGCCCAGACGTTTGGCGGTCGAGACCAGAATCTTGCGGACCTCCTCGGGCCGCAGCGCGGGCTTGCGCTCGATCATGAGCGCGGCAATCCCGCTCACATGCGCGGCCGCGATCGAGGTGCCGGTCGCAAGCTGCATCGCGGCATCGGGCGCCGGCGCGAGAATATCGACGCCCGGCGCCGCGAGCGCCACATGACTGCCGCGGTTCGCCTGCGCAAACAGCCGATCATCGGCGTCGGTCGCCGTGACGGCGATCACGTTGGGATCGGCGGCCGGATAGAGCGGCGGCGATTTCGGTCCGGCATTCCCGGCGGCCGCGATCAGCACCACGCCCTTCTTGCGCGCCTTGGCGAGCGCTTCCTGCAAAGCGGGGTCGGCCGGGCCCGCGAAGCTCATATTTACGATCCGCGCGCCGTGCTCGATCGCCCAGTCGAGGCCAACGAGGATCGCAAACGTCGTTGCCTCCTCGCTCGGACCCGTTCCGAAGGCACGAACGGCGAGAAGCCGCGCGCGCGGTGCGACCCCGATCAGCCTGCCGTGCGCCGCAATCGCGCCCGCCATGGCGGTGCCGTGCGGGTCCGGACGCGGATTGCCGCCGATCTCGTCATGGCTCGCGGCGATGACGCCGGCGAGCTCCGGATGCGAGCCGTCGACCGCGGTATCGATCAACGCCACGAGCACGTCCTTGCCGTCGGCGAACCGGTGCGCTTCGGCAAGCCGCAGCTTGGCGACGGCGTATTGGGCCGGGTCACCTTCGCTCGCAGCGGCCGGCGCTGCGGCCTGCTGCTGCAGCGCGAAGGTGAAATTCGGCTGTGCGGCCGCGATGCCCTGCTCGCCCGCAAGCTCGGGGATGACCTCCGCCACGGAGCGGCCGTCGTCGATGCGCCAGCGGTAGAGCATGCGGCCGGTGACCGCCACGCTGCGCGATGCGGTTAGCGTCAGGCGGTGGCGAACGGCGATCGCGTCGAGCGCCGGCGCCGGAATGGCCGGGACGTTGAGCACCACTTCGTTCGACACGAACCGGCGCTCATCGGGCGGCGGCAGCGTGAAGCCGCGGCGGATCGGCTGCGCGGTACCGGTCGCCGTCGAAAGATTTTGCCGAAGGTTGTTGGATAAGTCCTTGAGCTCCGGCGAGAGGGTCGGCAGCGTCGAGCCGACATCCGGGACGGCAAGCGGAGTGTTGAGGGAGCCGACCGCGGGAGGGGAAAGCGGAATGCTGAGGCTCGGCCCGATGATCGTGCCCTTGTCCGGCGTCGATCCGGAACCCAGTGCCGGGACCGCGCCGGTGCCGGGAGTGGGAAGCGGCGCGAGATTGGGCAAAGGACCGCCATGCGATCCGCCGAGCAGGCCGGCCGCATGGCCCGGGGCGCCGGCGCCAAGCAGGCCAATGCCGAGCGCGAGCGACGCGCCGCGGAGAATGCTCCGCAGCTTGTTCCGCCGCACGATTCCTTGCGCTGTTTCCGCTGGCCCCATCACCGTCCCCGCCCCGATCGAGCATGCAAATTGCGGCTTTCCCGCGGTATTTTCAATTCGCCGCGCAGGCCGCACGGCTTGCGGCCGCGCCATCAGTCGGACGGCGCCGCGAAACGGACCGCGCGCTCCTGCTGCATCCGGCTCACGAGCCGCGCGAGCTCGTCCTTCGGGAGCACACCCTGCCCGATCCGGATGCGGTAGAGGCCTCCGGCCCGCGGCCCATCGACGATCGCGGCCTTGTAGGTCTCCAGAAATTGGGTGATGTCCGCCGCGTTCGCCTGCGGCGCGAAGCCGATCAGCACGTAGCTGCCGGCCGCGCGCGGTTGTTCGACCGTGGCAGTCCGGTAGGTGCGGTTCGGGGCGGAAAGAAAAATCCCCGCAAGGAGTCCCGCCTGCACCAGGATCACGACCGCGGCCGCGGCAGCCGACCACGCAAGCGCGCGCGGGGAAAGCCGCACCAGCAAGGCCTCCCAGTAGCGCGCGAGCGCGCGTGCCCCGCGGCGGGCAGGACCGGCCGCCGGTTCGGCCTCGATCTGCGCCATCAGCCGCTCGAAGGGTCGCGGCGACGGCGCCCCCAGCGCCTCGTTCAGGCGCACGGTCTCGGCGAGCTCTTCGCGCACGAGCGCATAGCGGCGCGCGAGCTCCGGATCGCGCGCAAGCGCGGCCTCGACGCGCTCGGCATCGCGGCGGCCGAGCGTGCCCGCCGCGTGCCAGGGCAACAGCGCATCGATGCTCGTTTCGTCCGCGTCCGTCATGGCCAACCTCGATCGACACCCGCCGCTTTCAACAATTCCGACAAGCGCTTGCGCGCATAGAACATCCGGGTCTTCACCGTATTGGCCGGGATGCCGAGAATTCCGGCGGCCTCCTCGACGGATTTCTCGTGGTAGTACACGAGGTCGACGATTTCCCGATGTTCGGCCGAGAGGCCGTTCAAACAGTCGCGCAAGATCTGGCTCTTGTCCTGCTTCTGCACTGCGATCTCCGGATCGTCGGCCGGATCCGCAATGCTCGCGGCCTTTTCCTCGTCGAGCGGCTGCGCCGGCCGGCGGCGCAGCATCGAGAGCGCCTTGTAGCGAGCGATCGCGAGCAGCCAGGTGCCGACCGAAGAGCGCCGCTCGAACCGGCTCGCCTGGCGCCAGACGTCGAGAAACACGTCGCTGATGAGATCCTCCGCAAGGCTTCGGTCGCGGACGAGGCGCAGCACGAACCGGTAGACGCGCACGTGGTAGCGGGCGAACAACAGATGCATCGCGAGCTTGTCGCCGGCCGCGATCCGCCCGATCAGCGCCTCGTCCGAAGTGGCTTGCATCCGGCGGTCCGACTTTGGTCGCGGACAGGGAGAAAAAGGTTCAAAGAGGTGGCCGCAAGTCTAGCAGACGGATCCATGGCTCGGAGTGAGCCTCATTCGACTCCCTCTCCCCGAAGGGGAGAGGGATGGGGTGAGGGGGATCGGGCCGTCGCGGACGTTATAGATCGTGATCCCCTCAATAGATCGTGATCCCCTCACCCGATCCTCGCCTTCGGCGAGGATCGACCTCTCCCCGCCGGGGAGAGGTAAGCAGCGACGCGGTTCTGGACGGGCTGCGAATCGCCGATACTGGCGGCGCGTCGAGCTGATCCCGGGAGGACACGATGCCTTGGCACTTCTGTCACATGGAGGCGCCGCACAAGAAATTGCGGCTGCCCGAATGGTACGTGTCGAGCCTGATGATGCAGCGGGCGCTCGATGCGGTCGTCCGGCGCGTCGAGCATCTCGACCGCAATCACGATATCCCTTATCTCGCCGGCTACAGCCAGGACGGCAAGACGATCTACATCGATCGCCACATGCCGCCGTCGTTCCGCTACCGCGGCCGCGACATCGATACCGACCGGTTCCTGATCCTGCACGAGGAAGTCGAGAAGACGCTGATCGACCAGCTCGGCCTGCATTACCTCCACGCGCACCAGATCGCGACGCGCGCCGAGCAGGCCGCGGTGCGCGCCGCCGGAATCGATTGGCGGGCCTACGACCGCTTCATGCAGAAGCATGTGAAGACCATCGGGGACGAACGGCTGACCAAGGTGCCGGCCGATCTCGACCAGAAGCCGTATCGCGACGAGCACGACACCGATCTGTTGCGGCGCATGAACGCCGCGATCGAGCACGATGAAGTGCCGAAGCAAATCGGCAATGCGCGCGTGCGCCAGGCAGCCGACCGGCTGCGCGACCATATTGAGCAGCGGCGCGCGAAGCGGGGTCGGGGATCAGCCGGCAAGTTACGCTGAATCACTCCGACTCGTCATTGCCGGGCTTGACCCGGCAATCCATCCAGCGGCACCGCAACCGGCAGAGCTGCCTGGATGCGCGGGTCAAGCCCGCGCATGACGAGTGGAATTATCGTCGAACTAGCCATCGACTATCGCCGCGATGAAGTGGCGTGCGTCGGCGATGACGCTCGCACCCGCATCGGGGCGGCTCACGATATCGATCCAGGCGAACAGGTCGGTGATCCGCGCAACTTCGCGCCAGTCCGGCGGCAGCGCACCGCCGGCCTCGCGATAGCCAGCCGCCACCGCTTCGGCGAAGCGCGCGTGGCGGCCGAGCGGCGGGCGCAGCAAGTGGGCGAAATCGAATCCGGGCGTGCCGCTGAAGGCAAACTCCCAGTCGAGGATCGCCGCAAGCTCGAAGCCGCCATGCGCAGCTTCGCGAACGATCAGATTGGACGGGTTGCAATCGCCGTGGACGAGACAGGGCGCGCCGGGCCACGCGGCAATCCGGTCCCCTTCCCGCTCGATGAAAAAGCGAAGTGCGGAGATCAGCTCGGGGCCGAGCCGCTCGGCGCCGGGCCCTGCCGCGAAGGAATGCTGCAGATAGGCGAGCAGGCCCGTACGGTCGAGATCGATCCGATGCATGACGTTCAGCGCGGCGTCCAGAAATCCGAATTGCGCGTAGTTGTGGGCATGGATCGCGGCGAGCGCCGCGCCGAGCGTACGCGCCGCGGAAGAAATGTCTTCGCCGGCGAGCGCGAGCGCATCGAGGCTGCGGCCTTCGACGAAGCTCAGGATTGCGTAGGAGTGGCCGCTGACCGGATTGCTGCGCGCGGCGTACAGCAGTGCGGGGACAGGTACGCCCGGCGCAAGCTGGCGCAGCAGCGCAATCTCCTTCTGTCCGTGATCGCCTTCGCGCTGATAGAGCCGCAGCAGCAGCGGTTCCGAGCGGCCCGCCAATGTGATTTTGAAATTGGTGTTGACGAGGCCGCCGCGCACCGGCTCGACGCGCAACACCGCCGCGGCGGGAAACGCCGGATCGAGCAGTTTCTCGACTTCGGCGCGATCGAGCGCGAGCTCGGCGCGGTTGCGCTCCCAGCCTTGCCTCATGCCGGCAATGCGGCGCGCCGCGCGGTCAATGCCGCCGGCGCCCGAATGCCGAGGGATGCGGCAGGCTGCGCACGCGCGGGCTCTTGAACATCGTCAGTTCCCAATGGCCGTGGACGTCGTGGACGCGCAGGATATAGGTCGCGCCGTCGTCGCCGCGCACCTTGATGTAGCGGTAATCCGGTCCGAACCATTGATCGACGGTCTCGACGATGCCGATCCGCGCGCGGCCGAGACGAAAGCGCTGCGGCATCGCCATGCCGCGATGACCCACATAAGTCTCGACGCGAATTTCCATGCACGACGCTCCGTCCAGCCGGTCCTCAAGGCCGCGGGCGCGGCGGCCGCCGCGTATTCAAGCATCCGGCCGGCTCGCCGCCAATCCGGCGATTCTGGCGCCGACCGGCGGATTGCATTAAACAGAGAGACTTGGCGGCCCACCCCGAAAGCAGCCGAAAATGCTCGCCGGCCGCCGGCAAGCCAGACTGCGGGAGATCAGCCATGCTCGTCCGACAGGCGCCGCGCCGCGCGGCGAAGCTCATCGTTGCGGGTTGCATGCTCGGTTTGGCGGCGGCACTCGCGAGCGCGCAGCAGCCGCAACCGCCTGCGCCCGCGGCGCCCGCGGCTCCTCCGCCCTCTCCCGCGGCGCCCGCTCCGCAGGCCACCCCCGCCGCACCGACGGCGCCGCAAGCCCCTGCCGCCACGGCTCCGGCAGCGCAAAACGCACCCGCGGTCGTGCCGCCGGTGCCGGCCTCCACCCCGGATCAGGAAAAGCTGCGGCTGCTGCAGACCCGGCGCTATCCGGGCAAGATCCACGTCTTGCCGGCGACGCTCGAAACCACGCAATGGGGCTGGTTCAACAATGCGCAGCCGCCGGTGCTGCACGTCGATTCCGGCGACACGATTCTATTCGAGACGATGATGCACGCGCACAATCAGGTCGTGCCGGGCGCCACGATCGAGCAGATCAAGAAGACCCGCACCGATTTCCCCGGCCGCGGCCCGCACACGCTGACCGGCCCGGTCTACATCGAGGGCGCGGAGCCCGGCGACACGCTGCGCGTGCAGATCAACAAGATCGTGCCGCGCGCCTACGCCACCAATTTCAACGTGCCGGGCATGTTCGGCGAGTTCCCGGGCAAATTCCCGGACGGCCAGGTGAAATATTTCTATCTCGACCTCGATCGCCGGGTCGCGGAGTTCGCGCCCGGGATCGAGATCCCGCTCGCGCCGTTCCCCGGCATTTTGGGCGTCGCCCGCGCCGAGCCCGGCCAGTACAGCTCCGTGCCGCCCGGCCGCTACGCCGGCAATCTCGACATTCGCGACCTCACCGAAGGCGCCGCGCTCTACGTCCCGGTATTCGTCAACGGCGCGCTGCTGTGGACCGGCGATTCCCACGCCGCTCAGGGCAACGGCGAGATCAATCTCACCGCGCTCGAGACCGCCTACAAGGAGATGAGCGTCACGGTCGAAGTCTTGAAGAACATGAAGCTCGAATGGCCGCGGATCGAGACGCGGAACGCGTGGATCACGGTCGGCATCGACCGCGATCTCAACAAGGCGCTCGACATTCTCAAGGACGAGACCACCAAATTTCTGATGGAGCAGCGCAAGCTCGGCAAGGAGGCTGCCGAGAAGCTGATGATGGCGTCGTGGGACTGCCGCGTCAGCCAGGTGGTCGACGTCAACAAGGGCCTGCATTGCTTCAGCAGCAAGAGCCTGGGGGGTAAGCGCCGGGTCGAAACGCTGCCGGACCGCGAGAGCATGAATTATCTGGTCACGGTCGGCCGGGACGCCGACCTCAACAAGGCGATGGACGACGCCTCCTGGGCGATGATCGAGCTGTTGCAAAACAAGAAGAAGCTCAGCCGGCTCGATGCCTATGCGCTCGCCAGCATGGTGATGGATTGCCGGCTCGCCGCGCCCACCGCGGAGCAGAAGGCCGTGCATTGCCTCGTGCCCCAGAGCACCTGGGTGGCGGCGCGCTGAATGCTGCGGCACGCTGTCGGTCTGTCGCTTGCGGGGGCACTTTGGATCGCCGGCCCGGCGCCGGCACCTGCGGCGGCCGGGCCGGCCGTGCGCGTCGTGGCGACGACGCCGGATCTCGCCGCGCTCGCCGCCGCGGTCGGCGGCGAGTTGGTCGAGGTCGAGAGCCTCGTGCCCCCCGGCAGCGATCCGGAAGCCTTCGAGCCGCGGCCCGGCGATCTCGACAAGGTCCGCCGCGCCGACGTTCTCGTCCGCATCGGGCTCGGCTACGATTACTGGCTCGACGGCCTGATCGCGCGAACCGGCGACAAGCGGCTCCTGCGCGGAGGGGAAGGCTATGTGGACGCCTCCGCCGGCGTACCGCTGCTGGAAATCCGCGGCGACAGCGTGATGAACGAGGCCGGTCACGCCCACGGCGTCGCCAATCCGCATTATTGGCTCGACCCGCAGAATGCCGTCGTCGTCAGTGCCGGGATCGCCGAGGCGCTCGCGCGGCAAGCGAGCGCGGAGGCACCTCTGATCGTCGACAACCGCCAGCGCTTCCTGACGGAACTGAAACAACGGATCGAGGGCTGGACCGCGCGGCTCGCGGCTTTCGCGGGCGTCAAGCTGATCGCCTACCACAATTCGTGGCCGTATTTCGCGCGGCGGTTCCGGCTCGACGTCGTGGATTTCATCGAGCCCAAACCGGGGGTCGCGCCCAGCCCGGCGCATCTCGCAAAGCTCATCGCGGGAGGCCGCCAGGCGAACGTGCGCGCGATCCTGCACGAGCCTTATGAGCCCGAGGACTCCTCGCGGCTCGTCGCGCAGAAGCTCGGCGCGCCGTTCGTGCTGCTCGCGACCTCGGTCGGAAGCGTCGCCGGCGTGAAGGATTATTTCGATCTGTTCGAGCACGACACCGCGGCACTCGCCGCGGCGCTCGGCGGGCGCGAATAGTCATGGCGGATGCGCTCTCGCTGCTCTTGATGCCGTTCGCGGCGAGCGTCGCCTTCGTGCTGATCCACGCCTATCTGGGAATGCACGTATTGCGGCGAAACATCGTGTTCGCGGACCTGGCGCTGGCCCAGCTTTCCGCGCTGGGAGCGACCGTCGCGTTCACGCTCGGCTATGCGCCGGCAAGCACGGCGGGCTTCGCTTACGCGCTGCTGTTCACCGCGATCGGCGCCGCGCTGCTCACCGCAACCCGCGGCATCGCCCGCATCATGAGCCAGGAGGCCTTCGTCGGCATCCTCTACGTGGCCGCGACCGCGGCGACGATCCTTCTGGTCGACCGCGCCCCGCAAGGCGCCGAACACGTCAAGAGAATCCTGATCGGCAATATTTTGGCGGTGGACCCGCCGCAGCTCGCGAAATTCGCGGCGCTCTATGCGGCGATCGGCGCCTTGCATTGGCTCGCGCGAAAACCGCTGCTCGCGATCTCGCGCGAGATCGAGCCCGCCGGCCGCAGCCGGTTCGCCGTGTCGACATGGGACTTCCTGTTCTTCCTGTCGTTCGCGGTCGTGGTGACGAGCTCGGTCACGACCGCCGGCGTGCTGCTGGTATTCAGCTTCCTGATCGTGCCGGCGGTGATCGGATCGCTGTTCTCGCGAAACTTCGCGATCGTGCTGGCGATCGCTTGGGGCGCCGGAATTCTCGCGAGCGGCGCCGGGCTCGCCGGCTCCTACCTCATCGACCTGCCAACCGGGGCCGCGATGGTCGCGGCCTTCGCGGTCGCGCTGGTGCTCGCCGGGCTTTTGCGCGCGCTGGTGTTCCTCGAAGCCGAACGCCGGCATGCGCACTGGGGCGTCGCGTGGCGCGCCGCCGCAGCCCTCGCGCTGGTGCTGACACTCGCCTCGAGTCTAGGGCTGATCGTCAATCCCGCAGGCGACCAGCCGCTTGCGGCCGTTATCGAGCGCGCGACCGGCATCGGTCCGGCGCAGTATCTGAGCGCGCGCGAGCGCGAGCTCTACGTCGAGGCGGTCCGCGACACCGGCCGCTTCAAAGCCGAGGTCGAACGGCTCAACGCCGACGAGCGCGCCGCGCGCTATCGGGGCGCGCCGCTCTCGGACGACGAGATCCGGCGCATCGCCTCCTACCAGCAGAGCTTTTCCGAGATGACCCGCGGCGAGCGCTTCGTCCAGGACGTGCTGCGCGGCAAGGCCCGCGCCCGCGAGCGTTGGATCTTCGGCCTGCCGCTGGTTCTGCTCAGTCTGCTCGGTCTCGGAGCATTGGGACGCCGGGCTTGGCGGACGTCGCAGACGAGAACCTGAACGCAAAGCGCCGCCGCGCGCCTCGTGCCCGCGAGTGCCGGCCGGGCTTCACGCCGAGGGCGCGTGCACGACCGCGTTGGCGCGCTGCGCCTCGCCTCGGCCGAACGAGATGTTCTCGCCGGGAACTTCGTGGAGCGTGATCATCACATCGTCGGGCGACATGCCAGCGGCCGCCGCGATGCGCGTGTTGATGTCTTTCAAAAGTGCCAGCCGTGTCTGCTTCGGCCGGCCTTGGATGAAAGTGACGTCGATAATGATCAGATCGTCGGTGTAATGCATCCCGACGAACGAGGGCGTATGCAGAAACCGGTTCTTCGGCAGTTCGAAGATCAGTTGGTAAAAATCTTCGGGCGGCACGCGGAGCGTATTGATCAGTGCGGCTTGGACCGCGCCGGACACCTTGGCGATGCGGGCCTCGTCGTAACGGCCCTGGATAACGTGAATTTTGGCGAGCGGCATGGCGTGGCCTCCGTTCGGCTCAACGATTGTCAATGCAACGATTCGATCGTCAGCGCGATGCCCTGACCGCCGCCGATGCACAGCGTGACGAGGCCGCGCGTGAGACCGTCGCGACGCATTGAATGGATCAGCTTGGTCGTCAGCACTGCGCCGGTGGCGCCGATCGGATGGCCATGGGCCACGGCGCCTCCCTCGACGTTGACGATGTCCTCGGGCAACCCGAGCTCGCGCGCGACAACGATGGCAACGGCCGCAAAAGCCTCGTTGATCTCGGCGCGCTCGACCGAGCCGATGTCCCAGCCGGCGCGCTGCAGCGCCTGCCTGACCGCCGGCACGGGGCCCAATCCGAACATGCCGGGCTCGACTGCAGCGATTCCGTAGGAGACCAGGCGCGCCGTCGGAACAAGGCCGTGCTTGTCGGCCCACGCGCCGTCGGCGAGGACCATGGCCGAAGCGGCGTCGTTCAGTCCGGGAGCGTTGCCGGCGGTAATCGTGCCGTTTGGACGGAACGCCGGCTTGAGCCGGGCCAGTGCTTCGAGCGTGGTGTCGGGCCGATTGTGCTCGTCCTTGTCGAATTGCGTCGGGCCCTTCTTGCCGGGTAATTCCACCGGGACGATCTGGGATTTGAAATGACCGCCGGCCTGCGCCGAGGCGAAGCGCTGCTGTGAGCGCAACGCCCAAGAATCCTGCGCCTGGCGCGTGACCTGATACTTCTCAACCAGATCCTCCGTATGCCAGCCCGAGTGGGCATCCGAGAAGGCATCGTTCAGCCCGTCACGCAGCACGCTGTCGTAGAGCTGACCGTCGCCCATGCGGTAGCCCCAGCGGCCTCGCGCGAGGAGATACGGCGCCTGGTCCATGTTCTCCATGCCGCCCGCGACCGCCACATCGATGTTGCCGAGAAGAATCTCCTGCGCGGCCGAGACGATCGCTTGCGCGCCAGAACCGCACACCCGGTTGACCGTGAGCGCCGGGACCGAGATCGGCAGCCCGGCATGGACGGCGGCTTGCCGGGCCGGGTTCATCTTGGTGCCGGCCTGAATGACATTGCCTATCACAACCGTTTCGACGTCCTCGGGGCGAATTTTCGCGCGCGCAACGGCGGCGCCGATCGCGGCCGCGCCGAGCGTGGGAGCCGGCACGTCCTTGAGGCTGCCGCCGAACGTGCCGATCGGCGTCCGAACGGGTTCGGCGAAAACAACTGAACGCTGCGATGTCACGGCAGGCCTCCTTCCGGGCTGTGTCCAATTCGATTTAGGCGTACATGCGCCTATATCAGGCGCATGTGCACGTTTGTCAAGATCGAGCACGCGACATGGATCCCTCCGGCATCGAGCTGCCTATCTGCAGTGTCTGCTTTCACGGCGTGCCTCGGGGGATGAGCGGACGTGCCGCGGACGTCGCGAAGATGGCGGGATTGACCCCAACTCGGACGTCGACCGGTCAAGAAAGGCTGTGTCCTAGGCAGCTCCGGGCCGTTATGATGCGCCTCGTGAGTAAGTTTCTGGGGGTGGGATGGTCAACCGAGTGCTGCTACTTGCCGTGATTCTTTTCACGGCCACTGCCGCTCTGGCGGTTTGGCGGGGGCCGCCGCAGGAGGTTGCGGCTCTCGATCCCGAAACCCGTGATTGGGTTCAAGCCCTCAAAAACAAAGACGGCGGTCCATGCTGCGATTTAGCCGACGGTTACCCGGTCGAGGTCGACGGCTGGGATATGGCGGGGGTCGTCGACGACATTTCCGGAATGGGCCAGTGGGAGGCCAGGATAGCCCGGAGCGGCTATCGTGTTCGGCTGCGTGACGGCAAGTGGCACGACGTACCCAATTTCGCGTTGATCGATCCGAAAACTAATAAGCTTGGTTATGCTGTGGTGTGGCTGGTCCCGCGCTGGAGCCTGTTGATTTATTGCTTCCTTCCCGGTTCAGGAGGGTGATGATGGCTCCACTCGCTCAAACGTCCCACCGACCACCAACGTGGCTGATCTGGGCTGCGCAACTCACGACGCAGGATCCGTGACCGGCAGACGGTAGAATTCGATCGCTGCGCCGCCCAGGATACGATCGCGTTCGTCCTGTGAGAGGCCAGCCAGTGCGAGATCGGTCTCCCGCCATACCTTACTGTAGCCACCACGCAGATTGGCCACCGGCCAGTCGCTGCCGAACATCAGCCGCTGCGGGCCAAACAGCTCCAGCGCCCGGTCTATATACGGCGCGATGTCGGCTGCGGTCCAATCGTCCGCGCTGCCGGCATCGAGCCCCGACAGCTTGGCGAAAACGTTCGGCATTCGGGCTGCGTTGGCCAGCAGTGAGCTCCAAGGTTCGAATTCACCGGTCGCAATCGGCGGTTTGCCGAGGTGATCGATCACGATCTTCAGGTCGGGGACGCGTTGCGCAATTACGGGAACATGCTGCAAATGACGGGGCAATATGCCCACATAATCGAAGGTCAAGCGGCGAGCCGCTAGAACCCGTAGCCCGTTCAAGACATCCGGACGAAGGATCCAGTCGGGGTCGGGCTCAACATTGATCAGATGACGGATGCCAACCAGGGCCGGTTCGTCCGTTTGTACATCAATGGTTCGCTCGAGCTCGATCGGATCCGTAAGCGGCGCCCAGCCGACTACGCCGGCAATCCAATCATGCGCGCGAGCGTTGGCAAGCAGCATGGCGTTTTCGGCCAGGTCGTCCGACGCTTCAATTGTCACGGTGCGGTGGACACCAGCCGCTTTGAGCTCCGGCATAAGATCATCCGGGCCGAATGAACGCCGCAGCGGTCGGAACGAAGGATCACCCGCATAGGGCGGCACCTCCATCCATGATGTTTGGTAGGTGCCGTACGTCCAGAAGTGCTGATGTGCGTCGACGACGAGACTCACCAATGCCTCCGACCAGTTCGGCGGCGAGTAC
Source organism: Pseudomonadota bacterium (assembly GCA_046727735.1). Classification (GTDB taxonomy): domain Bacteria; phylum Pseudomonadota; class Alphaproteobacteria; order Rhizobiales; family Xanthobacteraceae; genus AP-16. Next base: position 17,216 of record JBKPDF010000081.1, on the reverse strand, counting down.
GATGCCTATCGGGCCCGCACTTCGCGGTGATCCCCGGGGTTCATTGAGGTCTGCGGCCGAGCCGCGGGGTTCTCGAGGCGCACCTCGCTTGGTACCTGCTGCGCACGGTAAAAGGCACGATGCTACCTACCTGCGCCAAATGCTCCTAAGACTTGTCCAAAATGCATCCAAGCTCTGCATCCCTGCCTCCGTGGGGGTAGTTTCGTAGCGTAGTGCAGCGCACGACGACCCTCTTGACCGTAAGAAGAGCTCACGCAAGCCTAGGATCGTCAAGGGAGGCGATCGTGATCACAGAGTACAAAATCCTTTCCGAACTCGAGGGACAACGCTGTCCGAAGTGTCACGTCGAAATGCAGGTGATGGACGTGATTCCTCTGATGCCGATTACCGGGCTCGATGAGGACGAATTCGTGTACACCTGCCCTCATTGTGACGGCGAGGTAAAGGTGATCCTGGAGCGTGCACGCCCGGATCAGCCGGAGGCGGCTCGTGGGGTTCGAGATCTCGAGTGGAATTCGCCTATGGGGCCGCCTTGCCCGCAATGCGGCGACAAGCAGGTAGCCGCGACCTGGTCCGAGCACGTCAACGAGCGCCGGATTCGGTATGTCTGGACGTGCGACGCTTGCGAGTACGAATTCGAGACGACGGTACAGCTCAGGCGCTGCGCCTGAAGAGAACCGCCGCGCGTTCCGGCGCTGTTACGGCCCGCATACGTTGCTCGTTGACATCTCCTGTCGACATCTCCTGTGGTGACGCCCTCCGGAGTTCTATGACCCGGGGGAAGCGCATCACCTCGAACTACTTCAAAGCCGGATACCCGCCGCCTGGGGCAAAATGCTATCGTCTCGGGCAGGTCCGACCGGAAGAGGAGTAGCGCTATGCCGATGGGCCGAATCTTGGCGGTTATGCTTGTCCTTTTTGCCCTCTGCGCGGCGCCTTCGCGGCTCCGGGCCGCAGAGTGCGAGGATGCGATCGGACGGCATATGGTCGGCGAAGCGTTGCTGGCCGCGCATTTCGTGGCTCTTGCCGAAAAGACCGGGATGAGACCAAGCGAGATCAATACGATTCTGAAGCGCATTTCCGAAAGGTCTGGCGTACAGGAGTTCTGGATCACCGATTCGGCAGGTCATGCTTATTTGACCAACACCGGGATCGATTTCACGTTCAGTCCGGATCCGGCTCGACAGCCGCAGGCCTCCGCGTTTTGGCCGCTGATCAACGGGAGCAAGGAGGTCGTCATCCAGGAAGCGCGCAAACGCGAGATCGATGACCAGGTTTTCAAATACGTGGGCGTTGCGGGTGTCGACAAGCCCAGGATCGTTCAAGTTGGTGTCGCCGCGCAAAACCTGTGCAAATAGCGTCACCCAAGACTCGACCCGCGCGCAATAGAACGCGGCGGTTCCGAATCATCAATTTGGTCTGGGCGACATGAAACGCTGCGATCAGGCTCATACAGGGGAATAACCCATGGCAAGGTTGGTGGCGGACCAGTTCGTTGAAACGCTCGCCGCCGCCGGCGTGAGGCGCATCTATGGCATCGTCGGCGACAGCCTCAACGGCCTGACGGATGCCGTGCGCCGGCGCGGCAAAATCGAATGGCTCCATGTCAGGCACGAGGAGGTCGCCGCGTTCGCCGCCGGCGCCGAGGCGCATCTGACGGGAGAGATCGCCGTATGCGCAGGGAGCTGCGGACCAGGCAATCTGCACCTGATCAACGGTCTGTTCGATTGTCACCGTTCGCGGGTCCCCGTTCTCGGGATTGCCGCGCACATTCCGTCACCTGAGATCGGTAGCGGTTATTTTCAGGAGACGCACCCGCAAACACTATTTCAAGAGTGCAGCCACTATTGCGAGCTCGTCTCGATGGCCCATCAAATGCCACGAGTGCTCGAGGTGGCCATCCGTGAAGCCGTCGGCAAGCGCGGCGTGTCGGTAGTGGTAATTCCCGGCGACGTCGCCTTGCAGCCGGCATCGACCGCGCCGGAGCCGAAGCCGGCCGGGCTCCTGCCACCCTCGCCGGTTGTAACGCCGTCGCGCGGCGAGCTCGATCGCCTTGCCGCGCTGCTCAACGGCGATGACCGCGTCACGATTCTCTGCGGCTCGGGCTGCCAGGGCGCACACGACGAACTCCTCGCAGTGGGCGAGCGCCTCAAGGCGCCCATGGTGCACGCGCTGCGTGGCAAAGAGCACGTCGAATGGGACAATCCCTACGACGTCGGCATGACCGGACTCATCGGCTTCTCGTCCGGCTACTACGCGATGCAAGGCTGCGACGTCCTGCTGATGCTCGGGACCGACTTCCCCTATCGCCAATTCTATCCGGAGGGAAATGGTGTCCGTATCGCCCAGGTCGACCTGCGGGCCGAGAACATCGGCCGCCGCGTTGCCGTCGATCTCGGCATCGTCGGAGATGTGCGCGCGACCCTCTCCTCGCTGCTACCGCTGCTCAAGCAAAAGCGCGAGGGCAGCCATCTCGCCCAGGCGCAGCAGCATTACGCCAAATCGCGCAAGGCGCTCGACGATCTCGCCAAAGGAAGACCCGGCACGCGGCTGATCCATCCGCAGCAGATTGCCAAGACGATCAGCGATCAAGCGGCAGCGGACGCCATCTTCACTTGCGACGTCGGGCTGCCGACGGTGTGGGCTGCGCGCTATCTCGCGATGAACGGCAAGCGCCGGCTGTTGGGCTCGTTCTGGCACGGCTCGATGGCCAATGCCATGGCTCAGGCCATTGGCGCCCAGGCGGCGTCTCCCGGCAGACAAGTCATCTCTCTCTCCGGTGACGGCGGCTTCACCATGCTGATGGGTGATTTCATCAGCCTGCAGCAGCTCAAACTGCCGGTGAAGGTCGTCGTCTTCAACAACGGCACGCTCGGCTTCGTCGAGCTGGAGCAAAAGTCCACCGGTTTCCTCGATTTCGGCGTGGACTTTCTGAACCCGAATTTCGCGGCCATGGCGAAAGCCATGGGCGTCTACAGCGTGCGCCTGGAGGACCCCGCCGACGTCGAGCCGGGGATTGCCGCGGCGCTCGCCCACAAAGGCCCGGTCCTGATCGATGCCGTCGTGAACCGGTCGGAGCTTGCCATGCCGCCGTCCATCACGTTCGAAATGGCGAAAGGCTTCACGCTGTTCATGGTGAAGGCGATCATGAGCGGTCGCGGCGACGAGATCATCGATCTCGCGAAGACAAACCTCTGGCGCTGACGGAAACTGGGCGGCTGCGTCGCGAAGAGCCCGCCGTCTCCCCGGCGGCAACGGCATGCCGGCATCGGCCCGGGCATTGTTCAATTCCGTCGTCGAGGCGCATCGAACGACCGAGTGCGGAGCACCGCGGGCGGGTAGCGCGGGTGGCTCGGTGCAATCGGGGCGAGCGAAATCGAGACGGCGTCCCTCGTTCGTTTTGCGGCAGCAGCAAAATTTGCTAGATTCCGCTGCTGTCCGAATTCCGCGGAAGGGCGAGGAGAAGCGCGATGAGCACGCTCGCGACCAGCACAGGAAACGGCCTGCAGACAAAGCTGCTATGGGCTGCCATCGTGGTGTTGGGCGCGGTGTCGTTCGGCATCGTCGCGCTGAGCCGCGGCGAGACCATCAACGCCGCATGGCTGGTGATCGCCGCGGTCTGCATCTATTTCATCGCCTATCGCTTCTACGCGCTGTTCATCGCCGAGAAGGTGCTGGGCGTCGATCCGACGCGTGCAACGCCTGCCTATCGGCACAATGACGGCCTCGATTACGTGCCGACCAACCGGTACGTGCTGTTCGGCCACCATTTCGCGGCGATCGCCGGAGCCGGCCCGCTGGTCGGCCCGGTGCTCGCGGCCCAGATGGGATATTTGCCGGGCACGCTGTGGATTCTCGCCGGCGTTGTGTTCGCCGGCGCGGTGCAGGACCTGACCGTTCTGTTTCTCTCGACCCGTCGCGACGGCCGCTCGCTCGGCGACATGGTTCGTTCCGAAATGGGACCCATCGCGGGCGCGATCGCGCTCGTCGGCGTGCTGCTGATCATGATCATCCTGCTCGCCGTGCTGGCGCTGGTCGTGGTCAAAGCCTTGGTGGGCAGTCCCTGGGGCACGTTCACGGTGTTCTGCACGATTCCCATCGCGCTGCTGATGGGCATCTATGCGCGTTTCATCCGCATCGGCCGGATCGGGGAAATGTCCGCCATCGGCGTCGTGCTGCTCATGGCCTCCCTGCTCTACGGCCGCACCGTCGCCGAGAGCCCGCAGCTCGCAGGGTACTTCGATCTCAGCGGCGAGACCTTGGCGCTGGTCATCATCGGCTACGGCTTCGTCGCCTCGGTGCTGCCGGTCTGGCTGCTGCTCGCGCCGCGGGACTATCTGTCGACCTTCCTCAAGGTCGGCACCATGGTGCTGCTCGCCGTCGGCATCCTCCTGGTGCGGCCCGAGCTGAAGATGCCGGCGGTCACCAAGTTCATCGACGGCACCGGCCCGGTGTGGTCCGGCAGCTTGTTCCCCTTCCTGTTCATCACCATCGCCTGCGGTGCGGTCTCGGGCTTCCATTCGCTGATCGCGTCGGGGACCACGCCCAAGATGCTGGAAAACGAGAGTCAGGCGCGTTTCATCGGTTACGGCGGCATGCTCACCGAGTCCTTCGTCGCCATCATGGCCATGATCGGCGCCACGGTGCTCGAGCCCGGCGCCTATTTTGCCATGAACAGTCCCGCCGGGGTGATCGGCACCACCGCCGCCCAGGCGGCGCAAGTGATTTCCGGGTGGGGCTTCAGCGTTACACCCGACATCCTCACCCAGCTTGCTCAGGACGTGGGCGAGAAGACGCTGCTGTCGCGCACCGGCGGCGCTCCGACGCTCGCGGTAGGAATGGCGAGTATCCTTTCGGGCATGTTCGGCGGCCGGGCCCTGATGGGGGTTTGGTACCACTTCGCCATCTTGTTCGAGGCGCTGTTCATCCTCACCACCGTCGATGCCGGCACTCGTGTGGCCCGCTTCATGATCCAGGACATGATCGGCAGCGTGATCCCTTCGTTCAAACACACCGAATCCTGGTCGAACAACGTGATCGGCTCGGCGCTCGCGGTGGGCGCTTGGGGCTATTTCCTGTACCAGGGCGTCATCGATCCCATGGGCGGGATCAATACGCTGTGGCCGCTGTTCGGCATCTCCAATCAGATGCTGGCGGGGATCGCGCTGATTTTGTGCACCGTGGTGTTGTTCAAGATGAAGCGTGAGCGTTACGCCTGGGTGACGATCCTGCCCACGGTTTGGCTGCTGGTCTGCACTTTGACGGCGGGGCTGCAAAAAGTGGTCAGCTCCGTGCCGGCCATCGGCTTCGTCAGCCATGCCTGGCGGTTCAGCGAAGCCGCGGCGGCCGGCAAGGTCCTGGCCCCGGCCAAGACGCTCGAGGAAATGCACCGGGTCATCTTCAACGACTATGTGGACGCCACCCTGTCCGCGCTGTTCGTCGCGGTCGTGGTGGCGATGGCGGTCTACGGGGTGATCGCCATCCGCAGGGCGTTGAGCGATCCCAAAGTCACGGCGGTCGAAGTCGGGTTGCCGGCTGCCGTCCCGGCGGAGTGAGCCATGCCCGACATTCTCGCCCTGAAGGAATGGACGGTCCGAACTGCCCGTCTGATGGTCGGCATCCCGGATTACCAGACCTACGTGGATCATCGGCGGACGTTCCATCCGGCCCAGCCGATCATGACCTACGAAGAATTCTTCCGGGAGCGCCAGGACGCGCGCTACGCCGTCGGAAAGGGCGGGTTCCGCGGCTGCTGTTGAGGCTGAGCGCGGCGTAGTTCTGTTCCGGAAACCGGAATCCGACCGCGGCGCGAAGGGATCCGGCCCGCTCGGGCCGCTTCGATGCTGGCGGTCGGGACTGCCGCGGTTGCCGAGACTGAGCCATCCTCATGGCCGAGCTATCGCGTGCCACGCCACGTGCGCCGCATCGACGTGAATTGAATCTACGTTTCTCCTGCACGTCATGTGGTTCCCCGCTGATCATCGGCGCAATGGGATGCGCGGCGGGCATTTCAGGTGTCGTCCACCGTTCCTCGAAATGTCACGAACGTCTCTCATGAAAACCGCATCAATGCCGCAAAGCCGGGCAACACTGACGGCTCGGAACAGAAGCAGGCAGGCCGGCGCTTAACCGAGCTGAGGATGAAGGAACGGCCGCCGGTCCCGATTCGCGACCGAGCCCCCTTCCGATCGAGACCGCTCCGCATGTTTCGTTCGTCCATCGAAGCCCTGTTGCAAGCGCATGCTTGCGCTAGCGCCGTCATCGAGCGGCCGCGAATGCGTCCGCAAATTTCGAGCATTTGCATCCGATCGTCAGCCTTAGGAGGTCTCTATGCGTCCCACGTGGCCTTTGGAAACGGACGGTGAAGTGTTGGCGCCGATCGACGGGAAGCTGGACAAGGGTCCCATCTCCGAGCTTGCGAAGGAGATCGCCCGTCGTGCGTTGAAATCGAGAAATGACGAAGGTCTCGACACGCTATCCGCGGCGCAGACCAGGACTGACCCCCTCGGGAGCGGCAGGTCCTCACGAAAGCGACGAGCTTCCCTCGGATGGTCCCGGGCCCTGATCGCCGTCGCAATCGGCATCGCCGTCACCTTGTCTTGGCAGTCGTATGGCGATACCGCCAAGCAGATCATTGCCGGGTTCGCCCAAGAGCAGTTGGGTTGGCCGATATCGCTGTCGGCCAGTTCGGCTCCTGCCGTCGGCGAACAACCGAACTTGCCTCCCGTTCCTCCGTCGGGCTCGCCAGCGACGCTTCCGAAAAACTCGCCCGATTCGCTTCGAGCTTCCGACCTGCAACAGCTCCAATCGATTGCGCAGGAGCTCGCATCCGTGCGCGGCGGTCTCGAGAGACTCTCCGCCGGACAGGAAGAGATGGCCCGCAATGTCGCGAGGCTGGAAGCTGCCGAGCAGGAGTTGCGGGACAGGATCATGACGCTTCTGGCAAAACCGGTTGCTGCCCCGGCGCGCAACCCTGTGCGCAGTGCCGGACCCCAGCCACCACCCGCGCAGCGCGTTTCGCCCCTCTCGGTTGCTCCCGCCGCCGCCGCATCGCCGGCGCTTGCGTCGGGATCGCGGCGTTGAGCAAGCGAAGTCCCGTTGACGGTGGCTGACGCAGTGCTTCTGTGGGACCATGCGCTGAACGGCATTGATCTATAGATCGCGTCGAGACTCGATTGCTTCGGCGCGGGCGGCGCGCGCCGCGGCAGCCGCCCTGTCGCATTTTCGACCCAAAATTTCGCAAACATTGCCAGACTGATTCGCGGACGCTCTCCCTGCAAGGGAAGATCGGACGAAACAGGGGGCCCAATCGTTTTGGCGACCTCGGGGGGAGGCCGAACCATGACGACTGAGCCGCCGCACCAAACGGCCAGCGAAAACGAGATCACGCCCACCGTTCCGCCGCGAACGCCCGTAGCGGAACCGAGCGCCTCTCGTGACGCGGCCGATCAGTCGGCGCGAAAACGTACCGCCCGCGGCCGCCCAGCCGTTGCTGCGCGAACGCGTAGTTCGTTTCAGCTCCGTGGCCGTTCCTTCCTGGCCTTCGCGCTCACTCCCGAGCTGCCGATCGCCGCTTGGCTTTCGGAGCTCGACCGATGGCTGCAACAATCTCGCGGATTTTTCGCAAAGCGGCCCGTAGTCCTGGATGTCTCCGGCGCGGAACTCACCAAGTACGATTTCGCCGGACTGATTGCCGAACTCGAGACGCGGGGCATCAGACTGCTGGCAATCGAGGGCGCCGACCCGTCCTGGGTCGGTGCCGGGCTGCCGCCGTTGCTCGAGCGCGGACGAAACGTCTGCGACGCGCCGGATCCCGGAAGGGACGCCAACCCCGCTCACAAATCCAAGCCGGGACCGACATCGCTGCTGCTCGACGACCCCGTGCGCTCGGGCCAGACGGTATTTTTTCCGGACGGCGACGTCACCGTCGTCGGATCCGTCGCATCCGGCGCGGAGATCGTCGCCGGCGGCTCGATCCACGTCTACGGAACGCTGCGCGGGCGTGCCCTCGCGGGTGCCGCGGGCAACACCCGGGCACGGATCTTCTGCAGCAGAATCGAAGCGGAGCTTCTCGCGATCGGCGGCCTCTACCGGACGGCCGACGATCTGGACCCGAGTGTCTACGGCCGGCCGATCCAGGCTTGGCTCGACGGCAATGCCATACGGGTCATCGCGCTGGGGTGAAATGGAGGGGGATGGCCATGGGCAAGGTCGTGGTTGTGACGTCGGGCAAGGGCGGTGTCGGCAAGACCACCTCGACTGCGGCCTTGGGCGGTGCGCTGGCGGCAGGCGGGCAAAAAGTCGTGGTCGTCGACTTCGACGTGGGCTTGCGCAATCTCGATCTGGTCCTCGGCGCCGAGCGAAGGGTGGTATTCGATCTCGTCAACGTGGTCCAAGGCGTCGCCAAGCTGCCGCAAGCACTGATCCGCGACAAGCGCGTGGAGAGCCTGTTTCTCCTGCCCGCGTCACAGACCCGCGACAAGGATGCGCTGACCGAAGAGGGCGTTGCGCGCGTGATCAAGGAGCTGCGTTCGAAATTCGAATGGGTGATTTGCGACAGCCCCGCGGGCATCGAACGCGGGGCGACGCTCGCCATGCGCCATGCCGATACGGCGATCGTGGTGACCAATCCGGAAGTGTCGTCGGTGCGGGACTCGGACCGGATCATCGGCCTGCTCGACGCCAAGACCGAGAAGGCCGAAAAAGGCGAGCGGATCGAGAAGCATCTGCTGGTGACCCGCTACGACATGGGTCGGGCCAGCCGGGGCGAGATGTTGACGATCGAGGACGTGCTCGAAATCCTGTCGACGCCGCTGCTCGGCATCATACCGGAGAGCGAGGAGATCCTGCGCGCTTCGAATTTCGGCTCGCCGATCACGATCAGCAATCCAACGAGCGGGCCGGCGCGCGCCTACTTGGATGCGGCTCGCAGGCTCAAGGGGGAAGCCGTTGCAATGAGCATCCCGACCGACAAGAGAGGCATTTTGACCAGGCTGTTCGGGCGGAGAGCGGCATGAGGCTCGCATTCTTCCGTCGCGCTTCCGCTCCGGTCGCGCGCGAGCGGCTGCAGATCTTGCTCGAATTCGAGCGACGGGGCGGCAGCTCCGATTTGCTTACTTTGCTGCGCGACGAGATCATTGCCGTCCTCGCCAAGCACGTCTCGGTCGATCCCGAGAAGGTTCAGGTGAAGCTCGATCGCGGAAAGCATGCCTCCTTGTTGGAAGTGGACGTCGAGGTTCCCAACACGAATGACGCGCTTCGCGCTACCCTCGTTCGGAGCATGTGATGCCGCCGCCCCGCCTCCAAGCCGCACGAGAATTCAAATCCGCTGTCCGCGCCCTCGTATTCACCGGCGAACTCCTGCTGTGCGCCGTCATCGGCTTCATGGCGGCGGCAGTTCTGTTCGAATAGGATAAGCCGGGCACAACGGTTTCGTCGCCGCCGACCTCGTCATGGGCGAGTCGGCCGCGCTGTCACGGGGGTAAGGCGCCCTTCCGGTTCCAATTGCTGAGAGACGAAAAACCAGGATCAATGGCGCGCGACCTGCGGATGATTCGCGCCAATGACCGCCTACCTCGAAAAACTCAACCCCGATCAGCGGCGGGCCGTCGAGCACGGCATCGGCAAGAACGCCGATCGCCGGCCGCTGCTCATCATCGCAGGCGCCGGATCGGGCAAGACCAGCACGCTCGCGCATCGCGTCGCCCATATCGTCGTCAACCGCGGCGATCCGCGGCGCATCCTGCTGATGACGTTCTCGCGACGCGCGGCGGGGGAAATGACGCGGCGCGCCGAGCGCATCGTCGCCGCCGCGCTCGGATCTGCGGCGGCGGGGGCGCTCAACTGGTCCGGCACCTTCCATGGCATCGGCGCGCGGCTGTTGCGCGAATATGCGGAGCACATCGGGCTCGGTCCCGCGTTCACCGTTCATGACCGCAGCGATTCCGCCGATCTGATGAATCTGGTCCGACACGAGCTCGGTTTTTCCAAAACCCGCGACCGCTTCCCTCTGAAAGGCACCTGCCTTGCCATCTATTCCCGCGCGGTCAATTGCGAGGCGCCGCTCGGCGAAGTTTTGACGAAGACTTTCCCGTGGTGCTGCGGTTGGGAAGCCGAGCTGAAAGCCATGTTCGCCGGCTATGTCGAAGCCAAGCAGCGGCAGAACGCCCTCGATTACGACGATCTGTTGCTGTACTGGGCGCAGATGATGGCGGATGCCGCGCTTGCGGCCGAGGTCGCCTCCCGCTTCGATCACGTGCTCGTCGACGAGTACCAGGACACGAATGCCCTGCAGGCCTCGATCCTGCTCGCGCTCAAGCCCGACGGGCATCGCCTCACGGTCGTCGGCGACGACGCGCAGTCGATCTATTCCTTCCGGGCCGCGACGGTCCGCAACATCCTCGATTTCCCCGGAAAATTTCTGCCGCCGGCGCGCATCGTCACGCTCGAGCGCAATTATCGCTCGACGGTGCCGATCCTCGCGGCTTCGAACGCCGTAATGGAGCTTGCCGCCGAGCGCTTCACCAAGAACCTGTGGTCCGACCGCGGCTCTGCCGAGCGGCCGCAGCTCGTTGCCGTGCGCGACGAGGCCGATCAGGCGAACTACGTGGTCGAGCGCGTGCTGGAGAACCGCGAAGCCGGCATTGCGCTGCGCGCGCAGGCGGTGCTGTTCCGCGCCTCGCATCACAGCGGCCCGCTCGAAATCGAGCTGACGCGGCGCAACATCCCGTTCGTGAAATTCGGCGGGCTGAAATTCCTCGAAGCCGCCCACGTCAAGGACGTGCTGGCGTGCCTGCGGTTTGCCGAGAACCCGCGCGACCGCATGGCGGGGTTCCGGGTGCTGCAGCTTTTGCCCGGCATCGGCCCGACGAGCGCGGCGCGCGTGCTCGACGCGGTGGAGGCCGCCGGCTCGCTTGCCGGCCTCGTCGATTTCTCGCCGCCGCCGCGCGCCGCCGAGGCCTGGCCGGCATTTGCCGGGCTCATCCGGCGCCTCGCAGGAGACGGCGCGGGTTGGCCCGCCGAGCTTGCCGCCGTGCGCATCTGGTACGCGCCGCACCTCGGGCGCATCCACGAGGACGCGGCTGTGCGGAGCGCGGATCTCGTCCAGCTCGAGCAGATCGCAACGGGCTACGTCTCGCGCCAGCAATTCCTGACCGAGCTCACGCTCGATCCGCCCGAGGCGACCAGCGACCTCGCCGGCGCGCCGCTGCTCGACGAGGACTATCTGATCCTCTCTACCATCCATTCGGCCAAGGGACAGGAGTGGACCGCGGTGTTCGTGCTCAATGCCGTTGACGGCTGCATTCCGTCCGATCTCGCGACCGGCACGGACGAAGAGATCGAGGAGGAGCGGCGGCTGCTCTATGTCGCGATGACGCGGGCGAAGGATCAGCTCGATCTCGTGATGCCGCAGCGCTTCTACACCCAGCAGCAGGCGAGTTCCGGCGACCGGCACGTTTATGCCTGCCGCACGCGCTTCATTCCCGATTCGCTCTTGCCGCTGTTCGCGGCCTGCGCCTGGCCGACGGCACTGATCGATGCCACGGCGACATCGGCAGCGCGGCCGCACGCCCGCATCGACATCGGCGCGCGCATGCGCCGCATGTGGCGGTAACATTGCAGCATCGATGACGGTGGCTCGAGCTTCGCGAGCCGCATACCCGCTTTCCTCTTCCCTTGTGGGAGCGGGTGGCGAACACCGAGCGCGGCGAGATGCGAGCCGGGTAAGGGGTACACTCACTCGCCGCCGGCGGTAACGGCATGCAGACTGATCGGCTGAAACACCGCTCATAGTGGCGTGAACGGCACACTCGCCGCCAATCTTAACCATAAGCGCTTGCTTTCGGCTGAGATCGCGCGCGCACTCTGTTGCTGTTTACGGCGCTGATGTTAGGAGAATTCTGAGCTCGGCGCCGCCATCAAGGGGCAATAGATAGGAAGGATTCAGTCATGCAGGTTTCACGATGGCTGACAGCCCCGTTCGCATTTGTACTTGCTGCGCCCACGGCGCAGTCCGCGCAAGCCCGTGAGATCGTCGGTTTCTCCGGCAATTATTCGGCCGGCACCGTGGTGGTTCGCACCAACGAGCGGTCGTTGTATTACGTGCTCGGCGGGGGTAAGGCCATGCGCTATCCTGTTGGCGTCGGACGTGCCGGCAGGCAGTGGAGTGGTACCACCTTCATCAACGGCAAGGCTCTGCGGCCGGCGTGGGTGCCACCGCCCGTCGTAAGGCGCGATAAACCAAATTTGCCATTTCTGATCCCCGGTGGCGCGCCGAACAATCCTTTGGGTGCGGCGGTAATGTTTTTGGCTGGCCACGACCAAGCCATCCACGGCACGAACAATCCAGCATCGATCGGCGGGTCTATGTCCTATGGCTGCATTCGGATGTTCAACGCGGACGTACTCGATCTCTATGGCCGTGTCGGCTTTGGAACCACAGTGATTGTGACGCGGTAAGCCCGGGCTTATCTGTTCCGAGGCGGTTCGCCACGACAGGTCGAGCATCCGACCCAATTGATTACCGTCAATCTCAAGACGTTTCGCGGGCGTTGTTGAGCGTATCTCCAGGTCAAAAGCCTGAAAGCGGCCTACGCGGTGATCCAACCGCGTCATCGATTAGCCGAGGTCTCTTGTTGGCACCTCTGCGACATTCGGCAGTGGACTTTGCACGTCTGCTTCCGGCTCAGCACCGTGCTCGCCTGACCTACCAGCGAGGAGCCAGACGTTGGGGTCCGACACGGCCTTCACCGATCGAGCAATCGCGAGCTGCCGCCGCACAGGCCGCGCCGGAGTTCCCAAGTGCGCGGGCAGCGGTCACACCCGAGGGAACGAGAGAGTTACGCCCCCATGGACGTTGCCCACGAGGCGAAAAAGGTGCACGCTAATCAGTGTGAGGTCGCTCAACTTGGGGAGGATCTGGCGGGAGCCAACACAGGAGATACGGTTGTGACCGTCGAAAGCATTCTGAGGAAGAAGGGCGCCGACATCGTAACGATAAGTCCCGAGGCCAGTATCAAAACAGCTGCGGACTGGTTACGCGCAAAGAACATCGGCGCTCTCGTGGTGATGGGCGGTGATGCGATTCTCGGTCTCATTTCCGAACGCGATATCGTTCATGCCTTTTCCCGCTATGGCGAGGTTGTAGTGTCTATGCCCGTAAAGAGCATCATGCCACAAGCCCTGCCCACCGTGGGACCGGACGACGATCTCAATCGCGTTATGAGGCTGATGACGCGCCATCGCGTGCGGCACATGCTTGTGCTTCACAACGGCAAGCTGGGCGGCATTATCAGCATTGGCGATGTGGTCAAGCATCGACTGGACGACCTAGAGCTTGAGGCAAACGTCCTACGGGACGCCTACATCGCTAAGCATTGACGTTGACGTCTGTAGGGACAAATTCAGGGCTGTTCGCGACCGAGGGTGCACTGGACGATCGTTGCCGCGAAACGTCGAGACTGACCGCTGCCGCCGTCATCATTCGGCTTGGCGACGCCCAACCAGATTTTTGTCGACCAGGATTCGACAGCCTCAGCGCCTACCAGCGCTGTTCAGGAGACGCAGCTACGAAGCAATGAATATCGCCTACTCCATACGAACCTTCGACGCTAGCCTTCCGGGAGAATTCGAATGCGAACCTCAAGGTACTTTGCGGCAGCGGTGGCCCTTCTCTCCACGACCGCTTTTTCCTCCCAAGCCGCAGATATGGACGGCGCCTGGGCGAGCGATGCGACGGTTTGCAACAACGTGTTCACGAAAACGAACAACAAGGTTACATTCACGCCGGACTCGGAATTGTACGGCGGCGGTTTGATCATCGAAGGAGACCGAGTAATCGGCTCGTTTCAAAAGTGCACTGTAAAATCGCTGAAGCGTGACGGGAGCACCGTTCATCTTATTGCGTCATGCTCGACGGGGGTCATGGTGTCAGACGTACAGATCATGATAAAGCGAGAAGGTGCCGATCAAATCACCCTCACTCCCGCAGGACCCGTGGATAGTACCAGTCATTACGTTCGTTGCCCGCTATAGGCGGAGCGTTTGGTGCGACTGGTAAATTTCACCGAGGGCACAGCAGCGTCCCTCAGCGAAGACGACAGCCACGAGTGTTCGTAGGGCGGGGCTAACGCAATCGGCGTCGATACGTACCTCTATTTCTATTCACCGGTGACCATGGACCTGACCCGCAAGCAACTCACCAATATCGAGCCGGGGAAAGGGTTTGGTGGTCCAATGAATACATTTGCAAACATTGCCGCGTATCCCGCCGCAGAGGATCGGGCGGTGGTCAGACCCAATTTCGACACTCTCTATTCCTCGGCATGGCTCGACCTGACAAAGGAACCGATGGTCGTATCGGTGCCGGATACTGGCGGGCGATATTACCTCCTCCCAATGCTCGATATGTGGACGGATGTCTTTGCCTCTCCTGGATGGCGCACCACGGGTACTCAGGCACAAACACTTGTCATCGCTCCATTGGGATGGCGACCAGACCTGCGCGATAGGCTCATCGACGAGTTCAGATTGCCGAAGGATACGCGGCGCATTGACGCTCCGACCCCCTATGCGTGGATTATCGGCCGCACCAAAACCGACGGGCCTCCAGATTATGATGCCGTCCACAAGATACAGGCAGCATTGAAAATCACGCCGCTGTCCCAATGGGGGAAGCTGTCTGCGCCAGTGGCCTTTAAACCTGATCCGACGGTGGACATGAGAACCCCGCCAAAGATACAAGTAGACCGGATGCCTGCGAGCCAGTTCTTTTCCTATGCGGCTGAACTACTCAAGGTTCATCAGCCGCATCTCACCGATGAACCGATCATTGCGCAGATGAGGAGGATCGGCATCGAACCCGGCAAGAGCTTCGATATGAGCAAAGTCGACCCGGCGATTCAGAAAGGCTTGGACAGTGCTCCTCAGGATGCGCAGAAGCTGATGGTTTGGAAGCTTTCGACCCTAGCGAGGGTGGTCAACGGCTGGTCAATGAACACAGACACGATGGGCGTCTATGGCAACTATTATCTGAAGCGCGCCATCATCACACAATATGGGCTTGGAGCGAATGTTCCGGAGGACGCGGTGTATCCGGCCAACTTGTTCGATGACACGGGACGGCCTCTTGACGGAGCGAACAAATACGCGATCCATTTCGACAAGGGCGCGACACCGCCCGTGGACGCATTCTGGTCGATCACGCTCTACGACAAGGATGGGTTCCAGGTCGCCAATACCCGCAATCAGTTCGCCGTCAGCAGTTGGATGCCCTTCAAATACAATTCCGATGGCTCTATCGACCTCTATTTCCAGAACGAGAGCCCAGGTCGCGATTTGGAGCGTAACTGGCTGCCAGCGCCGAACGGGCCGTTCACTCTTACAATGCGGCTCTATGCGCCGAGGGCCGAGGTTCTCACTGGCAAGTGGAACCCCCCGCCGGTTGTGAGAAACCAGGGGGTACCGGCCATCCGGGCCCAGTAAAGACCGGGTTTTATAGGACGGAACCATTGAGTCCAATCACCGTCTCGTGCATCGCGTTCGCGATCATCATAGGGGGAGCATTGCTTGGATCGCTGCTGCGCGACGCGTTGCCCGGGCACCATTTGGCCGACGATGGAAAGGACGTTGTCAGGCTCGGCGCTGGCCTCGTTGGCACTATCGCCGCGCTCGTGCTCGGTCTGCTGATCGCGTCGGCCAAGAGTTCGTATGATACCCAGAGCAACCAAGTCCAGCGCCTGACGTCCGATATTGTCCTGCTCGACCGGCTTCTGGCGGAGTATGGGCCCGAGACGCGCCCGATCCGCGATCTCATGCGGCAGGCTGTCGGCCCCCTGGTCGAGCGGCTTTGGCGGGAGGGCGCCTCGGGGCCGTCGAAGGGCGCTCCGTTTCAGGCGACGACCGTCTCGGAGGATGCCTTTGCAAAGATTGGGGAGCTTGCGCCGCAGACCGACGCGCAACGCTCGCTTAAGACCCGAGCAATTCTGGTCAGCACTGATCTGGCCCAAACGCGCTTGGCGCTGTTTGTCCAAGCGGGCAGCTCGATCCCCATGCCCTTCCTCGCGGTGCTGGTGTTCTGGCTCGCAATCATTTTCACGAGCTTCAGCCTGTTCTCTCGCCTCAATCCGACGCTCGTAACCGCCTTGGTTGTTTTTGCATTGTCGGCCTCCGCGGCGCTGTTCCTGATCCTGGAAATGAGCGAGCCGTTCGCCGGGCTGATGAAGATTCCGAGTGATCCGCTGCGCAACGCGCTCGCACCGCTTGGAACTTAGTGGAGGTCTCAATGCGCAAGACAGCTCTTCCGGTGTTCATCGCGGCGTTCGTGCCGCAAGCCGCGGCTGCCAAAGGCGGCGTCAAGGTGCTCATTCCATCCCCGAAACTTACTGAGGGACCTGGGCGCCCGGCACGGAAGCCTGCGCGGACGGCGGCAAGGCGGCCATCGTCCTGCCGGCAAAGGCATACTCAGGTCCCTGGGGAAGTGCGACGTTGCCTCGGTGAGCGAAATTCCGAGCCCGAAAGGCCCTACCTGGCCAAGCCCTGGGCAGGCCCACAGGGGAGATCCTGGGCTGACACCGGTTTCACGGCAATCGCCGCGTGTCGGGCCACGATCGCACAGTACCGACAGCGAGGCCGGACCTGGTATGCCGCGGCTGCTATCAGGGGCTCGAAGGGCGGATTGGCCGTTTCTCGTCGCCGGTATCGAGCTTGTTTCATTTTAGCGACGGTCCTTGTTCCCCAGAAAGCCATCAATGTGAAGGTTACATGACGCGAAAAGGCCGCTCGTTGTCCCGGCGAGCGGCCTTGTCGAGCCGACGCTTGGCTATCCTGCGCGGGGTCCGGCGAGTTGGCGCCGGAGGTCGATCGGCATACGGTACCCTAAGAATCAAGTGGCGGAACGGCCTTTTCAGTGTACAAGCGTCGTTTTTTCGATGAGCGTGATAATTGAGCAACTATCGGTGCTGTTCGACGGCACATCTTAAGATTAACAAAGAGTTTAAACAATCGAGCCCCCCGCTTCTCTGCCTCACATGCGGGCCCGCAAGGGCGGGACCGTGTTCGCCACCCCGCTTCCGCTGTTGGCAGATTTTGTTGCAAAAGTCTGTTGAAGGTCGTCGGCGGGGATGATTCCGTTTCCCTCGAGCGATTCGCGAAGGGGACGGACGATGATGGGGCGGCTCAATCGAGACCAGAGGCAGCTGTTCTACGAGTTCTGCCTC
>JBKPDF010000080.1:0-11231 GCA_046727735.1 Pseudomonadota bacterium | reverse complement strand
GGTCATCCCGTTTCCCGGTTTTGAAGGCAGCGTCAATGTAGCGATGGGAGATGTCGATGGTGATGGCATACTCGACCTGATCGTCGGCGCGGGCAAGGACCACGCTCCGGAAGTCGTGGTCTACGCCGGCGCGGCGATACGTGGCAAAGGCGCCTTCGGGACGGAGCTGGCGCGCTTCCGGGCGTTCGATGCCGCCGCGCGTGGTGGCGTCAGCGTGGCTGTTGCGCAGATCGATGGGACGACGTCCGACAACATCATCGTGGGATCGGGGCCGGGCGTCCCGAGTGAAGTGAAGGTCTATCAATCTCAGCTGGCGTCATCGCCCGGCGTTGTGCCGGCGCTCTTCTCGACGTTCAAACCGTATGGTGAGGATCGGTCCGGGGTGAGCATCGCCACCGGTTTCGTGGATTTTTCGACGGGCCGCGAGAGCATCATCACCGCTCCCGGCCCGGGCAGCCCGACCAACGTGAAAGTGTTTGCGTTCCCACTGTTCAAGCCCATCGGCAAGACCGCTCGGGGCAGCACGCAAGGGGTCGGGGTCGACCAGCCGGTGAACACCGCCTCGTTCATTCCGTTCGGCAAGGATTATCGGGGCGGAGTTTCCCTCGCGACGGGGTGGCTGGCCGGCTCACTCGGCGGTGCCAAGCGCATTATCGTCAGCCAGCTCGCGGACAAGGGTTCGGTAAAGATTTTTTCGAGCGGCTCAGCGCTGGACGGGGGCCCGTCACTGTATCTGCAGAGCCCCCTGCACCACGGCCACGGCGCCCACTTCCGCGAGATCGCCGGCTTTGAGCCATTCGATGGAACTGCTGGCACACGGGTCGCCACGACCAGCACGACGACGGGCGCCCATCTGCTGGTCAGCGGTGTTGCGGCTGGAGGCACGGACGCAAGCGTTCTCAAATACGAGTTCGTCAGACCGAGCGCTCAGTCGACGACACTTGAAGCTGTGCGTCTCGGAAAAGTCTGGTCCGGAAAAGCGTCGCAACCTGCCAGCCTCGGCGGCGACTAGCAGGTCGCAAGGCCGGCCTGCCGCTGCAGCATTCGGTCCCGTAACCCGGGAGCGCACGGCCGAATATAGAATTGATGCGAGCAGCCAGCGAGCATATCGGGGACCTGCGATCGACTACGGATCAGGGGGTAAAGTCTGCTCGAGGATCAAGGGCGGCGAGTTGCCCAAAGCCCCGCGATCGGTGGATACGGGTAGCCATCCGATTCAGATTTAGATCGAAAAAGACCAGATGCTCCTGGAAACTGCTGGGAGTAGTGATGGAGCCAGGCCGGTGCAAGCTGTATTTTCGGACAATGTGCGACACCTTGCGCGCTCTACTCCGTAATCGGCACGGGGTTTACGGACCAGACGTCGCGGCAGTACTCGCGTATTGAGCGATCGGATGAGAACCGGCCCATACGTGCCACGTTGAGTATCGACGAGCGGATCCAGCGCTCCGAGTCGCGCCACACACGCCCGACCTCCTCCTGGCGGTCGACATACGAACGGTAGTCCGCAAGCAGCATGTATGGGTCAGAATCGAGCAGATTCACGACGATCGGCTTGAACAGTTCGCGGTCGCCATTCGAGAACGCCCCATCGGAGATCGCGTCGATCGCCGCCCGAAGCTCTTCATCTGACTGGTAGTGGTCGTAGGGTCGGTAGCCCTGGGCGCGGCGTTGCTTGACATCTTCGACCGTCATGCCGAACAGGAAGAAGTTCTCGGCCCCGACTGCCTCACGGATCTCGATATTGGCACCGTCGAGCGTGCCAATCGTGAGCGCACCATTCATCGCGAACTTCATATTGCCGGTGCCTGACGCTTCCGTCCCGGCCGTCGAAATTTGCTCCGAGAGATCCGCGCCCGGGAAGATCCGCAGGCTCTGCTTCACGTTATAGTCAGGCACGAATGCGATGCGAAGCCAGTCCGCAGTCTCACGGTCGCTGTTGACGACATCCGCCACAGAGTGAATCAGCTTGATGATCAGCTTCGCCATCATGTACCCGGGGGCGGCCTTGCCGGCGAATAAGACCGTGCGCGGCGGCGCGTCGTATCGCGGGTCGTGCCTCAGGCGGTGATACACCGTGATGACATGCATCAGATTTAGGTGCTGCCGCTTGTACTCGTGGAAGCGTTTGACCTGAACATCGAACAGGCTCGCGGGATCGGATCTGACTCCCGTTTTCCTTTGTACCTCGGCCGCGAGCGCTTCCCTATTGAGGCGTTTGACCCGCTTCCACTCCTCGCGGAAGGCCGCGTCTTCCGCCATCGGCTTGAGCGCACTCAGCTCCTCCAGATCCCGCGTCCAGCCGCTCCCGATCGCGTCAGTCACCAGCTCGGCCAACCGGGGATTCGTCAGCATCATGAACCGCCGAGGCGTTACGCCGTTCGTCACGTTCAGGAACTTCTCCGGCCATAACGCACTGAAATCCCGCAACACGTCGCGCCTGAGGAGCTCGCTGTGGAGCGCGGCAACGCCATTGACCGCGTGGCTTCCAACGCACGCGAGATGGGCCATTCGCACGAATCGGCCACCGGTTTCATCGATCAGCGACAGCCTGCGCACGCGATCGTCGTCCCCCGGATGCCGCAACCTGACCTCGTCGAGAAACCTGCGGTTGATCTCGTACACGATCTCAAGATGGCGCGGCAGCAGGCTTCCGAACAGACCGACCGGCCATTTCTCCAGCGCCTCCGGAAGCAAGGTGTGGTTCGTGTACCCCATCGTGTGCCGCGTGATGTCCCATGCCGACTCCCAGTCCATGCCATGCTCATCAAGCAGGATGCGAATCAATTCGGCGATCGCGAGCGCGGGGTGTGTGTCGTTGAGCTGAACCGCGTACTTCTCGTGGAAGCGCGAAACGTCAGGCGCGGTCTGCAAGTGGATGCGGACCATGTCGTGCAACGCACAGCACACGAAGAAGTACTGTTGCTCTAGACGCAGCTCTTTGCCCTGAAGCGCAGCATCGTTCGGATAGAGCACCTTGCTGATCGTCTCGGAGGCGACTTTCTCCTCGACCGCGCCATAATAGTCACCGACATTGAACGACTCGAAATCGAAGGAATCGACCGCCTCGGCGCTCCACAGGCGCAGCAGATTGGCCGTGTTGACCTTGTATCCGAGAATCGGGGTATCGTGCGCGATGCCCTTGACCACGCGCGCGGGGATCCAGCGAACGCGATCGCGGCCTTTCTCGTCGGTGTACCGCTCCGTGCGGCCTCCGAAGCCGACGTCGATGGCGATCTCCGGGCGCGAGATCTCCCACGGATTGCCGAGGCGAAGCCACTTGTCCGCTATCTCCACCTGCCAGCCGTCCCGGATCTCTTGGTCGAAGATCCCGAACTCGTAGCGAATGCCGTAACCGATCGACGGAATCTGAAGCGTTGCGAGAGAATCGAGATAGCAGGCCGCAAGCCGCCCGAGGCCGCCGCTGCCGAGGCCGGGCTCTTCTTCCTGCTCGAGAAGTTTCTCGAAATCGAGACCGACTTCCTGCATTGCCCGCTTCACGGTGTCGAGGGTCCCGAGATTGAGAAGATTGTTGCCGAGATGCGGACCTGGTAGAAACTCGGCCGACAAATAGCAGACCGTGCGGACTCTTTTCCGAAAGTACGTCTCGGATGTTTTGACCCAGCGGTCGAGAATGCACTCGCGCACGCTGTATGCGAGCGCAAGGTACTTGTCATTCGCGGTGGCGGTCGCCGGAAAGCGCCCCAGGACGTAAAACAGGTTTCTCCGGAACGCTTGCTTCCAGGCTTCCACGTCGGTATGGCCACGAAAGCTGTTGGTCTTCATGGGATTCGAGAAATGCTCGATCGCCATCGGCCTCCTCCGCCCGCCGGGGAGAGCCTGCGCGCTCTCCGGCCGTGCTGATAATGGTAACATAGCATCGTGCCATTCACCTTTGTTTTCCTCATTGGTGCGGCCACGTGTTCGGCCTGTTAGCGCGGCTCGCATGATCGCTGGCATAATGCCTTTCGCGGATCAGGTCCCGGTCGAATCTGGCATGCTGTCGATTGACGCTGACGCGAGATTCTCACGGTTTGCAGTTTCCGCACTTTCCGCGGCTGGTAGTCAAGAATCGCGAATCACCTCTTGGCAAGCGTGACCGAGACGGCGGTGACGTCGGTACCAGCCGACGGCCTAATCGTGACCGACTGCCGGTTGCCATGCGTAACCAGCGCGATAGCGGCCGAGAACGAGCCGCCTGAGGCGACCGCCTGGATCACGCCGCCACTGGCGCGCCCGGACACGGTTCCGGCAATGTTGTGGCCGGACTCGTTCAATGTGCCGGAAATGGTTCCGCCCGGATCGACGACGCTGCCGGTCAAATGAAAATTATAGCTGCCGCTCACGCAGCGGATGCTCAGTTGTAGGGTGCGGCCGCCACCGTCCACCTTATAGGCCGCCCGGCAACGCAAGCGCTCTTTCGCTCCGGTCGCGAGTGCAACAACGCCACCCCCCGCCCAGGCGCCGGCCATTCCCGCGAAGAGGCCGGTAACCTGCGCGCAGGCGGGTAATGCAAGAATCAAGAACACGGCCGCGAATGCGGCCTTGGCCGTCAATTGTGGAAGCATCGAATTCACCGCGTCCTCGACGTCGCGGACCAGCTGTGGCGGTTCGCAGATGATGATCCGGCGCATGTTCGACGTATCGCCGCGTTTGTAAAGCCGGTTATCTCGACCTTCCCGACATGGCGAAGCTCGCACTTTTCCATCAGGTATTCATGGGCCGAATGGGCCCGAGTTCCGAGGTGGGGCTCGGCCTGACTATCGCCCTCGTGCAATTGAGCCGAAGCGGGATCAGAAAAATGCCTTGCCGTTCAAGACCGAACGCAAGCCGCCTTTGGGCGACGTCGAAGCCGCCCGCAAAATAATAGTGCAATCCGCGGCGTAATGCGGCAAGCTCGCGTCCGCCATCGCTCGGGAGCGCCCCGATGTCCGTCGCCCTGCCACCTAGGGGCCGCGATCTCAGGCTGGACTTCTTTCGGGGCATCGCCAACTGGTGGATTTTCCTCGATCACATCCCGGACAACATCGTGAGTTGGATTACGCCGCGGAACTACGGCTTCAGCGACGCGGCCGATCTCTTCGTGTTCATTTCGGGCTACACCGCATCATTCGTGTACGCGCGGATTATGCTGGAGCGCGGCTTCATCGTCGGTACCTCCCGGCTACTCCGCCGCGCCTGGCAGATCTATGTCGCGCACCTGCTATTGTTTGTTATCTATCTGGCGGAGATCGGTTGGCTCGCGACGAGATACGACAACCCCGTGTTCGCACAGAAGTTCAACGTGATTGGATTCCTACATGATCCGTTCACGACGTTGTACGAGGGGCTGATCCTTAAATTCAAGCCCGTGAATATGGATGTGCTTCCGCTCTACATCGTGCTGATGGGGTGCTTTCCACCAGTATTGTGGATGATGTTGCGTCGACGCAATCTCACCCTCGGGCTTTCCGTGGCGCTCTATTTCGCGGCGCGCCATTTCGGTTGGAACCTGCCGTCCTATCCGAGCGGGGTGTGGTATTTCAATCCATTCTGCTGGCAGCTTCTGTTCGTGTTCGGAGCGTGGCTCGCGTTGGGCGGAACGCGAGAAACCATGTCGGTGATTCAGTCGAGAATGCTGCTGTGGGCAGGCGGCGCCTATTTGTTGTTTGCGCTCGTCATGACCATCGCCGGTCGGTTCCCGGAATTCACGCAGTCGTTGCCGGACTGGCTTTATGACGCGTTCAATCCAAACGACAAAACTAACCTCGCCCCCTATCGCTTTCTGCATTTCGTGGTGATCGCTTTTGTCGTCGTGAGATTCGTGCCGCGCGATTGGCACATGCTCGAGCGGCCGGTCTCGTGGCCCCTGGTCGTGTGCGGGCAACAGTCGCTGGAAGTGTTCTGCGTCGGCATCTTTCTGTCGTTCGCGGCCTATTTTGTGCTTGTCGAGATGTCGAGCGCGATCTGGATGCAGGTGCTGGTCAGTCTTTTGGGATTTGCGGCTATGACCGCCGTCGCCGCTTATCGGTCCTGGTCCAAGAGGATCGACAAGGCGCCAAGGGCCCCGGCGAGGCCGCTTTCCGTTTGAACATTGCAGGTGGGTTGTCGTGCGGTAGCAGTTTTAGCGCGAAGGTATCCCGCGGTTGGCGGGCTCCGCGGTGGCCCGCATACCCAGTGGAATCATTCTCATTCTGATAGCTTGCGCGTGCCGGTTTGTGGGTGTTGAGTTGCCAGGAGGTAATCGCGCTCTCTGCCTCGAAAAGATGGCAGGAATAAAATCGACCCTGCCGAGTTGCATGGAAGGACCGAATCCTTGGGGAAAGGGTGACCGAGAATCTGCGATGCGCAAGGTCGCCATTATCATTGCACTTGTCGCGTGCGCGCATGCGATGATCTGGATGCTGGACAATCGGCGGGAGACTCCTCCGACCATCGCCGGTAAGCTCGCCAGCCTATCCTATAATCGGTTCGTCGGTCCGCCCTCTGCGGGACGACAAGTCTCCGAGGCGCAGATCAGGAGCGACCTCGGGACTATCGCGCCGCTGACGCGTGCGGTCCGCACCTATTCCTCGACACACGGGCTCGAGGCCGTGCCCCGCGTGGCTGCCGAATATGGGCTCAACGTCACGCTCGGAATCTGGATCGGCCCCGATGCGGCGCGGAACGAGCAGGAAATTGTTTCGGCGCTGCGTCTCGCCCGAGAAAACTCGAACGTTGTGCGCCTCGTGGTCGGCAACGAGATCGTGTATCGCCGCGAGCGCACTCCCGAAGAGCTTGGCCGGATCATCGATCGGGTGCGAAGCCAAAGCTCGGTTCCCGTCACCACGGCTGAGAACTGGCACGTCTTCGTAGTCCACCCGGAACTTGCCGAGCACGTCGACGTCCTCTTCGCTCACATCATTCCGTATTGGGAGGGCCTTTCCGAACGGAAAGCGGTCGAGGGATCTTTCAACATGTACGAGATCCTGCGACGGCAGTTTCCGGACAAGCCTATCGTTGTCGGCGAGTTCGGATGGCCCAGTACCGGCGATAATTTCAAGCGCGCAGTGCCGAGCCCTATTGGACAAGCCGTCCTTGTCCGCAAGTTCGCTGCACGGGCGACGGCGCTCGGCATCGACTACAACATCGTCGAGGCTTTCGATCAACCCGGGAAGCTGTTCGAGGGAAGCGTCGGTCCGTACTGGGGGGTATTGGATGCTTCCGGGCGGCCAAAGTTTGCCTGGAGCGGTCCTGCCTTCGAGATGGACCATGGCCGGACCGCGGTGATCGCGGTCCTGATGGGAGTCGTGCTGTCCCTGCCTGTCCTCGCGCTCGCGCGCATGACGGCCGTGGAAGCGGTCGTGCTTGCGGTCGCGGCTCAGGGTGTCGGAGCGTGGCTGGCGATCGTGCTCGCCTATTGGCACGTCCACTACTTCGTGCCCGGCCAAGCCGCCGCGTTCGGGTTCGGCGTGCCGCTGTTGGGAGCGTTGCTTGTTGTCGCGCTCTCGCGAATCCAGGAACTTGCCACTGTCGCCTTCGGGCTCAAGCCGCGGTATTTGCTGACCAGACCGGTTGGATCGTTACAGCCCTTCACCCCTAAAGTGTCGATCCACATTGCCGCGTACCGCGAGCCGCCGGATATGCTGCTGCAGACGCTCGATGCCGTGGGCCGGCTGGATTACCCGGATTTCGAGTGCATCGTGGTCATCAATAACACGCCGGATCCGGCTTTTTGGGAGCCGATCGCTGCCCGCTGCCTGGACCTCGGCAGCCGCTTCAAGTTCGTTCGCGTGGAGGACCTCCGTGGCTTCAAGGCGGGCGCGTTGCGCGTGGCGGCCGCGCACACGGCTCACGACGCTGAGATCATCGGCGTCATCGATGCCGATTATGTGGTCCATCCGAACTGGCTGAAGGACTTGGTACCGAGCTTCGCGGATCCCGCAGTCGGCCTCGTTCAGGCACCGCAGGATCACCGTGACGGCGGGCGCAGCCTCGTGCATGCGGCTATGAATGCCGAATACGCGGGATTCTTCGATATCGGCATGGTGGAGCGCAACGAGGCGAATGCGATCATCATGCACGGCACCATGTGCCTCATCCGCCGCGACGCGCTCGATGACGCGGGCGGCTGGTCGAGCGACACGCTCTGCGAAGATACCGATCTCGGTCTGGCCATTCTGGAGCGGGGCTGGCGCGCGCACTATACCACCACCCGCTATGGCTGGGGTCTGCTGCCGAAGGACTACGCGGCGTTCAAGGCGCAGCGACGCCGGTGGGCGAGCGGCGCCGTTCAGATTATCAGGAAACACTGGCGCAGCTTGCTACCGGGCCTACACCGGCTCGATGCGGCGCAGCGACGGGAGTTCGCGCTGGGCTGGGTCGGCTGGATCGGTGCCGAGACGGTGGGCGTCGCAGCGGCCTTCTTCAATCTGTTGTGGGTTCCGTTCATTGCGGTGGGACTTGTCGCTATCCCCGATGCGGTACTAACGGCACCACTCGTCGCTGCCTCTATCATATCGCTGCTGCACTTCTTGTTTGCATATCAGCTGCGGGTCCCCGGGCCGTTGTGGCAGCGGATCGCCGCGCTGTTCGTATTCATGTCGGTCCAGTGGACCATTGCGAGCGCAGCGGCAGGCGCGGGCTTCGACCGAAGGCGCAAGTTCTATCGGACGCCGAAGGGCTCCTTGACGACTGAGCCGTCGATCCACTTCCCGGCGACGGCGGAGGCGGTGTTCGGGTGTCTGCTCCTCGGCGGCGCCATTCTGATGTTCGGGACCAACGCCAATCGGGTATTCGCCATTGATCTGTTCGCGTCCGTTCTGGTCCTGCAGAGCCTTCCGTTTCTCTCTGCGGCCGGGATCGCAATTCTCGAAGGCACACGGGCAAACAGCTTCGGATTCTGGCGCCGATTCCGTAGACGTTCATCAAGCCGATCGCGATCGTCAGATCGGCAATTTCCTTTTGCATGAAGTGGGGCGGCGATGTCCCGGTAGACTTCCTCCGGCGCATACGTCGGCAATAGATGTTCAAGATCATCCTTTGGCGATACTATCGTCACGTTGCAGAGGAGGAAAACCTTGCCCCATTCGCCCAAGCAAAAGCGCGAAACACGCGAGAAAATCTTAGCCTCTATGAACATTTCCTCAAGCGGGCGGCGAGCACGCAGCAGGACCAAGCCGGCATTTTTCCAGCGGCCTTGCTGGGCACGCAGCGGGTGGACGGCCGCCGGTCATCAGCGGCATCCTAACATATGCTGGTAGCGCATGCCGCGGTCGAAGTCCGCACGAATGAAAACCTTTTGGTTTATTGTTGCAGCTTTGTGCGTCGACGCCCTGACAGCAGGCCGCGGCCTGTCGCCCGCGGAGCTCGTTGCGGTCCAGCTGACGCAGTGGACGCCGCCCGATATCGCAACGGTCGGCGATGATCCATTCGGCAAGCTGGTCAAATATGGGCACGCATTGTTCACCGATACGGCGAATGAGATCGGTCCAACGATGTCGGAGACAGCCAAGCGTCTCGCCGGTAACAACCTGGCTTGCCAGAATTGTCACCTGCAGGCCGGTACCCAGCCCTATGCCATGCCGATGACCGGCGTTTGGGGGCAATTCCCCCGATACCGTGGACGCGAAGGCGCGGTCGTCACGCTCGAAGAACGCGTCAACGGCTGCATGGAGCGGAGCATGAATGGCCGCGTCCTCCCGCTCGAGAGCCGCGAGATGAAAGCCTTTTCCTCCTACATCCGCTGGCTCTCGACTGGGGTGCCCGACGGCGCACGGCTGATCGGAGCCGGCACGCTGCGGATCAAGGAGCCCGCTCGTGCGGCCGATCTCGGCCGCGGCGCGCGCGTCTATTCCCGGATTTGCGCCGCATGTCACGGCCCGGACGGACGGGGCCAGCGTGCATCGAGTGGAGCCGGTTATCAGTTTCCGCCGCTCTGGGGTCCGGACAGTTACAATAACGGTGCGGGAATGAGCCGAATTCTGACCGCAGCCGCGTACGCTCTACACAACATGCCGATCGGCACCACGTTCGACGCGCCAGTTCTTACAGATGACGAGGCCTACGACGTCGCCGGGTACATTGTCAGCCAGAAGCGACCGGAGAAGACGAATCTTGGCAATGATTTTCCGATCCGAATCCAGAAGCCGATCGATACCCCGTATGGCCCCTATGCTGACAATTTTAGCGGTGAGCAGCACAAATTCGGTCCCTTCGGCCCGATTCGAGCCAATATACAGCAGCTGGCGGCGGAGTCTCAAACTGCGCATGCGGGCGGACCGGACAATGGTTCGCTTGAACCCGAGAGTGCGAGGTAGGGGACCGTTGACGGAATTCTCAGGGAAGCACGCGCCCTATCAACATGCTGACGCAATCAAACCGGCCGCGACCTGCAAAACGCTCACCGCGGTCATGCGCGTCGGAGTAATGCGGACTTCGGCGACAGCCCACGCCGAGGGGTCTGCTCTCGGCCAGTGCTTCGCGAACTACCCGGGCGCATGAACGCGGCGGCAGGACGCGGCACGAGACAGCTCTTCGAAATGCATCGGCACGCGCTGACTGTCGATCTTCGAGACACATGATCAGGAAGAAGCGCTGGAGGATCTCGGTGTGGAGATTGCGCGCCAAGGCTGCAATTCCTTGCGCACCTTGGCGTCGAGCGGGCCGAGAGGTTCGTCGAGCGGCAGCACGCGCGGATCGATCGCCCGCGCGCGTGTCGACCGGTCAATCCGGTTCGGAGACAGAGCGATACGTATACTCTATTCGAAACGCGAAGAAACACGGCTTGCTGTCAGGGCACGGACAATCTACCTCCACCGGCCAGATCGCCGAAACTAGGTTCTCACCTGGAATAGCGGTAGGCGTCGTCCGCTGTTTTGGCGTGATCTTCTGAGTCGCGCTCGTATCCGTGAGCGTCATCGTTGGCCCCCCCGTACCACTACGGTCGTAATTGACCTCCCACTTTAGATGCTTCACTTGTACTTTTCCGCCACACGCACAGCGGCAATCGACCGGCACCACCAATGTAAGTTTCTCAAATTCGGCAGCGCGCTTGAAGCCCATACAGGGTTTATGAAGCTGCTCCCATCCGTCTCGCTTTAATGCTGTGACGGGCTCCCTCGGGATCCCATGTTGCTTGTTTGTATCATACTCCGGATGGCCTTCGATGGTATAGATGAGAATTGCCTCCGCTTGATCAAAGCTGTCCTGGCAGCCTTCAGAACGAGTGTCCCGCGAGGCGCAAAAGCTGAACGAGGTAACCTGGATTCTGA
>JBKPDF010000079.1:0-23344 GCA_046727735.1 Pseudomonadota bacterium | reverse complement strand
CAGCAAGGGATCGGTGCGATCGCCGAATCCCTTGCCCATCACCTTGCCGATACGGTCGAGCGCTGTTTCAACCTGCGGAGCAAGATCGTCGGGGTAGGTGCGATTGTTGGCGAAGAACCAGGTACAGACCTCGGTCGTGATGGTGAACCCAGGGGGCACCGGTAGACCGAGATTGGCCATCTCGGCGAGATTTGCTCCCTTGCCGCCGAGCAAGTCGCGCATTTGCGCTCCTCCTTCGGCACTGCCAACGCCAAAACTATAAACCCATTTGGTCATTCACGAATTCCCAAGTTTGCCGTGTGCGCCGACCCGTATCGGTTGAGAAGTCGTTAGATAGAGTCCATTCTCTCCCTCGCGGTAGATTGCGTCAAGGAAGGCGTGCATCGACCTATTTCGGAGAGATCGGTCTCGCCCGCCCCACTCTTGACCAATATCAAGCTGGGCTCTTGCTCGTCGTACGCGAGTAATGGATCACGGACCGTCCAGCACAGCGTGCACGGCGAATTGCACACGCGGACAAGCCGTCGGGTCTTGCTTGGCGTCAGCATCGTGAGTGCACATCCGCGGATCATCTCCGCATGCGGCGGGCGGAGCCGTAGTCGTGAGATCCCCGCCCCCTACACGGTCCGGGGCCGTTTGGCGACCGCCCCGCATGCGGTCGGTGGAAGCCCGGCGAGCGCATCCGAGAAAGCTCTGCTCTTGACCGGCGAAAGAACTCAAAACGAGTTCACGTGCTGTTGTAATGTCGTTACTAGGGAGGAAGATATGCGACACTTCCGTTGGCTGGCGACTGTTGACAGTGTCTTTAACTGCTTTTCAGGCCGCCGCTCGACGAAAGCTCCCGGCGTACACAGCTTGGGTGCAAACGGTTCGATACTTCCGCGTTTTGGTGATTTGAACTATGGCATAGTCGGGGCCGTTTGAGACGTTTGGCCGGATCCGAGGACCAAAATGGCAAACCGTCTTCTCGTGTTGGTGCGTCACGGCCAGAGCGACTGGAACCTCAAGAACCTGTTTACTGGCTGGCGCGACGTCGATCTAAGCGAACGAGGTGTAGCGGAAGCGCACGCGGCCGGACGCAAACTCAAGGCGCAGGGCCTACACTTCGACATTGCCTTCACGTCGGTGCTCGTGCGCGCGCAACACACCCTCGGCATAATGCTCGCGGAACTCGGGCAGAAAAACCTGCCGGTGCTCCGCGACCAGGCGCTCAATGAGCGCGACTATGGCGACCTCGTTGGGCTCAACAAGGACGACGCAAGAAAGCGCTGGGGCGAGGAGCAGGTGCATCTGTGGCGGCGCTCCTATGAGATCGCCCCTCCCGGCGGAGAAAGCCTGCGGGACACAGCGGCGCGCGTACTGCCCTACTATGTCCAGGAGATCCTGCCGCGAGTGATGCGCGGCGAGCGAACGCTCGTTTCGGCGCACGGCAATTCGCTGCGCGCGCTCGTGATGGTGCTCGACCGCCATACGCCGGAATCGATCACCAAGCTCAATCTCGATACCGGCGTGCCAATGATCTATCAACTCAACGCCGATTCGACTGTCGCCGAAAAACGCGATCTCGTCGGGTAGAGGTTTAGGGCACAATACATTCTACGACCCTGGGCAGATCGCGCAATCCCTTGGCCAGATTTTCGACAGACATCTGCCGACATCTCAGGTTCGAGACTTGCGAGACCGGACAGCGGCTCACCGGGCTTGGTCCGGCCGGGGTTCGGCAAGCTCAAGAAGGGGGCCGCTGCGGGCGCGAAGTGGTGAACCTGACGGCGTCGATAAATAGCGAAGTTGACCCGGTTTCGTGGTCCCGAAACATTTGTGTCACGAAGCGTCTTCGCAGCCGTCTTCAAGGATCGTGGCTGTCGGCACCCACGGTTCCCGAATCTTGATGCGGCCCTCGCCCTGGTACTTGAGGGCATGTTCAAGCCAGAAAGAGTCGCCATGGCTGGCGACCAACGGCCTGCCCTGGAATCGCGCGCGATCGCATCACCGATGCCAGCCAGTTCGTGCTGGGTTTTTCGCTCTCTGGGCCAGAGCGCGCGCAGGTCTTCATCCATAGCCCGTTCGCCTGGCCACAGAATGACAATGAGGTCGTCGATTGCAACGGCGGTTTGCCTCCGCGAAACCCCTTAGGGTGATTACCTGAATTTTCAGCCTGTCGGGGCGGGGGTAAAAGTGCGCATGATCGTGACCCGGAGGAAACTTCCATGCGCATAGCTACGCCGGCAAATCGACCTTCGCAGTCGTTTCCGATTTGGGACATGCCGGGCAGGCCTGTCCCAATAAAAGAAAAACAGGCTCCCAATAACGACCACGCGATTGATGCGCGATATGGGAAGATCGGCATAGCGGCCGTTGCCGCGGCGGTCCGATACACGGGTGACGCTCGCAATGCCACTGACGCCGCGGACGCATTTCCTATGGCATCCGCCCCTTCGAATATCGTCACGACAGGTATGAGACGGATGGAGAATCCGCCGAAGCCCGTCCCCCCAGAGCCGCAGGTTCACCTTTTCTGTCTTAGTTGTGGTGAGCTGGCGACCCTCAGAGCCATGCGCCCGACCACGTTCGACCCGTCGATGGACGAGATCACCTATTCTTGCGCAGCCTGCGGCACTCAAACGAAAGTGCAACTTACCAAGCATGCCCGATTCTCGATCGACGTGAATCAGGCAAAGTACTTTCGGACCCAACCAGCGTCTGGTTTATGAACCTCGCAGACGCCCTTTAACGGAACGATGGCAATGGCTTTTAACAATCTCAGACCGGCGGCGTATGACTTCCGAGAGGAAAATGGAAAGTGGGCCGTCTACAATTGCGAAAGCGGGTGCGCGGCGGTTCTCAACGGAACCCCGCAAGTCGGCTTGGGGCTGAATGAGGCAGACGATCTGACGGCGCTCCTGAACCGGGTAGCGACGCAGCGGTCCGCTTCCCGGATCGCACATGACCCGTGGGAATGGACGGGGTCCTGACACCCGAGACCGGCACATCAGGTCGGCAGGGCAATCCCATCAGGAAAATCAGGTCACCAACCGCCAAGGACCGGATCCGTGCGCGGGGCACCACCTCGTCCCGCGAGCCGGCACCAGGCCCGCCGAACAGGACGCAATTCGCAAGCAGACGGCGAGCAGCTTCATAGCCAATCGCGTCGTCTCCGGCTTGTGAAGGCAGCTGGGTCAATGACACATCCCCCCTCTTCTTGGGGTCGTCGGTCGTGGCATCTCCGAACGGGATGGTGCGCGAAGTACCTCAAGCAGTCCAAAAAGGTGCTGCGTTCGTCGTGCCTGCCGGGTTGGCGGCGTGCTCAGTGCGCCAGCGGCTCCGTACCGGAGAAAATGATCGCGGCCTGATCACGTCGGGCATCAAACCCAACCGCTCTCCAGGCACCATCTGTGAGATCGAACGTTAACTTTCACAGCTGACCATCACTGAGTTCCTCGATCGGTGAGTTTTTTAGTCGCGCATCAAGCATAAGCTGAGAGAACGCCCAAAAAATCCTCGGCCTTAAGACTGGCTCCGCCCACCAATCCTCCATCCACGCCGGGGATCGAGAACAGGGCACGGGCATTCTTCGCATTGATCGACCCGCCATAAAGTACCCGAATGCCACGGCCCACCTCCCCGAAACGCTCACTTAGGCGCTCTCGCACGAGGCCGTGGACCTCGGCGACATCCGCCGCGGTGGGAACCCTCCCCGTACCAATCGCCCAAACCGGCTCGTAGGCGATCACAAGCCGGTCCTGCTCGATCCGGTCAGGGAGCGAATGGGCCAATTGTCGATCGATCACCGTTAGCGTTCGGCCTTCCAGGCGCTCGCCTTCCGTCTCGCCGATGCATGCGATAGCGATCAGGCGCGCGCGCCATACACCTTCGATCTTAGCGCGGACGTGAGCGTCGGTTTCGCCGTGATGCTGTCGGCGCTCCGAATGACCGACGATCACCCCCTTGGCACCAGCATCGGCCAGTATCTCTGCCGAGAGTTCTCCGGTGAAGGCGCCCGCTTTTTCCGCGTGGCAGTCCTGGGCGCCGATTGCCACGTCGGAGCCCATTGCAGTCCCCGCGAACGAACAAATCAGCGTGGCAGGCGGACAAATCCACACCTCCACTCGACCGCGACATAGCTTGGCTCCCTGGATGATCCGGTCGAGTTCCGAAACCGAAGCCTTCAGGCCATGCATTTTCCAGTTACCGGCGACCAACGGCCGCCGAGCAGGTGTCGCGTCCATGGCATCACTCCTTGAGCGCTTGTCATTACCAGAGAACTGAAGCAATCGCGACCGTCCGAGTGCCTGCGATCGTCCGGGCGGGCCAACTCACCGCTCCACACCACTCAACTCGTTCTGATGATCGAGTAATCCGGATCACATACAGGGCGAAAGTTGATGGTGGTGTGCGAGCCAGACTGATGCCGCTACGTCAAGAAAGCGACCTGGGTCCCCAGGGTACCGGGTCAGTATGCTGATGGGCACCGAAGATGGGAAAGGCTGGCCACCAGCGTTCGGCCGGGTCAAGCGCGATCGCGATGTCCTTGCCGGGCTGGTAAACCCGCCGACTGGATGGCTTCGACGATTACCTCGCACGCTTCATCGTTGCTCTTAAGGTCTGGGTCAAAGCCTCCCTCGTCTCCGACGCCGATCGCGTAGCCCTTCGTCTTGAGAATCTTTGCTAGGCATGGAAAGCTTCGGCTCCAAATCGCAATGCCTCAGCGAAGCTCGGCGCACCCACCGGCATCACCATGAAGTCCTGAAAGTCAACGGAGTTGTCGGCGTGCTTGCCGGTGTTGAGAATGTTCATCATCGGCATCGGCAGTCGAGTCGATCCGACACCGCCGAGATAGGCGTAAAGCGGGAGCTTGGATGCCGCGGCGGCGGCTCGGGCTACGGCGATCGATGCGCCAAGGGATGGCGTTGGCGCCGAGCTTGGCCTTTTTGGGCGTGCCGTCCAGCGCGATCAGCAGAGCGTCGATCTCGGCCTGTCGCGTTGCATCATCACCAACTAGCTTCGGAGCGATGATTTCGTTGTGTTGGCGACCGTCTTGAGCACGCCCTTTCCACCGAAGCGGGACTTGTCGCCATCCCTGAGTTCGATTGCCTCGTGCTCGCCCGTCGAAGGACCAGACGGCACTGAGGACGATGACACAGTTCCGTCGTCTAACGTCAACAGGACCCGCCACGCCCCTAGGAGCTCTCGCTGGCGGCAATCGCGCTCGCCCCCGCTCCCGGAGCAGGCGGTTCGCGAGGCGATCTTAGCAAGCGAGCCGGTTGCGCAGTTGCGTGCGCCTGAAGGCCTCGGATGAGGCTGGCGCGTACTGGCGCGAGCAGTTCCCGCGGCTGATTGCTTCGGGCGCGATAGAGCGACGGCATGGTCCTCCCCTAACATCGGAGTTCCTGGGACAACTTTTCAGTACTTGCTTCTGATTTGCCACTTATCCAGTACCGCCGTCTTAGAGCAAATTTCTGCCGCCGTCTTAGAGCAGATTTCGGCGGGTTTGAACGGGGGGATTCCCAAGTGTCTATGGCTGAGCGAGTCTGAAGGCACTGATTCGGTTTGGGGGCCCGATCGATGCCGAAGCCATATTCTGAGGACCT
Source organism: Pseudomonadota bacterium (assembly GCA_046727735.1). Taxonomy (GTDB): domain Bacteria; phylum Pseudomonadota; class Alphaproteobacteria; order Rhizobiales; family Xanthobacteraceae; genus AP-16. Next base: position 17,756 of record JBKPDF010000079.1, on the reverse strand, counting down.
GCGTGAACGCGTGATCGAAGCAGTGGAATCCGGGGCATCCCAGCGAGAGCCGGCCGAGAATTTCCGGCTGAGCCGGAGTTCGGCGATGAGATGGAAGCGCCAAAGCGAAGCCGAGCGGCGGGAGCAAGTCGCCATTGGAGGCGCATGCGGAATGGCTGTTGAGGCTGGTCGTGGTGCTGCCGGAGATGCTCGTGAAAATGCTTGATGTGCCAGCCCCATATGGTGGGTCCGGTGCTCGCTTCGCCTGCTGCAAGGGGTTCATAGTGGCGAATTTCGCCGGAATGCGGCGCTAAGGCCTTTAACCGTTCGACAAACGCTCGAAGCCCGCGATCTGCTTTCTCGAACTTGGTTCTGGAGTTCACGACGCCGACTGCAGGACATTGGCCACGATTTCTTGGGCTTCGGCAACGATCGCATCGAGATGGGCCTGGTCCTTGAAGCTTTCGGCGTAAAGCTTGTAAATGTTCTCCGTGCCGGAAGGTCGGGCCGCAAACCACCCACCGCGGGTCACGACTTTCAACCCACCGATCGGCGCCTCATTGCCTGGTGCCCTGGTCAACTTGCGGGTAATCGGGTCACCGGCGAGCATTGACGCCGGCACCGAGTCAGACGACAACTTCGCGAGCTTCGCCTTCATTGCCGGCGTCGCGGGGGTGTCGATGCGCGCATAGGAGGGCGTGCCGAATTTCGCCGTCAGCTCTCGATAGTGCTCGCCCGGATCTTTCCCCGTGCAGGCGATGATCTCGGCGGCCAAGAGGTCCATGATCAGACCGTCCTTGTCGGTCGTCCACACGTTGCCGTTGCGACGGAGGAAGGTCGCCCCCGCGCTCTCCTCGCCGCCGAAGCAGCATGAGCCCTCGAACAGGCCGTCGACGAACCATTTGAAGCCTACCGGCACCTCGTACAGCTCCCGGCCCGCTGATTCCACGACATGGTCGATCATGCTGCTACTGACGAGCGTCTTACCAACTGCAGCGTTCGCAGGCCAGCGTGGCCGACACGTGAGCAGATAACCGATCGCGACGGCTTGGTAGTGATTGGAGTTCATCAGCCCCAGCGAGGGTGTCACGATGCCGTGCCGATCCGCATCAGGGTCGTTGGCAAAAGCCAGGCGGAACTTGTCTTTAAGCGCAAGGAGCCGCGCCATGGCATAGGGGCTGGACGGATCCATGCGGATCTTGCCGTCATGATCGACGGGCATGAAAGAGAACGTAGGATCGATCGTCGGGTTGGTGACGACGATATCTAGCTTGTAGACGAAGTTGATTGGCTCCCAATATGGTTGAGCGGCACCCCCCAGAGGGTCCACGCCGAGCGTGAGGCAAGCGGCGCGGATGGCGTCTATGTCGACGATGCTCGCCAGATCGGTGACATAGGGCAAGACGAGATCTTCCTCGTGCGTTGTGGCCGCATTGAGGGCTGTCGCAAAGGGCACGCGCTTTACGTCGATCTTCCCCTTGTTCAGGAGGGCGTTGGCCCGCTCCTGGATCCTTTGTGTCGCATTGATGTCAGCGGGACCGCCGTGCGGCGGATTGTACTTCAAGCCACCGTCCTCAGGGGGGTTGTGCGATGGCGTGACTACGATACCGTCCGCCAGCTGCTGCCGGCGACCGCGATTGTGCACCAGAATGGCCCGCGAGATGACCGGGGTCGGAGTTACTCCATCGTTGCACTGGATGATCGTCTCGACGCCATTGGCAGCAAGGACTTCGAGCGCCGTGCGCTGGGCTGGTGCAGACAGAGCATGCGTGTCCTTACCTAGATACAGAGGGCCATCGATCCCCTGTTCGCGCCGGTATTCACAGATGGCCTGGGTAATGGCTGCGATATGGGCGTCGGTAAACGAGCCGGCGAGCGACGAGCCCCGGTGTCCATTGGTCCCGAAGCTCACGCGCTGGTCCGGCTCATGCACGTCGGGTTTCCGTTCGTGATACTCCCGCTCGAGCCGACCGACGTCGACCAGCATCGTCCGCGGGGCGGGCTTGCCTGCCAAGGGAGAGACCCTAACCGCGGGCATTGTGTTGCGAATCCTCGATTGCCGTGTGGTGGCTACCTTCGCTGACCCAGAACGACGTTCAAGGGCGGTCGCGTGAACGCCTGCGCTGCGACTACAGCAGGGCGCGATCGGGAGTCATTGGCTCAGTTGGGATTTATTCGCACCTCATGACTGCGCGCCAGCTCATGAGGCCTTCCGCGCACGATGAGAATCATCGGCTCACCCGCCTCGAGTGTTGCCGCGAACAGACCGTGCTCGATGCGAACCTTGAAGCGGCGGCTTTGCCACTGTAACCGAAATTGGATGGAGCGCCAGTCCGGCGGCAGTAGCGGATCGAAGCTCGGCCCATCGCCGGGAAGCGAGAGCCCCGCGAAGCCGAACACCGCCGCCTGCCAAAGCCCGCCCATCGCCGCGATGTGCACCCCACCGGCGCTCCCGGCGGCCGGGTCGGAGAGGTCGATCGCAGCGGTCTCCCGGAAATAGCGTAGCGCAAGCTCGGTCTCGCCTAGACGTGCCGCAACGACGGCATGCATGCCGCGGCTGAGCGAACTGCCGTGGCCGCACCGAGGCTCGTAAAAACGAAAGTTCTCGAATATGGTGGCGCGATCGAACTCTTGGGGCAGCAACGCCAGCAGCGCCACAACATCCGCCTGCTTGATGACCTGAGACGCTTGGGTTCGCTTCCGGCCCAGCACCAGGTCCATTGGCATCCTCCGATCAGCGAACTGATCGAGATCGATCTCCTCCAGGCCGAAAAAGCCCGCGAATTGCTCAAAGAGCCTCGATCGGGGATCGAATCCAGTCACCAGCGTTTCCGCCACCGCCCGCCATTGCGTGAGTTCCGAGTCGGCAACCGCGATTCGCGCAGCGAGAGCCTCCCACCGTTCGGGCCAGCGGTCGCGCAGCATTCCCACGACTTCGAGCGCACGCCGGATATTCCACCGGGCCATGACATTGGTGTAGGCATTATCGTCCACGCCCTCGTGATATTCGTCCGGTCCGATCACGCCGCGAATATGATGGCGGCTATCGGCTTCGCGCCGGGCGCGGCTTGCCCAAAACCGCGCCGTTTCCAACAGGATCTCCGCTCCCGCATCGAGCAGGAAATTCTCGTCCGCAGTCGCGCGCCAGTACTGCCAGACCGCATAGGCGACGTCCGCGCTGATGTGCTGCTCCTGCGTGCCGCAGAGCACGTGAATTACATCACCGGCCGGACCGAGGATGGTCTCAGGGGTTGTCTCCTCGCCGGTGTCGGCGGATTCCCACGCGTACAATGCGCCGCGCCAACCCATCCGGGCTGCCTTGGCCCGCGCGCCAGCCAAGCCGTGAAACCGGTACATGAGCAGCGTACGCGCAGCTTCCGGCCAGGTAAGCGTGTAGAATGGCAGCAGGTAGATCTCAGTATCCCAGAACACATGCCCGAGATAGGCATCACCGGTCAGCGCCCGTGCGCCGATCGAGACGCGCTCGTCCGCTGGATTCGCCGCGCTGTTCAGATGGTAGGAGGCGAACCGCAGTGCCTTCTGTGCCGCTGGGTCGCCTTCGATCTCGATGCCGCTGCACCCCCAGCGATGTCTCCAACCGGTCTCGTGATCGGCGAGCACGCGCTCCCAGCCGAGCCGCAGTGCCCTGTCGAGGGCTGCCGAAGCCCCGGCGGCTACGTTGTCATGTTGGTTGTCGCCGCGCGCTACTGCGACAAGCCGCACGAAAGACACGAGTTGGCCTGGCAGTGATGTCCACTTCCACGACCATTCCAATTGGTCGACGGCACTCGGCGGAACATCCCTTCCATCCAACTGCAGGGCCGCCGCTCCCGCCATCGCCAGAGTCTTGCCGGACTGCTCGGTGCGCCAGACACAGAGGTGCTGCCCGAGTTGCAGCGGTTCAAGCCCCAGGCCTGCCCCTTCGAACAACGCTCGCAGGGTTACCGCGACATTCGCCTGATCGATCTCGAAGCGCAGCAACTGCAGCCCGAGCGCCCGGTCTGCGAGCGAGACCAGCCGGAGGGTGCGGATGCGAATGCCGAACCCCGCCGTGTCCTGCTGCTCCCAATCGAAGTGCAGCACGCCCCGGCGCATGTCGAGCGTTCGACAGAACGTGCGCACGTTTCCAGAGCGCAGCAGGAGCCGTTCACCGTTCAACAGGATACGGATTCGAAGCCAGTCAGCGGCAGGTACGAGCGCAGGGACCGGCGGCTCGATATTGGGCATATCGAACAGTCCAGCGACATAGGTGCGTGGCCACGAGGCCCAATTCAGCGTGTGCAGCCAGGACACCCAGGACGGGCCTCGGCTGATGGCGCGTGCACCCCGCACGCCGAGGAAACCGTTGCTGATAGCGAAGCGGGATTCGACGCCGCTCTCGCGTAGTGGGTCGTAGCCGCATTCTTGCAGAATCCAACCGGAATTGGCGGTCGGTCTCAGCGCGCAATCCATGTTCCAGTGTTCCTCAGTCATTTCGGGAGCAAAGGCACGACTGAGCGAGCGCGTCGACGGCGACCTCATCGAGAGTCGTGACTACCAGATCAGCCCCCGCCGCTCGCAGCAAGGCCTCGTCAGCGAGCCGAGCGACCCCGAGGGCCGTCATTCCGCCGGCCTTGGCTGCCTCGACGCCGGCTGGGGCGTCCTCCACAACGAAGCAGTTTGCCGGGGGCGCACCGAGTTCCGCCGCGGCGAGCAGGAAGATCTCTGGATGGGGTTTACCCAGGCGCAAGTCGCGACCGCAAACGTTGGCATCAAACAGGTCGAACAGGGTCGTGGTGGAATTGACCCGAATCAACTGCAGCATCGTGTTGGCGTTTTTCGAAGAGGACGCGACGGCCAGTCGGAAACCATGCGCGCGGGCGGCCTGAACGAAGCGTAGCGCGTCAGCGAAGACCGTGAAGGTTCCGGCCGAGATCAGTTCTTCGACGAGCCGCTGCTTTCGTTCCGCATAGAGCGGTGCCAGCCGCGCGGCATCTGCTGCCCCGAGTTGCTCCAGCACGGCGCGGGCACCGTCGAGGCGCGGCTTGCCTGCAACATGGGCCTGGTAGAGATCGGTGGTGAAGCGCTCCGGTTGGGCGATGCCATGCAACGCTTCACGCCAAGCCCGCTCATGGGGAGACGCAACGAGCACGCCGTCAACATCGAAGATGGCGGCCACAAGTTTCGCATGATCACGGGACAACATGGTCGCTGATGGCAAATCGCACTCAAACGCCTGATATGCGTTCCGATAAGTGTTCCTAGAGGGCAAGACAAGGTCGGCTCCAGCCCGCCTGCCAATAAGACCTCTAATCTCTTTTCTATTCCAGGGCGTGATCGGGTCGACGCAGGGCCACGTCGTTGGCTTACCGATTACGGGTAACTCCGTCGGCGGCCGCCGGCGCTGTTCCCAGCGAGACCAGTCGTGTTCCGGATGGGAGTGATCCCCGCGAAGGTGGCGGAAAGATGTGGTCGGTGGCTCGATGATGCGCAGGATCCACGCCGGAGCAGTTTGGTCTCCGGCAGGCGCACAACCGAGAAGCGCTCCTCGGAACGGCTGTGCTTCGGCCCGTTCCCAAACACATCGACGGCTTCCCCTATGCCGAGGATCAACGATTTCCTTGCCGACCCCTAGCGCAACCGGTTCGTCGTCAAGGTCGGCAACGATGCCGAGAATCTGGAAAATCTTCTTGACGGCCGGATCGACGGATTCATCGCCGATCGCATCGTTGCCGCGAAAGCTGCTTATCCATTTTCATGCTCAGTCGCGCCTCGCAGCCGCGGGTGCGTTGGCCAGGGCTGAGCGACGTGCCCTCATACTGCATGTTTCCCGCCGCTGTGGACCGACCCAGCCTTGACTTGCCGGCCCGGTCAACCTCTTCGCCAGCCGCTGGACCTCAAAACGACGGCCGCCAATCTCGGGCCACCTTCTCTGGCCGTCAAGGACCTTGACGCGATTCGAGGTCCTGGTGCCTGCCGACGAACGGAGAATGACCAACGTCGACCATCACCTCTGAGGGGTGTCCTGGACGCGAAGGGTCACGACGGGAAGGCAAGCAGTCCCGGCCCGATGGCGTCCCGGCTGCCCTTGAAAGTCCTCCAGCCTTCGCGACGGGGCCGTCCGCTGCGACCACGAGCACGAACCCCGCCGCGCTGACCAGGAACCTGGACAACGATCCGGTTGGAGATTTCTACTAGGATGAAATGTCGGTGACGGGCTCGAACTCTCCCCGATATTGGACACCAGTTGGACACCTGCCCGCACCAGCCGGGAATCCTCGTATTTCAATGCCTGCGCGGGCGCGGGCGAGCAGCGAAGGTGGCATGGTGAGGACCGAGCGTCTTGCAGCTTTGAGATTGATCGCCAACTCGAAAGTTGCCGGCTGCCTGCAGCGGCAGGTCGGCTGGTCTCGCCCGTCATCTGCTCCTGGCCGGCGGCAAGCTACGCGGCGGGCCGAGCTTCCTAGCGACAGAGCGCTTCCTAGATCGCGCGCTCCGTAACGATAGTCGGCCGACCACAACGAGCCGCCAGGTCACCTTGGCAACGCGGGTGCCGCTGCGAAGTCCAAACCAGCGTGGCGTGAAAATCGGTCGTGGTGGGATGTGCCGTCACGGTCGTAGGGAGGCCGTGGCGGTGCACATTCCATAAGATAATCTTACCCGTTGCGCGACGCGCCGATGCTCCGAATCTTGCGTCAGAGGTTCTCCATGTTCTGGCGTGTCGTAACCTCGCGGATGAATGTTATCCGAGGTAATCCTTTTGCACGGTTCGATAATTTCTCGCGCTTCGAAACAGGCTATCTGTAATCTTGATTCTTGACCGCACGTTTAAAGACTTCGATATTGCTTGCCGAACGGGTCCAACCTACGTCCGTGCTCATGCCGTTCGTCTGCAGTCGTTTCCACATCTGCCAGATCCCGACAGTGCGCTCGATGGCGGCTTCTAGCATTTCGCGAGATACAGGGGCAAACTGAATGCTGGTTCGTCGTTTCTCGACTTGCGGAGTTTTTACACAGCCTATGTCATTAGCGCCCCCGGATTTACGTCGCCTTCGTGGCCGAAAGCCGAAATCGGCTACTTGCTAGCTTTGGCGGAAGAGTTAGTAAATAACCTCAAATGTAGGATCACTTTCCACGGCGGCATCCGGAAAACGGGTGGGCAGAGCACGTCAATGGCATCGGCTTCTCGATGACGGCGCCGGCAAGTCACGGGCCTTACAACTTCTGGGTGAGATTTTGACTGGAACTTGGAGAGGAGCATCATTTTTGCGCGGAAGCCATCAACGAATCCAACATTCTGATCGTCAGGCGCCGCGTGGTGCTGGCGCTAGCAAGACGCGATGGGGAGCGACGGCTCTGGAAAATGACCCGCCGACGCGCTCGAAGGTCCGGCCAGGGTCGCCGATCATAACGTACCAATTTGGCCTTGTTAGGCTGGCCGGGTTAGTGCAGAACTTGATTTCATGGGGACCGGCGAAAGCGTGGGACGGTTCATCCGTCCTCGCCGACCACATTTGCACTGCGCTTCGGACCATCTATGCTTTGGTATTTCGCGATGTGGGCCAGTAGATTTCTCGCCAGTTCTGATCCTAGTTAGAGGCTGAGTTGGCTCACGAATGTCCAGGATGTAGAAATAGAGCCGAATGGTGCCGGAGGACAATCAAATGAAACCCGTGACGTTGAGAATGTTTTCGCTTGCAGGAGTATTCGTAACCATCAGTGCGGGAGCCTGGGCGCAAGACAAAGCCGACCGCGGAAAGAAACAGTATGAAGCCCATTGCGCGATCTGCCATGGCACCGATGGCAAAGGTGGAGGTCCATACAAGGAGGTCCTAAAGGTTGCGCCGCCGGACCTTACCGCACTAGCAAAGAACAACAAAGGCGTATTCCCCACCGATCGAATTTATAAAGTGATCGATGGACGAGAAGCTATCGAAAGCCACGGCCGGCCCGAAATGCCGATATGGGGAATGGAGTTCAGCAACAGGGCGCCCGAATATCGCATTGGTGATCCTAACGACCCGAGCGAAGAAGCGTACGTGCGAAATCGCATTCTCTCGGTCATCGATTATCTCTTACTCATTCAACAGAATTAGCCCGATCGAAAATGCACTTTATACCACAAGTCTGGATGGCTACCGACCCGGCCTTCTGCGCTTCGCCGTTGGGGAACCCCGCCAATCCCATCGTGCTGCCGATGCCGAATCCCTGGTCGAGTTCGGGATGGAAATAGAGCTCGCCGCCTTGCCACAACCGCCATCCGAGGAACCCTGTAGCGGTCCAGCTCTCTCGACCTTGCTCCACCGGGCAAACTGTTTTGGCCTGGTAAGGGGAACGGAACCGCGGTACCCCTGCCAGATGAAGGTAGTCTGTCCATGGACGTTGAAGTCGCTAGTTCAAGGCCGCTGGGCAGCCACCCAACCTTGCCGTGGTAAGCTGAGCTGTGATCGAGCCGCTGTATTCGATTTCTGGCTTTGGCGTAGGCTTCCTAATCGGTATGACAGGGATGGGCGGCGGATCGCTGATGACGCCGCTCCTGATCATATTCTTCGGGGTTCAGCCGGCTGCGGCCGTGGGGACCGATCTCCTCTTCGCAGCCGCCACGAAAAGCGCCGGCTCGGTGATTCACGGCGTCACTCGCAACATCGATTGGCACGTCGTCGGTTTGCTGGCGGCCGGCAGCATTCCGGCCGCTGTGACGACATTACTCGGCTTATCCCAGCTCGACCTTCACGGCGCAGCGGCCAGCATGCTCATCACCAGAGTGTTGGGATGCATGCTGTTTGGAACGGCCGCGGTATTGATTTTTCGACGTCGAATTTTGCCAGGGTACGTTGCCCGTATCGGCACGCTTGATGTTCGGGTGAGGACCACCGTCACGATCCTCATTGGAGTGGTGTTGGGAGCCGTCGTATCAATTTCATCCGTGGGTGCGGGTGCAATCGGGGTCGCCGTTCTTATCCTGCTATACCCGCGCATGCCTCTCGCTCGCATCGTGGGCTCGGATATTGCACATGCCGTGCCATTGACGCTCTTGGCTGGAACGGGGCATTGGCTTCTGGGCTCGATTGACTGGCAGCTCCTGGCTTCGCTTCTGATCGGATCGCTGCCGGGAATTGTACTCGGTAGCTACGCCGCAGCGCGTCTGCCGGACTTTGAACTGCGCCTCGTCCTGGCCACCGCCCTTGTGTTCGCCGCAAGCAAGCTCGTGCTGTGAGCAGGCAGGCGGCACGTAGTGGAGGTTACGATGTCGTACATCATTACGAATATCGCGGACAACATTGGGACCATCACGCTCAATGATCCCCGCCGGCGGAACGCTCTTAGCCGATCCCTGATTGAGGAGGTGATTGCTGCACTGTGCTCTTTCCGCGAAGCGAAGGCGCGCGTTGTTATCCTCCGCGCCATGGAGGGCGCCAAGGTGTTTTCCGCGGGCCATGACGTGATGGAATTGCCAGAATCACGACGCGACCCGCTTGGTTGGGATGACCCACTGCGGCAGCTCGTGCGTGAGATCGAGAATTTCCCGGCTCCCGTAATTGCGATGGTCGAAGGGAGCGTCTGGGGCGGAGCGACCGAAACAGTATTCGCCTGCGACTTTATAGTCGCAACTGAAACCGCCACCTTTGCCGTCACCCCTGCGAAGCTCGGCGTGCCCTACAATGTTGGCGGTATGCTCACGCTTCTGAACGCTGTTGGGCTAAGGATGGCCAAAGAGATGACATTCACAGGCAGGCCGATCGACGCGGTTCGGGCGGAACAGCACGGCATGATCAATTACGTCGTGCCCACGGCTGAGATCGAAACGTTTACACTCCGTCTTGCGGCAGAAATTGCTGAAAACGCACCTCTGAGCGTCGCAGTAATGAAGGAGCAGCTGCGTATCCTTGCAGGCGCGCATACGATGTCGCCGCAAGGATTCGAGCGGGTACAGGGCCTGCGTCGCGTAGTTTACGATAGCCAGGATTATCGCGAAGGGATTCGCGCCTTTAAAGAGAAACGGAAGCCCGTCTTTCGTGGGGAGTAGTCATATGCTCCAGGAGCGCCACTTAGACCGGCTTGCAACACGCGGTGGGCAGGCGGCAATCCGCAAATCGCGAACCGGGGCGCGTTCGCACGCTCGCGCGTTCCGCACCCCGTGTATTCAATTGGCATCAATGCCGTCACGGGGAGAGGGGTGCGCTGGTTCCGTCTTTGGTCTCGGCAAGCCCGGACGGCCGCAATTGAGCTATGAGCCCTCCGGAGCGGCGGACGTGTGCCGCTCGCGTCGGGCACGCCGAGTTCGTCGGTTGCACTTTCAAATGCTGTGCAGGCGCATGGCTCGGAGCTTGCGGCGCGAATTGCTCAGCAACGAAGGTCGCGATCCGCTGCGCTCGATCAGATCGCGAGCAGCGCCGCGACGGCGGTGGCGATCACCGCAGCAGGTCGAGAACCCGGGCAGCACCAGTAGACCCACGGTGAAAAAAGGACGAGCAAGTCATTTGATCCTACTTCTTCTCGCGTGCTTTGACGTAGGACGATTTCCGATCACTTCGAAGCCGAACACCAGGCGCATCTAAGTTCGTGAATTCGATTCCAGCAGTTTCTAGAGCTCGTCTTAGGGCCGAAACCGTGGGTCTATGAGCGTTCAAGACCCCGGGACGAGCCTCAAGTCGCTTTATAGTGGGCAATGACACCTCCGAGGCTTCCGCCAGTCTCTGCTGGTCCCAGCGGAGAAGCGCACGAGCCGCGCGAATGAGCTCACTCGTCAGCTCTACGTCGCCCATGCTGATCCCGAAAGTATTAAATGATCCTAGGGGTATTGACTCGTTGCGACCGATCCTCCATAATACCTCTCGTATCGTTTAAGCCCAATCGGAGGAACGATATGCCCATTGGCCAGCGGGCTAGGCGAGCGTTCATCGGCGGGTCCGATTCGCGGATTATCATGGGAGGGGATGAGGGGGCCCTGCTCCGCCTCTGGCAGGAAAAACGGGGCGAAAGGGAACCCGAAGACCTCTCCGGCAACCTCATCGTTCAGCTCGGCGTCGCGACCGAAGCCCTCAATCGCCACTGGTTCGAGCGACATACCGGGCGGACCCTAAAGGATGTACAGCACCAGATCCGGCATCCGGTACTCCGCTGGATGGGCGCGACCCTCGACGGCATCGTCGAGGCCACCGGGGCCGTGTTTGAGGCCAAGTTCATGTTGCCCTGGTCGTTCTCCGAGGAGGGTGCGGCCGAAAAATACATGCCGCAGCTCCAGCACAACATGTGGGTCACAAACGCCAGGACGTCGATCCTCTCGATCATCACCGGGGGAGGGAAGTGGGTCGAAATCGCCGTTCCGGCCGACTCTCTCTACCAGCACCTGCTTCTGACCGCCGAAAAGAAATTCTGGCGTTGCGTGGAAAGCGGCGAGCCGCCGCAACTATTCGGGGTTGAGCCGCCCCGGCCACGCATCGAGGCCATTCGGGTGGTCGACATGAGCCAATCGAACACCTGGGCCGAGTTCGCCAGTGTCTTTCTGCGGACTCGAGATGCCTACGCCGAGCACGAGCGGTCTCGGGCAGAGCTCAAGGCCTTGGTCCCCGAGGACGCGAAGGAGGCGATCGGCCACGGGATCCGCGCGCGCCAGAAGCCGGCGCGATCAGTTTCGATGTGCTCGAGCCGGGGATGGCCCATGCATCGGTCCAGTGACTCGATCGCGGCGCTTGCGGCGGCCCTTGCCAAAGCCCAATGCGAACTTGCCAATCCCGAAAAATCGCTCGTCGCGAGGATCGGCGGGGACCGGCCAGGGGAGGGGATTCGCAGCTTCCGCTACGCCCCGCTCTCGAGCGGACTTGACATCGTCCGCAAGGCGCTCGGGCAGCAGCAGATCGCAACCGTGCAGACGACGGCGATCGACGGTGCGAGCGGGACGGTGAACCTCACCACAGTCCTGGCCCACGCCTCGGGCGAATGGATCGCCTCCGATTGGCCCGTCTGCCGCCTCGCTGACACGGCGGCCCCGCATCGGATGGGCGCCGCCCTAACCTACGCCCGCCGATATGCGCTGTTCACTCTGGTGGGGATCGCAGGTGAGGATGATCTCGATGCGCCCGATCTTACAGGCGGGCCGCGAGCGAGCGCTGGAGGTCACGGCAACATCGTTCCACCGGCCGCCAGTTCTCAACCGCCTCAGGCGAGTAGGCAAACCGCAAGAGCGCCCATTCTCGATCCGGTGAACTCGGCGGCGCTACGGGATCGGCTCGTGCATGAGATTGCGAGCTTGGCATCCGCGGAGATGGCCGCCAGGTGGGCCCGCACCGCGCTTCCTGCAAAGAACACGCTCCTTGCCGCCGACGCCCGCCTCGTCCAGGTCGCGTTCGAACTTCGCCTCTCCGACCTTGGGGAGGTCGGGACGGGTACCGCCGAGCTACAATCGTCGCCTACGGCCGCTGACGACCGGGGCATCTCCGCGCCGGCACAGGGTTTGAGGGCCGCCAGCGAGCCTTCTGGGCCTACAGCCGGGCTCGTCAGGGGTCGATCGGGACGCGGCAGGTCGACGGGTGGCATCGACAAGAGCGTGCTCACGCTGCCCGAGGTCCGCCGCTATCGGGACAAAGCCCACGTCAACTTCGTGGCCTCGCGCGCGTGCCTCGTTTGCGGCCGGCAGCCCTGCGACCCGCATCACCTGCTCTTTGCGCAGGTCACAGCACTCGGGCGCAAGGTCAGCGACGAATTCACGGTCCCGCTCTGCCGCTTGCACCACCGCGAACTCCACCGCTCCCGCAACGAGCCGCTCTGGTGGAAAAAATTCGGCATCGATCCAATCAAGATCGCGGCGCAGCTGTGGGCTCGAACCCGGGCCGTTCGTCCCGCTGCCGCCCCGCCTCCGACCGGGCAGCCGCCGGCCATTGCGTCGCTGCCGCCGAGCAGAGCGACCAATGAGACAGCCGGGCCGGCGTCCCCGCGTAAGCCCTCGAGGAAGCAAAGCGCTCGGCGCACGGCCAGCGGTGGGCCCTCGCCGCAATCCTCCGCGCCGGGGCTCCCCGCCCCATGACATCCCCGCGCCAGTTCGAGGCCAACCGCATCAACGCGCTCAAGAGCACCGGGCCGCGCACGCTCGAGGGCAAGCGAGCCTCACGGCGCAACGCGCTCCGCCACGGGCTGACCGCCGAAACGCTTATCGAGCCGCTCGAGGACGCCGAGAGCTACCGCGCATTCGAGTCTGCCATTTTCACCGAGTACTTGCCCGAAACGCCGGTCGAGAAGGAGCTCGTCCACCGCTTGGCCTCGCTCTTTTGGCGCCTGCGCCGCGCAACCTCGATCGAGACCGGCCTGTTACGCCTGCAGAGCGAGATCCTCTTGGGCTTCCGCAGCTCGCGCCGTAGCGTGCTCGACACGCAAGCGAGCGAGGGAGAGCGGACCGAAAACCGCTGCGGCGATGAGGATCGCCGCAACATGCGGGATGGCGCGGACTCAGCCGCCGAGGGCCCCTCGGTCCAGCCGGCCGACCCGGCACGCGACATCGCGATCAGTTTCTTGCGGCTCAGCAACCTCGACAGTGAGATGGTCGATCGGCTCAGCCGGTACGAGTCTGGCCTCTGGCGTCAGCTCGTGCAGACGATCTTTGCATTGCAGACACTCAAACGGCGATACAAGAAGGCCGGCGATGGCTTCGTTTCGTAAAATCAAAGGCTCCGGCACCTGGGGTGAATTTGCGAAACGAAGCCAGTGCGGGCCACGGGCTCCAAAACAGCCTTCACCGGCCCCGAACCGGCCCGTTTTTATGAAACGAAGCCAAAGAGAGTGGCTCGACATTCAAAGAGCGAGCCCGCGGCCAGCGGTCGAACCAATGCAATATGATGGACACGATGATTCCGCTATTTTGGAATCGACACATAGGAGGCACGCCGCGGCATCGGCGCTCGGGTCGCCCGGAGCATTCCATTCTGATTTCCGCCGCTTTTTTGCACTGAACTCCAAGAGCCCGGAGCGCATAGGAGCCTAACGAACCCAACTCCTGAGAACACCTGACCCTGCTGCCACCCCTCCACTAAACCCTGATTTTCAGAAATAATCTCGAAAATTCGACTCGCGAGAGCTGTGCGGCGCGAAGAACCGACGCGCTCTCCCCAACCGAAGGGCCACGCTTTGTCCATCCTATTTCGCACGAAGACGTTTCTTACTTTGGGCGAGCTCGTGCCAGCTTGGGCGGCCGAGCTGGAGAGGGAAGGGGCAGCCCGGGCTCGAGTTGAGGAAATTCTGAAGCGCACGCTCCTGGAAGATATCGTCAACGGCAAGCTCGATCATAGTGGGCCGGAGGTGGAGGGCGGACGTCTGGGCCTGCGTTTCATCAACGACGAGTGTAAACCGGGCTTTATCGAAGGCCGTAAATTGGAGCAGCTCGCAATTAGCGATCACCCTATGGCCCGATTTTTTGTTTCGAGCCGGTTGGTTCTCCTCAAGGAGGCCATCATCGATTTTGCTCGGCGACGCCGGCTACCCCAACCCTCATGGTGGGCTGAGGAAAGCCAGGCAACAAGTGACCAGAACCAAACCAAGGAGAGAGGGAGAGCGATCGGGTCGAAACCCGATACCGACCAGCCCATGCGCACACTAACGCAGGTGACGGCGAGGGTGCGTGGGCGCAAGCCAGCCAAATTGGAGCGAGTCAAGAAGGCCATGCGCACTGACCTCCGCGAAGGCCGCTGCAATCCGGCGACGCTGGGGCAAATGCTTGAAAAAGAGCTCGAGCAAAAATACGGAGCCTCTCGAGATACCGTTAGAAAGGCCCGTAATGCCGTTTTGTCGGAAATTGTCGAAAATCCCATTCGCGACAAATAGCAACAAACGACAAATAGCTACACGTACATCGTCGGCCCATATTCCACCTGTTGGCCCTTCTCAAAGAGGTTCGAGGACGGCCGACGACACGCCGAGCCTTCCTAACGAAAGGTGCCACGAACATGGGCAAGGGAACCTTGATCACTCAAACTGCAACGCCGATTCCGGACGATGTCCTCAGGCTCCTCGGTGACCCTCCCCTGTTGAGCAATGAGGATCCAGAAGTTTACGCGGAGCTGATTTCACAAGTTGCTCAGGCCGTGCGGCCCCGGCATGTACTGGAGTGGATCTGGGTCCGGGAATTTGCGGACTATACGTGGGAGGCCCTAAGACTGCGCCGCTTCAAAGCATTGCTGATCGAGCGGGAACGCCAAAGACGCATCGAGGCAATCCGTAGTGAAAAGAACGAACCATATTTACGGGCGATCACGGGAGAATTTGGGTTGATGACAGGAGAATTAGAAGAAGTCAAACCGAAGAGGCGCCGGAAAAAGCCCAGGATTGCGGAACTGGAAACCGAGCGAGGCGCGGTGAGCTCGTTCCAAGACGCGCTTCCCGCGTGCGAAAGACTGGAAAAGCTATTGGCTTCTCTTGAACTCAAGCGTCACATGCTCCTGCGAGACGCGCCATACTATCGAGAGGGTCTTGCGCATTTGCTAGAAGGAGCTGTCGATAAAGTCATTGACGGGAAATGCAGCGCCGCCTCAACCTGATACGTGCCTAACTCATGAACTCGGAACGCAAGGTTCAGACAAACAGAAAAAATGCCGCTCTGAGCACCGGCCCGAAGACGGCGTCCGGAAAATCGATTGCGAGACGAAACGCCTACAGGCATGGTCTCGCCGCGCAGTCGAGTAGCAGCTCGATAATTTGCCACGAGCTTGCCCGGAATCTGCTGATCCAAGGTCACGCTTGCGACCTTATGCAGGCCGAAATCATCGCTGAAGCTGAGTTGCATCTCATTCGCATTCGGAAAACGAAGGCAGATATGATCAATGCAGCAATGTCGGCCCGGCATGGATGCAACTCGGATTCGGGCACTGCGGCTTCGGCTTTGCAAGCCTTCGTAACGGTCTTGCCCGCTCTCGAACGAATCGAGCGGTATGAGCGCAGAGCTTTATCGCGCAGACGACGCGCGACTAGGAATTTGTATGGCGCCTCGATATGAGCACCTCAGAGGTGCGGATGTGCGACAGTACAACCTGGCAGCTGATTTTGGCAGAACGAAGCCAACGTTGCCCAGCGCGATCTGCGCTTCGCCGCGGAACCCAATCGCTCATGCCTCAGCGTGTCCTCGCGTGCCCGCCGCTCTCGAGCCAAGCAAACTATTTCGCGAATCTCAGCTTCAGCGCACCGACATGGAAGGCGTGTCGCACTTGCGCATTGTCGAACGCCGCGATTCCGAACTCGTAGGTGCCGTCGAGATTGTCGAACTGCACATCGTACTTGCTGCCGGTCACCAGCTTCCGGGACAACACGGTGGTCCACTTGCCGCTGTTCCAGGCGATTGCGGCCGCGATGTCGCCGCGGTCGCCGGTGAAGGGAGCCACCAGGATCGAGGCCGCTTCGTCGCCCGGCTTGAACTTGCTGTCGTCGAGCGGCGCCTTGTCCTCGACTCGCAGATAGTACGTACCGCCCGGCTGGTTCGCCGGAATGCCGCTCTTGTGCATGAATTCCGGCTTGCCGTCGATCAGCTTGATGTCGTCGTAACCGCCGCCGGTCTTCGGGTCGCTCTTGCGTCCCGCTTCCGGCGCTGACTCCTTGTTGTAGCGGGTGTGATCGAGGTACTGGTCGTCGGCCTGACCGATATAGCCGGTACGGATCGACTTCATGTGCCAAATGTCGCCGAGTTCGCCCTCGCTCGAAAGATACTTGTTGCCGTAGAGCTTGCCCGGCTCGCCCACGTGGCAGGCCGCCATGCAACCCATTTGGCTGAATCCGCGGATCGAATTGTTGATGTTCCAGATCAGCGCGAACTTGTCCTCGTAATAGAGATTGTTGTCGCCGCCCTTGTCGTTCTGATCGCTCAGTTTTTTCCAGCTGCCGTCGCTCTGCTTCTGATAAGGCGAGCGGCGCACCGACTGGGTTGGATCGTCGTATTGGACGAGCATGTAAAGCGTGTCGCCCACATAGAGGGCCTTGATCGTCGCGGTGGTTTTGCCGCCGTTGAAGTTCGCGCCGCCGGCCAATGGCACCGAAAGTGCCTCAGCCCTTGCCCAGGCTGGGTCGGCCGCGCCAGCCCTGGAATCCGGTGCCGTGGCCGCCTTCACAGCCGTCACGGTATCTGCCGCCGACGCAGGCAACGTGAATATCCCCGCGCCAATGAAAACGCATGCCAGAGCCAGTGCTGTTCTCTTTGTCACGATCGGACCTCCCATAACGAAGAACCTCGCCGCGACGGTGTGCGGCGGCGTAATTCAGCAGGATGTCCCGGCTAATCGCTTGTGCTTTGATATAGATCAAGATTTGCGGTGCCTCGTAGCGCCGCTTCCCCAACAGATAGCTCCCGCGCGTGGGTGCCCCGGGTCGTTTCCGGAATCTATTAGTGAGACCGAGATAGGATTTTGCGCTAATGCTTGCGACGGACGCTCTGCTCAAGATCGCCCGATCAGAATTTCCGGGGGAGCGTGCTTCGACAAACCAAGTGCGCGCGGTTATCCGCGAACTGGTCCGCTTGATAAAGATCAAGAAACGGTTTTCTGCAAGAGCGAATCTTGTTGATGGAGCCGCGCCGTGCCATCCTGAAACTCCTCAGAAATTTCAGTACTCGGGGGACGCGATGCGCCGGATTCGCTTGGCTTCGGGCGGAGCCGCTGTGGCGGCCACGTTGTGGGTGACGTTTCAGATCGCAACTGCCGTCGCTCAGTCACCGCAGGCTCTTGCGCCGCCGGCGCCTCGTACCTGGGGCGCCGTGGAAGGCGAGGCGTGCATCGGCTGTCACGGGCCGATGAACCCCGCCTTGACGGAAGAATGGCGCGCAGGGGCAC
>JBKPDF010000078.1:0-24034 GCA_046727735.1 Pseudomonadota bacterium | reverse complement strand
ATTGGAGCGGTCCCTAAAACCCAATCGTCAAGCCAGACGCACCATTGGACGGTCGCCTCCAATGTGCCGCGCTTTACGCGGATTGGAGGACCGTTCTTTGAGGCGGTGTCTATCGGTTGCCATTCACCCATAGGGGCACGGTCCTGGCGGGGAATTTAAGCTCGCCAAGCCATGCCCTCCCAAGCGTGAGGGTTTCGATGCGGTTTTGAGCGCTTCTCTTCAAGCTGACGAGCCCGGTACGCGTCCTGATCCTCAGCCAACCTGGCGCAGAGGAGCCACCGATCGGCCATTCGTCTCCAGACGTCCTTAGTTTCCGGGTCCTTCGAAACTTTGGCCATTGTCTTGCAGTCGGCGGCGTGTTTTCGAAACTCCGCTGGCGTGTCCATCCCTGGATCTCCGAATAAAATCGTTTAATTGGGAGACCGCAAATTTGGTTCCCCAACTCCGTGTGAGTGGAAGGGGATCGAGTTCATCGACGGCCGGGATGAGGCGGTTTGCGGGCGTACCCAGAGCGTACCCCTGGCAGGAATCTCAGCATAAACACCGCTACTGAAAAGCCATGGTAGAGATTAGGCAGTCCGAGCAAATTCCCGTGCAATGTTGCATAGTTGGCGGCGGCCCCGCCGGGATGATGCTGGGCCTCTTGCTCGCGCGGGCCGGGATCGACGTCGTCGTGCTGGAAAAACACGCCGACTTCCTCCGCGATTTCCGCGGCGACACCATCCACCCCTCGACCCTCGAGCTCGTGCACGAGCTCGGCCTGCTCGAGGCTTTTCTGAAGCTTCCGCACCAGCAGATTGCCGAGCTGAAGGCGCGGTTCGGCCACACCGAGATGACGCTCGCGGATTTCAGGCATCTGCCGACCCATTGCCGGTTCATCGCTCTCATGCCGCAATGGGATTTCCTCGATTTTCTGGCCCAGGAGGCTCGCCGATATCCGGCGTTCCGGTTGCGCATGCAGGCCGAGGCCACCACAATCATCGAGGAAGCCGGCCGGATCGTTGGCGTGCGCGCCAAGACGCCGGATGGCGAACGCGAGTTCCGCGCGGATCTGGTGGTCGGGGCGGACGGCCGGCATTCGACGGTGAGGCAGGCTGCCGGGCTCGCCATCCAAGAATTGGGCGCGCCGCTCGACGTGCTCTGGTTCCGCCTGCCGCGTCGTCCGGGCGATCCGGACGAGACCGCCATCCGGTTCGGATCGGGGCACCTGTTGGTGCTGCTCAACCGTGGCGAATATTGGCAAGCCGGCTATGCCATCGCCAAAGGTTCGCTGGACGAGATTCGCGCGAGCGGGCTCGCCGAACTGCACCGGCAAGTCGCTTCCCTGGCCGGCTTCCTGCGAGAGCGCGTCGACGAGCTCGATGGATGGGACAAGGTCAAGCTGCTCACGGTGCGGGTCGACCGGCTACAGCGCTGGTACCGCCCGGGCCTGCTGTGCATCGGCGATGCAGCGCATGCGATGTCGCCGGTCGGCGGCGTCGGAATCAACCTGGCGATTCAGGACGCCGTCGCCGCTGCCAACATTCTCGCTGAGCCGCTGCGTGACAGGAGGGTGACGGAAGCGCATTTGCTGCGAGTCCAACAACGCCGCGAGTTGCCGACCCGGGTGATCCAGCGGGTGCAAATTTTCGTTCAGAATCATGTGATCGCCCAGGTCCTAGCCGGCCGGGGGGAACTCCGGCCGCCGCTGTTGCTGCGTCTCGTCGGCGCTCTGCCTTGGTTGCGGCGCCTCCCAGCCCGGCTGATCGGCCTCGGCATCCGGCCGGAACATATCCGGACGCCCGCTCGACCCCCGTGAGCGGAAATGGCACTCTCCGGTGCGAGATCTCCATATCTCGGGAGATCCCGGAAGCGGGGAGGGGCCAATGAAGGCAATCGGCTTCGCCGCGGGCGTTGTTGCGTTTGCGTTTGCGGCCGTCCAGCCGGCCGCGGCCGCCGACGTGATTTGCTACAATTGCCCGCCGCAATGGGCCGATTGGGCCTCGATGCTCAAGGCGATCAAGACCGACCTCGGCCTCGATGTGCCTTACGACAACAAGAATTCCGGCCAGGCGCTTTCTCAGCTGCTCGCGGAAAAGAACAACCCCGTCGCCGACATCGGCTATTTCGGCGTGACGTTCGGCATCAAAGGCAAGGAGGAGGGCGTATTGCAGCCCTACAAGCCGAAAGGCTGGGAGCAGATTCCTGCTGGACTGAAGGATCCGGAAGGTTACTGGCACACCATCCACTCCGGAACGCTCGGCCTGTTCGTCAACAAGGACGCGCTCGCGGGCAAGCCCGTACCCGCCTGTTGGCTCGATCTGTTGAAGCCGGACTATCGCGGCATGGTCGGCTATCTCGACCCATCCTCGGCCGCGGTCGGGTATGTCGGCGCCGTCGCCGTCAATCTCGCGCTCGGCGGTCCGAAGAACGATTTCGGCGCGGCCATCGGCTTCTTCCGCGAGCTCGGCAAGAACGATGCGATCGTGCCGAAGCAGACTTCTTACGCGCGCGTGGTTTCCGGCGAGATTCCGATCCTGTTCGATTACGATTTCAACGCCTACCGGGCGAAGTACACCGAGAAGGGCGGTTTCGAGTTCGTGCTGCCGTGCGAAGGCTCGGTCGTGTTCCCCTACGTCGTCGGCCTCGTCAAAGGCGCGCCGCACAAAGAGCCCGCCGAAAAGATGCTCGACTACATTCTCTCCGACAAAGGCCAGGCCATCTGGACCAACGCCTATTTGCGGCCGGCGCGGCCCATCCCGCTTCCCGCCGCAGTCAAGGCTCGTTTCTTGCCCGACAGCGATTACGCGCGCGCAAAGACGGTCGACTGGGGCGAGATGGCAACGTACGAGAAGGCATTCGCGGACCGCTACCTCGCCGAAGTGCGCTGATGTCGGTCGCCGCCCGGTTTCGGCTGCACGCGGGAAAATCGCACGCGCGCGCGTTCGCGGTGTCCGGCACGGCATTTTCGCGGCTCTGTCTCGTGCCGCTCGCGATCGTGGTCGCGGCGTTCTTCCTCTTGCCCATGGCGCGGCTGATCGAGGTCGGGGCCGGCGGGCCGAAAGGGCCGGCCGCTTACGCCGCAATCCTGATCGAACCGCGCTACCGCGCGACTCTCGTCAACACCGTCATGCTCGCCGCGGCGACCACCATTGCCACGCTCGTGATCTCGACGGTCGCGGGCCTGTTCCTGCAAAGAAACCGGTTCTCCGGCCACTCGCTCCTGGTCGCGATGCTCACCTTTCCGCTGGCATTCCCCGGAGTCGTGGTCGGCTTCATGGTGATCCTGCTCGCAGGCCGCCAGGGACTGATCGGCGACATTTCTTTTCGGCTCACCGGCAGCAAAACGGTGTTCGCCTACTCGCTCGGCGGTTTGTTTCTCGGCTATCTCTACTTCTCGATTCCGCGGGTGATTCTCACCATCATGGCAGCGGTCGAAAAGCTCGATCCGCGGCTGGAGGAGGCCGCGCGCTCGCTCGGCGCCGGGCCGTGGGCGGTGCATCGCGACGTGATCTTGCCGGCGCTCGTGCCGGCCTTCATCGCTTCCGGCGCGATCGCGTTCGCGACCGCGATGGGAGCATTCGGCACCGCCTTCACGCTCGCGACCAACATCGATGTGCTGCCGATGCTGATCTATACCGAGTTCACCTTGGCGGCGAACCTCGCCATGGCGGCGGCGCTGTCGGTCGGACTGGGGCTCGTCGCCTGGGCGGTCCTGGCGTTGGCGCGCTCGTTTGCAGGCGCGACCGTGGCGGCGGCCGGATGAGCATGTCGCGCCGCCTCGCCTTCGCCGGCCAGCTACTCTTCACTGTGCTGGTCGCGGCATTCCTGATCGTGCCAGCGCTGCTGTCGATGCTGGCCGGGATCACCGTCAATTATTTCCGCGGCATCCGCTCCGGCGTCACGCTCGAATGGGTTGTTCAGGTCTGGGAGCTCTATGCCGACACGATTTTGCGCTCGTTCGAAGTCGCGTTCGCAACCCTGTTGCTGACGCTGATCGTCGGTGTGCCGGCAGCCTACGGCCTGCACGTCCGGAGCGGCCGACTGTCGCGCCTCATCGAGGAGATCATCACGCTGCCACTCGCGGTACCGGGCCTCGCCATCGCGCTGGCGCTGCTGTTGACGTACGGCGGCTTCGGCGTTTTTCGCGGCTCGTGGTTGTTCATCGTCGCCGGCCACGTCGTGTTCACCCTGCCGTTCATGGTGCGCGCGGTGATGGCGGTCTTCGCCGCGATCGACATCAAGACGCTCGACGAAGGCGCGGCATCGCTCGGTGCCTCGCCCTGGCGCCGCTTCCGTGACGTGATCGTACCCAATGCCCGGCCCGGCATCCTTGCCGGATCGCTGATGGTGGTGACGCTCTCGCTCGGTGAGTTCAACCTCACCTGGATGCTCCACACGCCGCTGACCAAGACGCTGCCCGTCGGGCTTGCCGACAGCTACGCGTCGATGCGGCTGGAGATCGCCTCGGCCTACACGCTGATCTTCTTCGTAATGATCGTTCCGCTGCTCGCCGCGATGCAGATGCTCGGCCGCGCAAGAGAAGGTGCCGCGTGAGCACGGGCGCGGCAGTGCGGCTGCAGTCCTGCGCCAAGACGTTTGCGGACGGCACACGCGCGCTCGATCCGGTGACGCTCGAGATCGCGCGCGGCGAGACCCTGGTCTTTCTCGGCCCGTCCGGCTGCGGCAAGACCACGACCCTGCGCATCATTGCGGGCCTGGAGGCGCCCGATCCGGGCGGGTGCGTGCGGTTCGACGGCGAGGACGTGACGCAAATTCCGATCGAGGACCGCAATGTCGGAATGGTGTTTCAATCTTACGCCCTGTTCCCGAACATGAACGTCGCCGAAAACATCGGCTACGGCCTGAAGATCCGCCGAGTGGGAAGGGCGGAGCGGCGGACGCGCGTCGAGGAGCTGTTGAAGCTCACCGGCATCGAGGGACTGGAGCGGCGCAGGGTCGACCAGCTCTCGGGCGGACAACGTCAGCGCGTAGCGTTGGCGCGTGCGGTTGCGCCGCGCCCGCGCGTGCTGCTGCTCGACGAGCCGCTGACCGCGCTCGACGCGTCGCTGCGGGAACGGCTACGCGGCGAGCTCAACCGCTTGCTGCGCTCGCTCGGCATCACCACGGTCTATGTCACGCACGATCAGGCCGAAGCGATGGCGCTCGGGGACCGCATCGTCGTCATGCGGCACGGCGCGATCGCGCAGATCGGCACCCCAAGGCAGATCTATTTCGAGCCGGCGAGCCGCTTCGTCGCCGAATTCGTCGGCGCAGCCAACATCGTCGAGGCGAGCGCGGCGAACGGCGCGATCGTGCTGCCGGGCGGACGCCTCGGCGTCGAGACCGGCGTGGCCGGGCCCATCACGCTCATGCTGCGGCCGGAAGCCATTGCGGTCGTTGCGCCGGACACTGCCGAACTCTCCGGCCGAATCGAGGCAGTGACGTTCGTCGGCGACCGGCAGCGCCTCGTCATTGCCGATGCGGCGGCTCGACCGCTCGTGGTCGATGCTCCGAATACGGTCTCGGCCGCGCCCGGCGCGCGCGTCGGACTGCGCATCGACCCCGCGCGAATCCGGGTGTTGCCCGAAGAGCGAGCCGGCAATGAGGGCGCGACCCCCTCTCCCCGCAGGGGAGAGGGTCGGGGTGAGGGGGAGCGGAAGTGAGCGCAAGAGTTGTCGTCCCGGGGCCCGAGCGCAGCGAGGGAACCGGGGACCCATGACCCACGATGATTGAGATTTCGAGCTCGACGCACGCGACCTGTGGTCATGGGTTCCGGGTTCGCAGGCTTTCGCCTGCGCCCCGGAACGACAGGACCGAGCTGTGATGACCGCGCCCGTGTTGATCGCGCAGATTTCCGACCTGCACGTCAAGCGCCCAGGCGAGCTCGCCTACGAGATGGTCGACACCGCGGCGGCGCTTGCGCGCTGCATCGGGCACCTCAACGCGTTCCGGCCGCGCCCCGACTTCGTGGTGATCAGCGGCGATCTCGTCGACCGCGGGCTCGCGGAGGAATATGCCCACGTCTGCCGATTGTTGAAACGGCTCGAATTGCCGTTTGCGGCGATCCCGGGGAACCATGACGAGCGCCGGAATTTCCGCCGGGCATTTTCCGATCAGCCGTTCGCGCAGGAATCCGGACCGGCCAATCTGCGCATCGAGGTCGGCGGCCTCGTGTTGTTGCTGCTGGATTCCTCGGTGCCGGGCAAGGATTACGGCGAGCTCGATGTCGCAACGCTTAGCTGGCTGGACACCGAGCTCGGTACCGCGCGCGGACCCGCGCTGATTTTCCTGCATCATCCGCCGTTCGAGACCGGCATCGCCCACATGGATCGCCAGAATCTGCGGAACGCGGTCGACCTTGCGCCGATCCTCGCGCGCCACCCGCGTGCCCGCTTGGTTGCGGCGGGCCACGTCCACCGGGCGGCGACGACGGTGTTTGCTGGAGTTGCGGCAAGCATCTGCCCCGCGCCCAATCACGCGGTCGATCTCGATCTCGCGGCCGCGCATGCGCCCTCGCTGCGGGTCGAGCCGCCGGCGTTTCATCTCCATGCCTGGTTTGCCGGTGACGGGTTCGGCAGCCTCGTCACGCATTTCGTGCCGATCGGCGATTTTCCCGGACCGCACCCGTTCTTCGATGCGGATGGGAAGCTGTTGTAGGAACGATCCGCGTAGGGTGGGCAAAGGCGCCAATCACAACGATGACGGATCGTGGCGTGCCGCGCCTTTGCCCACCGAATCCGCTCATTCGGATCCCGACGAGGTGGGCACGGCGCGTTCCGCGCTCTTGCGCACCCTACGGGCGCCGATCGCGCCTCGCTGCTGCATTGCCTCTATCTCGTGCTGCGAATAGCCGAGCCCGTGCAGCACCTCGGCCGTATGCTCGCCGATCCCCGGCAGCGGCCGGCGCGGCCGCAAGCGTTCGCCGCCGAAGGTGAGCGGCAGCAGCGGCACCTGGGTCTCCTCTCCGCTCTCGGTGACGAGCGTGCCGAGCCCGCCGGTGCGATCGAGATGCGGGTCCTCGAACAACGCTTCCGGCTTGACGATCGGCGCAAAAGGCAATCCGTTCGCCTCGAAACGTTCCTGCAGCTCGGCCGCCGTGTAGCCGCGGAATATCTCCTGCAGTCGAGGAATGAGCCAATCGCGCGCCAGGACGCGCTGATTGTTGGTCGCGACGCGCGGATCGCCCGCAAGCTCCTGCAGTCCGAACGCGTCGCAGAAAATCTTCCACTGGGTGTCGCTAACCACGCCGAGAAAAATCTGCTCGCCGCGTTTGTCCTCGAAGATGTCGTAGATGCCCCAGGCCGAAATGCGCGAGGGCATCGGCTGCGGCGCCTGCCCGGTCACCGCGTATTGCTGCATGTGCTGGCCGGACAGCAGCACGCAGTTCTCGAACAGCGCTGCCTGGACTTCCTGGCCGCGGCCGGTGCGTTCGCGCGTGCGCAGCGCCGCGAGCACGCCGATCGCGCCGAACATGCCGCCCATGATGTCGTTGACGGAAGTGCCCGCGCGCAGCGGCCGGCCGACCGGGCCGGTCATGTAGGCGAGCCCCGCCATCATCTGCACGACCTCGTCGAGCGCGGTGCGATGCTCGTAGGGGCCCGGCAGGAATCCTTTGTGCGCCACGTAGATCAGGCGCGGATGCCTCGCGCTCAGCGTCGGGTAATCGAGGCCGTATTTCGCCATTGTGCCCGACTTGAAGTTTTCGATCAGCACGTCGGCGGACGCGATCAGGCGCTCGACGGCTTGGAGCCCCTTCGCATCGCCGAGATCGACCGCGATGCTCTTTTTGTTCCGATTGAACATGCGAAAGAATCCGGCACCGGTGCCGATCAGCCGCCGGGTATTGTCGCCCGCGAGCGGCTCGACCTTGATCACTTCCGCGCCGAGGTCGCCGAGGATCATGCCGCAGGTCGGCCCCATCACCATGTGCGAGAACTCGACCACCCGCACCCCGGCGAGCGGCGGGACGTAACTCGACCTTTCTGAAGAACCTGTCATGCGGAGTCTGGGTGATCAGTAGAGACGGGGCGTCCGGCGCGCTCCCGCCTCCCCCTGGAGGGGGGAGGTCGGCGAGCGTCGTTAGACGCGAGCCGGGAGGGGGTGAGGTTTCCGTCACCCCACCCCGATGCCTCGCGTTCGCTCGGCATCGACCCTCCCCCTCCAGGGGAGGGTGAAGCGTGCCAGTGACAGGGCATTGAGATCACGCCGCCTGGCGGAAGCCCTTGGGCAGGCCGGCGCGCGCGATGCTGCCGTAGAGCGGCCGCCCGGGCAGCGCTTGCTCCAGAATGCGCCTCGTCTCGATCAATTTCTTCAGATCGATGCCGGTGCGTAGCCCCATGCTTTCGAACATGAACACTACGTCCTCGGTCGAGACGTTTCCGGTGGCGCCGGGCGCGAACGGACAGCCGCCCAGCCCGCCGAGAGTGGCATCGAAGGAACGGATGCCGGTCGCGAACGCCGCCATCACGTTGGCGAGCCCGAGCCCGCGGGTGTCGTGAAAATGCCCGCCCTTGAGCTTGTCGCCGGCAACGCCGCGCACGCGCTCGAACAGGCGGCGCACTTGCGCCGGATTGGCATAGCCGACGGTATCGGCAAGCGCCAGCGAGTCGATGCCGGCGCGCAGGCAGGCTTCGGCGATGCGCAGCACGTCGTCTTCCTTGACCTCGCCCGCCATGGTGCAGCCGAAGGCAGTCGACAATGCGCCCTCGACCTCGATGCTCGCGCCGCTCTCGTCTCGTGCCCGGCAGATCTTTTCGAGCTCCTCGACCATCTGCATCGGGGTCTTGCGGACGTTCGACAAGCTGTGCTCGGGGCTGACCGAGATCGGCACGCCGATCTTGTGCGTGCCGGCCTTGATCGCGTCGAGCGCGCCGCGCAGGTTCGGCGCGAGCGTGGCGATCCGCAGGTTCGGCAGGCTGCGCGCGAATGCCACCACTTCGGCCGTGTCGGCCATTTGCGGCAACAGCTTCGGCGGCACGAACGAGCCGACCTCGATCTCGCACACGCCCGCCGCGTGCTCGGCGGCGATCCACCGGCATTTCTCCGCGGTCGGCATGACCGCATCGAGATTCTGTAGCCCGTCGCGCGGGCCGACCTCGACGATTTCGACGTCGATGCTGCTCATCGCCTGCTCCAGACCTAGGCGTCCGAGCCCTGCCGGACTCTCGCCTCGCTTTGCGCTGTCGTGCCCGCCGTGCCAGCATACCCCGCCTGCAAAGATAATGATTGAGGAAGCCCAGGGAAATGTCCTATCCGCAAGGGATAGCGGCGTGCATGGATGCCCGTGAGCCGGGCGTCTTTGTGCCGCGCCGGCGCAGCATGATCCTCCCGGCCGAGTGGTCTCAGCGATGTCCGTCAATGGCGTGAATTTTCTTGCCGGAATCCGCGTTCTCGATTTCACGCAATTCGAGGCCGGACCCGCATGCACCGAGGCGTTGGCCTGGCTCGGCGCCGAAGTGGTCAAGGTCGAGAACCCGAACCTCGGCGATCCGGGCCGCAAATCGTTTCGCGGCGCGCCGGGGCAGGATTCCTGGTATTTCCTGCTGTTCAACGCCAACAAGAAATCCGTCACCGCCAATCTGAAATCCGCGCGCGGGCTGGCTTTGGTGAAGGATCTGCTGCGGCAGGCCGACGTGTGCGTCGAGAATTTCGCGCCCGGCGCGATCGAGCGTCTCGGGCTGTCATACGCGGAGGTCAAAAAGCTCAATCCCGGGATCATCTATGCTCAGGTGAAAGGCTTCGGCACCGGGAGCCCGCACGAAAAGCAGCTCGCGTTCGACATGATCGCGCAGGCGACCGGCGGGGTGATGAGCATCACCGGGGAGCGCGACGGGCCGCCGGCCAAGCCCGGCACCACGCTCGGGGATACCGGCACCGGGATGCTGCTCGCAGTGAGCATCCTCGGCGCGCTCTACCGCCGCAAAGGAACCGGGCAGGGGGAGCGCATCGAGGTCGCGATGCAGGACGCCATGCTGCAGTACATCCGCGTGGCGCTTGCCGCGCAGGCGACGACCGGCGCGCCGGCGCGCCGCAACGGCGCCAAGATTCTCTCGGGCGTCAACGTGCCGAGCGGGATCTACCCCTGCCGGCCGGGCGGGCCCAACGACTATTGCTACGTCTATACCAGCCGGGCCAATCCCGGGCATTGGCACGCGCTGCTCAAGACCATCGGACGCGCCGATCTCATCGGCAATCCGCAATTCGAGAGCATCGAGGTCCGCGCGGAGCGCGAGGCCGAAGTCGACGAGATGATCGCCGCCTGGACCAGCCAACACGACAAGCGCGAGGCGATGCGGATACTGGGCGAGGCCGGCGTGCCCGCCGGCGCGGTGTTCGATACGATGGAGCTGCAGAACGAGAAGAGCTTCGAACATCGGCACATCATGCAGGTGATGGAGCATCCGGCCTGCGGACCGTTCAAGATGCCGTCATGGCCGGTGCGCTTTTCGGGCGCGACCGCGGCGGTCGCGCCCGCGCCGCTGCTTGGCGAGCACACCGAAGAGGTGCTGGAGAAATGGCTCGGCATGAGTGCCGATCAAATCTGCGAACTGCGCAAATGCGGCGCGCTGTGATGCTGAACAATATCGACGCGTCGTTCCGGAAGCCGCGCAGCGGCTGTCCGGAACCCATGACCACCGTGCACGCGATCAGCACGCCTGGTGATCATGGGTTCCGGGTTCGCGCCTTCGGCGCGCCCCGGAACGACGGCTAAGCGGGAGGAAGCCATGGCGGAATTGACCGGGTCGGAAATTCTGGCGCGCTCGCTCAAGAACGAGGGCACCGACATCCTGTTTTTTCTGATGGGCGGCCCGATGCTCCTCGCGGAATCTTCGTGCATAAAGGAAGGGATCCGGCCGCTCGACGTGCGCCACGAGCAGTCGGCGGCGCTGATGGGCCAAGCCTATAGCCGGTTGTTGCAGAAGCCGAGCGTGTGCATGGCGGCCAGCGGCCCCGGCGTCATCAACCTGACGACCGGGATCGCCAATGCGCTGATCGATTGCGCGCCGGTCGTGGCGATCGGCGGCTCGAGCCCGATCGGGCAGTTCGGCCGCCAGGTGTTTCAGGAGATCGACCAGCTCGCGATCATGAAGCCGTGCACCAAATGGGCCGATCGCGTCTACAACCTCAAGCGCATCCCCGAGCAGGTGAACAATGCGTTCCAGCGGGCGATGACCGGCAAGCCCGGCCCGGTCTACCTCGATTTTCCCGGCGACATTCTGTACGCGAAAATTCCCGAAGAGCAGGTCGATTGGAGCCTGTCCGGCCGGCCGCTGCTCGACTCTCGCCCGCTCGGCGACGAGCGCCAGGTCTCGGCGCTGGTCGATGCGATCCGCAAGGCGCGGCAGCCGATCATCCTTTCCGGCAGCGGCGTGATCTGGTCGCGCGCCTGGGAGGAGCTGAAGGAGCTCGTCGAGCAGAGCGGCATCCCGTTCTACACCACGCCTCAGGGCCGCGGCGTGCTCCCGGACGACCACCCCTACTCTTATCTGAGCATGCGCTCGACGGCGTTCCGCGAAGCCGATCTCATCATCGTGGTCGGCACGCGCATGAACTACATCATCAGCCACGCGGCGCCTCCGCGCTTCAACGCCGCGGCCAAGATCGCCCGCATCGACATCGACGCCGACGAGATCGCGACCGCGCCCCGCAAGGTGGACATCGGCATCGTCGGCGACTGCAAGATGGTCTTGCGCCAGATCGTGTCGGGGGCCAACGGCCATTTCGACAAGGACCGCTTCGGTCCGTGGCGCAAGAAGCTCGCCGACGGCGAGGCGGCCAAGCGCATGGCTCCCGACGCCAACCAGCCCCGCGACGAAGTTCCGATCCATCCGCTGCGGCTGTGCGAGGAAATCAAGAACTTCATGAACCGCGACTCCATCCTGGTGGTCGACGGTCAGGAGATCCTCAATTACGGCCGCCAGTCGATGCCGACCTTCGTGCCCGGGCACCGGCTCAATTCCGGGCCGTTCGGCACCATGGGGGTCGGCCTGCCGTATGGGCTCGGCGCCAAGCTCGCCAAGCCCGACAAGCAGGTCATCGTGGTGCACGGCGACGGCTCGTTCGGGCTCAACGCGCTCGAGCTCGACACCGCGGTGCGCCACAACATTCCGGTGCTCGTCGTGATCAGCCTGAACGGCGGCTGGACCGCGGATCCGGCCGGCAACAAGCCCGGCCGCAATCTCGGCTATACGCGGTTCGACAAGATGGCGGAGACGCTCGGCTGCTACGGCGACTACGTCGAGGAGCCGGCAAAGATTCGGCCCGCACTCGACCGCGCCCAGCGCGAGGTCGATCGCGGCAATGTCGCGCTCGTCAACGTGAAGACCGACCACCGCGCGCGCGCCGGCACGCTCGCCTTCGCGCAATATTCGACGTAGCCGTTCCCCGGACGCGGCGCAGCGCGGAGCGTTGCGCCGCCGATCCGGGGCCCAGATTCTTTCGGAAGTTCGGGTTCTAGGATGGGTCCCGGTTCAGCAGCACACCCCTTCGTGCTGCGCTGCGCCCGGGACACGAAGCCGAGTATGACGCGGCTCAATACCCGAACGGGCCGCCGTACCAGCCGCGCGAATAGGGCGCCTGATATCCGTATCCATACCCGTCGCCGGAATACGGGCGATTGTAGCCCCACCATTGTCCCGGCGGCGCATAGCGCGGCGTCCGCGGCACTGCTTCCTCGACCTCGCGGTGGCCCGGCGGGTTCGAGCCCGACACCACGATGGTGGTGTTGCCCATCCCTTCCTCCTTGACCAGCGCGAACAGTTTGGCGGCGTTCGAGGGATGCAGCCGGATGCAGCCGTGCGAGGCGGGGCCGCCGAGATGGCGGATCTCGTAGCTGCCGTGAATCGCGTAACCGCGGGTGAAGAAGATCGAATAGGGCATTGGCGAGTCGTAATATTCCTTGGAGAACCAGGTCCGCTCGAGCCGTTGCGGATGATAGGTGCCGTTCGGCGTGCCGTAGCCGGCGCGGCCGGTCGACACGGCGAATTCGTAACGCGGCTCGCCATTCACATCGACTCTCATCTTTTGATGATTTTTGTCGATATGGACGACGATTGACGCGTCGGCGCAACCGATGCCGGCGACGAGCGTAACGGCGATCACGAGGGGGGTACGGAACGGACGCATCACGGATTTGTAAAGCATGGACGCGGCACTGGGTTTGAAAGTACGGACTAGCGTTAACGTGCGGGCAAGCGGCGGCTCATCGCGGCACGCCTATCAATGCCCCGGCTCGAAGCTGGTTCCACCCTCTCCTGTCGGGCGGCGCGGCGCCCGAACTTTGCCCCCGCGCGGTTGGTTGTCTCTCGAATTCCCGCTGGGGAGCCCTCGCATGCCGCACCCGCTTTCGACCGAGCTGCTGGAGAAAATGGACGCCTATTGGCGGGCCGCCAATTATCTGTCGGTTGGACAGATCTATCTGCAGGACAACCCGCTGCTCGAAGTTCCGTTGGAGCGGGCCCACATCAAGCCGCGCCTGCTCGGCCATTGGGGCACCACGGCCGGCCTGAATTTCCTCTACGTGCACCTCAACCGGCTGATCAAGGAAAACGGCCTCGACATGATCTACGTCACCGGGCCCGGCCACGGCGGGCCTGGGCTCGTGGCGCACACCTATCTCGAAGGCACCTACACCGAAACCTATCCGGTGATCGAGCGCAGCCGGAACGGGCTGCAGCGCCTGTTCCGGCAGTTCTCGTGGCCCTACGGGATACCGAGCCACGTCGCTCCGGAGACGCCGGGCTCGATCCATGAGGGCGGCGAGCTCGGCTATTCGCTCGCGCACGCCTACGGGGCCGCGTTCGACAATCCGGACCTTATCGTCGCCTGCATCATCGGCGACGGGGAAGCCGAAACCGGCGCGCTTGCCGCGAGCTGGCATTCGAACAAGTTCCTCAATCCGGCGCGCGACGGCGCGGTGCTGCCGATCCTGCATCTGAACGGCTTCAAGATCGCCAACCCGACGGTGCTCGCGCGCATTTCCCGCGAGGAGCTGACCGGGCTCTTGCGCGGCTGCGGCTATGATCCGCGCTTCGTCGAGGGACACGAACCGCGAGCCGTGCACCCAGCTGGCCGAGACGCTCGACGGCGTGCTCGCCGACATTCGCGGCATCCAGGCGGAAGCGCGCGGTGCCCGCCGGCCCAAGCGCCCGCGCTGGCCGGTGATCGTGTTCCGTACGCCGAAGGGCTGGACCGGGCCGAAATTCGTGGACGGCAAGCCGGTCGAGGGCACCTGGCGGGCCCACCAAGTCCCGGTCTCCGATTTCGAAAAGCCGGAGCACCTCGCCATCCTGGAAGGTTGGCTCAAGAGCTACCGGCCTTCGGAATTGTTCGATGAGCACGGCAAGTTTCGCGAAGATCTCGCGGCGCTGGCGCCGACCGGACACCGCCGCATGGGCGCCAACCCGCACGCGAACGGCGGAGCGCTGCTCGAGCCGCTATCGCTGCCTCGGTTCCGCGACTACGCGGTCGATTTGCCGCGGCCGGGAGCGATCGAGGCGGAATCGACGCGCATCCTCGGCAAATATCTGCGCGACGTGTTCAAGCCCAATGCCGATAAGCGAAATTTCCGGTTGTTCGGCCCCGACGAGACCGCGTCGAACCGACTCGATGCAGTGTACGAAGCGGCCGAGAAGGAATGGATGGCGGCGGTCGAGGACGTCGACGTCGATCTCAGCCCCGAGGGCCGCGTGCTCGAAGTACTGAGCGAGCATCTGTGCCAGGGTTGGCTCGAAGGCTATCTGCTCACCGGGCGTCACGGCCTGTTCTCCTGTTACGAAGCCTTCATCCACATCGTCGATTCCATGGTCAATCAGCACGCCAAATGGCTGAAGACCACGCGCAACATTCCGTGGCGCAAGCCCATCGCCTCGCTCAATTATCTGTTGACCTCCCACGTTTGGCGCCAGGACCACAACGGCTTCTCCCACCAGGATCCCGGTTTCATCGACCAAGTCGCCAACAAGAAAGCCGAGATCGTACGGATCTATCTTCCGCCGGATGCGAATTGTCTGCTGGCGGTCGCGGACCATTGCCTGCGCAGCCTCAACTACATCAACGTCATCGTCGCCGGGAAGCAGCCCGAATGGCAGTGGCTCGATATCGATGCGGCGGTCCGCCATTCCGTCGCCGGAGCGGGTGTATGGGAATGGGCGAGCAGCGATCGCGGCGATCCCGACGTGGTGATGGCTTGCGCCGGCGACGTGCCGACGCTCGAGACGCTTGCGGCGGTCACGCTCCTGCGCGACTACGTGCCGGACATCCGCGTCCGTGTCGTCAACGTCGTCGACTTGATGGTGCTCGAGCCGCGTAGCGAGCATCCGCACGGTCTGGAGGACCGCGAGTTCGACGATCTCTTCACCCGCGACCGGCCGGTGATCTTCGCCTATCACGGCTATCCGACCATGATCCACAAGCTGACCTATCGTCGCAAGAATCACGACAACATCCACGTGCGCGGCTACCGCGAGGAGGGGACCACGACCACGCCGTTCGACATGGTGGTGCTCAACAATCTGGACCGCTATCAGCTCGCGCTCGACGCGATCCGCCGCGTCCCCCGCCTTGCCGGCGAGGTGCAGAAGGCGACCGACCGCTATTGGACCACGATGGAGCGTCACAAGCTCTACGTCAGCGAGCACGGCGAGGATATGCCGGAGGTGCGCGACTGGAAATGGACATGACCGACAACGGACGACAGACGACATAGAACGGATGACGAGAGCAAGTCCGAGCTCTTGCCAGTCGCCGATCGAGCGGCTCTAGTCGCTCTTCATCCGTCTTCGGTCGTCCGTCCTCCGTCGTCCGTTTCCCCCATGTGGCTCCTCTTCGCCTTTTCCGGACCGGTGCTGTGGGCCGTCTCCATTCATCTCGACAAGTATTTGGTCGGCCGGTATTTCGCCCGCTCGAGCGTCGCCGTGCTGCTGGTGTTCACCGCGCTGTTCGGACTGCTGCTGTTGCCGCCGATCGCTCTGTTCCGGCCGGGCGTCGTCGAGTTGCCGGCCGGCGGCATGGCCCTGCTCGCGCTGTCCGGCCTGCTCTACATGACGGCGATCTTCTTCTATCTGCAGGCGCTGCAGTCGGAAGAAGCGTCGGTGGTGGCGCCGTTCTTTCAGGCTGTGCCGCTGTTCGGCTACGTGCTGGCCTATGCGGTGCTGGGCGAGCGGCTCACTCCCGTGCAGACGCTCGGCGGCGGGCTGATCGTGGCCGGCGGCGCGCTGCTTTCGATCGGCACCGGCGCTCGTCGCGCGTTCAAGGCTCGCCTGGTCCTGCTGATGCTCGCGTGCGCCTTTGCGCTGGCGCTGACCGGCTTGATCTTCAAGATCTACGCGGTCGACGAGTTCTGGACCGCGACGTTCTGGGCCTTCGTCGGCCAGGCGCTGTTCGGCGCGTTTCTGCTCGCGCTCGCACGCTACCGCCGCGAGCTTGCCGCGTTGCTGCGCCGCGATCCCGCTCCGGTCCTGGCGATCAGCGGCGCCAACGAGACGATCAATCTCCTCGGAATTCTCGGCTGGCGTTATGCGCTGCTGCTCGCGCCGCTCAGCCTCGTCCAGGCGATCGCCAGCACGACGTCGCTGTTCGTGTTCGCGATCGGGGCCGGGCTGTCCGTGTGCTGTCCGGCCCTCGGGCGTGAGGATCTGTCGAGCGCCAATTTGATCCGAAAGGCGGCGTCGGCCGCGCTGGTCGCGGCAGGCGCAATCCTGATCAATTGGTGATGTGTATCGCCGACGAAATCAGGCCTGCAGATCGAAACGATCGGCGTTCATCACCTTTGTCCACGCCGCCACGAAGTCCTTTACGAACTTCTCCTTCGAGTCGGCGCACCCATAGACTTCCGCGATCGCACGGAGCTGCGAGTGCGAACCGAAGATGAGGTCGACGCGGGTGCCGGTCCACTTGAGCGCGTTCGTCTTGCGGTCGCGGCCCTCGTAGACGTCGCCGCCAGCGTGGTGCCACTGCGTGCCCATGTCCAGCAGGTTCAAGAAGAAGTCGTTTGTCAGCGTCTCGGGCTTCTTGGTGAAGACGCCGTGTTTCGACTCCCCCGCGTTGGCGCCGAGGACGCGCAGGCCGCCGACGAGAACCGTCATCTCCGGCGCCGTCAGCCTCAGCAGTTGCGCCCGATCCACTAAGGCCTCTTCGGGCAACATATAAACCTGCCTGCGCCCGACATAGTTACGGAAGCCGTCGGCCCGCGGTTCGAGCGGCGCGAAGGATTCGACATCGGTCTGCTCTTGCGACGCGTCCATACGTCCCGGCGTGAACGGGACCTTCACCTCGGTGCCGCCGTCCTTCGCCGCCTTCTCGACGGCAGCGCAGCCGGCGAGAACGATCAGATCGGCGAGCGAAACCTTCTTGCCGCCGGCGACCGAGGCGTTGAAGGCCTTGCGGATCGCTTCGAGCTTGTCCAGCACGGTTTTGAGCTGCGCCGGCTGGTTCACCTCCCAGTCCTTCTGCGGGCTGAGGCGGATGCGCGCGCCGTTGGCACCGCCGCGCTTGTCGGAGCCGCGGAACGTCGAGGCCGATGCCCAAGCCGTCGAGACCAGCTGGGATACCGACAAACCGGACGCGCGGATCTTCGCCTTCAGCGATTCGACGTCCTTGTCGTCGATCAGCGGATGATCAAGCGCGGGGATCGGGTCCTGCCAGATCAGCGTCTCCTTCGGCACGAGCGGTCCGAGGTAGCGCGCGATCGGCCCCATGTCGCGGTGCGTGAGCTTGAACCACGCGCGGGCAAACGCGTCCGCGAGCTGGTCGGGATGTTCGTAGAAGCGCCGCGAAATCTTCTCGTAGGCCGGGTCGTAGCGCAGCGAAAGATCGGTGGTCAGCATGGTCGGCACACGCTTCTTCGACTTGTCGTGCGCGTCGGGGATCGTGGCAGGCGCGTCTTTTGCCGTCCACTGCCAGGTGCCGGCCGGGCTCTTCGTCAGCTCCCATTCGTATTTGAACAGGTTGTCGAAGAAATGATTGCTCCACTTCGTCGGCGTCTGCGACCAGATGACTTCCGGCCCGCCGGTGATCGTGTCAGGCCCGAAGCCCGTGCCGTACTTGCTCTTCCAGCCGAGGCCCTGATCCTCGATAGCACCGGCTTCCGGCTCCGGACCCATGAAGGACGGATCGCCCGCGCCGTGGGTTTTGCCGAAGGTGTGGCCGCCGGCAATCAGCGCGACGGTTTCCTCGTCGTTCATCGCCATGCGGAAGAACGTCTCGCGGATGTCACGCGCCGCGGCGACCGGGTCCGGCTTGCCGTTCGGCCCTTCCGGATTGACGTAGATGAGACCCATCTGGACCGCACCGAATGGTTCGGCGAGCTGACGCTCGCCGCTGTAACGTTCGTCGCCGAGCCATGTGCCCTCGGGACCCCAATACAGTTCTTCGGGCTCCCAGACATCGGCGCGGCCGCCGGCAAAACCGAACGTCTTGAAGCCCATCGACTCGAGGGCGACGTTGCCGGCGAGAACCATCAGGTCGCCCCAGGAGATTTTGCGGCCGTATTTCTGCTTGATCGGCCACAGCAGCCGGCGCGCCTTGTCGAGATTCGCGTTGTCCGGCCAGCTATTGAGGGGCGCGAAGCGCTGCTGGCCGGCGCCGGCGCCGCCGCGGCCGTCGGTGATGCGGTAAGTGCCCGCGCTGTGCCACGCCATGCGGATCATCAGCCCCCCGTAGTGGCCAAAGTCGGCGGGCCACCAGTCCTGCGACTCCGTCAT
This sequence comes from Pseudomonadota bacterium, assembly GCA_046727735.1. Classification (GTDB taxonomy): domain Bacteria; phylum Pseudomonadota; class Alphaproteobacteria; order Rhizobiales; family Xanthobacteraceae; genus AP-16. The sequence continues at coordinate 5,351 of JBKPDF010000078.1, read as the reverse complement.
CAAGGCATGCAGGTCCTTGATCACGGCGTTCAGGTCGAGAGTCTTGAATTCCTTGGCATAGTCGAAATCCTTGTCCATCGGATCGGACAAATGCGAATTCCGATGGAGAAGCTGGACATCCAGCTGGTTCGGCCACCAATCCTGGTTGGTGCGTCCTCGGCTACCGCCTGTGAACGGGCCCTTGCCCGCGCTCTTGTCGTCAGCCTTTGCGTCCATGGTTTCCTCGCCTCGCGTTCCGTAGGCGTGCGCAGCAATGCGTTCCTACTGGGGTCTTAACCGAGACCGGCCGATCAGGTCTAGTCGGATTGCGCGTGTGCGGCGATAAGATTAGCTTATCGACGTGATCTCCTTGCGCCGGTTGCGATACTTCGCGTCTCGCGCGCCACACCCGCGCGCCGTTATGATGGCCTGTAAGGCAACGCACGGCCCATGGGCTTCTATCAAAACCGAATTCTCCCGCGGCTGATCGATTTCGGGATGCGGCAGCAAGAGTTCGAGCCCTATCGCGGGCGCGTGGTTTCCGCCGCCGCCGGAAAAGTGCTCGAGATCGGCATCGGCTCGGGGCTCAACCTGCCGTTTTACGGTGACGACGTGACGCAGGTGATCGGGCTCGATCCGTCGCCTCCGCTATTGGCGATGGCGCAAAAGGCAGCCCGGCCGAAGCTGCCGGTCGAGCTCATCGAGGCGAGTGCGGAGGCGATCCCGCTGGAAAACGCCAGCCTCGATACGGTCTTGACCACCTGGACCTTGTGCAGCATTCCCGATTCCGTGTGCGCGCTCGGCGAGATGCGGCGCGTGCTCAAGCCCAGCGGCATCTTGCTATTCGTAGAGCACGGCCGTGCCCCGGATGCTCGCGTCTGCCGTTGGCAGGATCGGCTGACCCCGATCTGGAAGCGGTTCGGCGGCGGGTGTCACCTCAACCGTCCGATCGCGGATCTTATCGCCTCGGCCGGTTTTCGCCTGGAGCGGCTGGAGAACGGCTACATGCCCGGTCCGCGGCCTTTGACCTATATGTACGAGGGCAAGGCGCGCCCACGCTGAGATTGCTTCCGAACGCAGGCGGGCGCCGAGCAGGGTGAAAGCTACGCCGATGCTGCCCTATGAGATCCCGATCCGGCTCGCCGCGTTCGCCGGCGTCTTGGCGGTCATGGCGGCCTGGGAATTGCGGGCTCCGCGCCGCCGGCAGGCGGCGGAGCGGCCGCTGCGCTGGTCGAGCAACCTCGGCATCGTCGTGCTCGACACGGTGCTCGTTCGCATTCTGGTGCCGACCACCGCGGTCGGAATCGCGCTTGTGGCGGAGGAGCGCGGTTGGGGTCTGTTCCATGCGTTTGCGGTCCCGACCTGGATCGCGGTCGTGCTCGCGATCGTGATCCTCGACCTTGCGATTTATCTTCAACACGTGCTGTTCCATGCGGTGCCCGTGTTGTGGCGGCTGCACCGGATGCATCACGCCGATCTGGCGTTCGACGTGACCACGGGAGTGCGTTTCCATCCCGTCGAGATCCTGCTTTCCATGCTGATCAAGCTTGCCGTTGTCGCCGCGCTCGGCGCGCCGGCGCTTGCCGTCCTGCTGTTCGAGGTGCTGCTCAACGCCACCTCTATGTTCAGCCACGGCAATGTGCGCGTCCCCGAACGCCTCGACCGCGTGCTGCGCTTCATCGTGGTCACGCCCGACATGCACCGCGTCCACCACTCGATCGAAACGCCGGAGACCAACAGCAATTTCGGCTTCAACCTGCCCTGGTGGGACCGCATGTTCGGCACCTACCGCCCTGAACCGCTCGCCGGACACGAGGCGATGACCATCGGCATTCAGCAGTTCCGCACCCGCTCCGATCTGCGGCTCGACCGTATGCTGCTGCAGCCGTTTCGCGAGGGCACCGGCGCCTATCCGATCGGCCGCCATGAAAACGAAGCCGGGTGATGGGGCCGGCCGCGGCGTCCGCGGCAGGAGTTTCCGGGCCGCTTGAATTCCGGTTGATCGCCCGTGGGGATTTTGCGAGTCTTGCGGTCGATCCGGCTGGAGCTTTCAGCCATGGCGGACCAGCCTTTCCCTGCCATTGCATTCTTGTGGCCGGCGCTTGCGGCGGCTTCGACGAGCGGTCTGATCTCGGCTTGGGCGGGGCAATTCGCCCAGCTCGGCGCCAGCGCGCGAAAATCCGAAGCTCCGAAAATTCGATGGGCAAGCCCGAACCGCGTCGCGCGAGAGCTGCGGTGCATGTACCTGCGCGAGTTCTGTGCCGATCCGTCGGCCGTTCCCACGCTCGTCTGCGCGCCTTTCGCGTTGCATCGGGCGACGATCGCGGATTTCGCGCCCGGGCACAGCTTGGTCCAGGCGCTGCGCCGGGGCGGCTTGTCGCACGTTTGCGTGACCGATTGGCTGAGCGCCAGCACGCAGATGCGATCGCTCTCGATCGACAACTACCTCGCGGATCTCGATCTCGCGGTCGACGGGCTCGGCGGAAAGGTCGACCTCGTCGGCTTGTGTCAAGGCGGCTGGATGGCGCTGCTGTTCGCCGCGCGGTTTCCGGAAAAGGTGCGCAAGCTGGTGCTGGCCGGGGCCCCCGTCGACATCCGGGCCGGCGACTCCGACCTGTCGCGCGTTGCAACGCGAATGCCGCTTGCGGCGTTCAAGCAGCTCGTCGAGTTCGGGGGAGGGCGCATTCTCGGCGACCGCGTGCTCGGAATGTGGGGCCCGCGCACATTCGACAGCGCAGCGGTGCGCAAGTTGCTGCAGGTTTCGCAGCGGCTCCGCGGGGCGGCGTTCCGCCGGCTCGAAGCCCAGTTCCAGGACTGGCACACCGCGACGGTCGATCTGCCCGGAACCTATTATCTCCAAGTCGTGGAATGGCTTTACAAGCAGAACCGGCTCGCCGAAGGCAAGCTCGTCGCACTCGGCCGCAGAATCGATCTCGGAGAGGTGCGCGCTCCGTTGTTCCTGCTCGCCGCGAGCGAAGACGACGTCGTAGCGCCCGAGCAGGTATTCGCCACCGAAGCTCGCGTCGGTACGCACGCAGCTGAAATCGAAACGGCGATGACGCCGGCTCAGCATCTGGGGCTGTTCATGGGCGCACGCACGCTGCGCACGATCTGGCCGAAAATCGCGCGTTGGCTGATGGGAACCCGCGCGGCGCGCCGCCGCTCCAATTCCGCCGCGCCGGATGCAAGCGCGCCGCAGCACTGAAGCGACAGCGATGCCGAACCGCTCGCGAGCGAGCAGGATTTTCAGCGCCGCCGCGGTGATCCTGGCTATGGGCATGTTTTCCGAAGCTGCCGCGGCGCCCGACAGCGTGCAGCGCGGACGGGAGTTCGCCCGCACGAATTGCGCCCGCTGTCATTCGGTCGAGCGGAGCGGCGAAAGCCCGCTCAAATCCGCGCCGCCGTTCCGCAGCCTGCATCAACGCTATCCGGTCGAGTATCTCGAGGAGGCGCTCGCGGAAGGAATGGTGACCGGGCATTCGGAAATGCCGGAGTTCCGTCTCGAACCCGACCAGATCGCCGACTTCATCGATTTCCTGAAATCGCTGGAAGACTAGGGCGTGTACTCATAAATCGCTATGTCCGGCAATTGCCAGTTGATGTCCGCATTACTCCCGAAACCGGCCGTATAGGGGCCAGTCGATCGACGTCTCAAAAGTGCCACTTCCAGACTCATGCACTGCAACAAACCCGAAGCCTTACTCGATCACCTCGTCGGCGGCGACGAGCAGGCCCGGTGGCACGGTCAGCCCGAGCGCCTTCGCCGTTTTGAGGTTCAGTGCGGTCTCAAAATTGGTCGCGGCCTGCACCGGCAGTCGGCCGGCTTGTCCCCGCGCAGGATACGGTCGGCGTAGGATGCCGCCTGACGACAGGCGCCTGCGACGTCGATTCCGTAGGACATGAGACCACCGGATGCGACAATAGTGCGAAACGAGTACACCGCCGGTAGAAAGTGCCGGGCCGCAAGCGCAATGATGAGATCGCGATGCGCAAAGGTCGTAATAATCCGGCACCATGAGCAGACCGCCTTTCGGTACGCGCGCGAACAATCCGACATTCTGTTCGCCTGCACCGACGAGGTGATTGAATGAGGCGTGTGCGGGCGCCTGCTAAGGTCCGCTAAGGGTCATGAGCGGCTGTCCGGTCCGCTTCAAGACACCGTCGGCTTTGCCTTCCGTAGCCGACCTAGATGGCTCGTCGACAATGGGCCGCTTCGCGACCTCTATGCGGACTAGGCCCAGTTAACGGGTTTTGCCGATTGCTTGAGGTAAGCATTTTGGCCGTCCCGGCCGCCGAGAGACCGCGGCAAACGCAGCAACACCCGGCAGGTCGGTCATGCTTGTTTTGGCCCAATATCGGCCATCGAATCACACCAATTGCCGCCATTAATTAATTGCTTACTGCAAAGATGGGACCGTCTCGGATAGTGCTGCCGACACTCCCTCTTGCCGGATTGTTCACTGAGGGACACCTCGCATCGATCGCCGATCAGGCGCGAAGCGTAGGGAACAACTATGCACGGGCGTGCGCGTATAGATGCCATAGATTTCTGGCGCGGGTTCGCGCTGCTGACGATTTTCGCTGACCATATGCCGTTCAGCGTGCTCGCGCAGGTGACCTACGGGAATTTCGGCCTGTCGGATGCGGCAGAAGCGTTTGTTTTCCTATCCGGAATGTCTGCGGCATTAGCCTACGGGCCGCGGTTTTTCGATGGGCGAGCTGCGTCGGGCCTGCGTGCAATATATCGGCGACTGCTCACGATCTATGCGGTCCAAATTCTTCTCTCGTTTGCAGCGCTGGGTATTCTGATATTAGCTACTTTCCTGGTCGATAATGATGTCATGGAAGACCAAGAACGCGTCGTGCTGTCGAGCCCGACACGCGCCGTTCTTGCCATTCTTGCACTAGCTCATCAGATTGATTTTGCGAACATCCTACCCCTTTACGTCGCCCTTTTCTTCGTGGCGCCGGCCCTTATCTTGATGGCGCGTTTGGATGAGCGCGTAATGTTGGCAGTATCGGCGTCGGTCTACATTCTTGGCCGAACGTTTTCGTTGAATATCCCAACCTGGCCGGCGGAGGGAGGTTGGTTTTTCAATCCATTTGCTTGGCAATTAGTTTTCACAATTGGATTGTTCGTCGGATTGAAATTGAAGGGCTTAACACCCTGCGGCCGTATTTTTTCATCCGATCCTGGCCTATTTGCCGTATGTCTCATGTTGCTTGGGGGCTCTGCCTTCCTCGTCAGTGATGGCTTCGGATTGGTGCAAGGGCTTTGGGATATCGCGCGCGGCAACCTCGACGCCGACAAGCGGGTACTTGGCATTGCTCGGTTGGTGCATTTTTTGGCGCTAATCTATGTGGTGCATTAT
>JBKPDF010000077.1:0-36548 GCA_046727735.1 Pseudomonadota bacterium | reverse complement strand
CGGCTCCACGGCACCGGCGCCGGCGGTGCCTGCGACGCCTCCGGGCACGCCGACCGTCGTGACGCCGCCCGCCGCCGCGCCGCCCGCGCTCGCTGCCCCGCCAGCACCGCCGCCGGCTCCGGCGCAAAGCGCGCTCGTCGTGCTGCCCGGCCAAGTGGCGCTGACGGTGAGCGCCCGCTTCGGCCGCGATCCGCCGACAATTCCCGGCGCGCTGCATTGGCGCGTCTATGCCGACAAGCCCGACGCGAACGGCGTCTTCCGCGTCATCAAAGAGGACCGCACGGCGAGCCCAACCTTCGTGCTGCCGCCCGGCGGATATGTGGTCGATGTCAGCTTCGGGCTCGCCAACGTCGCAAAGCGCGTCCAGCTGCGTTCCGACACGGTCAAAGAAATCTTCGAAATTCCCGCGGGCGGCGCCCGATTCGAGGGACGGGTCGGGGACAGCCGCATCCCGCCCGGCCAGATCTCGTTCGACGTCTATCCGGGCAGCCAGTTCGAGCCCGGCGACAAGCGGCCGCTGGCCCGCGATGTTGCGACCGCCGAGCTCGTCTTGCTGCCGGAGGGCACCTATCACGTGGTCTCGAACTACGGCGACGGCAACGCGGTGATGCGCTCCGACATCCGCGTCCAAGCCGGAAAGCTCATCGAGGTCACGATCAATCATCGGGCGGCGGTGATCACGCTCAAGCTGGTCGCGGACCGCGGCGGCGAGGCGCTGGCCAATACTGCCTGGTCGGTGCTCACGCCGGGCGGCGACGTGATCAAGGAGTCGATCGGCGCGTTCCCGCGCGTGATCCTCGCCGAGGGCGAGTACGTTGCGATCGCGCGCAACGAAGGCAAAGTCTTCACCCGCGAATTCAAGGTCGAGCCGGGCTTCGACCGCGAGATCGAAGTGCTGGCGAAATAGCCGCGGTTTCCCTCCCCCCGCGAAGCGGTGGGGGAGGGTGGCGAGGTGCGAAGCACCGAGCCGGGTGGGGCGAATTAGCCGCGCGATTTGGCCTAGCAGCATTCGCGGCAGCCCTAGACGCAACAGGAGAACGGTGTCACCCCACCCCGGCAGCGACCCCGGATCAAATCCGGGGGTCGCTGCCGACCCTCCCCTTCAGGGGAGGGAGAAGCGCGCGTGATGCTGGGCCGGGTGCTACGCGGCGAGCTTCATGCGCTTGAGATCCGGCGCGACGCCCTCCGCGGCGAGCAACGCGAGCGCCTTTTCGAGCGGCACTACGGTCTGCGCTTGGCTGCCGAGCCGGCGGATCGACACCGTGCCGTCCGCCGCCTCCTTCTTGCCGACCACGAGCAGGACCGGAATTTTCGCAACCGAGTGCTCGCGCACCTTGTAGGTGATCTTCTCGTTGCGCAGATCGAGCTCCGCGCGCAGGCCCGCGCGCTCCGCCGCGCGCAGCGCGGCGCGCGCGTAATCGTCGGCATCCGAGGTGATCGTGCAGATCACGGCCTCCACGGGCGCGAGCCACAGCGGAAAGTGCCCGGCATAATGCTCGATCAGGATCCCGGTGAAACGCTCGAGCGAGCCGAACATCGCCCGGTGCAGCATGACGGGCGTGACCTTGCTGGAGTGCTCGTCGATATAGAACGCGCCGAGCCGGCCCGGCATGTTGAAATCGACCTGGACGGTCCCGCACTGCCAATCGCGGCCGATGGCGTCGCGCAGCACGTATTCGAGCTTCGGGCCGTAGAACGCGCCTTCGCCCTTGTTGAGGACCCATGGCCGGCCCGAAGCTTCCAGCGCCTGCATCAGCGCCGCCTCCGCCTTGTCCCAGACCGCGTCGGCGCCGATGCGTTTCTGCGGTCGGTCGGAGAACTTGATCGTCACGTCGGAAAAGCCGAAATCCTCGTAGATCGACAGGATCAGGTCGTTCATCGCCAGGCACTCGGCGGCGATCTGATCCTCGGTGACGAACACGTGGGCGTCGTCCTGGGTGAAGGCGCGCACGCGCATCAGGCCGTGCAGGGCACCCGAGGGCTCGAAGCGGTGCACCTTGCCGAATTCGGCAAGCTTCAGCGGCAGATCTCGATAAGATTTGAGCCCGTGCTTGAAGATCTGGATGTGGCCGGGACAATTCATCGGCTTGATCACGTAGGTGCGCTCGTCGGCCTCGCGTTGCTCGGTCAGAAACATGCTGTCGCGGAACGTCTCCATGTGGCCGGAGGCGACCCAGAGCGAGGTATCCATCAGCTCGGGCGCGTTGACCTCGGCGTAGCCGGCCGCGGTCTGGCGCCGGCGGATGTAATTCTGCAGGTTGCGGAACAGCGCCCAGCCTTTCGGATGCCAGAACACCGAGCCCGGCGCGTCCTCCTGGAAATGGAACAGATCCATCTCGCGGCCGAGCCGCCGGTGGTCGCGCCGTTCCGCCTCCTCGAGCCGATGCAGGTAGGCGGCAAGATCGGCCTGATTCTCCCACGCCGTGCCGTAGATGCGCGTGAGCATCGGCTGGCGCGAGTCGCCGCGCCAGTAAGCACCCGCGACTTTCATCAGCTTGAACGCCGATCCGATCCGCCCGGTCGACGGCATGTGCGGCCCGCGGCACAGGTCGAACCATTCGCCCTGCTTGTAGATTTTGATCGGCTCGTCCGTCGGGATCGCGTCGATCAGCTCGACCTTGAACAGCTCACCCTTGTCCCGGAACACGTTCTTGGCGCGCTCGCGATCCCAGATTTCCTTCGTGAACGGTTTGTTCTTGGCGATGATTTCCCGCATCTTCGCTTCGATCGCCGGGAAATCCTCCGGCGTGAACGGCTGGTTGCGGAAGAAATCGTAATAGAATCCGTTCTCGATCACCGGGCCGATCGTGACCTGGGTGCCCGGCCACAGCATCTGCACCGCCTCGGCCAGCACATGGGCGCAATCGTGGCGGATCAACTCGAGCGCGCGCGGATCCTCGCGCGTGACGATCTCGATTGCGGCGTCGCGCTCGATCGGGTCGGCGAGGTCCGTGAGGCGGCCGTCGAGCGCCATCGCCGCAGCCTTCCTGGCGAGCGACTTCGAGATCGCCTCCGCGACCTCTACTCCGGTAATGCCGTTCGGAAATTCCCGACGCGCCCCGTCGGGGAAGGTAAGCGCAACCATTCTCTCTCTCCTGCTCACTCGCTGCCTACGAATGCAGGTAAGCGCGGCCGGACCGGCCGAGACCAACATAGGCAATCGGCTGCGGACTCCCAATACCCCTGTACAGTTCCGGCAATGTCGCATGGAGATTGCGTCCGGGCGAAAAGCGGTCGCGTCGCTTTACTGGGGATTGCTTTTCCTTAGAGTGCACCCGTGCATAGGAAGGCGGGAGCGGCGCGTGGATTTCATTTCGCGAGTTCTAGCCTGGATTTGGCGGCAGTACCGCGTGCTCTGGACGTGCCGGATTTCGGTGCTGAGCGCGATCGGCGGGGGCCTGTTCATCGCGGAGACGCCGCAGACGCGGGATCTGTTCGCGGATCTGGGACTTTCGTGGTGCCAGTGGACGCTGTTCTTTTTGTTCGCGTTCGGCTGGGCATGGATCGTGCACTGGGCGGCGCGGCACGCGCTGCGCATGGACGACTGGGTGCCGGACGCGCATGTTCCGGGGGGCATCGCACCGACGCGGCGGATCGCACTCCAGGAAGAGTTCCGCGGCGCGGCGACCGCCTGGCCGCGCATCCTCGGCACCGCGGTGTTCGGCTTCATCGCGTGGGCGCTGTGGCGCGCACGCTCCAATTTCCCCGCCGATGCCGTGTTCCCGGAATCCGAACGGGCACGTTCGCTGGAGTTGCTGCTGCTCGGCGTCACCGTGCTGATGGGCATCCTGTTCTTCGTCTTCGTCTGGCTGCGCCGACCGCTGATGGATCGGCTCCATGCCCGCATGGCCGGCACTTTCATGCCATGGCCGGCCGCCGAAGGACCGCTGCTGACCGGCACGGAGCCCAGTCTGTTCGCGTTCCGTCGTATCTTCGCTGCCCCGCTGCCGAGCGGCATGCGGTGGATGAGCATCGTGGTGCTGCTAGTCGCGCTCGGCATCACCGTGCTGTTTTTCTGGGCCGTGATCTCCTCGGGTGAATTTGCACAGGCGCTGCCCCGCGCGGTGTTCGCACCGCTCATCGTCAGCGGCGGCGTCTTGCTGATGAACGAGATCGGCATCTTCTCGCTTCGCCTGCGCGCCCCGTTGCTGTTGTTCCTCGTGGTCGCATCGGGGCTGCTGTCGGTGTGGGCCGACCGGTACAACGATGTGCGCTGGATTCGGGCCGCCGTGCGCGACGGAACAACGCCCCGCCAGATCCGGATCGAAGAGGCCGTGAACCGCTGGAAAAGCGCCAATCACTGCGATGCTCCCGGACAACTTTGCCCGAAACCGATCCTGGTCGTCGGCTCCGGCGGGGCGAGCCGCGCCGCGTTCATGACCGCGAGCGTGGTCGGCGCTATGCTCGATGCCGGCATCGCGAATCCCGGGCTCTACGGCGACGTTCGCCGGCGCATTTTCGCAATCTCGGCGGTTTCGGGAAGCTCGGTCGCCGCCGCGGTGATCCGCGCCGCGCTGTCCGACGCCGGCGACGAGAGGACGCCGCCGTGTCGGAAAGACCCGACGGATCGCGCCTGGTTCGGCAGCATCGCCGGCGTGAGCCCGGCAGGCCCATGGCGGGATTGTCTCGAAAAGATCGTGTCCGGCGATTTTCTGTCCGCCGTGATGGTTGGGCTGGTCTATCAGGACAATTTCCCGCTGGTGAATCCGGTCGGCGGCCGACCGTTGCTGCCGGATCGCGCGGCGCTGCTCGAGCAGGGCATCGAGCGCCGTTACAACAAAGTCGTGCACGACAAAGCAGAGCCGTGTGCCACCGCCGATCCGGCAAAGTCGAGCGCTGCCTCGACCTCAGCGGATCGCGGCATGTGTCGCGCGCTCGGTCATCATCCCGATCCCGGCCAAAGCAATGCCTGGGTTCCGATCCTCTTCCTCAATGCCACATCGGTCGCTACCGGCCGGCGCATCATCCTCAGCGACGTGCTGGCGGGGTCCAATCGCAAGGACAGCGTCGAGCCGCTATTTCCGCTCGCGTACGATCTTTGCGATCTGCGCGGCAGCTGCGAGGCGGATCCAAGAATCCCGGCCGACATCCGCCTGTCGACGGCTGCGGTCATGAGCTCGCGATTCCCCATCATCTCGCCGTTCGGCGCCGTGCGGGACAAGGACGACAGCAAGGTAGCCGACCGGGTGGTGGACGGCGGCTATTTCGACGATGCCGGGCTGGCGACCGCGGCCGACATCGTCGCCACCCTGAAGGGGTTCGGGCTCGATCCAGTCGTGATCGAGATCACCAACCACCCGGTCGCGGTGGCGCAACATCAACCCGCTCCGGGGCTGCGCATGAATGTGAATCGGCCGGACAACGATCCGTATCGGCCGCCGCTTCCGAAACCGATCGAGGGCCGTTCCTGGTTCGACACCTACACGAGCATCGCGACCGCGATCAATGCGACCCGCTCCGGCCACAGCGATGGTTACGAGCGTTATTTGGAAGATGTGCTGAATCACAAGCCCTGCCGCTTGTTTCGCGTGGAAGTCCAGGCGGTGCAAGCGAGCGCGAGCCCGTTCTGCCGCTCCGGACGGTCGAGCGCGGCCAACATGGACGAGGTTTCGATCAGCTGGTGGATGTCGCAGCCGATGCAGTCGTTTCTCGACCGCCAGCTGTGCCGCAAGCCCAACAGTTACGCGCTCGACCAGACGATGCGCGTGAGCGCTTTGGCGGAGGCTCCCGACGCGCCCGCCGACCTCTCCGCCTGCACGGCGCCTTAGCCCTCTGCGCCCGAGCCGGAGTGCGTCCCGCGCCAGCGGCCGTAGCGCCACGGCAGGTACCAGCGGGATCTTTCCGGCAGGCCACGCGGCACGAGGTCGAGCCCGGCGGTGCCGAGCGGATGACAGCGCATGAGCCGCGCGAGCGCCATCCAACCGCCGGCCCACAGCCCGAATTTTTCGATCGCCTCGTCGGCATATTCCGAGCAGGTCGGAAGATGCCGGCAATGAAAGCCGACGAGCGGCGAGAGCGTGTGGCGATAGGCCTGGATCAGTCCCCGTCCTGCGAGCCGCGGCGCGCGGAGCACCGCATCGAGAGAACGAGAGCGCATGATCACTCCGCGGCGACGGAGTTGCGCCGCTTCGCCTCGATCTGGTCGATGGCGGAGACGACCGCGTCGAAGGTGAGCAGGGTCGAGGCATGACGCGCCTTGTAGCCGCGCACCGGCTCCAGCACGGCGATGTCCGCCCATTTGCCGGACGGCGGTTCGCCGTTCTCCTTGAGCATGCGGCGAACCGTGTCGCGTAGCGCGCGCAGTTCATCAGCGCGGGAGCCCACGACATTGCGTGCCATGATCGAGGAGGACGCTTGGCCGAGAGCGCAAGCCTTCACCTCATGGGCAAAGTCAGTGACGACGTCGCCCTCCATTTTCAGGTCGGCGATCACGGTCGAGCCGCAGAGCTTCGAATGCGCCCGCGCGGTGGCATCGGGATCGGCAAGCCGACCCAGCCGCGGAATCGAGGCCGCAAGCTCCAGAATCCGGCGATTGTAGACCTCGTTCAGCATGCCTCTCGCCGAAATTTGACCAAAAGCCGCGTTTGCAGCGCGTCTTCGGCCGAATATATAGGGACGAGTCGGGCCAGGCGATATGCGTCGCCTGGCCCGCCTGCGCGAGGCCGGGCCGCGGTGCGGCCGCCCGTCCTGCCGGTCATGCGGCTCCCGCAATGCCGGCGATCGGAGAGAATTCATGGACGCGATCGTGAAATCGTTCCCCACCCCGCAGCTTTCGGACCACGTTCGCGCCGCGCCCGAGCCGGTCAGCCCCAAACCCTCGCGCGAACAGGCCGAGGCCGCGGTTCGGACGCTGATCGCGTTCGCGGGCGATGATCCGGCGCGCGAGGGACTGCTGGACACGCCGGCCCGCGTCGTGAACGCGTATGAGGAGCTGTTCCGGGGCTACCGCGAATGCCCGCTCGACGTGCTCGACCGCACGTTCTCCGAGATCCACCGCTACGACGATCTCGTGCTGATCCGCGACGTCGCGTTCGCCTCGCATTGCGAGCACCACATGGCGCCGTTCGTCGGCAAGGCGCATGTCGCCTACATCCCGGTCGAGCGGGTGGTCGGGCTCTCGAAGCTCGCGCGGCTCATCGACGTCTATGCGCGGCGGCTGCAGACTCAGGAGCACCTCACGTCGCAGATCGCGACCGCGATCGACGAGATCCTCAAGCCGCGCGGCGTTGCCGTGATGCTCGAGGCCGAGCATCTGTGCATGTCGATGCGCGGCGTGCAGAAGCCGGGCGTATCGACCGTCACCACGCAATTCGTGGGAAGCTTCCGCGAGGCGGCCGAGCAGGCGCGTTTCCTCACGCTGGTGCGTGGCGCCGCCCCTGCGACTTGAACTGCGAATCGCGCGAGGTCCGCACTCCCCCACCTCCTTGCAGACAGCGCAATCCTTGTGAGGGAGGGCGAGTTTTTACCTCTCCCCGTTGAGGATTGTTGCGAAACCGAGCGGCAAACGCACTTTCCCTCTCCCCTTGCGGGAGAGCGTGGCTCGTTGCGAGCGCGAGCGAGCGACGAGCCGGGTGAGGGGTATCTTGCGAACGCACGACAGCAAAACCCCTCACCCGGTCCTCGCCTCCGGCTCGGACCACCCTCTCCCACAAGGGGAGAGGGGAAGCGCGTCCGCTGGTCCGCTCGCGCAACATCCCGGGTGGGGAGCGAGCCTGCCCGGACCCGATCCGGGGTCGATCCTCGCCGAAGGCGAGGATCGGGTGAGGGGATCACGATCTACAATGTCCAACGAAGATCCGATCCCCCTCACCCCATCCCTCTCCCCTTCGGGGAGAGGGGTAGAACGCTGCTCGCCACCAGTCGAACGCGATTGCCCTGAAGGGGGGAGGGTAAAGCGCGTGTGATACTTGGCAGCAACGGATCAGTGCCGTTTGTGTTTCTGAATCTCTCAGCACGCGAGGTACGCCGTGTCGAACAATCAGTTTTTTGCGCCGCGCGGCTCCGCCGCCGAAGTGGAGGAGGGGACCGCGTTCGCCCCGCGTTTCGACGCCGATGGGCTCATCCCGTGCATCGCGGCCGACGCGGTCAGCGGCGAAGTGCTGATGGTCGCCCACATGAATGCGGAAGCGCTGAAGAAGACCATCGAGACCGGCGAAGCCTGGTATTTCAGCCGCTCGCGCCGCGCGCTGTGGCGCAAGGGGGAAACCTCCGGCCATTCCCAGCGCGTCGTCGAGATGCGGGTCGACTGCGATCAGGACGCGATCCTGATCAAGGTCGAACAGCAGGCCGGCGCCTGCCACACCGGACGGCGCTCCTGCTTCTATCGCGCCGTTCCGCTCGGCCCGAAAGCGCGCGGTCCGATCGCGCTCGAATTCCGCGATGCCGAGAAGGTGTTCGATCCCGGCGCGGCATACGCGAAGCGCCGCTGAGTAGCGGGCGGCGGCGCAAGGCTGCCAAGCAGGCGCGTACGCGGCGCTTCACCCGATACCCGCAGCCGCGGCGCGCGCCAGCAATTGCTTCGCGCGCTCGAGGTGCGGGCGGTCGTACATCACCCCGCCGATGCCGACGACGCCCGCGCCGGGATTTTTCGCGAACGCCGCGATCACCGCACGTGCGCTCGCGATCGCGGCCGCGGACGGCGTGAACACCTCGTTGATGACCGCGACTTGCGCCGGATGGATCGCGAGCTTCGCGGTGAAGCCGTCGCGGCGCGCCTCCTCGGCCTCGCGCCGCAATCCTTCCGGATCGCGGAAATCGACATAGACGGTGTCGATCGCCTGGACCTTGGCGGCGGCGGCGGCCGCGAGGCACAGATTTCGCGCGAAGCGGAACGGCTCGGTGAAGCGCCCCTCAGCATCGCGGTTGGTCTCGGCGCCGAGATCGGCCGAAAGATCTTCGGCGCCCCAGCTCAAGCCGGTGAGCCGCGGGCTCGCCCCCCCATAGGTGCCGGCGACGAACAGCGCCGCCGCGGTCTCGGTCGCAATCGCGACGACGCGGATCGCGCCGTCGGCGAGGCCGTGGATCGCCTCGCGTGCAGTCAGCTTGGCGTCGAGATGCGCGACGGCGGTGCCGCCCTCCGCCTTGGGCAGCATGATCGCGTCGGGGCTGCCGGCCACGATCGCGTCGAGGTCGGCGTCGGTGAGGCCGGTGTCGAGCGCATTGACGCGCACCATCAGCTGCGGCCGGGGCCGGCGCGCGCCCGCATCTTTGAGGAACGCGAGCGTGGTCGCACGCGCCGCTTGCTTGCGCTCGGCTGCAACCGAATCTTCGAGATCGAGGATCAGCGCGTCGGCCCCGGCCCCGAGCGCCTTGTCGAACTTTTGCGTGCTGTCGCCCGGCACGAACAGCGCGGAGCGGATCGCAGCCGTCATCGCGGCCGCATGCGCATGAATGCCTGGCGCCGACATTCGGCGACGAGCTTGCCGTCCTGATTGTAGGCGCGGTGATAGAACTCGACGATGCCGGCGCCCGGGCGCGAGTTCGACTCCCGCTTGCCCAAGACTTCGGTCGTGCAATGCACGGTGTCGCCTTCGAACAGCGGATGCGGGAATTTCACCTCGGTCATGCCGAGATTGGCGATGGTGGTGCCGACCGTGAGATCGTTGACCGAGATGCCGATCATCAATCCGAGCGTGAACAGCGAGTTCATCAACGGCTTGCCCCATTCGGTTTCCTGCTCGCAGAAGTGCCGGTCGATGTGCAGCGGCTGCGGATTGAGCGTCATGTTGGAGAACAACATGTTGTCCATCTGCGTCACCGTGCGGGTGAGGCGATGCTCGAACACTTGGCCCAGCGGGAAATCCTCGAAATAAAGCCCTCCGCGAGGGTGGCGGACGGCGGTGAGCGTGGCCTGTTCCATGGTTTCCTCCTCGGGTTCTTGCGACAGCGTTGCCGCACCATAGCAAGCGGGAAGGCGCCGCGGCACCGGGATTCACGACTCTGATGAGGGGAGGACCCCGTTTCGCCAAGGTGACGGCTTTTTCTCGGCGAAGCCGCGACCCCCTCCCTCTCCCCGCAGGGGAGAGGGATGGGGGTGAGGGGGCTCGGGTCTTCGTGGACTTTCCGGATCGTGACCCCCTCACCCGATCCTCGCCTTCTGCGAGGATCGACCTCTCCCCTGCGGGGAGAGGTATCAACCGGCCCGGTCTCGCGCACTCCCGGCGTTCAATCCTTGTACGGATCGAACTCCTTCTCGCCCGCCATGATCACCGCGAACGGGCGGAGCGTGTGCAGCACGCGCACGGTGCCTTCGTGCTCGGCGAGCACGTCGGGCAACCGGCGGTAAGCCTGCGGCGCCTCGTCGAGCCCGCCGCCGACGAGCAGCACGCCCTTTTGGCGCAGCCATTCCAGCATCTCGTCGTGGCGCACGCGGCCCTGCATGCGGATCTTTTTGCCGGTCTTGGGATCGCGCTGGAACCGTCCGCGCGCCTCGGTGCGGGACATCACGCGTCCCGCGCCGTGGATCGTGCTGTAGAGCGCCTCGCGCGCCTTGGTGCTGTCGATGCCTTCGAGGATCACGGCGTCGTCGCCCATCGAGCCGCCGACGAAGCCGCGCTGGCCGGGGAACGCCGGGGTCGCGCCCTTGCGCACCACCCACAGCTTCTTGCCGAAATGCTCCTCGCGCCAGGCATAGTTGTGGTGGTTGTGCACGGCGTCGGTGATGTTCGCGCCGAGCATCGCCCGCACCTTGTCGACGACCCATTCGCGTCCGGCATACGCATAGGCGCCGGCGAGCTGCATCGCTGCGAGATAGCCCTGACCGAGCTCGGAATCCGAGCGCACCAGCGCCGGCTCGACGTCCATTCCGTCGCGGCCGCCGGCCTGCTTCAAATATTTGGTCGCGCTCTTGTGGCCGAGGCCGCGCGAGCCGAAATGCACGCCGATCCACACGAAGCCGTCCTCGTCCTCGAACAGATCGACGTAATGATTGCCGGACCCGACGGTGCCGAGCTGATTGCGGGCCATCGGCTTGAGGTCCTCGACCGCGGCGGCCTTCCAGCTTTCCTCGTCGTCGAACAGCGCATGCTCGACCTTTTCGGCGTTGGCGCGACCGAGCCCGAAGCTGACGTTGCGGGAAATGTCGCGCGCGATCGTGCCGACGCGGTCCTCGATCGCGGATTTCTTCACGTCGAGCCGCGCGGCGAGGTTGCCGCAGCCGATGTCGAAGCCGACGCCGGAAATCGATACGTGATCCTCATAGGCGATGACGCCGCCGATCGGATGCGCGTAGCCGAGATGCCCGTCGGCGCACAGCACGCCGCCGGCGACGCTGCCGATCTGCATGCAGCGCTGCATCTGCGCGAGCGTGCGCTCGTCGTGCTGTCCGAAAACGCGGGCCTCGGGCATGGCGCGTCAACTCGCCTGTAGCCCAGATGGAGCGGCGCGAAGCGCTGCGTAATCCGGGGTTGGCCTCCCCGGATTACGCCGGCATCGCTCTGCTCGCCGGCTCCATCCGGGCTACGGACATAGGCATTAACTCGCCGTTTACCATCATGATCCGCGCCATCACGCGCGCCAGCAATCCCAGCAGGCGCAACAGCTTGTATGGTGAACGCTTTGTTAAGCGACTGCCGTTATCGTGCACTCGCCGGAACAATCCGGTGCTCCTGTCGTCTCGGCACGATGATCGTCCGCCATTTCCTGCAATGGGTGCGCACGGCCCCCGCCGGGGAGCGGGCCGATGCCACCGGCGCCTTGGCACGGGCCTATCTCTATTCGCCGCTGTCGGCGGACGACCGTCTCGCTGCCGAGGGCGCGATGGTCATGTTGCTGGACGATCCCTCGCCGTTGGTGCGGCGCGCGCTTGCCGAGCACCTCGCGGCCTCGCCGGACGCGCCGCCCGCCGTCATTCTCGCGCTCGCGGGCGACCAACCGGAGATCGCAGGGATTGCGCTCGAGCGCTCGCCGCTCTTCCTCGACGCCGACCTCGTCGAGCTGGTCGCGGCGGGAGAGGCGCCGGCCCAAGTCGCGATCGCGCGCCGCGCGAGGCTGCCCCGCGCCGTCGCGGCCGCGATCGCCGAAGTCGGATCCGGCGAAGCTTGCCTCGCGCTGCTGGAGAATCCCGCGGCCGCGATCGCGGCGTTCTCGCTCGCACGGATGGCCGAGCGGTGGGGCACCTGGCCGCGATCCGGGAAGCTTTGTTCGCCCAGGAGGATTTGCCGGCGCCGAGCCGCCAGCGCCTGATGGTGCAGTTGTCGCAGACGCTGGTCGCCTTCGTGGCGGAGCGGGGCTGGCTCGATGAACCGCGCGCCAACGGCGCCGCCCGCGAGGCCTGCGAGAAAGCGACGATCGTGATCGCCGCTGCGTCTGCGCCGCGCCAGCTGGCTCCCCTGGTTCGCCAGCTGCGGAAAAGCGGACAGCTCAATGCCCGACTGCTGATGCGCATGCTGCTCTGCGGCCATGCGGCTCTGTTCGAGCAGGCGCTCGCCGAGCTCTGCGGATTGCCGGCCTCTCGCGTTGCTGCGCTGCTGCGCGATCGCCGGGGCGCCGGCGTACGGGCGGTGTGTGGACGGGCGGGTCTGCCGGAAACGACCTTGCCGGCTTTCGCAGCGGCGATCGAGGCGCTGCACGAGCGGGGATTTGCCGGCGGCCTCGGCGGGCCGGCGCAGCTCAGGCGTCACATCGTCGAGCGCGTGCTGGCGCGCTACGCCCGCGCCGCGACGGCCGAAATCGATCCGATCTTGTTCCTGTTGCGCCGCCTTGCGGCCGAAGCCGCGCGCGAAGAGGCCCGGCTGTTCTGCCGGGAGCTCGCGGCGGCGTAATGCGAGCGGCAATTTTCTCAGAGATGAGTTGGCATTTCGACCCGTCGATCAGGCTCCCACCTCTCCCCGCCGGGGAGAGGTCGCCGCGCGAAGCGCGGCGGGTGAGGGGTCACGATGTTTGGTTGAGGGCAAAATTCGGGCGTTGCCCCCTCACCCCGACCCTCTCCCCGCCGGGGAGAGGGAGCCTGCGCTCGCGGCTGCCCGTGAAGCGAAGGGTTCGAGCGTGCATCAAATACCTCGTCACCCGAACTGTTCGCGCAAGATGCGCTCGTCGAGGCTGTGGCCCGGGTCGAACAGCATGGGGATGGCGATGCCGTGATCCATCGACACGTCGACCATGCACACCGAGCGGACTTCGTCGTGATCGGCGACGGCTGCGGCAGGGCGCTTGTCGGCCCCCAGCACCTCGATCGTCACGCACGCGCGGTCGGGCAGCAAGGCGCCGCGCCAGCGCCGCGGGCGGAACGGGCTGATCGGCGTCACCGCCAATAGCGGGGCGTTGATGGGAATGACCGGCCCCTGCACCGATAGATTGTACGCGGTCGAGCCGGCCGGCGTCGCGACGAGAATGCCGTCGGCGACCAGCTCTTTCAGCCGCTCCTTGCCGTCGATCAGGATGCGCAGCCGCGCGGCTTGATAATATTGGCGGAACACCGAGACCTCGTTGATGGCGTGCGCCTGATGCTCGACGCCGGCCATGTCGCGCGCGCGCATGCGCAGCGGATGAATCACGGTCGGCTCCGCCGCGGCGATGCGCTCGCGCAGGCCATCTTCCTGATACTCGTTCATGAGAAACCCGACGGTGCCGCGATGCATGCCGTAGATCGGCTTGCCCGAGCTCATCAGCTCGTGCAGGCTCTGCAGCATGAACCCATCGCCGCCGAGCGGCACGATGACGTCGGCGTCCTCCGGCGCGGAGTCGCCGTAGCGCGCGAGGAGCCGGGCGCGGGCGCTCTGCGCCTCCGGGCTCGGACCCGCGAGGAAGGCCAGCTTTTCGGTTCGGACCGGACGCTTCATCGTTGCGGCTCGCAGCGCGGCACTCGATCGAGCAGGAACAGGAACATGGATCACGCGATTTTCGTCTATACGACCTATCCGTCCATTGTCGAGGCGGAACAGGCCGGCCGCGCCATCGTCGAGCGTCGGCTCGCTGCCTGCGTCAACATCCTGCCGGGCATGATCTCGCATTACTGGTGGCAGGGCGCGATCGAGCGCGCCGAGGAAGTGGTGATGATCATCAAGACGCGCGCCGCGCTCGCCGAGGCGGTGCGCGAGGCGGTGAAAGCCATGCATTCGTATACGACGCCGGCGGTGCTGTTCCTGCCGGTCGAGGGCGGCGATCCGGCCTATGTGAATTGGCTGATGGAGGAGACGCGGGAAGGGGAGGGAAGGGCGTGAACGAACGCCAGCGGGACGCGGCGAACGGGCCGCAATCCTCAGAGGTGCCCCCTTTACGAAAGCAGTGCAACGGACGCGCTTCCCCTCTCCCCTTGTGGGAGAGGGCAGCCGATCCGAGTGCAACGAGGATCGGTCGGGTGAGGGGTGGGTTGTGCAAACCCCTCACCCGGCTCGCACCTCGCCATGCTCGGTGCTCGCCACCCTCTCCCGCAAGGGGAGAGGGGAAGCGCGTTTGCCGCTCGGTTCCGCAAGAGTCCCCTTCGAGGATAGGTGAAGGGCTCAATAGCTGATGTTGCCCTCGATCGCCGCCTCGAGGTCGGCATACTCACGGCACCCGGTGCCGCCGCAGATCGCGCGGATCTTTTCCAGGAAATCTTTTGCCTTCAGCAGATTGCCCTGCTCGACGTGCCACATCCCGTAATACTGCCACGTGCGCACGTGGTTCGGGTCCGCGGCGAGCGCCTTCTCGTACCAGATTTTCGCGGCCTCATAATTGCCGAGCTTGCGGTTGGCATAACCGATGTAATTGGCGACCTCGGCGCTGTCGTCGTGGCCGAGCGCCAGGAACGCGGCGATCGCCTCGCGGTATTTTCCCTCGAGCGCGAGCGCGCGGGCCGCACGGTAGCCGTCGATGAACTCCTGCTCCGATTTCTTTTCGTGTTTCTTTTTCTGCGACGCCTTGGAATCCGGCTTCTCGGTCGACGCCGGCGGCGGCGAGGGCGGCGCCTCGCGCGGCTCGGGATCGCCGGCCGCGCGCGCCGGGCCGGCGCAGATCGCGATCGCGAACAGCAGCGCGCCACCGAAGACAGCGAGACGATGCGCATGCGACGGCATGACAGTTTTCCTGCGAGTCGTGTCTGCTGCACTCATCTTACGGCGTCCCGATCTTCCCGGCAAACGTTGCGCATCCTCACACGCGCGTGAAGGCCGTCGCGGAGTTTCCGCCCGCGATGAAGCTGAACATCGGCCGACCAGCCTGCTCATTCCGCATTCATCGAGCTGAACGAAATCCTACGCCGCGCTTCAGCGCGAGTTCAGCGCCGCCGGCGCATGGTTGCGGCAACGCTCGGCTGGGCCGACCGACGTCGACGGAAACCGCGGCCCGAAAGGAACACTCCCATGTTGAAGCAAATCGCTGCGGCGCTGCTTGCCGCTTCCGTCATTGCCGCTCCGGCGTTCGCGGCGGAGACCACGTCGAAGCCCGCGGCTGCGACCAGCAAGCCGGCGACGGAGACCGGCAAGCCCGCCGCCGAAACCAAGGTGAAGCCTTCGCGCCATGTCCGGCATCACGTCCGCCATCACCGGCACGTCGCGCACCTGCGCAAGCACGGCAAAGGCGTGAAACAGGCGAAGCCCGCAAATAGCGGGAAACCGATGAGTGCCACGACGCCCAGGAGCCCGGGCCAGGCCGCGACCACGCCGCCGGCGAAGTAACCGTCGAATCGGGCTGCGCGGGCCGCAAACTCGGAACCCTCTCCCCTTGCGGGAGAGGGTGGTCCGGGCCGAAGGCGAGGGCCGGGTGAGGGGTTAGTGAAGATAGTTTGTTACCCCTCACCCGCCTCGCGGACCAACGTCCGCTCGGCACCCTCTCCCGCAAGGGGAGAGGGAAGCGCGCGCGTTGCCAGGCCGGAAAATCTTCCTGAGATCCAAAGTTCCAGCAGCCGGCATCAGAGCCGCAGCTTCAAGCCGCCGTAGACCGCGAACGGCGGCGCGCGATAGGAAAAAATCTCCTCGTAGTGCAGGTTGAACAAATTTTCCGCGCGAACGTATGCCGTCACGCCCGGCGTGATATCGTAGGAGACCGAAGCGCGCACCACGGTCGTGGCCGGCAAGTCGACGATGAGTGGCGGCGTGAACGGCTGGAAGAAGAAATCCGTGCGGACGCTGTTGTAATGCACGCCGACCGTCGCGCGCAGCCGCCGCTCGTCGAAATACGCGGTCGCATCGAGCGAGGCCGAATGCGGCGGGCGCCGGATCTCCTCGTTGCCCATGCTGTCCCGGGCGCGGGTGTAGGTATAGGTCGCGGTCAGCGCCAGCCAATCGACAACGTTGAACGTGTTGGAGACTTCGACGCCGCGGCGAATCGCCGTGCCCCGCCCGTTGACGTAAATGGCGCGGAACGTGGTCGGGTCGAAGCTGAACTCGATCTTATCGGTGAAATCCGTGGAGAAATAGGTGACATCGCTGACGATGCGCCCCCCGAGAAATTTCTGCTCGACTCCGGCATCCCAGCCGACCGTCTGCTCGGGCTTGAGCGAGGGATTGGGCAAGTTGAACAACGTGCCGAACAGCTCGAACACGTTGGGATCGGTCACGCCCTTGCCGGCGCTCGCGTGAATGCGCGTGCCGGTAGGAGCGAAGCGTTGCGAGAGCGCCAGCCGCCAGGTGAGCACGTCGGCGAAGCTCGTGTTCCAATCCTGGCGCAACGCCCCGGATAAAGTGGTATCGGTCGGCAGGTCGAGCACGTATTCGCCGGCCAGGCTCTTGCGGCCCTTGTCGTAGGGGATCGGGCTGCTGATGCT
This sequence comes from Pseudomonadota bacterium, assembly GCA_046727735.1. Taxonomy (GTDB): domain Bacteria; phylum Pseudomonadota; class Alphaproteobacteria; order Rhizobiales; family Xanthobacteraceae; genus AP-16. Next base: position 19,867 of record JBKPDF010000077.1, on the reverse strand, counting down.
GACAAAATGCTCGCGGCGATCTTCCAGCAGAACGGTCATCGTGTGATTCTCGCCGCCGAATAGATCGGTGGCGAATTTGAAGATGGACTTGTAATCGAGCGTCCGGCGTTCGCCGCGGGTGTCGAACGTAAATGCCGGCGGCGGAGTGTTCTGAAATCCGCTGAGATGCTCGTCGAAGATCTTCGCATCGGCGCTCTGCACCCAATGGCCGCCGAACAGCGTCAACGTGGCGCCGAGGCGACCCGCGGTGCTGTCGTAGGAATTTCCGGCATCGCCGGGGACGACGAAACCGAACGTCGGCGACGGTACGCAAACGAACGACGAACTGCAGATGAACCCGAAATCCTGCGGGTCGACGCGCGTAAACCGATCGGTGTGGCGGACGACGCCTTCGATATTGAAGTACTCGCTGACGTCGATGCCCCCCTTGGCGGTGACGGTCAACGCACGGCTGCCGTCGTTCGGCCCACCGAACCGCGAGATCGGATAGCCGCTCGTGGTGTAGTCGCTCACCGTGGCCGAGCCGTAGAACGGCCCGGCGGCGCCGCGCACGTTCGCGCTGCCGGTAAGGGTCTTCATGCTGCCCGCCCTCGACCTTGGCGTCGGCGGCCGGTTGCTGCAACCCCTTGCCGGTGCGGGTGATGATCGCGATGACGCCGGATTGTGCGTTCGACCCGTAGATGCCGGACTGCGGTCCGCGGATCACCTCGATGCGCTCGACGTCGTCGACGGTGAGATCGGCGAAATCAAAATTGGCGTCGGCAACCGCATTCACCTCGATGCCGTCGATCAGGATAAGGACGTGATTGGCCTCGTCACCGCGGATGCGCACCTGCGTGAGCGTGCCGCGTCCGCCGGACTGGTCGACCTCGACACCGGGCACGAAGCGCAGCGCCTCGGCCACGGTCGGGATGTTTTTTTGCCGCAGCTCCTCCCCGGAGATCACCGTGACGCTGGCACCGACCCGCGACGCCTCCATCGGCGCCTGGCTGGCCGAAACCACGATTTGCGGCAGTTCGACGGCTTGGCCCCAAGCTGGGGCTATACCCAGTCCCGCAACAAGAGCTGATGCGAAAACGACGCCACGTGCAGTTCGGCCGAGCTTCGCTCGGAAAGAAGCGTTCGACATGACATGCCTCCGTCACGTTCGTGGTTCGAACGAGTCGCGGAGGCGCGGGCCGCGTGACGCGCACCTCGTGTGGCAAACAAAGATCCGAGTTGAGCCAAGGCCCCAGTCCCCGCGACGGCTTGCATGTCACCGCTGCGGAAACGCCGCCCCGTACGCGCGCCCCGCACGCCGGAAGGGTGACCGGGCAGGCAGGTCTCCTGGCTTGCGGGTCGTCACCCTCGCTCCGCCTTCCCAGGCCGTTTGGCCCAGTGGCATCGGGAGGAGGGCTCGCCGCCGACAGTTGCGGGGGCAGCTCCGGATTTGGCGTGCCGGTTTGCACGCCGCACCGGATTCCCTCTTGGCCGGCCGAAGCCGGCACACCTGCACCGGCTTCCAGGATGGGGTTGCGGATCGGCCTTTGTCAACTCGCGGGGTGCGTGTCCCGGGCGCAGCGCAGCACGTGGGGTCCCCATCGCGCACCTGCGCGATGGGGTGCCCCGAAGTGGTGCGCTGCAGACCCGGGACCCAGATCGAATGCACTCGAAGAAATCTGGACCCCGGATCTGCGGCGCAGCGCTGACGCGCTACGCCTTGTCCGGGGAACACGCAAAGGCGTCACAGCGACGGCTGCCACATCGCCGGAACGAAATTGTAGCCCGTGCCGTCCCGCCCGATATGGCCGCAGGCCGGGAACGGGAAATGATAGGCCTGCACCGGCATGCGGTCGGCGGCGGCGCGGTCGAGCAGCTTTTTGCGGGTCTCGACCGCCATGGCGCCGTCCATGTCGAAGGCGCACTGCCATGCCGGATTTTTGGCGAACAGCGAAGGCTGAAAGCTCGTGTCGCCGAGCACGAGCAGGCTCTCGCGCGCCGATGCGACCGCGAACGCCGTGTGACCAGGGGTATGACCGTAGGCCGCGATCGAAGCGATGCCGGGCGCGATCTCTTTTCCGGGCTCGAAGCGGTGAACATGCTCAGCGATGTTGCCGAAGATGCGCCGCACGTTGAGGAAATTGCCCTTGAGCCGGTCCGGCGCCGTGGCGAGCTTCGCATCGTCCATCCAATGGTCCCACTCCGGCGCCGGGACGAAAATCTCGGCATTGGGAAACACGACGGCATGATCCTTGGTCTTGAGGCCGTCGATGTGATCGGGATGGAAATGCGAGATGGCGATGACGTCGACAGCTTGCGGCTCGATGCCGGCCGCGGCCAGATTGGCAAGCAGGGTGCCGGCGCTCGCCGCGATCTGGCCGGCGCTGCCGGTATCGAGCAACACGAGTTTCGATCCGGTGTTGACGAGCAACGGCGTGAACGGGAGCGGCAGCTTGTCCGCCGGCAGGAACGAGTCGGCCAGCGCCTTCAGCACCTCCTCGCGCGGGGCGTTGCGGACGAAAGTCTCGTCGATCGGGCGGTCCCAGATGCCGTCATAGAGGGCGGTGAGCTCGAACTCGCCGATGCGGTAGCGATAGAACGCCGGCGCCTGCTTGCCGGCGGGCGGCGCCTTGGTGAGGCCTTGGTTCGGCAGCGCAGCCGCAGCCGCTGCAAGTGCCGTACCGGCGATGAGCGAGCGGCGAGTGATGTCAGGCATGACGGATTCCCACTCTGCGTTTGGTGCGGAGAGTGGGCATCACTCCGCCGCAAGCTTCTGTGCGGCGCCGCTCCGGGTCTTCACCACGACCTTGATCGCGTCCTCGATGCGCTCGCGCGCGTATTTCAGCGCCGTCGGCAGATCCTCCAGCGCAAAGGTGTGGGTGTGGATCTTGCGGGCGTCGAAGCGCTTCTGCCCGATCAGCGCGGCGGCGCGTCGGGTGGCGCTCCTGCCCTCGCCGCGGATGCCGTAGACGTAAATGTTGTTGCGCACGAGATGTGCGACATCGACCGGCACCGGCTCGTGCGGGAACGCGGCGAGGCAGAGCTTGCCGCCCCGGCTGAGCATCCGCGCGGCATCGTTGACCGCATCGGGCGCGCCCGAGCATTCCAGCACGTAATCGAGGCCGCGGCCGCGCGTGATGCGGCGGACCGCCTCGACCGCATTCTCCTTGTGGATGTTGACCAGGTGGTCGGCGCCGAGCTCGCGGCCGATCGCGAGGCGATTGTCGCGGGTGCCGGTCAGGATCACGGGCGAAGCGCCCAAGCTCTTGGCGACCGCCACCCCGAGCAGCCCGATAGGGCCCGGGCCGAGCACGGCGACGCTCTCGCCGGCGACGAGCCCGCCGAGCTCGGTCAAGCCGTACATCGCGGTGCCGGCGGTCACGATCAGGCAGGCTTCTTCGTCGGACACGGTATCGGGGATCGCGACCAGCGTGTTGATGTTGTTGACCTGGTACTCGCAGAAGCCGCCGTCGGTGGTGAAGCCGTTGGCGCGGTGGCCCTTGCGGCGATCGCCGTAGTTGAGACAGGCCGTGTACATGCCTTCGCGGCAGCGCTTGCAGCGCCCGCAGCCCGCGTGGATCTCGACGGCGACACGCTGGCCGATGGCGACTTCGTCGACGTCGGGCCCCAGCGCGACCACGGTTCCCATGTATTCGTGCCCGGGCGTGAAGTCCTTGTTGAACGGCAGGCCACCTTCGATCACTGCCGGCGTGCCGTGCGCGATCACTTCGAGATCGGTCGCGCAGATCGCAACCGCGTCGATACGCACCAGCACCTCGGCTCGGCTCGGCACCGGCACCGGCTTCTCTCTCAGCGTGAGCTCGCCCGGATCGCCGAGCACCCAAGCCTGCATGCGTTCCGGGACCGGGAATTCCGGACGGGTTTTCATTGCGGCGCGGCTCGTTCCCATAGCGGTCTTCACAAGGAGCGCGTCATTCCGGGGCGCGGGCGCCAGCCCGCGAACCCGGAAACCATGGACACGGACTGCAGTGACCAAGCATGTGCCGTGTTCATAGCTCCCGGGTTCCCTCGCTGCGCTCGGGCCCCGGGACGACGGCCTCGTTACATTCGGCTCACGAGCGGCGGCCGGCGCGGCTCGTCTCGCTCATGATCTCGAGCTGCATCTGCTGGATCTCGGCGAGCCGCTGCCATTGCCGCAAGATCAGGTGGTCCATCTTCTCGTGCAAATGCCGGATTTCGAGCTCGGCCTTGAGATTCACTCGGTAGTCGCTTTCGGACCGCAGCCGGTCCTTCGCCTCGAGCCGCTTCTGGCTCATCATGATGATCGGCGCCTGGATCGCAGCGAGGCAGGACAGGATCAGGTTGAGCAGGATGTAGGGGTAGGGGTCGAATTGATCCCGTGTCGGCACGGTCTGATTGAACAGGATCCAGATCGCGAGCCACACCCCGAACAGGATGATGAAGGTCCAGCTGCCGCCGAAGCTCGCGAGATGGTCGGACAGGCGCTCGCCGAGCGAGCGGCGGTCCTCGAACTCGGCCTCGACGTTCTCGGCGATGGTATCGTGCGTGGCGATGCTCTCGGCGACCTGGCGGTCGAGCTGTGTGAACTCGCCGTGCTCGGCCTGCAGCAGCTCCTCCACATAGAGGGCGCGGTAGCGCGCAACTTCGGCGCGGCTGATCAGCGCGTCCGGGCCGAGCTCGGGGTGATCCTGGCGGATGCGATCCGCAAGACTGGGCCGCAACGTCTCCAACGGGACGAGATCGCGGCGCGGCCGCTCCCGGCCGGTGATGGCGCAGGTCGCCTTGGCGGCTTTGCGGTCGGGTGCGGCGGGCGCGCTCGCGCCGGTCTCGATGTGGGCCATGCGGCAGCTCCTCGGCTCGAACGGTGCTCCGCCATCTATTGCGTCAGCGTCCACGCACGCGCAAGCGTCGCGTTGCTCGATCGGGGCTCCTGTTCAATGGCCTGGACACGGATTGACCTCGATCGTCACGTGGGAGAGTGCCGGGATGTCCTTGAGCCGGGCTTTGTAGGCCGCGGGCGGTTCGGGATGATCGGAGACGATCGCCGCGATCAGGCCCGCATGTCCCGGGCCGAGCTGCCACAAATGCAGGTCGGTGACGCGATCGCCGCGCGTTTCGAGCCGTCCGCGGATCGCCTGTTCGAGTCGCGGATTGGGCACGAGATCGAGCAGCACCGCGCCGGAGGCGCGGATCAGCGTCGCCGCCCAGCTGAGGATCACGAACGCGCCGATGATGCCAACGGCCGGATCCATCCAGACCCAGCCGAAGAGGCGGCCGCTCAGCAAGCCGATGACCGCCAGCAGCGAGGTGAGCGCATCCGCGAGGACGTGAAAGTAGGCGGCGCGCAGATTGTGGTCATGGGCATGCGCGTGCCCGTGGCCGGAGCCGCCGTCGTCCTCCGCATGGGCGTGGCCGTGGCCGGAATGGTGGTGCTCCTCGTCGAACAGCAGCCAAGCGCTCACCAGATTGATGGCGAGCGCGACCCCCGCAATTGCCGCCGCTTCGCCGAATTGGATCGGCACCGGGTAGACCAGCCGCACCGCGCATTCGAACAGGATCATCAGGGCGATCAGCGCGAGCACGAGGGCGCTCGAAAAGCCTGCGAGCTCGCCGACTTTCCCAGTGCCGAGCGAGAATCGCGCGTTCGCCGCGTGGCGGCGCGCGAACCAATAGGCCAGCGCAGCGATCGACAGCGCGGCAACATGGGTCGACATGTGCACGCCGTCGGCGACGACCGCCATCGATCCGAAGATCGTGCCGCCGACGATCTCGATGACCATCATGGCAGCGGTCAGCGCCACCACCGACCAGGTGCGCCGCTCGTGCTGCTCGTGCTTCTCGCCGAGAAACACGTGCGGATGGCGCCACGGCTCGATCGAATGCGAATGCATCGCCTACTCCCAAGTCCCGGCCTCGAATCGCCAGCGCGTCGTGCCGCCAAGCCTGGTCGACGCAATCGCCCGCCGGCTCAGACCCAGCCTTCCGTTGCCCGCGCCCTGCGGGCGCCGGTCCGTGCTGTTGATATGGCGCGGATGGCGTCACGCGCCATCGGCCGAAATGCCGTTTGCTGGCCGCGCCGGCGCGATAGAATAGCCCGCAGTCCGCAAACGGTCACGGGCGCGGCTGCAGGAGAGGGCCGATGGCCGGAAGCAAGCTTGCAGTTCCGGCGCTGCTGGCGCTGACAGGCGCGGCGTGGCTGTTCCCGCCGGCTTCGCTCAGCTCGCCCGCAGCAATGGGGATGATCGCCGAGCTCAGGCACAAGGCGGCCGATGCGACCTACAGCCGCTGGCTCTGCTACACGCGGCTGGTGGAGCGGGATTTCGGACGGCCCAATGGTTGCACCTGGGAGGAATATGCCGGCAATTATTGGCATCGCTGGGAGCACGGCGCGGTACACCGTTTCGATTTTCCCGGCGATGGGACGGTCCGTTTCGTCTCCGTCGACTTCGAAGGCGCTTTGCCGGAAGCGGGACTGATCGGCACGCCCAAAACGCCCTGGCATATCGAATGGGAGTGCCCGCGGCCCGAGCCCGGAGGGTATATGTCGATGCTGGCCGAGCGGGAGCCGGCCTGGGTGCGGCTGACGGACGATCTCAGCAGCCTCGTCTTCACCTGCGGGGTCGCGCATCCGGCCGCCTATCCGCTCGCCCGGTTGCAATATTCCTGGTACCGGCGGAACTGATGGCACTATTGCGTCGCGCCGCGCCGCTCCTCGCCGCCGCGCTGTGCGGGTGTGCGAGCTCTTCGACCGAGCCGTCGCCGGAGCTGCGGCGCGCCGAATGGGAGGCCCGCAACCTCTATCCGCAGAACTATCGGGCCGAGATCCTGGCATACATGCGCAATTACCTGAACGATCCGCGCAGCGTTCGCGAAGCGCTGGTGTCCGACCCCGAGATCAAGCCGATGGGGCTCGGAAATCGCTATGTGAGCTGCCTGCGCTACCGCTTTCGCGAGGCCGCCGCCAGCGGCCCGGAGGGCAGGGAGCACATCGTCATCTTCGTCTCCGGCAAGCTCGATACGGTGCGCGAGGCGCGAGACCAGTGCGCCGGCGCAGCCTACACTGCGTTCCCGGAGCTCGAGCGCCTGACCAGGTGAGGTCGTCGGGCGGGACTGAACGAAACGAAATCCACCATGGGCGGGAGATAGGCATGACACAGCCGCGGCTCAAACATTTCGGCTGGGGCCGCGAAGGCGAGGGCATCACTCCCGAAGAGGAGGCCTTCGTCTGGACCCGGATCAGGGAGCGGCTCCGGATCGACGAGTTCCAGGAGATCAAGCCGCCGGGCCTCGAGGAGATCGAGCTTGTTGCGCCGCGCCTCGAGCCGCCCGCCGCACTTGCCGGTATCGCCTCGACCGAGCGCTACGACCGCGTCGCGCATACCTATGGCAAGTCGTATCCGGACTACGTCCGCGGGCTCTTGGGCGATTACGCCGCCGCGCCGGATGTCGTCGTTTATCCGCGCAATCAGCTCGACATTGCCGCCGTGCTCGACTGGGCGGATGCGGCGCAAGCTTCCGTCACGCCGTTCGGCGGCGGCTCGAGCCTGGTCGGCGGCGTCGAGCCGCGCGCCGACGGGCTCGGCCGTTACCGGGCCGCCGTGACGATCGATCTGCGCGACATGAACCGCGTGATCGAGGTCGATCGCACCTCCCGGGCGGCGCGCATCGAGGCGGGGGCGTTCGGGCCGGCGCTCGAAGCCGAGCTCAAGCCGCACGGCCTCACCCTGCGGCATTTCCCGCAGAGCTTCGAGTTCTCGACGCTCGGCGGCTGGATCGCCACGCGGGCCGGCGGGCATTTTGCGACCCTCTACACCCACATCGACGATCTCGTGGAATCGCTGCGCGTCGTGACGCCGCGCGGGGTAATCGAAACCCGACGGCTGCCCGGCTCGGGCGCGGGGCCGAGCCCCGATCGCCTCCTGATCGGCTCCGAGGGCATTTTGGGCATCATCACCGAAGCATGGATGCGGCTGCAAGCGCGGCCGCATTTCCGCGCCGGCGGCGCCGTACGATTTGCGGACTTCTTCACCGCGGCGCGAGCGTTGCGCGCGATCGCCCAGGCCGGACTCTATCCGGCGAACTGCCGCATCCTCGATCCGCAGGAGGCCCACAATACCGGCGCGGGAGACGGGAAATCCGCCATCATGGTGCTCGCGTTCGAATCCGCCGATCATCCGGTCGATGCCTGGATGGCGCGCGCGCGCGAATGCTGCACCGACCACGGCGGCGAACTCGAGCAGCCGAACGCGCCCGACGCGCATCGCGAGGGCGCCGCGGGACGCTGGCGCAACGCCTTCATCCGCATGCCCTATGCGCGCGAGCGTACGATCCGCCGCGGCATCATCAACGATACGTTCGAGACCGCGATCACCTGGGAGCGGTTCGAGCGCTTCCACGACAGCATCAAGTCGGCAACCGAAGAGGCGATCCGCGGCGCGACCTCGCAGCAAGGCCAGGTCACCTGCCGGTTCACCCACGTCTATCCGGACGGGCCGGCGCCGTATTTCACGTTCCATGCGGCGGGCCGCCACGGACAGCTGATCGAGCAATGGCACGCGATCAAATCCGCGGGGCTCGACGCGGTGATCGCCGGCGGCGGCACGGTGACCCATCACCACGCAGTCGGCCGCGACCACCGCCCGTGGTACGACCGCCAGCGCCCGGCGCTGTTCGCCGAGGCGCTCAAGGCGGCGAAACGCACGCTCGACCCGCGTGCGCTGCTCAATCCGGGCGTGTTGATCGACGCGTGACAGTGTTCAGGAGGAGCGTCGTGAAACCCTCGATCCTGCGTTCGTTCGAAACTCTGATCAAAGGCATGGATCCGAGCCCGGAGCCGGAGCCGCCCCCGGAGGAAGAACGGGCGAAGCCGCAGGTGCGGGCCAAACAGCAGAACTCGCCCCGGATGGTCGTCGCCGAAGGCGAGTTCCTGGGACGGAAATGGCAGGTCTATTCCGACGGGGCCTTCGAGGGGGAAACCGTCGCCGGCATGGAAGTCTTCCGCGACCTCGAACATTTCAAGGGTTTCGTCGAGGACTCGCCGCTTCTTCGCAGCGAGCGTGCCGTGCCGGAAGAACCCGCGAGCGAAGCGCCGCCCGAGCCGGTCTCCGCAGACGGCACTCCGGCCGAGACGCCCGCCCGCGATGCCGTTTTGGCGGCGCGGCCCGCGGCCAAATCCGGCAGCGACGCGGATTCCCTCGCGCCGCTGCGGCGTTCCAAGACCGATTTCGCCCGCGATCTCTTGATCGCCGGCGTGCTCGGGGTCGTCCTGTGCGCGGCTTGGTGGATTCGCTCTTACTCCGGGGACTTGCATGCAGAGCTGCTACGACGCGGCCTTTCCGCCACTGCGATCCGTGCGACGAAGCTTTCCTGGCTCGATCGCCTCGGATGCTTGTTCGCAAATACCGACGGCTGTGCGGCCGTGAAGGACTGGGGCCGATTCGCCGGCCATGTTCCCTATGAGCCCGCCTTCCTGTGGCTGTCGCTCTGCGCGCTCGCATTGGGCACGTGGTTGGTGCTGCTGCGCAGGAGGAGCCGGAGCCGAAGCCTCGAAACATGATTTGCGCGCGGTGCCGCGGGTCCGGCATCTCGACCGGTGGATGAGAAACCGCGATGCTTGCCAGCGCGGCGACGGAGAGGCACTGTGGTGCCGCGAGCGCCCGACACGCGCATGATCGACGGGAGGAAACATGAAGAGACCCGCGAAACGCACCAGATCCAAGGCAGCCTCGAAATCTGCTGCCAGGCGAAGGACAAAACCGGCTGCCAGGCGGAAGACGAAATCTGCTGCCAGGCGGAAGACGAAATCGGCGGCGAGGGCGAAGACCAGCAGAACGCAGGCCAGGAAGACGGCGAAACCCAAGGCGTCCGCGCGTTCCAGCACCGGATCGAAGCTCAAGCGCGTCGCGAAGAGGGCGGCAACCGCGGCAGTGCTCGCGGCCGGCACCGCCGCGATCGGCACCGCGCTCGCCGAGTTCAATCCCGATAGGAAGACGCCGGAACGATCCGCTCCGGGTGGAGCGCCCGGCGGCAGCGATGAAGCCAAGTAGAGGCCGATCGTAGGCGCGCGATCGCACGCGAGGCTCGGCGCCCGCGGAAAATCCCGCCGGTAAATCGAGCCGGCGTTGACGCTTCCGGGCGTGCTGGTCGGGCCGCATCGAAGCGCTGGCCGAGCAGCCCGGCTCGCCACGATTGGTCTGTTTAGGATTCTTGCCGCCGGAACCGCGCCGCAAGGCGCAATTCGAGCTCCCGCGGCGTTGCGAATGTTTCACGCAGCAAGATGTAGAGGACCACCAGCGCGCAAATCACCTCGATAAAGCCGGTGGCGATCGCATCCATGTCGCTCAACACCTGAATAAGTGCAGCGATCTTCGATTTCGCTGCGAGGATTTGAACACAAGCGGACAATGTACAAAAGCCGCTCGCTGCAGCCAAGCTCGCGGTTCGCGCGGCGCCGGCCGGTGCCCTCGCAGAGAGCCGGGAATATCCGTTCCGTCGGAATCGGCCGCGGTGCGATTGAACTCGATGGCAAAACTTGTTTTGCTTGCCGGCCGGGTTTTTGAGGATCGGGCAAGATGCTGAGAGTCTTCGCCGCCGTCTTTGTCGGGGTGCTGTCCTTCGGCTCCGGCGCTGCGGCCCAAGAGTGTTATCCGCACTGCGACTACTGGCATTATTACGGGCCTCTCGATTTCACCTACAAACGGCCGGGGCTCTTCGGCTATCCCGTATGCGACCCACTGGGAAATTGTGCGCCCTACCTTCGCTATACGTATCAACGCGGTTACGCGCCGCAGAAGAGCGTCACCATTCGCGTGCCGGCGAGACCGTTGCGGCCGCGGGTTCCCAATCCTTGAGTGGAGCGGGGAAGATCCGATCGGAAGGTGATTGCCAAGAATCCGGCTACAGCGGGTTGGGCCAGGCGATGATGGACCTGCCCCCGCCCGGCCGGGCCGGCGCCGAGCAACCGATACGGATCCCGCTTTGCCTTTCCGTGCCCCTAAGAGTGCCCTTGGAGGCCGTCTATTTGCCGGGTGGGTATCACTACGAGAGCAGCACGATCAGCAGTGCCACAACCAACGTAGCCAATATACCAACGGCCGCGCTTCTGACCTTCACTGCCGCGATTTCGTCAAGGATACGTGCCTGCTGGTCCGACATCTTCGCCTCCCGTACGCGAGGGATAGGCCGGTGTCGAAGACTAAGCCGGAAGCTCGGAAAGGCGTGTGCGGTAGTTCACGAACGGGCAGCGGCGTCGGTGTCGAGGGTGACCGCGTTAGGGCGCACCTCACAGGGAAACCAAATTTCCACCGCCGCGACAAAATTCGTGATGGCACTGTGACCCAAATCACACCCCAACCACCTGGGCGTCCTTGTAGGAACGGTCCCGGTCAACTGCAGGGGGCAACCTGTGCGACCGGGACCGCCCGCCGGAGGGATGGCTGCACAAATCAATCCCACCGACGGCGGTATTGGGAAGAAGCTTTGTGGCGCCGGTGCGGTGAATCATCAGTTTTGCCCTCAAAGGCGCGCCGGAATGGCTGGGTCAAGGAAAAGGCCGCCCGGTAACCGGGCGGCCTTGCTTCCGACGCTTGGCTATCCTGCGCGGGGCCCGGCGAGTTGGCGCCGGAGGTCGGATCCGGTCGGGCAACTCGCTTCGCGCAAATCCGTTCCGGTGACCGACCCGCGCGCCGGGTCCAGCCGCCGGTGACCGGCATCCCCTCGACGGCATCGACCCGCAGCCGGCGCATCTTTGCGGGGCCAGCATGTCATCCGGTGCGCCCGTCCAGCATCCGGCCGGGCGGCGGCAATCTCTGCTGCGGGTCGCTCTATGGTTTGGAGGATCGCGATCCGCGGCGAGCGAGAGGACGGGGACTGCTAGGCCGCCTTGCGGTGGAGTGGCAACTCGTATGCACCCCTGAACGGGTCCTCGAGCGACGGCGGCTCGGTAAGGCTCAGCCACATCCCCGCATACCGCAGCATGTCTGCGCGCCGCTCGGGGTCGTTGATGCTCTCTGCCCGAGACGCGCATTCGTATGCCTTGGCCCGGTAGCCCGAGAGCGGGTAGCGGTTGCTCCGGTCGGCTTCCTCGGCCAGCCGGACCCAGTGCTGAGATAGGCCCAGCATGGTCGCGCGTGTTCTCGGATTGGCAGTGCACTCTGCCAGCCTGAGGCAGTCCCAGGCCCTATGCCGGTATTGCTCCGCCGTGCCCGTGGCGCCGTCTCCATTCTGCACGGGCCCATGCCACTTTTTCGACCCTAACGCAGCATCGCCCTCAACCGTTCCGGGTCCGGCAGAAAAAGTGTCGGGCAGCTGACGAACAATCAGCGAGCACAATGAGCTATAAAGCTGGATTTTGGGACCAGACGGTTTGGAATAGTTAGTAGGGTAAATCCGGCATCCACACGATCTGGACAGGACGCACGATCGCGAGGCGCGCGGGATGCAGGACCGTGTCGGCAGGCAGAACCGCCGGAATCGAAGAGGTCGACGACGGCACTTGGCTCTTCAGCTTCTCGGCAACCCGTTCGGCCCGAGGCCGTCACCCATGTCTTGGGTACATTCTGTTACCGATGTCTCTGGGCGGGACACCTAAGTCCTGGTGCCGAGTGAGGGATTTGAACCCCCGATCAACGGTTTACAAAAAGGATATCCCCGTTCCTGTTCCAATTGAATTTTCCAAGCACCATCAATGGGTAAAGCTACTTTGGCGATTGGGATTTTTCCATCGGGTTTGGATTGCATCTCAGGTTTTTGCGGCCTCCGGAACGACATCGTGGAACCTGGCATAATTGATGCTGACCCATCCCCTTTCCGATTTGAAGATATCGGCGTAGCGATGGCCCCAGCGGATCAGGCTAGCGTCATAGCTGCGCCGGCCACGCAATTCCTGCACTGCGTTCTCATCCAGCCCGGTCAACAGCAGCACGAACGTGGCTCGGGAGGCAGCGAGATCTTCAGCGCTCTGTCCGAACACGGGGCTTGACGGATCGATGACGTGCATCAAAGTCCAGCTCAGAACGAACACCGGATTTTCCTGCCGCACCAAAGCAAGGCGGTGAAACCGGCGAAACGTTTCTCCTTCCGCTGAACGCTCGTTTAGCACCAGCCATAATTGTGCAGCAGCATCCGAGATGTGGTTGGCGCGAGCGTTGGCCACGCGGATCATCAGTGTGGGTTGCCCCTCGTGTTGATTGACGACCGGGTGATTCGCGAAGAGCAGCCGCGCCCGTGGCCGCGAGAAACGAGTGAAGATGAGCCCGGTCATCACCGCCAGGAAACTCATGCCCGTAAAGATCTGGAGAGTGGCGACGACGTGGGCATAGGTGGTTTGCGGATGCATGTCGCCAAAGCCGACCGTCGCCAACGTCTCCACGCTGAAGAAGAACAGATCAACGAGACTGCCAGGTCGGGCGTTGGCGATTGGATTTTCGCCCAACGCATAGAGGAGCGCGAAGCAACTATTGAGGATGAGAAAAACGGCGGCCGCTCCGGTGAAGAACAGCGGCCAGGACGCTTTCATTGCTCGGTAATAAAAGTCGCCAAACGCCGGTCCACCCGCGCTCTGGGTGAGGTTTTGCAGTTCGGTGATGTTAACCGTCCGCAATCCTTGCGGTCTGGAAGTGGGCATATTGCCAGCCATACAATCCTCTCATCCACGAGGGCGAAAAGGTGCCGAGGGTTTCGATGCAGTTGCAAAACCGCTGCAAGTCGTCAACAGGTCAGCCGATTTGGACCGGATCGCCCTGCGCGACGACGCGCGGGTATCCTAACATCGACTGGATTTGGGCACGTCGTTCGCAAGGCGAACCCAACCTGCGATGTACTGCCGGCGGCGACGGGCCTCCCCCGCAGTTCTGGTTTTCCAGTACCCTCCAGGTCCATAGGGGAAGGATCGCACAAGACGCGGCTACTGAGAACGGGGAGCGAACAACTGTTCCGGTTTTTGTGGCGGCAAAACCGTTATTGCCTGCCGTTTCTGCCGTTTGTGCCGCGACCCGATACACCGCAGTTAGTTGCGATCTATCAGGATTTTCGTGGTGCCGGGTGAGGGATTTGAACCCCCGACCAACGGTTTACAAAACCGTGTTTCCTGTGGACAGGGAAGCATCACCCGGTATCATGAGCCTTGTTTTCCCCATAAATGATCCCCATACCAAGAGTCCAAAAGGGGCACTTGGGGGTCACGAGTTGTCTCCTACTCGCTTCCCAAATGCTTCCCAGCGCGGGGCCGAGGGGCTCGCATGCGATTAACCGCGAAGACCGTTAGTATTCTCAAGCTCCCTGCCGGGAAACATGATCATATCGTTTTCGATGAGGACTTGCCGGGGTTCGGGCTCCGCATGCGGGAGGGCGGTTCCCGGACTTGGCTGTTCCAATATCGGATCGGTTCAAAGCAGCGGCGCCTTTCCCTTGGGAATGCAGCCGCTGTCCCGGTGCTGAAAGCCAGAGAAACCGCCGCAGATTTGCACGCGAAGGTGAGGCTGGGCGGCGACCCGGCAATCGAGAAAGCCGTGGCAATTGAGCGGGCGAATGAAACATTCGGAGCCATTGTCAATCAATACCTAACGGCCAAAAAATCGAAGCTGCGGCTCACAACCTATACCGGCATCGAGCGGCATCTACTGAAACAGAGCAAGCGGCTGCACAAGCTGCCGCTCACGGCGATTGATCAGCGCAGCATCGCTCAGGTCCTCAATGAGGTTGCGGAGAATGCGGGAGAGGTAACGGCCAACCGGGTCCGTACTAGTCTTTCGGGCTTTTTCACCTGGGCGATTAAAGAGGGGTGCGGGCTCCCGGCCGGCAACCCGGCGTCCAACACGAACAAGCGGCCAGAAAAGCCGCGCGAGCGGGTTTTGAAGCCCGAGGAAATGCGGGCAATCTGGAATGCCTGCGGAAACGATGATTACGGCGATGTTCTAAAACTCCTGCTGCTCACGGCGCAGCGGGCGGACGAGATCGCGCGACTGCGGAGAGACGAGCTACGCGACGACTTCATCGCGTTACCGGCCGAGCGCACTAAGAACCATCGAGCACATACTGTCCCGCTTTCCGAACCAGCGAGGACCATACTCGCTTCGCTCAACGGCGAAAGCCCATGTGTGTTTGGCCGCGATGGCACCGGGTTCTCGGGGTGGAGCAAGGCAAAGAAAAGGTTAGAAGCGCGCATTAAAGAGCAAACGGGCAAGGAGCTACCTCACTGGACGCCGCACGATCTACGCCGCACAGCGGCCACCGGCATGGCCGATCTCGGAGTGGCACCGCACGTGATCGAGACGGTGTTGAATCACGTGAGCGGGCATAAGGCGGGCGTGGCGGGCATCTATAATCGCGCCAGTTACGAAAAGGAGAAGCGCGATGCCCTGAATCTATGGGCCGAGCACGTCTTGTCCATTGTCGAGTGCCGTGCCTCTGTAGTGATCCCGCTGAAGCTGGCTTGACGCGATGTCATCAACTCTTGACGACGATCCGAGGTATACAGAGCTCGTGGCTTGGCTGGAGAGCAAGTCGCCACAAGAGCGGGCGCTCCACATGCTTCGTGGGCTCTGCCACGAATTTCAAGCCGACCAGAAGCGCAAACGCGGACGCCCCCGCAAAACCTCGCCAATCGGATCCGAAGTTGACGAAAAAATAGTGCTCGAATTGATGAAGCTCGGATTTAAGGAGGGGCGAGCACCCAAGAACATCCGGCCCCTAGTGGAACATCTTTGGAGGGCCGGCGAGCTTAGCCGCAATACGGCGGTCGAGTCTCATGTGAAGCGAGTTCAGAGAACGATCAAGGGTGTGGACCGGCTAACGCGAAGGTCGCCCGATTGGCCGCGACTTTTGGCAAGGGCTCTCATCGGCTCCCGGCAGGACAAATAATCGAAGCATTTTTTCTTCCGGGCACGCGCACTCTGCGGCTGCTATTTGAGGCCTCATGGAATTATCGCGAGGCACTCAATGACTTCATTATCGGTCGAGACCCTGGAGAACCTGAGGGTCCTTTCCGAACCGGAGGCCATAAGGCTCACTGGAATCTCCAAACCGACTTGGGAACGAATGCGTGCTCGGGGCGAGACGCCGCCGCTCGTGCGGATATCCCGCTGCCGAATCGGCTATCGGGTCGGCGATCTTCGCAAATGGATCGAGGCGCGTATCGAGTCATCGAAGCTAGGCAAGCGCGACATCCTAGACGCGGGTTGATCGGTTTCGCGTAAGTTTTGACGGGGACCGCGCTGTAAAAAGCGCGAACAGGGGAGAGTTGTCTGTGACTAAGTCGTTGAATGAGATTGCTCGGCGCCCATTGAGCCATGCCGGGGTGCGGCGTCTAGCCTACATCGGTCGCGTCATTTGGCAGAGCATGGGTAAGCCAGAAGATTATGACCGGGAATCCGCAGTCCGTGCAGCCCTGAAGCAATTTGCGGAAGAGGCTGAAAGCGCTGGCGCCGAATGATAGACGCGGAAGCGAGCACGGTCGAAGCTGTGATGTTCGAACTCAGGGCCGACGGCCTAGCTGCACTGAAAGCACCTAACTGCCGGTCCCGACTAAGTAGCCTGTGTAAGCGCCAACGCGAGGAATTGTTGCGTCGCCTGCTGGCACTACGCTCAAAACCTTACTGCCCAGGGATTACAGACGACCTCTTGCTCTACATCGAGGAGCTGGCGACATGACGTATGATCCGGCAATCCGGAGAGCCATGGATGACGTTCGCGCTCGAATCGCGGCTAGGAAGCTCGCCGAGCGCGGATCGGTCGAAACGTATCCGCTGATCCCGAGCACACAGTCTGTCGCGGCGATGCACACCACGAAAGGGCTTGCCCCCGTTCTGTGGGCAAACCTCGCTGACCTAGGGAGTCGCAAGGTGATCGTACTGGCCGATGGCGAGTTGCTGCAGAACCTTGCGGGCGTGGAGGGCGCAATCCTTGGTGACAAAGAGGCTGCCACCGTGTTCCAGCGCGGCGGACTGCTAGTCTACTTGAAGCGAAATCCTGAGCCCGTGGAAAGCGACGGAATCCGCCGAGCGGCCAATGCCCTCACGATAGCCGTAGCAAGCAAGGAATGGCTGAAGCTGCGGATTGCTCGCGCGGTAACGTTCCAGAGGTATGACAAGCGCCAAAGCGGCTTAGTCCCGAAAGACCCTCCGCCCGAAATAGTCGGGGCACTTTTCGGGGCCGGCAGTTGGCACTTTCAGCCTTTAATAGCAACCATCGAAACGCCAACACTCCGGGCGGACGGCACGATCCTCGATGTGCCAGGATACGACGATAAGACTGGATTGTTTCTTGATCCGGGCGAATCAAAGTTTCCACCCGTGCCGCAGAAACCCACTAAACAGGATGCACTCGCGGCCTTGGGCAAGCTCAAGGATATCTTCCGCGAGTTTCCTTTCGTCCAAACGGATCAAGAAAGAGCAACGGGAATCAGCGTTGCGCGATCCGTGGCCTTGGCGGGCTTGCTGACTACGCTAGTGCGGCGATCGCTCAGGACCGCCCCTCTATTCCTGATGGACGCGCCGACCCCGGCATCCGGGAAGACGCTGCTGGTCAGTGCCATCTTCCAAATCGCCATCGGTCGCGAGGCGGCCACCATGACCTACACGGGGGAAGAGCAGGAAACCCGGAAGGCACTAACCGCACTGCTGATGGCCGGCGACCCGATTGCCTTGCTCGATAACGTCGATATACCACTCCGTGGTGCGTCCCTGTGTGTCGCGTTAACTAGCGCCATCTTCAAGGATCGGGTCTTGGGGCTCTCCCGCAATGTAGAGCTTCCAGTGCTCACGACTTGGTTTGCTACGGGCAACAACGTCAGCATTGAGGGGGACCTGGTTCGGCGCGTTCTCGTGTCCCGAATTGACCCCCGCTGCGAGCGCCCCGAGGAACGGACTTTCGAGCGGCCCAATTTGCTGGCCAACGTAGGCGAGCACCGAGGCGAATTAATATCGGCGGCCCTGACTGTGCTGCGGGCCTACGTCGTCGCCGGGCGTCCCGATCAGAGCCTAAAGCCGTTCGGCAGCTTCGAGGACTGGTCCGAAATGATCCGCGCGCCTCTTGTTTGGCTGGGCGAGGCGGACCCGTGCCTCAGCCAAGCTGGCCTCACCAAGAATGATCCACTCCGCGAGGCCCACGCGGGGATCCTCCACGCCTGGGTTACCGTCTACGGCCATGCGCCGATCACTTGTGCCGAGATCGTCCGCCAGCTCAGTGGGAAGGATAAGGGCTACATCGAGCAGACGGCCGACATGGGCGAGCTCAGGGAAGCTCTAGAGAACGTCCTAGACCGTGGAGAGCTCAAGCCCCGCTCAATGGGCAAATGGCTGCAGAAGCATCAGGACCGTGTGGTGGATGGTTTGGTGTTCCGCAAGGTCGGCGAAAGGAGCCGCAGCGCGCTCTGGAGGGCCGAAGAGGTAGGGCAGCTATGAGTTTGGTGAGTTTAGTGAGTTTCCGACAACCCACTTACTGAAAAATGTCATGCCATTTTCTCGCGATTGGGATGAAACAAACTCACGAAACTCACGAAACTCACGGGGAGGGGTTTGGAGGGCCAATCGGTCTCTGTGCCTAACCGCTGACCACCCCACGGTTGCGGGCCTGAAACTGCCTACCATCTGTGTAAACAACAGTCGCTAGAGGGAGAATAAATCTATGCAGATCAATGTATTACGATCCATTTCCCATCATGCGGAATGGAGTTGGGAAGCCCACGGGAAACAGTCGGCATAATCAAGATGGATTTCAACTGCTGGCGTCCGACCGACCCGGGGGCGGTCAATGTCGTGCGGGACTCCGGCGAGGAAGCGGTGGCACCCAATTTCAGCCGTCTCTGAGCCCGCCAGAAAAATGATGGAAATTTTCTCTAGACCCCCGGCGCCTCTCCCGCTCGGTAACGTCTCTAGCTCAAAAAACAATCCCTTTTTCCGCCGGCAAAGACGCCCACCAACTCCGAAGAACTAACCAGAGGGACCCAAAATGGACAAGAGAAAGAGGACGCGTCTAGGAACGCCGGCCGCAGGCGAGGACTGCGGAGGGAGCAGGAGCCGAGGCGTAGTGCATACGGCCGCCAGCAAGCCTGCTGCGGACGCTGGAAGCCAATGGGGCGGGAAGAGAGCAGGTGCTGGCAGGCCGACCAAGGCCAAGCAGAGGGAGAGGGCACAAGAGGCCGCCAAGGCCATAATCAGCCGACTCGGGGAGTCGCCCAACCTGAAGGAGTCCATGCGGCGGCTGCATAATGCTTACGAGAGCCTTCTGACTGCGGAACTGGCCAAAGGACCAGGTGCCAGTAAAAAGTTTATCATTGAATGCGGCCAGGGTATGCGCGGCACAGTCGATCTGATAACACGGATCGAACAGACCGAGGCGGTCACTCCGGTCGCGCCGGCTGTTGTTATCCGTGCACCAGCCGTTGAACCCGACGCCGAGACCTGGAAAAGAAAATATGCGCCGCGTGATGGGGCCGAAGGGCCAGCAGCTATTTCGGATGGGTCAGAGCGAGAGCCGATTGGAAACAGGCCAAGCGTGGATACTCCTGATAATGGGCCTCCCAATAATTCTGAACCTCCGGAGTGCCAAAGGACGCTTCAACCCGGCCCCCATCTGACGGGACTTGGCCCACATGAGTTCGGGCCGCTTAGTCCCGAGCAGCTGACCGATCTGCCGCGCCGTCGTCGTGCACAGCGGACAGATTAGTTAGGGCGTGTACTCATAAATCGCTATGTCCGGCAATTGGCGGTTGATGTCCGCATTGCTCCCGAAAGCGGCCAAAGAGCAGATGCGCTTGTACGTCCGCTTGGTGCCAATTTTGTTGCAAAAGTCGTTGTTGCGAGCAGCCAGGCCACCCCGCTCCGAAGCAAAGGCTTTGATATTGCCCGCTACTCGGTTGGGAGCAGCGGCTTTGACGCGCAACTGGCGCTGACGCCTTCAACTCAACGCT
>JBKPDF010000076.1:0-16941 GCA_046727735.1 Pseudomonadota bacterium | reverse complement strand
TGGCGCGCCCGACAGGATTCGAACCTGTGACCTCTGCCTTCGGAGGGCAACGCTCTATCCAGCTGAGCTACGGGCGCTTTGGAAAGATCATTAAATCTCAACCGTTTAGGGAACCTATCGCCTTGCCCTTGGCCAGGCAAGTGGCTCGCCGCCTAAAGTCAATGAGTCCGACTCCAAGCTTTCCGGTACCGAAGCGAAGCCCGGACTTGCGAGCCAGGCTTCGACGAAGCGAGCACGGCGGCAGGCTGTGGCGAGTGGCCCCGCTGTAATGTGCTCCTCAGGCTCCCTCGACAGTGATCAACATATCCAAGTCGCTCGTGGACTGCTTACGAAGGGCAATGAGCGGCTGATATTCAGCCGATTTGTACCAGGCGTTCAGGGAGTCCATGTTCGGAAACTCGATGATTACGACTCGCTCGGGATTCCAGTGACCGCCCTCAGGCAATCTGTGGCTTCCCGGCTTCGTAAGGTAACGTCCCCCGTGCTTCGCAATCATCGGGCCGACCTTGGTCGCGTATTCTTTGAATTTGTCGACGTCGGTTATCTTATGTTCGGCGATCAGGTAGGCTGCCATTTCTACCTCCTTCGTCACTCAGCCGCTCCGATGATACGGTGAATTGCGACCTCATCCAAAGCGGGGCGAGTACCCAGGGGTTGCATGGACGCCTAGCGGGCGCATTGGGCGGCAGTACCGACCCCGGCCACAGGCGTGTGCACTCGTCGGAATATTCGAGCCCCGGTCCGGCGAGCAGCAGGAGATCCAAGCAGAGATTTCCGCGCCGGAGTTTCGCACGACCATATGGCCGTCATTCCCGATCAGCTCGTGTCACGCTGCGGTGTCCATGGTGAGCTCTACGGCTTCAACGATGAATCTGAATGTTTGCCCGGCATCGATCGCCCACCAGCAATCCCGTTCGGCGTCGTATCCGAATTCACCGTCACAGCGACCGGCGTCGAATTCCGCGAGCGCCATCGCGTCATCGCGCAGCTCGAACAAGGGATTCAGCGGCCTGCGGGAAATCACATCACCTCGGTCATTCAACTCCAGTCGCACGATCTGAAATGACATCGTTGCCTCCTGGTCCGATTCGAAAGCGCTTGTTATAGGTCGATCGTTACGCTCTGTTGACAGCACTGCTCGGGCAACACGCCGGCAATGAAGGTGCCGCAGGACCGCGGTTCACCTCCGTTCGGACTCTCTGTCATAACGCTGTAACCATGCCGGTCCACCATTGAGGAATGAATCCGCTGATTCTGGGCGCCGCCACGTTCGCCCTCATCACGTTCATCATTCATGTCGCAAGCCTGCTTATTGCCGCGCCTCGTTGCCGCGTCAAAGCCGGTCATGAACCCGCTCCTTGGGACGCGCCGCCGGTCAGTTTGCTTCGACCAGTCTGCGGGATGGAGAACCACTGCGAGGAAACCCTGCGTTCCACGTTCGAGCTCGATTATCCTCGCTATGAAATCCTGTTCTGTGTCGCGAGAGCGCAAGATCCCGTTCTGCCGCTGCTCGAGCGGCTGAAAGCAGCATATCCCCACATCGACGCGAACATCCTGATCGGCGATGACAGGATCAGTGGAAATCCCAAGCTCAATAACGTTGTCAAAGGATGGCGAGCCGCGTCCTGCCCGTGGATCGCGATCGCCGACAGCAACGTATTGATGCCTCGCGACTACATACAGCGCTTGCTGTCGACCTGGCGTCCGGGGACGGGGCTCGTCTGTTCGCCGCCCGTCGGTTCGCGTCCGTCGAACCTGTGGGCGGAACTCGAATGCGGATTTCTCAACACCCACGAGGCGCGATGGCAGTACGTAGCCGATTCGATCGGATTGGGATTCGCGCAGGGCAAGAGCATGCTGTGGCTGCGCGAACTGCTGGATAATTGCGGTGGCATCGAAGCGCTGAGTTCGGAACTGGCGGAGGATGCGGCATCGACGAAGCTGGTTCGCCGAACGGGACTGCGCGTACGCCTGGTCGACCGCCCGTTCGAGCAGCCTCTCGGCAGCCGCAGCCTGCGAGAAGTGTGGCATCGACAGCTTCGCTGGGCGAGGTTGCGCCGGGCCTCTTTCAAAGCGTTCTTCCTGCCGGAAATCCTGACCGGTGCCTGCTTGCCTGTCATTGCCTGCGCGGCCGCCGCCTCCCAGAGTGGATTTTCGCCCGGTGCCGCAGCCGCGTTGTTCGCGACGGCCTGGTATGGCGCGGAGTTGTTGATGGCGCGCGCTTCGGGTTGGCACATTTCAATGCGCACTCCCTTGGTCTGGATGCTGCGGGACCTTTTACTGCCGCCGCTCTGGATGCAGGCTTGGCTGGGATCTACGTTCGTGTGGCGCGGAAATCATATGCGCCTGGCGCCCGCTGCGACCCGATGAGCGATGGAATTGATCCAAGAACTGATAGGGGATGAATGTGTTCACGAACAGACTTGCGTCGCGGCGATGCGGTCTTGGCCCATCAGCGGTCGTCGTAGGCGATGAGCCAATCGATCGCCGCTGGACCGGCGGGCGATTGGGTTTTGCAGAAAAGCCATCACACGACTCGATGGTTCAGTCGAAGTCGCACGGCGCCTCGACGGGAACGCCGCGTGAGTCTCGTCCCGGGTCAGCCGCATCCAGCCGGTGGGCTTTTAGAACCGCTGGGCCTCCTTGGCGAATTCTTCGAGCTTTGCTTGCAGCTCCGCTGTCGTGATCGCGACGGATTTCGCCCGGAGATCCTGTTCGACCTTGGCCACGACGTCGGCGTCTCCGGGCGCTTCGAGATCGGCCACGGCAACGGCTTGCGCATAGGCTTCGCGTTCGCCTGCGGGCAGTTGCAGGCGATCGGCCGCCCACATCCCGAACAGCCGATTGCGGCGCGCCCGCATGCGGAACTCGCGATCCTGCTCGTGTCGGAATTTTTCCTCGAACCCGCGCTTTCTATCGTCGAAAAGGCTCATCGAAACTGCTCCTCAGCGCGAATGGTGCTGGTGGGACGGGACATCATCGGCGTTTCCTTTCTTCCGATTCAGGATTTGGCAGCGAATGTGGCGCTGCGGCCAGCCAGTGGGGATACCGGCGCTCGATCCAGTCCAGGATCGGCGTGCGTGCCGATCGCAGCACGGGCACGTCTTCCGCGAGCAGCAGAAGACCGAGCGGAAGCATCCAGAATCCCGCGACCGGCAGGAACCCTAGGATGCCGCCGCACGTCAGCAGCACCCCGGACGGGATTCTGATCCAGGCGGAGCACGGCTGCCGCAGCCAGCGGATCGGCCCGCGCAAACGCGCGGGCAGGCGATCGACGAGCCGCCCGACGCGCGCGTCGTGCTCGCTCCGGTTCTGCCCAGCGGGGATTCCAGTCGAGCTCATCCGGTCCACTCCCGGGTATCGATCGCGGGACGGATCAAAACATGATGGGCAGCCCCGGCCTCTGCGCCGGCAGCGTCGTCATCAGCAACCTGATCAGGTTGAGCGCCCGCAACTCGCCGGCGTGAATGTGCCGATCCGCTGCGGCGACCTGCTCGGCCGTGCGGACCACGATTGACGCGAGCGACAGGCCGGCGAGCGGCTGAAAGGCTCTGGCGATCGCGTGCGCGCTGTCGCGATCCGCGAGCCGCCGCACACAATCGTCGAACGCTTCGACGATTTCCGGCCGACCTATGCTGGGCACGAAGCCCTGCCGTTCGATGAAATCCGCCGTTGCGTCGCGTTCAACGGCCTCCACGCGCCCGTCGGCGAGCGCGACGAGCGCCGCCGCCGTGACCAGCGCATGCATCACTTTTTGGTCGTGGTCGAAATCGCCGCCGCCGGTTTCGGTGACTGGAAGGCGCGGACCTGGTCTGAACATGACTGCTCCTCTTCGCGGTGCGCTGCGCGCCGGAGGAGCTCAGGTCGGCTTTGTCGGGGGGGTAGCTCGTGAGCCCGATGTCGGCCGATCCCGGCGCTCCAGCGCGGGAATGGCGATCCGACATCGCGAGGTTGGCCGACGAACATCGGCGTCCTCGCCAGAGGGGCCCGGATTCGATTGTTGCCGCCGATTTAAGGGATAGGCGCCGCGAGATCAAGAGGGTCGCGGGCGCCCGGCACTAACCGGGCGGTGCGGCGGGCGGTCGCGTGTCACCGGAAACTCTTGTTTCGCTTGCTTGTTTTTCTCTCCGGCAACCCGGAGCGGTTCGGCGCTGTTCCCGTCCTTGCGGGAAGCTATGATCGAAGTTCCGCCCTTGCGCCATCCGCACGCGGTTCGCGTGCATCGAGGAGGCAGCCATGTCCCAATTAGCCGAGAAGCCGCGCGCCAAGGCGCCCGCGAAGGAGCCGCCGTTCAACTGGGAGGATCCGCTCGATTTCGAGGGCGAGCTGTCCCACGAGGAACGCATGGTGCGCGATACCGCGCGCGACTATGCGCAGGAGCGGCTGTTTCCGCGGGTGCTCACCGCATTTCGCGAGGAGCGCTTCGACCGCGAAATTCTCAGCGAGATGGGCGGGCTCGGGTTGCTCGGGTCGACCCTGCCGGAGCAATACGGCGGCGCCGGTCTCTCGTATACCGCCTACGGCCTGATCGCGCGCGAGATCGAACGGGTCGATTCCGGCTATCGGTCGGCAATGTCGGTGCAGTCCTCGCTGGTGATGCATCCGATCTTCGCCTACGGCTCGGAGGCGCAGCGCAAAAAATACCTTCCCAAGCTCGCAAGCGGCGAGATGGTCGGTTGCTTCGGCCTCACCGAGCCCGACCACGGCTCCGATCCGGGCTCGATGGTGACGCGGGCGCAAAGGACGTCCGGCGGGTTTTCGCTCAGCGGGGCCAAGACCTGGATCAGCAACTCGCCGATTGCCGACGTTGCGGTAGTGTGGGCGAAGCTCGACGACGTGATCCGCGGGTTCCTCGTCGAGCGCGGCACCAAAGGCTTCTCGACGCCGAAGATCGAGGGCAAGCTTTCGCTGCGCGCCTCGATCACCGGCGAGGTCGTTCTCGATGATGCCTTCGTGCCGGAGCAAAATCTGTTGCCGAACGCCAAGGGGCTTGCCGGCCCGTTCGGCTGCCTCAACCGCGCGCGCTACGGTATCGCCTGGGGGGCGATCGGGGCCGCGGAATTTTGCTGGCACCGCGCGCGGCAATACGTGCTCGATCGCAAGCAGTTCGGCCGGGCGCTCGCCGCGAACCAGCTGATCCAGAAGAAGCTCGCCGACATGCAGACCGAGATCACGCTCGGCCTGCACGCGGTGCTGCGTCTCGGGCGGCTGATGGATCAGGACAAGGCCGCAGCCGCGGCGATCTCCCTGCTCAAGCGCAACAATTGCGGCAAGGCGCTCGACATTGCGCGGCTCGCGCGCGACATGCACGGCGGCAACGGCATTTCCGACGAATTCCACGTCATGCGCGTGCTGGCGAATCTCGAAACCGTGAACACCTACGAGGGCACGCACGACATCCACGCGCTGATCCTCGGGCGGGCGCAGACCGGCATCCAGGCGTTCTTCTGAGCCGAGCACGATCCGCGGCGATGAAGTTCACCGCTGAATGTGCCGTGTGACTGCTCGTGGCCCCCTGTCGATCGCCGTCGTCCTTCAGCGCCCGGCGCCATAAACCGTCGAGGCGCGATCGAACAATCGCTGCTCGTCGGCGGTGAAAGGTAGGACGGCCGGCCCGCGTGGTGCGCTCGCAGCCGGCTGTTCGGCCACGCCGGGCGCGCGATGGCGCACCTTTGCTTTTGCGGCCGTCGCTGGCGGGATGGAAGCAGCACCCAGACCGAGCACGACCGAAACGGCGATCATCGTTTTCGCGTACATTGCCGCGTGCCCTCCAGCCCTCATCCCTGGACACATCTCATTAGATAACGGAGGACGACCCGTCACGTCGAATCCGGCGAGCGGTCACGGCCACTACTCGGGATTTGATCGGCTCTCCCGGGCTGCCGTTGCCGGAAAGTGTAGCCGCGGCTCTCGGATGCGCCCGTGAAGGCGCCGTCGTAATGTTTCGGCTTGACGCCGGGCCGATTCGACCATTGCAGCCGAGCCGGGACTGCATGCTGGTTGGGCTCGACTTGAAACGCTCGAACTGAGGCAATTCTCGCGAAGGACCCATGAAGCTTCGAATGCACGGCTTGGGGATCGGCGGTTGGGTTGCGCTCGTCGGCGCGATGATCAATATCGGCTTTGGGCCGGCTGATGCAGCAACGATCGTGGCGCTCGGCGCCAGCAACACCTACGGAAAAGGCGTGTCACGCAGCGAGGCCTATCCGGCGCAGCTCGAAGCGCTGCTGCGCGCCAGGGGGTACAATGCACGGGTCGTCAATGCCGGCATCAGCGGCGATACGACCGGCGGAATGTTAGGTCGGCTCGACGGCGCCGTGCCCGGCGGGACCAGCCTCGTGATTCTTCAACCGGGCGGCAATGACAGGCGCAAGGGGAGCCTGGGCGACCGTGCGGAGAACATTTCGGCGATCCAGGCTCGCCTCAGTGCCCGCGGAGTGAAGATGATCGTGCTCGAAAACGCGATGCTGCGCGGCCTGCCGCATCAACCCGATGGTCAGCATCTGACGCCGGACGGATATCGCATGCTGGCGCAGACGTTGCTGCCGCAGGTCATGGGCATGATCGGTCGTTAGCCGCTGCCGACGCCGGGCGCCGTCGCCCTTCGGGGCTCGCCGGTTCCGGCAATCGCACGCCGGTACCGAAGTGGACGGGCTCGCTCCTCAGGGTAACGGCGCCAAACTGGCAAGCGCGTGCGAAGCGGTCTATCTAGGGCGCAGAGGAAGCCCCATGAAGGTCGACGGCAAACACCTGCGCACGATCTGGATCGAGGCCGACGGCCGCACCGTCGGCATCATCGACCAGACCCGGCTGCCGCACGAGTTCGTCACCGCGCGGCTTGCGAGCCTCGAAGATGCGGTCCATGCGATCCGCGCGATGCAGGTCCGCGGCGCGCCCCTGATTGGCGCGACCGCCGCCTACGGGTTCTGCCTTGCGTTGCGCACCGATGCGTCCGATGCCGCGCTCGACCGCGCCTATGCGGCGCTGTTCGCCGCGCGCCCGACCGCCATCAACCTGAAATGGGGGCTCGACGAGATTCGCGCCGCCGTTACCGGTCTCGCCGGCGAACAGCGCGTCGCCGCCGCCTATGCCCGCGCCGCCGCGATCTGCGAGGAGGATATCGCGATCAACCAAGCAATGGGCCGCCACGGACAAAAGCTCATCGAGGCGATCGCGCGCAAAAAGCCGGCGGGCGAAAGAGTCGAAATCCTGACCCATTGCAATGCCGGCTGGCTCGCGACCGTCGACTGGGGAACGGCGACCGCGCCGATCTACACCGCGCACGAGCGCGGCATCCCGCTCCATGTCTGGGTCGACGAGACGCGGCCGCGCAACCAGGGCGCGGCGCTGACCGCCTGGGAGCTCGGCAAGCACGGGGTGCCGCACACGGTGATCGCCGACAACACCGGCGGGCACCTGATGCAGCGCGAGAAAGTCGATCTCGTTCTCGTCGGCACCGACCGCGTCACCGCGAACGGCGACGTTTGCAACAAGATCGGGACGTATCTCAAGGCGCTCGCCGCGTTCGACAACGGCGTCCCGTTCTACGTGGCGCTGCCCTCGCCCACGATCGATTTCGCGGTGAGCGACGGCATCGCCGAGGTCCCGATCGAGGAGCGCGCGCCCGAGGAGGTCGCGACGATCACCGGCCGCACCGCGGACGGGCGGGTCGAGAAGGTCACCGTCGTGCCGGAAGGCTCGCCGGCCGCGAATTATGCCTTCGATGTCACGCCCGCGCGGCTCGTGACCGGGCTCATCACCGAGCGCGGAGTGATCCCGGCGGATCGGGCGGCGCTCGCCGCCGCGTTTCCGGAGCGCGCCGGGGCAGCGGGGCCAGGACCTGGCGCAGCCGCGCTGACCCGCCCCGCCGCGGAATGATTATTCCGCAAGCGCACGACCCTTCCGGCACGGCGTGAGCGGGTCTGCGGGGACCGCGCGGCAGACGCGCTTCCCCTCGCTCCGCTTTGCGGGGAGAGGGTGCGGAGGATCGAAGGTCCGACGCGGGTGAGGGGCAACTTGCCGGCTAATCGTGGCCGTACCTCGCGGCCCATTTCCGTCGGCCCCCTGGCACAATCGCGCCGTGCGACTCGGGCTTGCGGAAACATCTTTGCCGATCGACGGCCGCCAGTCGCCGGCCGCGCTCGCGGTCGCGCGCGGCACGGCAAGGCTGCTCTATTCCCTCGGCTTCTCGGCGGTGAGCGAGCTCAACCTGGCGTCCGGGCGCCGCGCCGACCTTGTCGCGCTTTCCCGCGACGGCGAACTGTGGATCGTCGAGATCAAGTCCTCGCTCGAGGATTTCCGCGTCGATGGCAAATGGCCCGACTATCGCGCGCATTGCGACCGCTTGTTCTTCGCGACGAGCCTCGTCGTGCCGCTCGCGATTTTTCCGCAGGACGCGGGCCTGATTCTTGCCGACGCGTTCGGGGCCTCGATCCTGCGCGAGGCGCCGGAGCACCGGCTCCCGCCCGCGACCCGCCGGGCCATGCTGCTGCGCTTCGCCCGCGCCGCCGCCACGCGCCTGCACGCGCTGGCCGACCCGGGCAGCGGCCACACGGGTGATTGAGCCGGCAACGTGTTTGTTTGTTACCGCGGCGCGCGCTTGGCCAAAATCCGCTGCAGGGTGCGGCGATGCATGTTGAGGCGGCGCGCGGTCTCCGAGACGTTGCGGCCGCACAGCTCGTAGATGCGCTGGATGTGCTCCCAGCGCACGCGGTCGGCCGACATCGGGTTCTCCGGCGGCTCGACCCGCTTGCCATCGTGCGCGAGCAGCACCGCGGCGACATCGTCGGCGTCGGCGGGCTTCGACAGATAATCGACCGCCCCGAGCTTGACCGCGTTGACCGCGGTCGCGATGTTGCCATAGCCGGTCAGCACGATGCCGCGCGCCTCCGGCCGGCGCCGCTTCAGCGCCGAAATGACTTCGAGGCCGTTGCCGTCGGCAAGCCGCATGTCGACGACCGCAAAGGCTGGCGCGGTGCGCTCGACCTGCACGAGGCCGTCTGCGACGGTGTCCGCGGTCGTCACCGCGAAACCGCGCTGTTCCATGGCGCGGGCCAGCCGCTGCAGGAACGATTTGTCGTCCTCCACGATGAGCAGCGATCGGTCGCCCACCACCTCAGCGGTCGCAATGTCGGTCATGTGGCTCTCCCAACGCACGCGCGGCGGCCGTTCGGCCGGCCGCAATGACGCCCCGACCTCTAGCTATGTCATCCTGCCGCAGCCTCAAGGGCGCGCCGGAGGTATCGCGGCCCCGGTGGCTGCGCCTGCGGCCGAGGGTCCGGCGGCCGCCGCGCGTTCATAATCCTCACGCCGCCACCGCACCCGCACGCTCGCGCCGTGCTGCGGTGCGGCACGATTGACGAAGGTGAGGCTCGCGCCCGTGCGTTCGAGCAGCGTCTTGGCGATGAAGACGCCGAGACCGAGCCCGCTGACCTCGCCCTCGCCGCCCGGCGGATGGCCGCGGATCGTCAAATACGGCTCGCCGATGCGGTCGAGGATCTCCGGCGCGAAGCCCGGTCCGTCGTCGGAAATCGCGATCGTCACCTCGCCGTCGCTCCACTGCGCCGCAACCTCGACCTGCGCGCGCGCGAAGTCGACGGCGTTTTCCACGAGATTGCCGAGCCCGTAAACGATCGCCGGGTTGTGCTCGCCGACCGGCTCGGCCGCGCGATCCTCCGGCATCGCCACCTCGATCGCGACCCCGAAATTGCGATGCGGTGCCACCACCTCCTCGATCAGGGTCGAGAGCCTGGAACGGTCGAACGGCTCGGCCGAGGCGGAGAGCTGCGTGAGTTTTGCGAGGATCTCCCGGCAGCGCTGGGCCTGCTCGCGCAAGAGCTTGACGTCCTCCGCATAGGGCGACGCCGGCTCGATCGCGCGCTCGAGCTCGCGCACCACGACCGCGATGGTGGAGAGCGGGGTGCCGAGCTCGTGTGCCGCGGCTGCCGCGAGGCCGTCGAGCTGCGAGAGATGCTGCTCGCGGGCGAGCACCAGCTCGGTCGCGGCGAGCGCGTCGGTCAGAAGCCGCGCCTCCTCGGCGATCTGCCAGGCATAGGCGCCGATCACCCCCAGCGCCACGAGCAGCGAGAACCAGATGCCGAGCCGATAGATCGGCGGCAGCGACAGCGGCTCGTCGCTCACCCAGGGCAGCGGCAGGTGCACGAACACGAGTGCGGTCGCGCAAACCGCCGCGAGCGCGCCGAGCGCCAAGGTCAAGCGCGGCGGCAAGGCGGTCGCGGAAATCAGTACCGGGCCGAGGAACAGGAACACGAACGGGTTCTCGACCCCGCCGGTCAGAAACAACAGCAGCGCCAGTTGGACGATGTCGAAGGCGAGCAGCAAAGCCGCGCGGTCCGGCTCGAGCCGCTGGATCGGCCGGAACAACAGCCGCAACGCGAGATTGAGCGCGGCGCTGCAGCCGATCACGGCCAGGCACGCGGTCAGCGGCAGCTGGAAATCGAACACGTAATGCACGATCAGCACCGCCGCGGTCTGGCCGACGACGGCGATCCAGCGCAGACGCACCAGCGTGTCGAGGCGCACGTTGCGTCGCGGGTGCAACGGATCCTGGGTTTGCATGTTCGGCACTCTATCGGCTCTGCCGAAACGCTCAATGCAGGCGGGCCGATCCGCACTCTTGCGCCGTGCGCGCGCAAAGGCCAATTGTGCACAATCGTGTCGCCCCCGCCTGCCAGACCCGCGCAACCCGCCATCGCGGTCGAGCGCCTCGCCAAGACCTACAAGAGCGGGGTCGCGGTCGACGGCATCTCGTTTGCGCTCGCGGCGGGCTCGGTCACCGGGCTGCTCGGCGGCAACGGCGCCGGCAAGACCACCACGATCGCCATGATCATGGGGCTGATCATTCCGACCGCCGGCGCGGCGCGCGTGCTCGGCGCCGAGATGCCGCGCCAGCGCTATCGCGTGCTCGGGCGGATGAATTTCGAAAGCCCCTATGTCGACATGCCTGCGCGGCTCACGACCCGGCAGAACCTCACCGTGTTCGCGCTGCTGTACGGCGTCGCGGACGCCGCCGCGCGGGTCGCGGAGCTTGCCGGCGAGCTCGATCTCGTCGAGCTGCTCGACCGCCCGACCGGCAAGCTTTCCGCCGGGCAGAAGACCCGCGTGTCGCTCGCCAAGGCACTGATCAACCGTCCGGAGATTCTGCTGCTCGACGAGCCGACGGCTTCGCTCGATCCCGACACCGCGGACTGGGTGCGCGGGCGCATCGAGCGCTATCGGCGCGAGCGCGGCGCGACGATCCTGCTCGCCTCCCACAACATGGCGGAAGTCGAGCGGTTGTGCGAGCGGGTCATCATCATGAAGAAGGGCCGCATCGAGGACGACGGCACCCCGCAGGCGCTGCTCGCGCGCTACGGCCGGCGCACGCTCGAGGAGGTGTTTCTCGATGTCGCGCGCGGCCGCACCGAAACCAGAGAGGCGGCGCAATGAGCGCGTCTTTCGAGCCGCCGGCCTTTGCGCCGCGCCGCGTTGCCGCGATGGTGCTGCGCTATTGGTACCTGTTGCGCTCGTCGTGGCCGCGGCTCCTGGAACTGATCTATTGGCCGGCGGTGCAGATGCTGATGTGGGGCTTTTTGCAGCTCTACATCGCCGGCAATGCCGGTTTCTTCGCGCGCGCCGGCGGCACGTTCATCGGCGCGGTGCTGCTGTGGGACATCCTGTTCCGCGGCCAGCTCGGGTTCTCGATCTCGTTTCTCGAGGAAATGTGGGCGCGCAACCTCGCCAATCTGATGATCAGTCCGCTGCGGCCGCTCGAGTTCGTCGGCGCGCTGATGATCATGAGCCTGATCCGCCTCGCGATCGGCATGGTTCCCGTCTCGCTGCTCGCGATCGCATTCTTCGGCTTCAACCTCTACGGCCTCGGCCTGGCGCTTGCCGCGTTCTTCGTCAATCTGATCCTGACCAGCTGGGCGATCGGAATCCTGGTCTCCGGGCTCGTGGTGCGCAACGGACTGGGCGCCGAGAGCCTCGCCTGGACGTTCATGTTCCTGCTGTTGCCGCTGACCTGTGTCTATTACCCGGTATCGACGCTGCCGGAATGGCTGCAGATCGTCGCCTGGATGCTGCCGCCGACCTATGTGTTCGAAGGCATGCGCGAATTGCTCATCAACCATGTATTTCGCGCCAATCTCATGCTCGATGCGCTTTTCCTCAATGCGGTGCTGTTCGCCGCGGCGGCCGTCGGCTTCATGGCGCTGCTCGACAGCGCTCGCCGGCAGGGTTCCTTGCTGCAAACCGGGGAATGATCGGAACCCCGCAGGGCCCCGTTCGTCTACGCGACAGGGATCGATGATCCTCGCAGATGCGAACTGGAGTACTTACATGTACATTGCAGACGAGATTCGTCGCGCGGAGGGAACTGCGGAGAACGGACTTTCCTCGGTTGACGGAATGAAGAAAAAGAGCGAGGCTGCTGCAGTGCAGCAAGAGGGGCGGGGGCCTCACCGCATGCCTATCGGGGAATTCGGCGGCGCACCGGCGCTGCCGGGCCAGGCAGGGCCTATTCTGTCCGCGCCGATGTATTGGTTCTACGAGATGAGCCACGCGGCGCTCAACCCCTCGCGCGCGTTCGCCGATGCGGCGAAGATCTATTTCAAGAGTCCGATCAACCCGCTGTCGTACACCACGTTCGGCAAATCGGTCGCCGCAGCCTGCGAGCTGTTCGAGCGCTCGACGCGGCGTTACGGCCAGCCCGAATGGGGCGTCGACGCCACCCTGGTCGGCGGCGAGCGGGTTCCCGTGCGCGTCGAGGCGATTTGGCAGCGCCCGTTCTGCCGGCTGCTGCATTTCGAGCGGGTCTTCGAGCGGCCGCCGCGGCGCCCGCAGCCGAAGCTGCTGCTGGTTGCGCCGATGTCGGGTCATTACCCGACGCTCTTGCGCGGCACCGTCGAGGCGTTCCTGCCCAACCACGACGTCTACATTACCGAGTGGGTCGACGCGCGCATGGTGCCGCTCAGCGAAGGCCGCTTCGACCTCGACGATTACATCGACTACGTCATTTCGATCCTGCATGTGCTGCGCGGCGAGGCTCACATCGTCGCCGTGTGCCAGCCTTCCGTTCCGGTGCTCGCCGCCGTCGCCCGCATGGAAGCGCAAGCCGACCCTTACGTGCCGCAATCCATGGTGCTGATGGGCGGTCCGATCGACACCCGCGCGAACCCGACCGCCGTCAATCGCCTTGCCGAGCAGCGCGGCACCGACTGGTTCCGGCGCAACGTCATCACCAAGGTGCCGTTCCCGCATCCCGGCTTCATGCGCGACGTCTATCCGGGCTTCCTGCAGCTCAACGGCTTCATGACCATGAACCTCGACCGCCACATCGAGGCACACAAGGACTTGTTCCTGCATCTGGTGCGTGGCGACGGCGATTCCGCGCAGAAGCATCGCGAGTTCTACGACCAATATCTGGCCGTGATGGATCTCGCCGCGGAATTCTATTTGCAGACGGTCGACTCGGTATTCGTGCGCCACGCCCTGCCGAAAGGCGAGTTCACCCATCGCGGCGTGCGCATCGATCCCGCCGAGATCCGGCGCGTCGCGCTGATGACGGTCGAGGGCGAGAACGACGACATCTCCGGCGTCGGACAGACCGAGGCGGCGCATCGGCTGTGCGTCAACATCCCGGCGGACCGCAAGACCCATTACCTCCAGCCCGCCGTCGGCCATTACGGTGTCTTCAACGGATCGCGGTTCCGCGCCGAAATCGCGCCGCGCATCGCCGATTTCGTCCTTTCGCACGACGGCGACGCGATCCGCAAAATCTGGCGCAAGGTCGCGCTGCGCGCCTGACCGGCTGCCGGCGGCCCTGGCCGACGGGCACCGGATCCCCCTCCGCTGATTCGAATCGGTGACCCCGGACTGGACTGGCGCTTCCAGGACTAAATAATGAATCGAGATTCTCTTCTTGCCTCCCCAATACTTTGGGGTAACGGCGATCCGCAGCCCCATGCGGTTGCGGTTCCAAGTATTTGACTACAAGGGGGCTGTACGCCGGCCCGGATATGGCACTATGGCGCCTCGCTATCCCGCCCGGACTGGACCGCCATGCCGCTGCGCGCCCTGCTCTACCGCCGGCCGACCGAACCGCAGGCGATCGAAGTCGTGTTCGATCGCGAGATTTACCTCATTCGGCTGCGGCGGCATCGCCAAGCGCGGCGTTACACGCTGCGCATCCAGGCGGCGACGCGCGAAGTCATCCTCACCATGCCGCCGCGCGGGAGTCTGAGGGAAGCGCGCGACTTTGCCGACAAGCACGGGGGGTGGATCGCGGCGCGCCTCAGCCGGCTTCCCGAGGCGGCCCCGTTCGCGCACGGCTCGGAATTGCCGCTGCGCGGGCTGCGCCACCGCATCGTGCATCGTCCGCACAACCGCGGCACGGTCTGGACGGAGCGCGACGGCAATGGCGAGCGCCTGATCTGCGTCGCCGGCGACGGGCCGTATCTGGCGCGCCGCGTCGGCGATTTCCTCAAACGCGAAGCCAAGCGCGATCTCGAGGCGGCGAGCCGGTCCTACGCGATGCAGATCGGCGCGCGCATCAAGCGCATCTCGGTGCGCGACCAGAATAGCCGCTGGGGATCCTGCTCGACCACCGGCGTGCTGTCGTTCTCCTGGCGGCTCATTCTCGCGCCGGCTTTCGTGCTGCAATACCTCGCCGCCCACGAGGTCGCGCACCTCGTCGAGATGAATCACTCGCGGCGGTTCTGGCGGCTGTTGAAACGGCTGTGTCCCGACATGCACCGCGCCAAGGTCTGGCTCGACGTCCACGGCACCGACTTGCACCGCTACGGCGAGCTGGTGGCGTGCGCGAACCGGTCGCACAGCCTGCGCGGCCGCAAATTCGACAATCGCGATTTCTAACCGGCAGAGGACGGACGACAGACGGCGGACGACGGAGCAAAGACGCACTGCCCTCCAAGCACTGCAATCCGTCCTCCGTCGTCTGTTCTCCGTCCTCTGTCAGCGGCCGAACAGGCGGTCGAGCAGCCAGCCGTCGAGACTCGCGGGCGCGCGCCCCTGCTGGCGCACCGCCGCTTGCGAGCCCCACGGCAGCGGGCCCGGCGGCACCGGGGGCGCCTCGACGCCCCAGCCCGAACCCGAGACGCCCGGAAGCTCGACGAGCGGCGCGCCCTGGTGCGCGGCGCGCATGAAGCGGCTCCAGATCTCGACCGGGAGGCTGCCGCCCGTCGTGTGGTGGGTCGGCGAATTGTCGTCGTTGCCGAGCCAGACGCCGGCGACGAGATAGCCGCTATAGCCGATGAACCAAGCGTCGCGGAAATCCTGGCTGGTGCCGGTCTTGCCGGCCGCCGGCCAGCCCGGCAGCTGCGCCCGCCGCGCCGTGCCGCTGCGCAGCGTCTCGGCCATCATGGCGTTCATCATGCCGACGTAGCGCTCCTCGACGACGCGCCCGAGGCTCGCGTCGGCGTTCTCGTAGAGCATCCTGCCCTCGCGCGTGCGCACGCGCTCGACGACGTGCGGAATGACCGCGATGCCGCCGTTGGCGAACGGCGCGAAGGCGGAAACCATCTCGATCAGCGACACCTCGGACGTGCCGAGCGCGATCGAGGGGTTCGGATCGAGCTTCGAGGCGATGCCGAGACGATGCGCGGTGCGCACCACGGCTTGCGGGCCGAGCTCGAGGGTGAGGCGGACCGCAACCGTGTTGAGCGATTGCGCGAGCGCGCGCGTCAGCGTCACCGGGCCGAAATATTCGCGGTTGTAGTTCTCCGGACGCCAGCCCTTGACGTCGAGCGGGCGGTCCTCGCGCACGGTCTCCGGCGTGAGCCCGTGCTCGAGCGCGGTGAGATACACGAACGGCTTGAACGCCGAGCCCGGCTGGCGCTTAGCCG
This sequence comes from Pseudomonadota bacterium, assembly GCA_046727735.1. GTDB lineage: Bacteria > Pseudomonadota > Alphaproteobacteria > Rhizobiales > Xanthobacteraceae > AP-16. Next base: position 1,078 of record JBKPDF010000076.1, on the reverse strand, counting down.
CGACCGCGCGGTTGAACTGGCTCTCGGCATAATTGCGGCCGCCAACGAGTGCCCGCACCGCGCCGTCGGGCGTCATCGCCAGGATCGCGCCCTGGCCGACCGCGAATTTCTCGCCCTTTTGCGCAAGCTCCTCGACCAGCGCCTTGTCGGCAGCGCCCTGCAGCCGGGCATCGATCGTGGTCTCGACCACGATGTCCTCGTCGAGCCGGCCGACGAGATCGTTGAGCACGTCCATGATCCAGTCGGCGACGTAATTGCCGGAGCCGCCCGGCGTCTGCTTGAGGATGCGCGGGGAATTCGAGATCGCGAGCTGCGCCATGCGCTCGGTGATGAAGCCCGCCTGCGACATGGCGACGAGCACGATCTGGGCGCGCCGCTCCGCGCCGTCGGGATTGCGCGTGGGAGCGAGGCGCGACGGCGATTTGACGAGGCCCGCGAGCAGCGCCGCCTCCGCGATCGTCACCTGCCGGGCCGATTTGCCGAAATAGCGCTGCGCCGCCGCCTCGACGCCGTAAGCGCCGGCGCCGAAATACACCCGGTTGAGATAGAGCTCGAGGATCTGCTGCTTGGAGAACTTGCGCTCGAGCCAGAACGCGAGCAGCAGCTCCTGCAGCTTGCGCGTAACCGTGCGCTCCTGGGTCAGGAACAGATTCTTGGCGAGCTGCTGGGTCAGCGTCGAGCCGCCCTGCGAAACCCCGCGACGGGCGAGGTTCATGGCGACCGCGCGGATGATGCCGAGCGGATCGACGCCGTGATGCGAATAGAAGCGCCGGTCCTCGATGGCGATGAAGGCCTGCGGCAAGTAGGCCGGCAGCTCTTTCAACGGCAGCGGCGGGCCGCTGGTGTCGCCCCGCGTCGCGAGCAGGCGGCCGGAGAGGTCGACGATCTCGATCGCGGGCGGGCGCTTGGGCACTTCGAGCGACTGGATCGGCGGCAGGTGCGCGCCGACCCAGGCGATGGTGGCGATCGCGGCGATGAACGCCCACAGCCCGAGCACGACCGACCAATAGAGGAGCCGCGCGAGCCCGCGCCGCCGGCCGCCGCTGCCGGCCCCGCCCCCGCCCCCGCCGCCGCCGCG
>JBKPDF010000075.1:0-29727 GCA_046727735.1 Pseudomonadota bacterium | reverse complement strand
GCGCTCGCCGGTTCAGCCCTGCGTTGCGCCCGCGGGCGCGAGGCGGACACCGGCCCTCGCTTCCGGCACGCGGGCAATCCAAACTAGGGAAATGTGCGCGGACGCCGCTCCCGGATCTCGGCGGGTTCGCTCATGCGGATTCCTCGCAGCGAGCTTAGCAGGCTCTGCACATCGGCGCGATCCGCGCGATCGGGCTCCTGCGCGAACCCGCGCATCGCTTGCTGGAGCAACCTTCTGGCCGCGGCGCGGCGCTGGCGCTGCACCAGAAAAGTGGCCAAGTCCTTGGCAGCCCGCAACGCGAAACTGCGCTGTCCGCGATCCCGGGCGAGCAAGAATGCGCGTTCGAGACAATGTTCGGCACGCGCGGGATCTCCGGCCGAAGCATGGGCGGCAATCAGCCCTTCGATCCGCCAGCATTCGCTCTCGTAGAGCGTCTGGCCGCCCCACGCGATGTTGTCGCGAGCCTCGGCGAGACAAGCCACGGCTTGCGCGGTGTCGCCGCTGCCGCAATAGGCCTCGGCGAGCCAGCACAGAAACGTCGGCTTCCAATACACGTTTCGCGCGCTCTCGAGCGCGCGGCGCTGGCTCTCCAGCATGTCGATGCCGGCCTCGAGGCGACCGGACTGGACTTCGCACCAGCCGAGGAAAACCCGCGCCACCGTCGCCCAGAACGGCAGCTCGCGCTCGATCGCGGCCGCGAGCACCTCGCTCGCCCGATTGCGCACCGCCTCGACGTCTCGTTCGAGCGTGTCGAGCATGCAGATGTGGCTGAACGCGTAGCCGAGCGTATTGGCGTCGCGCGTTTCGAGCGCCAGCTCGGCCGCACGCTGTCGGTGGGCCGAGGCCGCCGTGATCCGCCCCAGGTGCCAGCATGCGATGGACAGATTGCAGAGCGTCGTAACCTGGACGTCCGCGCCGTACGCGAGCGCATCGGCACGGTCCGTCGCGGGATCGTGCAACAGCAGCGCTTGCTCGAGATGACGGTGCGCCGTTTCCACTTCGCCGACGGCGATCAGCGCGGTCCCGAGCAGGCGATGTCCGACCATGCGGCTCGCCCGGTTTCCGCTCTCTTCGGCGAGCGCCAGGAAATCCTCGGCGAGCTTCCTTGCTTCATGGATATTGCCGGTCACGCGGCTATAGGACCAGCGCGCATAGAGTGCCGGGAACATGCGAGCGGGGTCGCACAACGCCCGGCACAGTTCGAGCGCGCGATCGCTCGCCTGGGCGGCTTCGAGCGCCGCATAGCCTCGCGAGGCGATCGATGGGCCGATCAGCGCAAGCTGTACGCTCAGTTCGAGTTCGTCACGCTCGCGTCCGGCGGGCAGGTTGTCGATTTCCTTGAGCGCGGTGCGCAGCTGCGCCACCGCCTCGAGATTGGCGGAGCGACGCGCGGATTGTGCCGCCGCTTCGAGCCACATCCGCGCCGCGCGCGCGGCGAGGCCCGCTTCCGAGAGATGCTGCGCGAGGTAGTCCGGCTCGGCGGCCGCGAACTCCGGCAGCCTGGCCTCGATGGTTTGCGCAATGCGGGCGTGCAGCTCGCGACGCTGACGGCGGAGCAGCGACTGATAGGCGACGTCGCGAACCAGCGCATGCTTGAAGGCGTAGGTCGGCTCCGGATCGTGGCGTTCCAAGCGGACGAGGTCGGAATCGACGAGCTGCGCGAGCGCGGCTTCGAGCGTCGAATGATCCGCCTCGCTGACGGTCGCGAGCAGCCGGCGCGAAAAGCTGCGGCCCATTGCAGCAGCCAGCAAAACAACCTGCTTCGCCTCCCCGAGAGCGTCGAGGCGCGTCATCAGCGGGTCGTGCAGCGCGGATGGTACATGGTCCGGGTCGAGCGAGGGCGCGCCGGTCCGCTCGCCGTCCACTTGGCCGGTTTCGAGCGCCGCAGCCGCCAATTCCTCGATGAAGAGCGGGATGCCGTCCGAGCGCGCGACGACACGGTCGAACAGCTGCGGCGGCAGCTGCCGATCGCGCATGGCCGAGACCGCCAGATCCCGCGACTGCTCTTCGTCCAGGCGGCGCAGCACAATGCGTCGCATGCCTTCGCTGAACTTGAAATTCGGGCTAGTGCCCGTGCGGCTGGTGATCAGCAACAAGATCGGAGAGCCGGCGATTCCCGCGAGAACACGATCGACGACTTCCCGGGTCGAGGGATCGACCCAGTGGATGTCTTCGACGAACAGCAGACCCGGGCCGCCGAAGCACGAGACGAGCACGAGCACGAGACATTCCCGCGTCCTCCTCCGCACTTCCTGGGGGTCGAGCGCGGCGAGGCTCGGCGGCGCCGGCAGCGGGAGGCCGAGCAGGTTGCCGATCAGCCATTCCGCTTCTTCCCGGAACTGCCGCAGGCAGTCCAGGAAATCGCGCAGCCGCTCGACATTGTTCGAGGCGGCTTCGTCCCGACGAATCCCGATCCTCTGTTCGAGCCGCTTGATGACCGGATAGAACGGCACGTTCTGATGATGGGCGGACCCGTGGACGACGAGAACCACGTTCTCCGAGAGGCCGCTGCGTTCCACGAGCTCGAGAGCCAATCTCGATTTGCCGATACCGGCTTCGCCCGTGATTTCCACCGCTTGCCCCTGCCCGCGCTTGGCCAGCTCCCAGGCGTCCAGCAACTCGGCAAGCTCTGCTGTGCGGTTCACCAGCGGGATCGCTCGGCGCTGCGGCCCGCGCAGCAGGTCGTCCTCGCTCGCCTCCTCCACGACGCGAAACACCTGGACGTCGCGCGACACGCCGCGCAGTGCGTGTGAGCCCAGCGGATGCAGGCGGAATTTCCCGCGGAGCAAGTGCTCGGTCTCGCCGCTGATCAGCACGCAATCGGGGTCGCCCAAAGCCTGCAGCCGGGCGGCGATGTTCGGCGTGTCGCCGACGATTTCGGTCGCGTCATGGACATGACCGGCGGCGGCTTTGCCGATGACCGCCACCCCGGTGTGAATCCCGATGCGCACCCGAATGGGCTCGCTGCCGCCCGCTGCCGTTCGCACGCGCAGCGCGCCGATGGTGGTGACCAGATCGAGCCCGGCGCGGACCGCGGCTTCGGCCTCGTGCTCGGACGCGAGCGGATAGCCGAACTGCGCCAGGATGCCGTCGCCCCGATAGTTGATGACCTGTCCACCCCAAGACTCCACGCATCGCGTGCTCAGAGTCTGGAACTCGAACAGGACGTCCTGGACGTCCTCCGGATCGCAGCGCTGGGCGAGGCCGGTGGAATCCACCATGTCGCAGAACAGGATCGTGAGCTGCCGGCGCTCGCTTCTTCGGTCGAGGGAGTGCTGCACGGACGAACCCGGAGCCGAGGATGGGACGCAGCGGGCCGCGGCCCACGCGACCGCATTATACCCGAAAATCCGCTTCCAAACAGACGCCCCGCGGATGCCCCGAGATGCAGCCGGCGTCGCTCACCGGCACACGCTCCACAGGCCGGTATCGAGATGGAAATGATCGTGGTGCAGCGCGTTGTAGTCCGGGGACAGCACGATGCCGAAGAAGCGGCACGCGCCGTCACGCACCACGTGCAGGAATTTGCCTCGCGCGCCGGAATCGCTCCAGTCTGTGGCGACCGAAATCACTGCACCCTCCTCGGTGCGAAACGCGCCGATGTCGATCGCGTTGGCGAGCGCATGCTGGCTGCGCCGGCCGATCGCCGCGTGATTGATGTTGCGGCACGAATAGGTACCGAGCTGCCGGATGCCGGTGATCCGCGTCCCCAGCTCCTGTCTGGCGGCCGGCCCCACCACGTGCCGCTCCCAGAGCAGGAGAGACAGGAGCGCCGGACAGCGCATCAGAACCGGCCCGCCGTAGCTCACTTTCGAGCGCGTCAGGACGGCGGCGTTGCGATAGCCGCAGCCGTTCTCGATCGCGCGATTCGGCGCGTGCTCGTAGCCGATGTGGCCGCCGTCGAGCGCCGCAAAGCAACGGCCCGGGTCGCGACTGAACAGCAGCAGGTGCAGCTCGGTGAATAGATCGGGGGTTGCGTCGAGATCGAACGGCGCGAAACGGTCGAGCAGTTCGCCGGCATGCAGGAAACCATAGACGACGGCGGCGAGGATCCCGACCCCGCTCAGTGCCCACAGCCAACGCCGCAACGCATTCACGATGAATATTCGCCGCTTACTCTCCGGCCGCTGCGGCGCCGCGTGTGCGCGGGTCGGCGGCGCCGGTGACGGCGCCCGGGGCGATCAGGATCGAGTTCGCCGAGCCCCAGGTGCCGCCTTGCTTGACAACATGGCCGCGGGCCTCGAGTTGCCGGACCGCTTCCGCCGGCAGCCCGGCCTCCGCGAACACCACGTCCGGCAGCCATTGCTCGTGCACGCGCGGCGCGCTCACCGCCTGGGCAATGTCCTGGTGAAAATCGAGCGCGTCGAGAACGACCTGCAGCACGGTCGTGATGATGCGACTGCCGCCCGGCGATCCGGTGATCAGCCGCGGCTTGCCGTTCTCGAGCACGACCGTCGGGGTCATCGAGGACAGCGGCCGCTTGCCGGGCGCCGGCGCATTGGCCTCCCCGCCGACGAGCCCGAATGCGTTCGGCACACCCGGCTTTGCGGAAAAATCGTCGAGCTCGTTGTTGAGCAGAATCCCGGTGCCTTCCGCAACGAGTCCGACGCCGTAATTGAAATTCAGCGTGTAGGTATTGGCTACCGCGTTGCCGAAACGGTCGATCACCGAAAAATGCGTGGTGTTGTCGCCCTCGCGGCCGGGCGCGCCGCGCTCGAGCTCGGCCGCCGGCGTCGCGCGCGCGAGATCGATGTTCTTGCGCAAAGCCGCCGCGTAGCTCTTCGAGATCAGCCGCTCCACTGGGACGCTCACTTGATCGGCGTCGCCCAGAAATCTCGCGCGGTCGGCGTAGGCGCGCTTCATCGCCTCGATCATGACGTGCAGGACCGCGGGCGATTGCGCGCCGAGGTCGGCCAGCGCGTAGCCTTCGAGCACGTTGAGCATCTCGATCAGGTGCACGCCGCCCGAGGACGGCGGCGGCATCGCGATGATCTCGCGGCCGCGGTAGCTGCCGCGCACCGGCACGCGTTCGACCGCGCGATATCCGCGCAGATCATCGAGGCTCAGGATGCCGCCCGCGTCCCGCACGGCTGCGACGAGCTTTTGCGCAATCTCGCCTTCGTAGAACGCACGCGGCCCGGCGCGCGCGATCGCCGTGAGTGAGCGAGCAAGATCCGGCTGGACGAGCATGTCGCCGGACGCGAGCGCGGTGCCGTCGGATTTGAGGAAAATTTTGGCCGAGGCGGCAAAGCGCGCGAGCCGAGGCGCGCCGCGCGGCAAGGAATCGGCGAGCTCGTCCTCGACCGCAATGCCGTCGCGGGCGAGCGCGATCGCCGGCGCGACGAGGTCGCCGAGCGTGAACTTGCCGGAGCCGTATCGTTCGAGCGCCAGCGCGAGCCCCGCGACCGTGCCGGGCACCCCGACGGCAAGGCCGGAATCCCGGGATTTGCGCGGATCGTAAGCGCCGTTCTCATCGAGGAACATGTCGCGCGTCGCGGCCTCCGGCGCGGTCTCGCGATAATCGATCGCGGTCGCGGTGCCGTCGGCGCGCCGAATCAGCATGAAGCCGCCGCCACCGAGATTGCCGGCCTGCGGGTAAGTGACCGCGAGCGCAAAACCAACGGCGACCGCCGCGTCGACGGCGTTGCCGCCCTTGCGCAGCACTTCGAGGCCGATCTGCGTCGCCCGCTTTTCCTGGCTGACCACCATGGCGCTGCGGGCGACGACCGCTTGCGCTGGCGGAAACGGCGCATCGCCGCGCGCGAACGGCGCCAACGTGAAGAAGGTGACGAGCAGGAGAACCGCGCCGCAGGTAAGGGCACGGCCGTCGGAATAGGCCGGGCCGCGCGTTACCTCCCCCCTTGTGGGGGAGGTCGCCTCACGCGAAAAGCGCGTGAGGCGGGAGGGGGGTGTCAGGTCGAAGAATTTCACGCACCCCCCTCCCCACCCCTCCCCCACAAGGGGGGAGGGAGCAGTTTGTGGCTCGCGCCGCGCAAAGAACTCATCCTTCCGCACGCGTGCGCGCCTGGCCGTGGTAGACGCTGTTCGGTCGCATGTCGGTCGCGGACGCGACCCGGTTGCTCATGTTGAAGAACGCGGCGACCGCGGCGATGTCGAAAATATCGCGATCGGAAAAGCCGGCCTTGCGCAGACTTTCCCGATCCTTCTCCTCGACCCGCCAAGGCTCCGCGGTGAGTTTTGCGGCAAAATCCAGCATGGCGCGCTGCCGGCGCGGCAGTCTCGCGGCGCGATAATTCATCACCATCAGCTCGCCGAGCACCGGATCGGCCGAAAGCTGCCGCACCGCGGCCCCATGGGCGACCAGGCAATAATAACAGCGATTGTGCGAGGACACCGCGACCGCGATCATCTCGCGCTCGAGTTTGGACAACCCGGAGGGAGCGAGCATCAGGTCGTTGTACATGGCCACGAATGCTTCGAGCTTGGCCATGTCGAACGCATAGGCCTGCAGCACGTTCGGCACGAAGCCGAGCTTCTCGCGGCATTTCTCGAAATAGGCCGCCATCGCCGGACTGAGCGAAGCAGCTTCGAGCGCGAGCGCGGTGATCATCGTGTCGTCCTGCGCCGCTGCCCCGACCGCGCTGCCCCCGCTAGGCGCCGTTCCAACCCTGCCGGCGTGGTCGCGGGCCGAGGCGGCAGCGCGCTTGCGGCGCGGCGGGCGCGATGTCGCGGCCGGCCTTGCCCGGTGTTGCACGGCCTGCCGGCCTCTATCGCGAGCTTGCTTGCGCATGGGCGTCTCCGATGCTGCCAACGGTTCCGGACCCCAGCCTACCGGCTGCGTGCGCCGACCGGAACCTGCGTGATTTGCCCCTCGACGCGGCCCGTCCGATGGCAGAAACTTGTGCCGTCCCGGCGAGCCGGAGGGACCATGGCGCTGGAAGGTCTGCTCGACACCGAACAGCATCGGGCGGCCCGCCGCCTGATCGAGCAGGCGGGCACGATCCTGACCGGGCTGCACGGCGATGTGCCGGAAAGCTTCGCGGCCCAGATGTTCGCGCGCACGGCGCCGGAGGACGTGGCGCGCTACGAGCCGCGCGAGGTCGCGGCGCTCGCCGAGGAAGCCTGGCAGTTCCTCAGGGAGCGCAAGCCCGGCAGCGCCAAAGTGCGGATGCAGTCGCGTGGCGGCCCGGCGGGATCGTCCGAGCGCATCCGCGCGGTCTCGATCGTCGAGGTCGCCAACGACAACATGCCGTTCCTGCTCGATTCGATCATGGGCGAGCTGGCCGAGCAGGGCGTCGAGGTGCGGCTCGTCGCGCACCCGGTGTTCTCGGTCGAGCGCGATGCAAGCGGCGTGCTGATGGGATTTTACGGCGAGAGCGCCCCGCCTGCGGCCGCGCAGCGCGAGAGCTTCATCCACATCCACACCGAACGGATCGAGGACGAGGCGCGCCGGGCGGCGCTGGTGCAAGCGCTCGAGCACACGCTCGCGGACGTGCGGTTGGGCGTCGAGGATTGGCGGCCGATGCTCGCGCGCGTGCGCGACGTCATCGCCGAGATCCGCAGCAATCCGCCGCAGCTTCCGGTCGACGAAATTGCCGAGGCGGTGCAGTTCCTGGAATGGCTCGCGGCCGACAATTTCACGTTCCTGGGCGTGCGCGAATACACCTTCCCGTCCGGCGGCGGGGAGGTCGAGCCGAAGTTCGAGACCGGGCTCGGCATCCTGCGCGCGCGCGAGGTGCGGGTCCTGCGGCGCGGCCGCGACTTCGTCACCATCACGCCGGAAATCCGCGCATTCCTCAAGGAGCCGAAGGCGCTGATCATCACCAAGGCCAATGTGCGCTCGCGCGTGCATCGCCGCGTGCACATGGACTACATCGGCGTGAAGCGCTTCGGCGCCGACGGGCAGGTCGCCGGGGAATTCCGCATCGTGGGCCTGTTCACGTCGACCGTCTACACGCGTGCGCCGAAAACCATTCCGTACTTGCGCCGCAAGGTCGACGCGGTGATCCGGCGTACCGGTCTCGATCCCGAGGGACATTCCGGCAAGGCGCTCGTCAATGTGCTCGAAGGCTATCCGCGCGACGAACTGTTCCAGATCGACGAGGACACGCTGTTCCGGTTCGCGGTGGAGATCCTCTATCTCGACGAGCGGCCGCGCGTGCGGGTACTGGCGCGGCGCGATCGCTTCGACCGCTTCGTCTCGGTGCTGGTGTTCGTGCCGCGCGAGCGCTACGGCAGCGCGACGCGGATCGGGATCGGAGATTTCCTGGGCGAAACCTACAAGGGCCGCCCCGTCGCCTTCTATCCGTTCTTTCCCGAAGGACCCCTCGTCCGCGTGCATTTCATCATCGCCCGGTTCGAGGGCGAGACCCCGCACCCCGATCGCGCGGCGCTGGAGCAGGCGGTCGAAGGCATCATCCGCACCTGGACCGATGCGCTCACCGACGCGGTCACCCTCGTCCACGACCCGGTGAAGGCGCGAGGGCTGCTGCACCGGTATGTCGAGGCGTTTCCGCTGAGCTACCGCGAGGGCTACACCGCGAACGTCGCGATCGGCGACATCCGCATGATCGAGAGCCTTTCGGCGGCTCGGCCGCTCGGCGTCGAGTTCTACGCGCGGCGCGGCGCGGATGCCGCGGGCGCCGGCCTCAAGGTGTTCAGCTGCGAGCGGCCGATCCCGCTCTCCGAGCGCGTGCCGGTGCTGGAGAACATGGGCTTCAAGGTCGTCGACGAGCGCACCTACCGGATCGAGCCGCGCGGCCAAGAAGGCGAGCAGGTGTGGCTCCACGACATGCTGCTCGAACGCGAAGACGGCGGCGCGGTCGAGCTCGAAGCGCTGAAGCAGCGGCTCGAAGCCTGCTTCCTCATGGTGATGCGCGGCGTCGCCGAGAACGACGGTTACAACGCGCTGGTCCTCGCGGCCGGCGTACCGTGGCGCGAGGTGGCGCTGATCCGGGCGATCTCGCGGTTCTTGCGCCAGGCCCGCATCGCCTATTCGCAGGACTATCTGTGGGCAACCCTGCGCAAGCACGCACCCATCGCGGCCAAGATCGTCCAGCTGTTCCACGCGCGCTTCGATCCGCGGCTCGCGGGTGGCGCGGACGCGCGCACCCAAATACAGAGCGAGCTGACGCGCGAGATCGAAAGCGCGCTGGAGAACGTCGAGAGCCTCGACGAGGACCGCATCCTGCGCCGCTTCGTCAACGCGGTGGCGGCGGCGGTGCGCACCAATTTCTATCAGATCGACGAAACCGGGCAGCCGAAAGCGACGCTGGCGGTGAAGTTCGAGAGCCGCAAGGTCGAGGAGATGCCGGCGCCGCGGCCGCTCTACGAGATCTTCGTGTATTCGCCGCGGCTCGAGGGCGTGCACCTGCGGTTCGGCAAGGTCGCGCGCGGGGGCATCCGCTGGTCGGACCGGCCGCAGGATTTCCGCACCGAGATCCTCGGCCTGGTCAAGGCGCAGCAGGTCAAGAACGCGGTGATCGTGCCGGTCGGCGCCAAGGGCGGCTTCTTGCCGAAATGGCTGCCGAAAGCCGGGCCGCGCGAAGCCGTGCAGCAGGAAGGCACGGCGAGCTATGTGCTGTTCGTCTCGAGCCTGCTCGACGTCACCGACAATCTCGGGCCCGACGGCGTCTTGCCGCCGGCCAACGTGGTGCGCCACGACGGCGACGATCCTTACCTCGTGGTCGCCGCCGACAAGGGCACGGCGACGTTTTCGGATATCGCCAACGGCATCGCGGTCGAGCGCAAATTCTGGCTCGGCGATGCGTTCGCATCGGGCGGCTCGGCCGGCTACGACCACAAGAAGATGGGCATCACCGCGCGCGGCGCCTGGGAGGCGGTGCGGCGGCATTTCCGCGAGATCGACGTCGACATCCGCACGCAGCCGTTCACGGTCGCAGGCGTCGGCGACATGTCGGGCGACGTGTTCGGCAACGGCATGCTGCTCGAGCGCACGATCAAGCTCGTCGCCGCGTTCGATCACCGCGACATTTTTCTCGACCCCGACCCCGATCCGGAAACCGCTTTCGGCGAGCGAAAGCGGCTATTCGAGCTCCCGCGTTCGAGCTGGCAGGATTACGACGCCGCGAAGCTCTCCGCGGGCGGCGGCGTGTTTTCGCGCAGCGCCAAGGAAATCCGCCTGTCGCCCCAGGCGCGCCAACTCTTGCGCCTCGAAGCCGGGAAGGCGACGCCCCAGCAGGTGATGCGTGCGATCCTCAAGCTGCAGGTCGATCTCCTGTGGTTCGGCGGCATCGGCACTTACGTGCGCGCGTCGGCCGAGACCGACGATCAGGCCGGCGACAAGGCCAATGACGCGATCCGCGTCACCGGCGCCGAGCTCGCGTGCCGGGTCGTCGGCGAAGGCGCCAATCTCGGCTTGACGCAGCGCGGGCGCGTCGAAGCCGCGTTCCGCGGCATCCGGCTCAACACCGACGCGATCGACAATTCCGCCGGCGTCAACACTTCCGACCTCGAGGTCAATATCAAGATCGCGCTCGGCGCCGCGGTGCAGGACGGCAAGCTTTCGCCCGAACGGCGCAATGCGCTGCTCGGCGAGATGACCGAGGAGGTCGCGGCGCTCGTGCTGCGCAACAATTATCTGCAGACGCTCGCGCTTTCGCTCGTGCAGCGCCGCGGTCTCGAAGACCTTGGATTCCAGCAGCGCCTGATGCTGATGCTCGAAAGCCGCGGCCTGCTCGACCGCGCGGTCGAGTTCCTGCCCGACGACAAGGAGATCGCCGAGCGGCGCCGCCGCAACCAGGGCCTGACTCGGCCGGAGCTCGCGGTGCTGCTCGCCTACGCGAAGATCACGCTCAACGACGAGCTTCTCGATTCCCGGGTGCCGGACGATCCGTATCTCGGGCGCGAGCTCGCTCGCTATTTTCCCAAGCCCCTGCTCGCCGAATTTCCGGAAGCCGTCGCCAAGCACCGGCTGCGCCGCGAAATCATCGCGACCCAGCTCGCGAACTCGATCATCAATCGCGGCGGGCCGACGCTCGTCGCGCGCATCACCGACCAGACCGGCGCCTCGCCGGCGACGATCGCCGCGGCGTTCGCGGCGGCGCGCGACAGCTACGGCCTGACCGAGCTCAACGCCGCGATCGATGCGCTGGATGCGAAAATCGTCGGGGCGCTGCAGCTCGAGCTTTACGCGGCCGTGCAGGATCTGTTGATCGACCGGCTGATCTGGTTCCTTCGCAACGTCGATCTCAACCGCGGGCTCGCCGACGTCGTCGAGCACTACCGCACCGGCATCCGTGCGATCGAGGCGGCGCTCGCCGACGTGCTGACGCCCGAAGCGCAGGCCGTGCAAGCATCCCGCGCGGCCGAGCTGCAATCCGGCGGCGTTCCGCCCGAGCTCGCGCGGCGCATTGCCGGGCTATCGGCACTCGCCGCCGCAACCGACGTCGTGCTGGTCGCCGACCGTACGCAAAAGCCGGTTGCCGAAGTCGCCGCGACCTTCTTCGCCGCCGGCGCGTTCTTCCAGCTCGACCGCATTCTCCACGCCGCGCGCGGCATCAAGCTCACCGATTATTTCGACCAGCTCGCGCTCGACCGCGCGCTCGGCTCGATCGCGGAGGCGGAACGGCGGCTCACGGCCGAGATGGTCGGCAACGGCATGGCGGGCGCGGCCGCGGTCGAGCAATGGATCGCCGCGCATGCCGAGGAAGTCGAGCGCATCCGCTCGACCGTGCACGACATCGCCGCGTCCGGCCTCACGCTCTCCAAGCTCTCCGTCGCCGCCAGCCTGCTGGGGGATCTGGTAAAGCATTAGCGAAGCGATGCAACTCGCTCCATCACCTCTCCCCCGCAAGCGGGGAGAGGTCGACCGCGCGAAGCGCAGTCGGGTGAGGGGCCGAGACTGACGATGCCCCTCACCCGGCTAAGACCTTCGGTCTTCGTCACCTCTCCCCGCAAGCGGGAGAGGGAATCTGCCAGGGTTCGCGGCTAGCCAACTCGACGACGCTGGCTTGCGGCGCAGCTATTGCGCAGGCGATAGCTTGCGCCGATGAGTCCTCGCGCCCCGAAACCCGCGTCGCGGCCGGCGGTCGCCGCCTGGATCCTGTTCGAATGGGCGCTGCAGCCTTTCTTCACCATCATCACTACCTTCGTGTATGCGCCGTATTTCGCCGCAAGCATCGTCGGCGATCCGACCCGCGGTCAGGCGCTATGGGGATTTGCGACCGCCGCGGCCGGCTTCGTCATCGCGTTCTTTGCGCCCGCGCTCGGCGCGATTGCGGACGCGGCGGGGCGCCGCAAGCCGTGGATCGCGGGATTTTCCGCACTTGCGTGCGTCGCCTCGGCGTTGCTTTGGCTCGGCAAGCCGGGGGATGCGTCGAGCATCGTGCCGGCGCTCGCCGCCTTCGCGCTCGGCGCGGTCGGCGCGCAATGTGCGCTCGTGTTCTTCAACGGCATGATGCCGAGCCTGGTGCCGCCGGAGCGGCTCGGGCGATTGTCCGGCACCGCGTGGGCCGTCGCCTATGTGGGCGGCCTGATCAGCCTCGCGCTCACGCTCGGTCTCTTGGCAGCGAGCCCCACGACCGGGAAGACGCTGCTCGGCTTCACGCCGATCCTCGGCCTCGATCCGGCGACGCACGAGGGCGACCGCGCTACCGGGCCGCTGACCGCGCTCTGGCTCGCGGTCTTCGCCTGGCCGCTGCTTTGGTTCACGCCGGACCGCCCGCGTCAGCGCGGCGTCGTGGAGGCGCTGCGAATCGGGCTCGACACGCTGGCGCGCACGCTCAAAGATCTGCCGCGCGAGCGCGACGTCGCGCTGTTTCTCGTCGCCAACATGATTTGTGCCGACGGGCTCGTCGCGCTGTTCGCGTTCGGAGGCATTTACGCGGCCGGCACTTTCGGTTGGGGCACCGTCGAGATCGGGTCCTTCGGCATCCTGCTCACAGTCGCTGGCACCATCGGCGCGTTCGTGGGCGGCAAGCTCGACGACCGCTACGGTCCCAAGCGCGTGATCCTCGGCTGCCTTCTCATCCTGATCGTGGCGGGCGCCGCGATCCTGTGCATCGATCGCGACCGCATCGGATGGATCACGGTCGCGCCGCCCGTACCGGGCGAGGCGCTCTATGCCTCGACGGCCGAGCGCGCTTATCTCGCGATAGGCCTCCTGATCGGCGCGGTCGCGGGTCCGGTGCAGGCCGCCGCGCGCTCGCTGCTGGCACGGCTCGCGCCCACCGATCGCGTCACGCAATTCTTCGGGCTGTTCGCGCTGTCGGGAAAGATCACCTCGTTCGTCGGCCCGCTGCTGGTCGGCGTCGTCACGACCGCGACCGCGAGCCAGAAGGCCGGCATGGCGGTGCTGCTCGCCTTCTTCGCCACCGGTGCGCTGGTGCTGATGCGGGTCAATCCCTCCCCGGCAAGGGAGGGTGGCCGCCCCAGGCAGCCGGGTGCGGCGGACTGATTGGATGCTCGCCCCACCCGCTCCTCACTGCGCGAGGAGCTGCCCTCCCCTGGCGGGGAGGGACAAGCCTTAATGTCGGAAATGCCGCGTGCCGGTGAACACCATGGCAATGCCGTTCTCGTCGGCGGCGCGGATCACCTCCTCGTCCCGCATCGAGCCGCCCGGCTGGATCACCGCGGTCGCGCCGGCTTCGATCGCGACCAGAAGCCCGTCGGCGAACGGGAAGAATGCATCGGAGGCGACGACCGACCCTTTCGTTGCCGGCTCGGATAAGCCCGCGGCTTTCGCGGCGTCCTCGGCCTTGCGCGCGGCGATGCGCGCCGCGTCGACCCGGCTCATCTGGCCGGCCCCGATGCCGACGGTCGCGCGATCCTTGGCGTACACGATGGTGTTGGACTTCACGTGCTTCGCTACCCGGAACGCGAAGCGCAGATCGTCGAGCTCGGCTGCGCTCGGCGCGCGCTTCGTCACGGTGCGCAACTGCATCTCGTCGACGACCGCGTTGTCGCGCGACTGCACCAAGAGACCGCCGGCGACGGATTTCAACAAAATTCCTCCCGCGCGCGGATCGGGCAGGCCGCCGGCGAGCAGCAAACGCAGATTCTTCTTCGCGCCCACGATGCCGACCGCTTCCTCCGAAGCGTCCGGCGCAATGATGACTTCGGTGAAGATCTCGGTGATGGCCCGCGCCGCCTCCGCGTTGAGTTTCTGGTTGAGCGCGACGATCCCGCCGAACGCCGAGACCGGATCGCACGCGAGCGCCTTGCGATAGGCGTCGACGAGATTGTCGCCTTCGGCGACGCCGCACGGATTGGCGTGCTTGACGATCACGCAGGCGGCGCTGCGCCGCGCATCGAACTCCGCCAGGCACTCGTAGGCCGCATCGGTGTCGTTGAGATTGTTGTAGGAGAGCTGCTTGCCCTGTACCTGGCGCGCCGTGGCGACGCCAAAGCGTGCCTCGGCCGTGCGGTAGAACGCGGCGGATTGGTGCGGGTTCTCGCCGTAGCGTAGCGCTTCCGCGAGCCGGCCGGAGAACGTGCGCCAAGCCGGCGCGGGATCCGCGAGCTTTTCGGCGGACCAGGCGGCGATCGCCGCGTCATAGGCGGCGGTGCGCGCGAACGCCTTTGCGGCAAAACGCGCGCGCAGATCGAGCCGGGTCGCGCCGCCGTGCGCCGCAAGCTCGGCCAGCACGGCCTGGTAATCCTCCGGATCGACCACGACCAGGACGTCGGCGTGATTCTTCGCCGCCGACCGGATCATGGCAGGGCCGCCGATGTCGATGTTCTCGATGCACTCGGAGAATGCGGCGCCCTTGGCGATGGTCGCCTCGAACGGGTAGAGGTTCACGACGACGAGATCGATCGCCGCGATGCCGTGGGCGTCCATGGCGGCGCGATGACCTGGATCCTCCCGGATCGCGAGCACGCCGCCGTGCACCTTCGGGTGCAGGGTCTTCACCCGGCCGTCCATCATTTCGGGAAAGCCGGTCAGCTCCGACACCTCACGCACGGCAAGCCCGGCTTCGCCGAGCGTCTTGCGGGTGCCGCCGGTCGAGACGAGCTCGATGCCGCGCGCCGAGAGCGCGCGGGCGAAATCGACGAGCCCGGCCTTGTCGGAAACCGACAGCAGGGCACGGGTGATGGGGCGCAGGCGCTCGCTCATCGGGACGGATCTGGAGTGGCGGGGCGGGCGGTAGCACGAATTCTCGGGGCTTCAAACCGCGCCCGGCCGGGCTTCAACAGCCGCGTTCAAAACTCGAGGTCCGGCTCCGCGCCCCGCTGCTGCGCGAGCGCGGTGATGTCCCCGCGCACGAAGGTCCAGCGCACGTGCGGCACCTTGCGGGCACGTCCGTAGATCACGAGCTGCAGCGTGCGGCGGGGTCCCTCGCGGCCGGCCAGATACACGCTCTCCTCGATATCGATCGTGTCCTCGTAAGCGCCGAACGTCCACACTTCGCGGTTGGGCAGCATCAGCATCGCGCCGTGGCCATCGCTCAACCGATTGGCCTTGACGGCCGGATGCAGATGAAAGCGAATCGCGAACGCATCGCCGCGCCCGCTCGGCAGTTTGTCGCCGTGCGCCGGCAGGAACCGGTCTTCGCCATCGAGCCGCTCCGCACCGAGCCGCCACGCACGTTGATGCACGACCCCGAACTGGCCCGCATAGCCGTCATGGGACGCGCGCACCAGAATGGCGTCATCGCGGTCGTGGCGCGAAACCGGCACCTCGCTGGGTCCCTCGATCACGGGCGCGCCGAGAAAGCGCTGCAGCGAGCCCGGCCCCAGGAATTGACAGGAGGAGACGTCGTTGAACGTTGTGGTCGAATGCGCGGCGGTCGCGCGCGCGACCGGCCGCCAGCTCTCGCGGCTGGTCGGCGGCAATCCGCAATTCACGACGATCCGGTGCTGGCCCGAGGAAAGTTCGAACGAAAGGCAGCCCGCGTGCGCCTCCTGGCTCACGTCGACGGGCGGCGGGCGGCCGGTGTCGGCGATCGCCAGCAGCGCCTCGATCTGCATGCGCTGATATCCGCTGTGCGGCGCATTGGCGAGCGGCGCGCCGCGCGCATCGTCATAGGCGAGCACGGTCGCCAGCAGATCCGGCGCGGTCGGACCCATGCCGTTGAACAATGCGAAATTGCCGTCGGCATGCCGGAAGAAGCGCAGCATCGGCATCATGCGATCGATCGCATTGAGCAGCGCGGGCGGCGGCGGCACGTTGCGGGCCGAGAACGCCTGTTTGAGCGGCAACAGATCGAGCAGAAGCTCGATCAGGACGGCCGGATTGCGGCTGATATGACCGCCGTCCGGCAAAATCTGTCGTTCCAGCTCCTCGACGAGCCGCCGGCTCATCGGCTTGAGCATCCGGGTCTGGGCGGCGACGCACAACGCCGCGTAAGTCAGCGCGATCGTGGCCTGCAGCCGCGGCAGGCCGTCGCGCGTGGAAGACAACGTCCGGCGCAGATAGCGCACCTGGCGCGTAAGGTTGCGGAGAAAGCGCCGGTAGAAGACCGCATCGGATTCCTGCAGCACCAAAGGCGCTTGGGACAGCCAGGACATGATCCGCCGCGCCACCATCTCCGGCCGCCACGCAAGCGCATTCCAGGATCCCTGCAGCGCGATCCATTCCGCGACGAGCGCGCGGGCATGCGCGCGGGTGATGCTGGAATCCGCGGCGCGCAGATGGCGAAGCCAGCCGAAGCCGAGCAGCACGTCGGCCCATTCGTCGGAGGGTGGCTCCATTTGGAATGGCGAGCGGCCGTCGCAGACCACGATCTTGCCCGCGAAGGCGAAGCGCCCGGCGTAGATCTCGCTCGCCCGGGTCGGATCGGCGGTGCGCAGATCCTGCGGCGCGATCAACAGGCGGTCGGCGCGGGCGGGAAGCAAATTCCAGCGCAGCCACGGGTGGGCGTGGAGGCGGGCGAGGAACGTGCGCAACGCGCGGCTCGCCGCGAATACCGAGAGCCGTGCACGCTCGACAATCGTTCCGCGGGAAATGACCAAGCTCCCCTCGCGCGTTTGCAACCGACACTCCCCGCGTGCGCAACGTACCCCGAAAACCCGCAGCGCCGGAAAGACGAGCCCGGATGCTATAGCCCGGCCCGCCGCCGGCCCAAAGCCGCGGTCACCCAGGTCGAACAGGGCTTTAGGCCGCCATCATGGTCAATAGGGCGTAAACGGCGCCGCACAGGGCCGGGCGCTCAGGTCCGTTCGAGCCGCGCCGCGTAGAAGCCGTCGACGCCGCCCCAGCGCGGATCGGGATCGCCGAGATGGCACGGCAGCGTGCGCAGATCGCCTGCCGGACTGATCAGCTCGGCCAAGCCGGCGAGTTCCCGGGCCGCTGCCGGCCGGCGCCGCAGTCCGGGATCGCGCGCCAGCAGGGCCGCGATCTGCTCCTCGTTTTCTTCGGGCTCGAGCGAGCAGGTGCAGTAGACCAAGATGCCGCCGGGTTCGAGCATCGCGGCCGCGCGATCGAGCAGCCGGCGCTGCAAATCGACAAGCGGGCCGATCTCGCTCTCACGCTTGAGCCACGGGATATCCGGGTGACGCCGGATCGTGCCGGTCGACATGCACGGCGCGTCGAGCAGCACCGCATCGAACTTTCCGCCCTCCCATTCCGCAACATCGGCAGCGACGATGGAGGCCGTAAGATCGAGCCGCGCGAGATTGTCTTCGAGCCGCGCCAGCCGCGCCGGCGCGCGGTCGACGGCTGTGACCTGCGCGCCCGAAGCGATGAGCTGCGCGGTCTTGCCGCCGGGCGCGGCACATAAATCCGCCACCCTGCGGCCGTGCACATCGCCGAGAAGCCGCGCCGGCAGTGCCGCGGCGGCATCCTGCACCCACCACGCGCGTTCGCCGTAGCCCGGTAACGCGGAAACCCGTCCGGGCGCGAGCGTACGCACGGTGCCGGTCGGGAGCACGCGGCCATCGAGGCGCGCCGCCCAGAATTGCGGATCGGCCTTCACGCTCAAATCGAGCGGCGGCTCGACCGCATGCATGGCCGCAATCGCCCGTGCGGCCGTGCTGCCGTAAGCGCGCGTCCAGCGCGTCATCAGCCATTCCGGCGTGTCGAGCGCGATTTCATCCAGCCCGGCGAGCATCGCGCGCGGCTCGCGGGCTAGGCGGCGCAGCACCGCGTTGACGAGGCCGGCATACCGCGCGCTGCGGCGATCCGATTGCACGAGCCGCACGGCGAGATCGACCGCCGCATGGTCCGGAACTTCGAGCCAGAGAATCTGCGCCGCGCCCACCAGCAGCACCGCCTCGAGCCGTTGCGCGTCGGCCGGGAGTCCGCGATCGAGCGCGGCCGACAATAGCGCGTGCAGCGTGCCGAACCTGCGCACTGCCGTGCCGATGAGCTTGCGGACGAGCGCGCGGTCGCGGTCCCCGAGGGCGGCAAGGCCCGGATGCGCGTGCGGGCCTTCGATCTGCTCGTCGAGAGGCCGGTGGCGGCGCAGCAGCGTTTCCAGAATGTCCGTCGCGACGCGACGCGCCGCGAGCCCGGGCACTTCCACGGAAATCCTGGTTCGGGCAGGGTTCATCCGGACGACGGAGAACGGAGGACGGACGACGGATATAGCAACCCCGTCATCCGTTGTCCGTTCTGTCGTCCGCTACCGCGTGACGATGACCGGCGTGCCGACGCTTACTCGTCCGAACAGGTCGGAGATGTCCTGGTTGTACATGCGGATGCAGCCGTAGGACACGAAGCCGCCGACCGAAGAGGGCACGTTGGTGCCGTGGATGGCGTATTGCCCGCCATTGAGCGTCATGGCGGCGACCCCCATGGGATTTCGCGGGGACCCGCCGGCAATGACGTCCGGTAGGTGCGGCTTATCCCGCCTGACGTCGGCCGGAGGCGACCATGCCGGGTGCAGATATTTGCCGTCGATATAGGTGTGGCCGGACCATTGCTTGCCCGCCTTGCCGACGCCGACCGGGTAGCGCACGGCGCGCCCGTCTCCCATCACGTAATAGAGCCGGCGTTCGCCGGTCCTGATGATGATGCTGCCTGCGGCGCTGTTGTCGCGGAACGCGACGATTTCGCGAGCGTAGCTAGGTCCCGCAGCCGACAGGATTACGCCGAGCGCTGCGGCGCCCGCAAGCGAGGCAAACAGTTTGCGAATCATGGAAGCCCCCCTGCCTCGTACATTCGAAGCCGCGTCTCAACGCGTTCGAATGCTGGAGGTTGCAATGTAGCGCCCGGCCCGAATTGCTGCAGCCGAAACCTGCTGACAGCGTAAATTCAAGCTAAAACGCCGTGCGCTGGCCAGATGCTGGTCCGTGCAGCAATAAATAATCGTGAGGTGTGCTCGGAACGCCACAGTTTGGCGCGACTTGCCGCCGCCGAACGCCGGCACGGGCCGTGCGCCCAAGCAGGTCCAGCGCGCCGCGCAGCGATGTCGGCTATTCCGCCGCCGCGGTCCTGCGGTTCTGCCGATTGTTGACGAGGTCGTCGACGACGCTCGGATCGGCGAGCGTCGACGTGTCGCCGAGATTCTCGAATGAATCCTCGGCGATCTTGCGCAGGATTCTTCGCATGATCTTGCCCGAGCGGGTCTTCGGCAGGCTCGGCGCGAACTGGATGAGATCGGGCGAGGCGATCGGGCCGATCTCCTTGCGCACCCAGGCGACGAGCTCCTTGCGCAGCGCTTCGCTCGGCTGCTCGCCCGCCATCAGCGTCACATAGGCGTAAATGCCCTGGCCCTTGAGGTCGTGCGGGTAGCCGACGACTGCGGCCTCCGAGACCTTCGGGTGTGCGACGAGCGCGCTCTCGACCTCGGCGGTACCGAGTCGATGGCCGGACACGTTGATCACGTCGTCGACCCGGCCGGTGATCCAGTAATAGCCGTCGGTGTCGCGCCGGCAGCCGTCGCCGGTGAAATATTTCCCCGGATAGGCCGAGAAATATGTCTGCGCAAAACGCTCGTGGTCGCCGTAGACCGTGCGCATCATGCCGGGCCAGGCATCGGCGATCACCAGATTGCCCTCGGCCGCGCCCTCGAGCACTTTGCCGGAAGCATCCACGACCTGCGGGAGGACGCCGAAGAACGGCAGCGTCGCCGAGCCCGGCTTGGTCGCGATCGCGCCGGGCAGCGGCGTGATCAGAATCCCGCCGGTCTCGGTCTGCCACCAGGTATCGACGATCGGGCAGCGGCGCTCGCCGACGACGCGGTGATACCATTCCCAGGCTTCGGGATTGATCGGCTCGCCGACCGTGCCGAGCAGGCGCAGCGATTTGCGGCTCGTCTTCTTGACCGGCGCCTCGCCGGCCTGCATGAGCGCGCGGATCGCCGTCGGCGCCGTGTAGAAGATGTCGACCTTGTGCTTGTCGACGACCTCCCAGAACCGGGAGATCGTCGGATAATTCGGCACGCCCTCGAACATCAGGGTGGTGGCGCCGTTGGCGAGCGGCCCGTAGACGATGTAGCTGTGGCCCGTCACCCAGCCGACGTCGGCCGTGCACCAATAGATGTCGCCGTCGTGATAATCGAAGATGTACTGATGGCTGACGGCGACGAACACCAGATATCCGGCCGTCGTGTGCAGCACGCCTTTGGGCTGTCCGGTCGAGCCCGAAGTGTAGAGGATGAACAGCGGATCCTCGGCGTTCATCGGCTCGCAAGGGCAATCCGTCGGCACCTTCTTGACCAGCTCGTCGTAGTAATGATCGCGCCCCGCCTGCATGTTCACCGGCGCGCCGGTGCGGCGTACGACGACTGTCGACCGCACGCCGCCGGCCTTCTCGGCGGCCTCGTCGGCGTTGGCCTTGAGCGGGATCTTGCGCCCGCCGCGCAAACCCTCGTCGGCGGTGACGATGATCGACGATTGCGCATCCTTGATGCGGCCGGCGAGCGAATCCGGTGAGAAGCCGCCGAACACCACCGAATGGATCGCGCCGATCCGCGCGCATGCCAGCATCGCGAACGCGGTCTCTGGAATCATCGGCAGGTAGATCGTGACGCGGTCGCCCTTCTTGACCCCCTGCGCTTTGAGCACGTTGGCGAACTTGCAGACCTCCGCGTGCAGCTCCTTGTAGGTGACGCGGCGGTCTTGCTTCGGGTCGTCGCCCTCCCAGAGGATCGCGACCTGATCGCCGCGCTTGGCCAAGTGGCGGTCGATGCAATTGTGCGCCACGTTGGTGACGCCGTCCTCGTACCAGTTGATCGACACGCGGTGCAGATCGAAGGAGCTGTTCTTGACCTTGGTGAACGGCTTGAACCACTCGATGCGCTTGCCGACCTCGCCCCAGAACCCATCCGGGTCCTTGATCGAGCGCGCGTACATTTCCCGGTATTTCGCCGGGTCGATGTAGGCGCGCTGTTTCCACTCGGCCGGAATTTCGTAAATCTTCTCCGACATGGTCGTCCCTCGATGTGGTTCATGGCCGGGGCGGCCGAAAGGGCGTTTCCTCGAGCGCCATTATGCAGCGCCGGGCGGAGGACCGACAAGGCGGGGCGATGTCCCACTTTGGTTGGTACCCATCGTCCCGCGGCCCGAGCGGAGTGAGGGAACCCGCGAGGCATGATATCGCTCAAGCCCGCATTTCTCGGGATCGATGCTCATCGGTTCCGAGTTCGCGCCGGAACCTATCCGGTTATTTGATGGGGGCGGGCGCCCCGGAACGAAGCGTCAGCGGATGCCGAGCCCGCCGATGACGGCCCCCATGACGAGGAGCGCGGCGAGCCAATAGGCGCCGTCGATCAGCATCAGCAACGGCCGGCGCCGCCCGAAGGTGTAATTCACCACCATGGTCGGCATGGTGAACCCGAACCAGCAGAACGCCCCGGCGATCACCCCGTTCTTGATGGAGAGCCGGCCGAGGTGTCCCATGATGCCGGCCAAGACCCAGGCCATCACCAGCGCCGCCAGGAAGGCGACGACGAACGGCAGAAACGCGCGGACCGATCCGGTGTTTTCCTCGATTTGCGCCTTGCTCACGCCGGCCGCCGCCATCCACGGCTTCGACAGCAGAGAATACCAAAGCGCTCCCAACATCCAGGCCGCCACCGCCCCCATCAGCACGGCCCAGTAATTCATGCCGGCGAAGGTCATCGTTCCCTCCTGTCTCGCGACCAATATGGCGCGATTGCACGAAGGAGTCGCGTGGAAACAGCTAGCGATGCGTCTTATGGCCCGGCTTGTGCGAGCGGCCGCCGCGTCCGCACATTCGGTATGCGCGGCTTCTGCGCCGGCGGATGCTGGTCAGGCCGCACGCACGCATCGCGGATCGGAGACCGGATTTACACCTCGATGCCGCCCATCGCGCACACGATCCGCCATTCTTGCTCAGTGACCGGCTGCACCGAGAGCCGCGGCTGGTTCGCGAGAACTATGGCCTTGAGGCGGCGGTCGGCTTTGACCGCCTTGAGCGTCACGGGCTTGGGCACCGGCCGGACCGCCTTGACGTCGACCGCGCGAAATACCGCGGTGTCGTCGGTCGGGTCCGGATAAGCTTCCCGGATCACTTCGACGATGCCCACGATCTGTTTCTGATCCCCGGTATGATAGAAAAACGCGTAGTCGCCGAGCCGCATCGCCTTTAGATGCTCACGGGCGCGGTAGTTTCGTACGCCGGTCCACGGCTCGCCCTTGCCGCCGCGCGCGACCTGATCGTCCCAGGAGAACGTCTCGGGCTCGGTTTTCAGCAGCCAATACGCCATCTCGCGCTCCTCGTTCACGCTTCCGCCCGGAACGGCCTCGCCAGCAGCGATTCGATCGCGGCATCGATGTCGAGGCGGCCGGCGAGCACCGTCGCGACCGCCGCCGCGATCGGCATCTCGATGCCACGTTCGTTCGCCATGTCGTTCAGCACGGAAGCCGTGAATATTCCTTCGACCAGCTTGCCGCGTTGCGCTTCGTCGGGCGAGCGCCCTTCGCCGAGCGCGATGCCGAACGAGAAATTCCGCGATTGCCGGCTCGAGCAGGTGAGAATGAGGTCACCCAAACCCGACAGCCCGGTCAGCGTCTCCGCGCGCGCGCCGAACGCGCGCCCGAAGCGTACCAGCTCCGCAAAGCCGCGCGTGGTCAGGGCGGCCGCGGCGCTCGGCCCGAGCCGGCGGCCTTCCACGATTCCCGCCGCGATGGCGAGCACGTTCTTGGCCGCGCCGCCGATCTCGACCCCGCGCACGTCCGTGGAATGATAGGGCCGAAACGTCGGCGAGCCGAACGCTGCGGCGAGCGCGCCCGCGAGCGCGTCGTCGGAGGCTGCCAGCGTCACCGCGGTCGGCAGGCCGCGCGCCACGTCGGCCGCGAAGCTCGGCCCGGACAGGACGGCCGGATTCGCGTGGGGAACGCATTCCGCGATCACTTCGGTCATGAACCTGCGCGTTCCGAGCTCGATGCCCTTGGCGCACACGACGAGCGGGGTCTGTTTGTGCAGCACGGGCGCGAGCGCGCACGCGACCGATCGCACCGCTTGGGCCGGCACCGCAAGCAGCAGGGCAGCTGCGTCCAAGGCTGCGAGCTCGCCGGTGACCGCGACCGCATCATCGAGACGCACGCCCGGAAGCTTCGGGGTCTCCCGCGCCTGCTCGATGGTCGCGGCCAGTTTCGGGTTGCGGGCCCAGAGCGTGACGCGCCGGCCGGCACGCGCCGCAATGTTGGCCAGCGCGCTGCCCCACGCGCCGGCCCCCAGCACGCCGATGTGCGCGAATGCGATCACGTGGGAGCTTTCAATCGGTAGAGCACGTGTCGCCGCAGCGGATGGCCTGCCGGAACGGCAGGGTGTTCGAAATCGGCGGCCGGGTCCCGCAGCATTCCGATACGATCCATAACGATCCGCGATCGTACGTTGCTTGGAACCGCATAGGCGACGATTTCCGCGAGCCGGAGCACGTCGAAGCCGAAACGGGCTGCGCCTCTCGCCGCCTCCGTGGCGTATCCGTGCCCCCACAGCGGCCGCGCCAGCCGCCAGCCGATCTCGACAGCCGGCGTGAACGCTGCGGCAAACGAAATTTCCGCAAGGCCGACAAATCCAGCAAAGCTCGTCACGCCGGGAATTTCCAGCGCCCAAAACCCGAACCCGCGCGTCTCGAAATGAGCGATGAAACACCGCGCCAGCCGATTGCTCTGCTCCGACGTCAGCGCCGACTCGAAATAGCGCATCACCTCGGCATCCACATTGAGCTCTGCGAAGGGATCGAGATCGCTCTGCTGCCAGGGCCGCAGGACGGTCCGGTCGGTGCGGACCGTGTAGCCGGCGCCGCTCTTGCTGACGGACGGTGTCATCGCGGTGGTTGGGCGGGCGTCGGATCTTCCAGCGGCCAGCGTGCGCGCGGACTGGCCGCGAGCGTGTCCGTCATGCCGCGCGCCAACCGTTCGGCTCCCGCCCAGGCGATCATGGCGCCGTTGTCGGTGCAAAGCTCGGCGGGTGGCGCCACGAGGGACGTTTCGGCCATGGCGGCCACGGTTTCGAGCGCACGCCGGATCGCGAGATTGACCGCGACTCCGCCGGCGACGACGAGCGCCTTCGGCGGACCGAAGCGCCGGCGGAATGCCCGCAGCCCGGCGAGCACCCGGTCTGCGACCACGTCGACCACCGCGCGCTGGAATGCCGCGCACAGATCGGCCACGTCCTGATCGGAGAGCGGCGCGATCTTTTCGGCTTCCAGGCGCAGCGCGGTCTTGAGGCCGGAGAGCGAAAAATCCGGCTCGTCGCGGCCGAGCATCGGGCGGGGCAGGACGAAACGTGCGGCGGCGCCGCGGGCGGCTTCGCGCTCGACTTCCGGCCCGCCCGGATAGCCGAGCCCGAGCAGCTTCGCGGTCTTGTCGAAGCCTTCGCCGACGGCGTCGTCGAGCGTGGTCGCGAGCCTGACGTAGTTGCCGACATCGAGCACGGCCAGAATCTGCGTATGGCCGCCCGACACGAGAAACAGGCAGTACGGGAACGCGATGCCGTCGGTCAGCCGCGCGGTGAGCGCATGGGCTTCGAGATGATTGACGGCAAGCAGCGGTTTTTCGACGACGAGCGCGATCGCCTTGGCCATGGTCAGGCCGACGATGACCCCGCCGATGAGTCCGGGTCCGGCCGCGGCCGCGACGCCGTCGAGCGCCGCGAACGAGACCTTCGCCTTCACCATGGCTTCCGCAACGGTGAGATCGAGTACCTCGACATGGGCACGCGCGGCGATCTCCGGCACCACCCCGCCATAGGCCGCATGCTCGGCGCTCTGCGAGAGGATGACGTTCGCGAGAATCTCGCCGCGGCCGTCCGGATGCCGGCGGACGACGGCGGCTGCCGTCTCGTCGCACGTGGTTTCGATCCCGAGAAGGAGCATGTTGTCCGGCGGCCCGAGCCCGGCGCCGCCCGCGATCCCGGCGCGCTGTGCTTTCACGTCGCCACCGCCGTCCCTATGATCGCGGCCGCACGGACGCGTAGCATTGCGAGGTCGCAGGGTGCAATCCTCGGCGGTATCGGGCGTTTTGCGCCTCGGCACGCGCGGGAGCCCGCTGGCGCTCAAGCAAGCCGAGCTTGTGCGCGGCGCGCTCCTTGCGGCGCACGGCCTCCCCGTTTCGGCGGTCGAGCTCGTCCCCATCCGAACCTCCGGAGACAAGATCCAGGACCGCCCGCTCGCCGAAGCCGGCGGCAAGGGGTTGTTCACCAAAGAAATCGAGCAGGCGCTGCTCGAGGGCGCGATCGATCTTGCGGTCCATTCCGCCAAGGATTTGCCGACCATCCTCCCGGCTGGCCTGGCACTGGCCGCAGCACTCGAGCGCGAGGACCCTCGCGATGCTTTCATCAGCCGAAGGGCTAGGAGCTTGCGCGAGCTTGCCCCCGGCAGCGCGGTCGGTACCGCATCGCTGCGACGCCAGGCCCTCGTGAAGCGGCAGCGACCGGACCTGCGGATCGTGACGTTCCGCGGCAATGTCGAGACGCGCCTGAGAAGGCTCGATGCGGGCGAAGCCGACGCGACGTTGCTGGCGCTTGCCGGCCTCAGGCGCCTCGGGGTCGATGAGGTGGCCGCGGCTGTTCTCTCGATCGAAGAATTCTTGCCTGCAGTCGGTCAGGGCGTGATCGCGATCGAGGCGCGCGCCGCCGATGCGCGCATCCGGGAGCTGCTGGTCCGGATCAGCCATGCGCAGACCATGACGGCGCTTGCGGCCGAACGCGCGTTCCTGGCCGAGCTCGATGGCTCCTGTCGCACGCCGATTGCCGGGCATGCGCGAACAGCCGACGGCGTGCTGCGATTTCACGGGATGATTCTACGGCCCGACGGGAGCGAGGCGCACGAGACGAAACGCGAAGGCTCCGCGAGTGACGCCGAGGCTCTCGGCACGGACGCGGGCCGCGAGCTCAAAAGGCGTGCGCCGCCGGATTTTTTTACGCATTGAGGAGGAAATTCCTGGTGACGATCTGGCTCGGATCCGGTTGACATGCGCGTGCTCGTGACGAGGCCGGAAGCGGATGCGCGGCGCACTGCAGCGACGCTCTCGGCTCTGGGGCACGAAGCGCGCGTCGCGCCGTTACTGAGCATCGAGCCGGTCTCGGATGCGGAGCTAGGCCCGCCGCCCTGGCAAGCGATTCTGATGACGAGTGCCAATGCGGCGCACGCGATCGCCCGGCACCGAAGATTTGCGGAATTGCGCGCCCTTCCGGTGCTCGCCGTCGGCCGGCACACGGCCGATGCGGCGCTTGCTGCCGGGTTTGCCGAAGTCGCCTCGGCAGGCGGCGACGCGGGCGCTCTGGCCGCATTCGCGGCCGACCGCTTTGCCAACGGTCCGCCCCTGCTCTATCTCGCCGGACGCGAGCAGGCCCGCGATCTCGCCTCCGATCTTGCGCCGCGCGGGCTTGCGGTGCGTACCGTCGAGATCTACCAGGCCCGTGCTGCGCAGCAATTTCCGGCCGAGATCGTCGGTGCGTTGCGCACCGGCGGGCTCGATGCCGTACTGCATTTCTCGCGACGGAGTGCCGAGGCATTCGTGCGGTGCGCCGAGCACGCGGATGTAGTTCCGGCGGCGCTCAGGCCGCTGCACCTTTGCATGTCGGCGCAAATTGCCGAGCCGTTGGCACGGGCCGGCGCGGACACAATTCGGATCGCGACGAAACCGGACGAAGACGCGCTCGTTGCCCTCCTCGGGCGAGCCTGAGTGGGCAAATTGCGCAGGCGCGGGTGCCGCGATATGCCATGGCCGATGCCCACCGCTCCGTCGAACGGGAGACGAAATGACGAGTGAGGACACCGGCGGCTCGGAAGAAGGTGCGCCCGGCGGTCGGCGCCGGCGTCCACCGTCCACGATCGAACTCGAGGCATCGGAGGTCGCGACCGAGCCGACGAGCGCT
Source organism: Pseudomonadota bacterium (assembly GCA_046727735.1). Taxonomy (GTDB): domain Bacteria; phylum Pseudomonadota; class Alphaproteobacteria; order Rhizobiales; family Xanthobacteraceae; genus AP-16. The sequence goes on along the minus strand of JBKPDF010000075.1, from coordinate 2,570 downwards.
GGGGAGGCGCCGCAACCGACGCCGGATCCCGAACCGGCGAGCGAACCCCACCGCCCGGAAACGGAATCTGACCCGCAGCCGCCGGTCGCCCGCACGCGTAGTATGTGGGGGCTCATCGGCGCGGGTCTGGCCGGTGCGATCATCGCGGGCTGCATTTTCGGCGGGCTCTGGATTTCGGGCGTGCTGCGGGGTGCCGACGAATCCGACGACGAATGGGCCGCGTTGCCCGACAAGGTCGCCGTCTTGGAGAGACAAGTCGGCGAGCTTGCCGGACGCATGCAGGCGTTGCCCGATTCTCGCCGGACCGAAGACATCGATGCGCGTTTGAAAAAACTCGAAATGGTCGCGGCGAGCCCCGGCGCTCCTCCCGGCGATCCCGCGCTCGCCCAAAAAATCGCCGATCTCGATCGTCGCATCGAGCAGGCATTGGCGGCAGTAAATGAAGCCAAAGCGCGGGCGGACGCCGCGGCAAGTCAGGCGCAGAAAGCCGACGCGGAAGCGACCGGTAATCCCGCCGAACGCGCCGCGCTCGAGGCGCTCGCCGCCCGCGTGGCGAGCCTCGAGCAGCAACGCAAGGCCGACGAGCAGCGCTTCGGCAGGGTTGCGGCCGGGGTCGATCGCGCCGTTCGACTTGCCGTAGTCGCGACCGAGCTGCGTGTCGCCGTGGAACGCGGCGCGCCGTTCGCGGCGGAGCTCGCGGCCGCAAAGCAGCTTGCTGCTGATCCATCAACGCTCGCACCCTTGGAGCCTGCCGCAGCAACCGGCGTACCGGCTCCCGTTCAGCTGGCGCAAAACCTATCGAAGCTCGCGCCCGCCATGCTCAAGGCGGCGAGTGCCCCGCGGCGCGAAGCGGGCGTGATCGAGCGCCTGCAAGCGAGCGCGGAACGGCTGGTCCGCATCCGCCCGGTCGATGAGGCGCCGGGCGATGAGCCGTCGACCCTCATCGCGCGAGCCGAGCTCAAGGCGACGCGCGGCGATATCGCGGGCGCCCTCGCCGATGTCGAGCGGCTGCCCGAGCAGGTGCGGGCGCCGGCAGCGGCATGGATCGAGGCGGCGAAGTCGCGCATCGCCGCGGTCGAAGCCGCCAAGAAGCTCGCCGCGAACGCGCTCGAAGCGCTCGCCCGGCCGGCCGAGTAGGCGAGCACACGATGATTCGGGTCGTCCTGTTCCTCGGCCTCGTCTGTCTCGTCGCGCTCGGGATCGTGTGGCTCGCTGACCGTCCCGGTGAAGTGGCGATTACCTGGCTCGGCTGGCGGATCGAAACCTCGGTGATGGTCCTGCTGGCGGCGGCTGCGCTCGTTGCGGCGCTCCTCTTGCTGCTGTTCTCGCTCGTGCGCGGGCTGTGGCGCTCGCCGCGCCGCATTGCACGCGCTCTGCGCGACCAACGCGAGCGCAAGGGCCGGCTGGCGGTCGCGCGGGGGCTCGTTGCCGTCGGGGTCGGCGACCAAGGATCCGCGCGGCGGTTCGCGCAACAGGCGCGGCGGTTCGCGGCGGAGGAGCCGCTGATGCTGTTGCTCGATGCGCAAGCCGCCCAGCTTGCCGGCGATCGGGCCGGTGCGGAATCCGCGTTCCGCGAGATGACCGAGCATCGGGAGACGCGGCTGCTGGGCTTGCGCGGTCTCTATGTCGAGGCGCAGCGGCGGCGCGATTTCGGCGCCGCGCAACGCTTCGCGGAGGCCGCCGCCAATGCCGCGCCCGGCCTGCCGTGGGCCGGACAGGCGGTGCTCGAGTTCCGCAGCCGCGCCGGCGACTGGAAAGGCGCGCGCGACATCCTCGATGCGCAATTGAGCAACGGCCTGATCGACAAGACGACCCACCGCCGGCACGCGGCGGTGCTGACGACCGCCCGCGCGCTCGCTGTGGAAACCGCGGCCCCCGCCGAGGCGAAGGCGCTGGCGATCGAGGCCGCAAGGCTCGCGCCCGATCTCGTGCCCGCCGCGGCGCTTGCCGGTCGGCTGCTGGCGGATGCCGGCGAGCGACGCAAAGCGCGCAAGATCCTCGAAGCGGCTTGGCGGAAGAATCCGCATCCGGATCTCGCGGAAATCTACGCGCATCTGCGCATCGCCGATTCCGCGCGCGAGCGCCTTGCCCGCGTGCAAGCGCTGGCGCAGCAGGCGCAAGGCCATGTCGAGAGCGCGCTCGCGGTCGCGCGCGCGGCGCTCGATGCCCGCGAGTTCGCGGTCGCGCGCCAAGCGCTGGCGCCGCTCCTGGCCGAGCCGACGCAGCGGGTGGCGCTCGTGATGGCGGAGCTCGAGGAGCTCGACCACGGCGATACCGGCCGGGCGCGCGAGTGGACCGCGCGCGCGTTGCGGGCGCGACGCGATCCCGCCTGGGCCGCCGACGGGGTCGTTTCCCGGCACTGGCTTCCGGTTTCGCCGGTCACCGGCCGCATCGACGCGTTCGAATGGAAAGTGCCGGTCGCGGAGCTTTCCGCGCCGGACTCCGGCGCGCAAGCCGCGCACGCGCCGATGCTGGACGTAAGCGCGCCGGCACGACCGGCGGCGCCACCGACCGCACCTGCCCCACCGCCGGACGCCGACCGCCACGTCGAGCCCGCGGCACCCCCGGGC
>JBKPDF010000074.1:0-12552 GCA_046727735.1 Pseudomonadota bacterium | reverse complement strand
CGAAACCAACGTGGGTCAATCACCCGCCAAGCCCGATAGGCAATAATCTCTCCAGCACGAATGCCCTCGTGTTTGAGCCTCCACGCAAGCGCGTTTTCATCGGTGCCCATGATCGTTATTCGCGCCCGCATTACTTCACCGGCTCCAGTTCTGGCTTGGTAACGGGTCCCGGGCTGGTGGGCGCTCTGTTGGGCGGCGGTGGGCTTACCGGCTCGGCAGTGGGGGACACCGGCTCTTCCAGAGGTATGACGGTATATCTTCTAACAGGCTCTCCGATCTGTCCCACGGCTGACCTCCCTTTGGTGGAATGGCGAATAAAAAGTGTTCCACCTCCCAGCAACATCCGTCAACTCGGTCGTTCCGGAGTAGCCCCCTCAGCCGCTGTCGTGATGTCGCACGCCAATGGTCGGGGTCGCGTTCCCACATCGTTGGCACGATACGGTCGCACAATGGGCACGTCGCTCGCAGATAGGTGTAGCCATGAGCTTAACAGAATATTGCTTCATGGTGCCGCGATTTTCGAGTAGCATTCAAAAGCGTGGGATGGGCAACAGGAGGTGTACGAAAATGAGACACACAGTTCCTACCATCCTCACGGCTTCGACGGTGCTGCTGGCTGCCATCGTCGGAATGCCAAGCAACGCCCAATCGCAAACCATCATCATCATCGGCAATGGTTCTGCGCAGCCCTATTACCCGCAACCTTATGCATATGCGCCCGGCTATTACCCCGCGTATGGCTACGCTGGTCCGTATTATTATTATGGAAGCCCCTACTTGAATCCTGGGTCCGGCATTTGTTGGGATCGTGGCCGTCGAGTTGTGTGCGCTGGCTCTCCTCCCGGGAACTGATGTGAAAAGATTGAATCAAGCCGCAGCGTGAGAAGGCAGTATCCCTCGCCTTGAGCTTGGAGGTCGCGGTCGCGGGCTTACAGCAACTGGCCTTGAACGACCATTGTGCGACTACTTACTGGCCAGAAAGGAATGAATTTCGCCACGCTGATCGACATGCAGCATCGCCAACCCGCCTTCGACTTGATTTATAGGGGCACTGGCGGATTCGGCGTGATTTATCGATCAACAACGGCCAACGCACATCAGCGATCCGGCCGCACGATGGGCACGTTGCTCTCAGGTGGGTTGTAGCCCTGAGCCTGTGCGTCCGCGATGGTCCGGGTCCGCCAGTAGGAATCGACTTCCATGATGCCTGATCTGGCACAGGGATGCATCGGAACAAGGGGTCAGCCCGAAGGCCCAGCGGCACATCTCGGCCCCGCAATCACCAGGGCAAAAGAAAAGCCCCCGGAGCCTGGCGACATCGGGGGCTTCAGGTCACTTGCCAGACCGGACTGGGGGACGGGGGAAGGGGGTCCGGCTGGCCTGTCCTTACAACATGGGGAGGGCCTGAAAGTTCCCAGCCGCCAAGACCCGCCAGCTTGCCCAGGCTCGACTTCGGCGCAGGGGATCGTGGACGCATGGGCTGGCAGATTTCCCGCTCACGGCCCACGGCACGGACAGGGGGAGGGGGATGTCGGGGCGTGGGGCTTAACCGCCAGGAACGCACGAGGAGCCGAGGGAGCGCGAGGGGCATGTCGGGCCAGGGTCAGCGCGACGGGCTCCTCGGGCGTTTATTGGAGCGCGGGCAGGTGAGGTGAACGCCCCGAGAACGTGTCCTGTGATATTCCGGTGATTTTCGTTCCACTCCGGTACATTTGGCTCACTTTCGTTCCCAATTCACCGAACCTTCCTAACCATTACCTACCGCCGGTCAATTACCGAAAGACCTTGATTTTGAATGACAATTTTGCTCAGTCAGTAGCCGAGAAAGAAGGGGGGATTGAGTTGGCACATCATCCGGTCGGGATCATGGCCTATCGTTTCCGGCAGCTCGTTCCCGAACGGCCGAAGCTCGAGCATTTCGAACGCTGGTACGCGGCGATCGCGGCGCGTCCGGCATTCAAGCAGCACGTCTCCTCGATCCCGCTGCAATGAACTGATTAGCGCCGGTGAAACCAGAACGCGCGCGCATGCGAAATCCGGGTAGCGGATCCAAGACGGAGCAGCAGCCCTGGGCCGCGGGTGTGCACGATGTGCTCAAAGCCGCCGGCGTGACCCACATGAGCTACGTGCCGGACGCCGGGCACGCATCGCTGATCGATCTGTTCGCCGCAGATCCGGAAGTGACATCGACCGTGCTCACGAGCGAGCAGGAGGGCGTCGCGATGGCGGCCGGCGCCTGGCTCGGCGGCAAGCGCAGCGTGCTGCTGCTGCAGTCGAGCGGCGTCGGCAATTGCATCAACATGCTCTCGCTGATGACGATCGCGCGCTTTCCGCTGCTGATGCTGGTGACGATGCGCGGCGAATGGGCGGAGTTCAATCCCTGGCAGGTGCCGATGGGGCGCGCCACGGAGCCTGCGCTGCAGGCGATCGGGGTGCGCACCGTGCGCGCGGACAGCGGCGAGGAACTCGCGGAGGCCGTCGGCGCCGCGGCGGCGCTGGCCTACGAGGCGGACCAGCAGATGGCAGTGCTGCTGTCGCAGCGCATGCTGGGCAAGAAAATCTGGTGAGCCGCATGACACTCGACCGGCGCGAGGCAGTAGCGGCGCTGCTCGAAAACCGCGGCGAGCTCTTGGTAGTCTCCGGGCTCGGATCGCCGACCTATGACGTTCACGCCGCCGGCGACAGCGACGCGAATTTTTATCTGTGGGGCGCCATGGGCGGCGCGGCGCTGGTCGGCCTCGGGCTTGCCCAGGCACGGCCGGACCGAACCATTGTGGCGATCACCGGCGACGGCGAGCAGCTGATGGGCCTCGGCGGGCTCGCGACGATCGCGGTTGCACGGCCCAAAAACCTCACGATCGTCGTGATCGACAACGGCCGTTTCGGCGAGACCGGCATGCAGAAAAGCCACACCGGCTGCGGCATCGATCTCGCGGCGCTCGCTCGATCCTGCGGATTCGCGGAGACGGGCTCGGCAGCCGATCTGCGGGCGGTTGCCGCATTGCGCGCCCAGCTGCACGGGCGAGCCGAGGGTCCTCGCCTGTTCGTGCTGAAGGTCAGGCCGGACAATCCGCCGCGCTCGCTGCCGCCGCGGGACGCGGTGTTTCTCAAGAACCGCTTCCGCGCCCATCTCGGCCTGCCGGTCAGTTGAGAGGCCGTTCCCGGCGGATCGATTTGGCGTATAATTACCGGGCTCTGTCATCCCGGGGACCGAGCGAAGCGAGGGAGCCCGGGATCCATGAACACAGTCCGCGAGTCTCTAAATCCGTGTTCATGGATTCCGGGTTCGCGGGCTGCGCCCGCGCCCCGGAAGGACGCCAAGAATGCGAGGAAACGCACATGCAACTCTCGCCGCGCCAGTTCCAAGAATTCGACCAGCAAGGCTATCTGTTCCTGCCGGACTGTTTCTCCGACGAGGAGATGGCGGTTCTGCGCGCCGAAGCCGAGAACATCTACAAGACCGAGCGCAAGGAAGTGTGGCGGGAAAGCTCCGGCGCGCCGCGCACGGCATTCGCCGCCCACACCTACAACGAGGCGTTCCGCATCCTGGGCGCGCATCCGCGCCTCGTGAAGCCGGTCGAGCAGCTGTTCGGCGAAAAACTCTACATGCACCAGTTCAAGATCAACGCCAAGGCGGCGTTCGAGGGCGAAGTCTGGCAATGGCACCAGGATTACGGCACCTGGGCGCGTGACGACGGCATGCCCGCGCCGCGCGCCATGAACATCGCGGTGTTTCTCGACGAGGTGATGGCGATCAACGGCCCGCTGATGTTCATCCCGAAGAGCCACAAGCACGGCACGCTCGCGGCCGGCCACGACAAGCAGACGACATCCTACCCGTTGTGGACGCTCGATAAGGAGACGGTCACCCGGCTCGCCAAGGAGGGCGGCATCGTCGCGCCGACCGGAAAACCCGGCTCGGTGTTGATGTTCCATGGTAACTTGGTGCACGCCTCGCCGCCGAACATCACGCCCTACCCGCGCAAGATCGTGTATCTGACGCTGTGCGCGGTCTCGAACCACATCACCAAGTTCACCCGGCCGGAATGGATCGCGCACCGCGATTTCACGCCGATCGAGCCGGTCGAGGACGACGCGCTTTTGCGCTATGCGCGCCCCCACCGCATCGCGGCGGAGTAGGACAACAAACGCGGCGTCATTCCGGAAGCCGCGAGGCGGCTGTCCGGAATCCATGACCACGAGCTATAATTGAGAAGCGGTGATCATGGGTTCCGGGTTCGCGCCTTCGGCGCGCCCCGGAACGACTGACCTCAGATCGTGCGGCCGCCGTCGACCTCCAGCACCACGCCGGTGACAAGCGAGGCCTCGTCGGAGGCGAGATAGAGGCACGCATTGGCGACGTCGTCCGGCCGCGACAAGCGGCCGAGCGGAATCGTCGCGATGAATTTCGCCCGCATCTCAGGCGTGTCCTCGCCCATGAAGGCGGCGAGCAGACCGGTCTCGCCGGCGACCGGCGCGACGCAGTTGACCCGGATCTTGTCGGGCGCAAGCTCGACCGCCATCGAGCGTGACAGGAGATTCACCGCACCCTTGGTGGCGTTGTACCAGGCGAGCCCCGGACGCGGCCGGATGCCCGCCGTCGAGCCGATATTGATGATGGTACCGCCGCCCTGGCGCCGCATCACCGGGATCGCCGCGCGCGCCATGTGATAGATCGATTTAACGTTGACCGCGAACACCTTCTCGAACTCGGCTTCCGGCACGTCGAGCATCGGCTGGTTGCGATGCGTCCAGCCGGCGTTGTTGACCACGACATCGAGCCGCCCGTGCGCCGCGACCGTAGCCTCGACCGCCGCGGAGACATCGCGCGCGGCCGAGACATCGCCCTGAATCGCGGTCGCGTTCGGCCCGATCGAAGCCGCCACCTCCTTCGCTCCCTGACCGTTGAGATCGAGGATCGCGACCTTGGCGCCTTCGCGCCCGAAGGTCTTGGCGATGCCGGCCCCGAACCCCGATGCGCCGCCGGTGACCAGTGCGATTTTGCCCGCAAGACGCATGGCACGATCCTCCCGGATGCAGAGCTCGAGCGCCGCAGCTTGATACCAGTGCGGTGATGTCGCAAGCTGCGCCGTCGTTTTGCGCGGGAGCCGCTCTTTGCCTCGCCGGAGGAGGCCGGCACGCGTCGTAAGACGCGAGCCAGGTGGGGCGAAAAGGAATCACCCCATCCCGCCGCCTCTGGCGGCGACCCTCCCCCTTGCGGGGAGGGAAAGCACGCGAGTCGTCCCGCAAAGCAACCCTTGGAGGCGATATGAAATTTGCGGTCGGTCAGCCGTTGCGGCGCTTCGAGGATCTTCGGCTCATCACCGGGAAGGGCCGTTACACCGACGACATCGCTTTGCCGGGCATGGTCCATGCCTATGTGCTGCGCTCGCCTGCGGCGCACGCGCGCATCGGGCGGATCGACGCCACGCGGGCGCGCGGCATGCCGGGCGTGCTGCTGATCCTCACTGGCGAGGACGTCCAGGCCGACGGGCTCGGCGACGTGCCCTGCGTCTCGCCGCTCGACAACCGCGATGGCACGCCGCGCCACGAAACCCCGCGGCCAGTGCTCGCGGTCGACAAGGTGCGGCACATCGGCCAACCGGTGGCGCTGGTGATCGCGGAAAAGCTCTATCAGGCGCGCGACGCCGCCGAGGCGATGGAGGTCGAATACGACACGCTGCCCGCGGTCGTCGAGGCGCGCGCCGCGATCGAGGCGGGCGCGCCGCAATTGTTCGATCACATTCCCCGCAACATCGTATTCGACTGGGACAACGACAGGTGCGATTTCGCGGCGACCGAAGCGGCGTTCGCCCGGGCCGCGCACGTCACCACGATCGAAATCGTCAACAACCGCGTGGTGGCGAACTCGATGGAGCCGCGCAACGCGATCGGCGACTACGATCCGCAAACCGATCGCTCGACGCTCTACACCGGCTCGCAGGGCGCCTCTTTCGTGCGCGACACGCTCGCCGACGCCGTCCTGAAAATACCGCAGGCGAAGCTGCGCACGGTGACGCCGAACGTCGGCGGTGGGTTCGGCATGAAGGCGTTCGTTTATCCCGAGCATGGGCTCGTGGTCTGGGCGGCGCGCAAACTGCGCCGCCCGGTGAAATGGCAGCCCGATCGTTCCGAGGGGTTCATCAGCGACAACCAGGGCCGCGACCATTTTTCCCGAGCCGAGCTCGCCACGGATCGGCGCGGGCACTTCCTCGGCCTGCGCGTCTCCGTCATCGCCAACCTCGGCGCATATCTGTCGCCGCTCGGCGCATTCATTCCGACGCGCTCGACCGACCTCGTCACCGGCCTCTACAAGACACCGGCGATCGCCGTGAACGTCAAAGGCGTGTGCACCAACACGGTGCCGGTGTGCGCGTATCGCGGTGCCGGCCGGCCGGAGGCGTCCTACCTGATGGAACGGCTGGTCGATGCCGCCGCCCGCGATCTCGGGCTTTCACCAGACGAAATCAGGCGGCGCAATTTCGTTCCGCCGTCGGCGATGCCGTACACTTCCGCGACGCAGGTCACATTCGATTCCGGCGAGTTCGAACGGGTGATGGACCTGTGCATGGAAAAGGCCGATTGGCCGGGCTTCAAGGCGCGCCGTGCGGAAGCAAAGAAACGCGGCAAGCTGCGCGGCATCGGCATGGCCACCTACACCGAGCGCTGCGGCGGCGGGTTTCCCGAGACCGCGTCGATCGAGTTCAAGGATCACCGCATCGAGCTCGTCGTCGGCAACGTCGAATACGGGACCGGGCTCATCACCTCGTACAAGCAGCTGGTCGCGGATCGTCTCGGCGTCCATCCCGACAAGATCGAGGTGATCATGGGCGACACCGACCGCACGCCACGCGGGCTCACCGGCGGCTCGCGGGCGTTGCCGGTCGCCGGCACAGCACTGCACGAATGCTCGAAGCAGGTGATCGAGAAAGGCCGGCAGATCGCCGGCAATCTGTTGGAGGCTTCCGCGAGCGACATCGAATACGGCGAGGGCGAGTTCCGCATCGTCGGCACCGACCGCCGAGTCGACCTGTTCACGGTCGCGGCGGCGGCGCGCGACAAGGCGAAGCTGTCGCCGGGCATGGAGCCGGGGCTCGATGCGACGCACACGCGCACGCCGACCGCCGAGACGTTTCCCAACGGTTGCCACATAGCCGAGGTCGAGGTCGACCCCGATACCGGCGAGGTCAAGATCGAGCGCTACACGGTCGTCGACGATTTCGGCGCGGTCATCAACCCGATGATGCTCGAAGGCCAGGTTCACGGCGGCGTGGTGCAGGGCATCGGGCAGGCCCTGTTCGAGCACACGGTCTACGACGAGGACAGCGGGCAATTGCTGTCCGGGTCGTTCCAGGACTACACGATGCCGCGCGCCGACAATCTGCCGTTCTTCTCGTTCTCGACCCACAACGTGCCGTGCACAGCGAACCCGCTCGGCATCAAGGGCGCGGGCGAGGCGGGCGCGGTCGGCTCGCCGCCGGCGGTGATCAATGCCGTCGTCGACGCGCTCAACGCGAAATCCGGCAAGCGCAGCATCGACATGCCGGCGATCCCGCGCCGAGTCTGGGAGGCGCTGCACGGCGGCGCGGGCTCGTAACGACGCTTGCGCGGCCGAGGACAGCGGCACAAGATCATGACCGCTGCGGCATCCTGACGATGCCGCACGGGTCGGATTTGCGGGGAAAGCCATGATAATGTGGGATCGACGCGAGGTCGTCGGCGCCCTGGGCAGCATCGGCCTCGGCGCAAGCTTGTTCGGAGCTTTGGGCATGGCGCGTGCGGCGGAAAAAATCGCGGTCGACGGCAAAAGCGTGTTGATCGTCGTCGACGTGCAGAACTGTTTCCTGCCTGGCGGCAGCCTCGCGGTCAAAGACGGCGATCAGGTGATCCCAGTCATCAACCGCATCGCCAAGAACTTCGCCAATGTGGTGATGACGCAGGACTGGCACACGCCCGGGCATATTTCGTTCGCGTCGGCACATCCGGGCAAGAAGCCGTTCGAGGTCGTCAAACTCGCCTATGGCGACCAGGTGCTGTGGCCCGACCATTGCGTCCAGGGAACCCCGGGTGCCGATATCTCCAAGGAGATTTCCATCCCCCACGCCGAGCTCGTGATCCGCAAGGGCTATCATCAGGCGATGGACAGCTATTCGGGGTTCTTCGAGGCCGACCACAAGACGCCGACCGGATTGGGCGGCTACCTGAGCCAGCGCGGCATTCAAAAAGTGTTCGTCGGCGGACTCGCGACCGATTTCTGCGTCGCCTGGACGGCGATCGACGCGCGCAACATCGGGTTCGAGACCTACGTGATCGAGGACGCTTGCCGCGGCATCGACACCCAGGGCTCGTTGCAGAAAGCCTGGGCGGACATGCTGCAGGCTGGGGTCAAGCGCATCCAATCGGCGGACCTCGCCGCCTGACGCGAGCTAATCCGTCATCCCCGCGACGCGAGCGCAGCAAGCCTGAGCCGGGATCGATGAGCGCGGTCTCAACGCCTTGAAATTTGTAGTCATGGTTCCGTGTCTCACGCGGAGCCTGCCTGGACCTGATCCGGCGCGCTCGGCCGGAACGATGGCGCTGTTCTTGCATCGAATTGACTCCCTCGAACATCGATCGCTAGCATCTACCGAAATTGCAAGGAGCCGCGGCCGGTGAAGCCCGCGCCATTCGCCTATCACGCGCCCCATGCGCTCGAACAAGCAATCGCGATGCTTGCCGAAGTCGCGCCCCAGGACGGCCGCGTGCTCGCCGGCGGCCAGAGCCTCGTACCGACCATGGCGTTCCGGCTGGCACGCCCGGCGCATCTCGTCGACATCAACAAAGTCGCGGGGCTCGACCGGCTTACGGTCGTCGCCGACACGATTGCGATCGGCGCGTGTGTTCGCCATGCCGCCTTTCATCGTCCTGTCGTCGAAGGGCCGCTCGGACATTTGCTTGCCTTCGTGGTCCGGCATATCGCGCACTATCCGATCCGAACCCGCGGCACGTTTTGCGGCAGCCTCGCGCATGCCGATCCGGCTTCCGAGTGGTGCTTGGTAGCGGCGACGCTCGGCGGCGAGGTTCTGGCCCGAAGCGTGCGTGGCGCGCGAACCATTGCTGCCGGAGATTTTTTCCAAGGCCTGATGACGACCATTCTTGCCGAGGACGAGCTCCTGGAGCAGGCACGGCTGCCGATCCTCGCACCGGATGTCCGCTGGGGCTTCTATGAGTTCAGCCGGCGAGCCGGCGACTACGCGCTTGCGATGGCGCTCGCGATTTTTCGGCTCGAGGACGGCGTGATGGTCGAGCCGCGGCTTGGGCTCGGCGGGGTCGAAGCTTCGCCGCGCCGGATCGTGGAGGCGGAAACCGTGCTTGCCGGCAAGCCGCCGGAGATCGGCATCTTCCGGCAGGCCGCCGAAGCCGCCGCCGACACGATCGAGCCTCTGGACGACATTCAGGCAAGCGGCGAGTACCGGCGCGACCTCGTCCGTGCGGTCGCGCGCCGAGCTTTGGAGCGCGCCGCGGCATGAAGCGCGGCGAGCGGTGCCGAACCTGGGTCGGGCGCTCGATCCGCCGCTTCGAAGATCCGGCCCTCGTCACCGGCCGCGGCCGTTTCACGGCAGACCTTAGGGCGGTGCATTGGGTGCGATTCGTGCGTTCGCCGGTCGCCGCCGGCCGCATCGAGCGCATCATCGCTCCGCAGGGCGCGACCGTGATCACGGCGGCCGATCTCGACGGCGTAAAGCCCATTCGGCCGATGCTGCACAAATTCGGTTATATGCCGGTCGAGCAGCCGATCCTCGCAACCCAAGTCGTCCGCTTTGTCGGCGAACCGGTCGCCGCCGTCGTCGCCGCGAGCGAGGAGGAGGCGGAGGACTTGGCGGACGGCGTCGAGCTCACGATTGCCGAAACGAAGCCGCTGATCCGTGTCGAGGATGCGCTCGCTGCCGCCGCACCGCGGGTGCATGACGGGATCCCCGGAAATCTCGTCATCGAGGCGCGCCACGCTACGCCGGGTTTCGAGGCCGCACGCGCAACCGCGCGAAGGTTCGTGACGGTTGAGGTCCGGTCTCGTCGGCAGAGCGCGCTGCCGCTCGAAGCGCGCGGCGGTCATGCCGCCTACGATCCTGCTTCGGGACGCATCTGTTTCCACTGCTCGACGCAGACCCCGCATCTCATGCGAACGGCGATCGCCGACCTGATCGGCATGCCGGAATCGCAGCTGCGGGTCGTCGCGCCGGATGTCGGCGGCGGGTTCGGCCAAAAGATGTCGCTGCCGCCCGAATACGTTCTCCTGGTCTGGCTGGCGCGCCGGCTGAAGACCTCGGTCGCGTGGCGAGAAGATCGTCGCGAGAATCTCATCGCCTCCTTCCACAGCCGCGACCAGACGATCCGGCTCGAAGGCGGATTCGATGCAAACGGCAAGCTCCTCGCGCTTGCGGCAGACGTCACCGCCAATGTCGGCGCCTATTCGTGTTTTCCGACCACCTGCGCGGTCGAGCCGCTCATGGCATTGGCGGAACTGCCGGGACCCTACGACGTGGGCGCCTATTCGTGCGTGGCGCGCGCCGTGCTCACCCACAGCTGTCCGATCGCGCCGTACCGCGGCGTAGCGCGTCCGGCCATCACGGTTGCGCTCGAGCAGCTGATGGATCGCGCCGCGAGCGCCCTCGATCTCGATCCGCTGGAAATTCGCCGCCGGAACTTGATCGCCCGGTTTCCCTACACGTCAGCAACCGGACTCGTGTTCGACGTGGCGAGCTACCGGGAGACGATGGAGCTGGCCGCTGCGGCGATCGACGTGCCCGCGTTTCGGGTGCGCCAGCGAGCAGCGAGGGCGCAGGGCCGCTTCCTCGGCCTGGGATTTGCCACGTTCTCCGAGCGCACCGGATACGGCACGCCGGCGTTTGCGGCGCGCGGCATGGAGATCACGCCCGGTTGGGAAAAAGTCGAGCTCGTGATGGACCCGGCGGGGTTCGTCGAAGCGCGGCTCGGCGCGAGCCCGCACGGGCAGGGGCTGCGCACGACGCTCGCCCAGATCATTGCCGACGAGCTTGGGCTCGCGCCTGAGCAGATCGCAGTCGTGCACGGCGACACCGATCGTACGCCGTACGGCTTCGGAACGTTCGCGAGCCGCTCGCTGGTGATCGCCGGCGGCGCCGCGCTGATGGCTGCCCGCAAGGTGCGCACGAAATTGACGCGGCTCGCCAGCCACCTCTTGGAAGCCGCGCCGGAGGACATCGTGCTCGAAGCCGGCAGCGCCAAAGTGGCCGGCACGGATCGTTCCATGCCCATCGGGGCTCTGGCGCGGGCCGCCTACCACCAGATCCACCAATTCGGCGGCGAGATCGAGCCGGGTATTGTCGAGAGCGCGACCTACGATCCTCGTGGCACGTTTTCCAACGCCTGCCATGCGGCGCTGGTCGCAGTCGACGTCGAGACCGGCGCGGTCGAGATCGAGAAATTCCTGGTCGCCGAGGATGCTGGACGGCTGATCAATCCCATGATCGCTGAGGGCCAAATTCACGGCGGGGTCGCCCAGGGCATCGGCAATGCGCTGCTAGAAGAAATCGTCTATGACGAAACCGGAAACATCCTTACGACCACGTTGGCGGATTATCTGCCCCCCACGATCGGGGAAATTCCGCCGATCGAGGTTCAGCACCTCGAAACGCTGAGCCCGGAGACGATCACCGGCGCCAAGGGGCTCGGCGAAGGCGGTGCGATCGGCGCCCCGGCCGCCGTGCTGAACGCGATCAACGACGCGCTTTCCCCGTTCAGGATCTCGATCGACGAAATCCCAGCGACGCCGCAGCGCATTCGCGCCTCCCTGCGCAATGCCCGGATCGACGTATGACCGAAAAACTCGAGGTCTCGCTGCTGATCAACGGCGTGAGGCACGCCGTGCGTGTCGAGCCGCGGCGGACGTTGGTCGACGCGATCCGCGACGATTGCGGACAGACCGGCACCCACATCGGCTGCGAGCACGGTGTATGCGGCGCCTGCACGGTGCTCCTCGACGGCGAGCCCGTGCGTTCTTGCCTGATGTTCGCCGTACAGGCGCACGGCAAGGAAATCCGAACGGTCGAGGGGCTCGCGAACGGCGAGGCGCTGCATCCGCTGCAGCGCGCCTTCATGGAGCATCATGGGCTGCAATGCGGGTTCTGCACGCCCGGATTCCTCATGCTCGCCGCCGGCGTGCTCGAGCACGATCCCGATATCGGCGAAGCGGACCTGATCGAAGCGCTGTCGTCGAACCTGTGCCGCTGCACCGGCTACCAGAACATCATCAAGGCGGTTCGTGCTGCCGCCGCCGAGATGCGAGCGAAGCGATGAGGCGCTGCCCGGCGGTTCACCTCTCTGGATCAAGGCGGCCGTATTTGATTCTAAGCGGGCCGCAGTCGACTCCCTCTCCCCTCAGGGGCGAGGGATGGGGTGAGGGGGATCGGATCTTCTTCGAGACTGCAGATCGTGACCCCCGCACCCGATCCTCGCCTTCGGCGGGGATCGACCTCTACCCGCCGGGGAGAGGGGTAAGCGGCTCGTCCGTGACATGTAAACCAGGTTGGTGGG